>NZ_CP075175.1:1530000-2202500 GCF_021223605.1 Paenibacillus sp. 481
AACCATCAGGAGTGCAAGCACTCCATCAAGTCCGCTCGACTTGCATGTATTAGGCACGCCGCCAGCGTTCGTCCTGAGCCAGGATCAAACTCTCCATAAAAGTGTTTGACTTGCTCATTTGTAATGCTGACGAAATTCACTAAGTGAATTTCTTATTTCAAACGATTCGCTCGTTGTTCAGTTTTCAAAGAACAATCTTCTTTATGAAATTCAGAAGTTCGACTGCTCGTCTCACTTACTTTATTTCAGCGCCGTGTCAGCGGCGACTTAATTAATATATCATGTTCGTTCTTTTTCGTCAAGCACTTTTTTTAACTTTTTTTCAGCACCTTCGAAGTTAACTTTCTAACTCCTTGTCAGTACTGGTTATTTCGTTAAGTTGTGCTGTTCTTTCGAAGAAGTGTTCTTCAGAAGAACGAGTATTAATATATCACACCATTTCATTAAGAGTCAACACTTTTAATACATACAATTTATTACATGTCGCTACCGACTGTTCCATTGCTTCTATACACTATTTACAACCACAAGCTCAACTATACATAAGAGCCGCACCTATGTCGGAACGACTCTTATTGTTTCATATATAGATTACTTCTTCATGGCCAATTATGCTTCGTCCTGATCAATCCAAGAGTATACGGGAACGAGCCCGCATTTTAGTCGATCCGCATCAGCCTCCACAAGCCGTTCCTGCAAATAACCCCTTTTCACAAGCTTATGCAGAAGCACCGGAAGATTATCATGTAGATTCTTATAGTTGAAATGCTGTTGAATGTCTATTAATGAAACGACTAATTGTTCGTTACGCAACCAACTTAACAACGGCTCACAGTATTGCTTAGCTTTGGATGTAAGTGAAAACTCACATGCTAGCAATGCTAACTCTACTCGTTGCGCCAACGTTTCTGTACTACATGATAGTTCTTCATACATTTTGTAGATGCCTAAATGATGTGACTTTACTTGCTGCCATATCGCAAGCTCTGGTTTCTCACCATGCTCAAGTACGACGATTCTGGCCCAATAACAAAAAGCCTCTTCTAACTTGTGATAAGCATCCAGTGGCATTCCTTGCTGTAGCAGACGTCTAGACTGCCGAGTCATTTGTAGCCAACAAGCGAATTCTGACAATAGTTCAAGGGAAGCAGCTTCCTGCTTCGCTTTATGAAAGTGCTGTTGGATAGTTTCGTTTACAGCATCTGTGTCTTTCAATATTGTAACTCCATCTACCCTGTCCTTTAGAAGATGAGCATCCGAAGACGAGCACCATTCCATAATACGCTCGGGTCGTATCCGGTTAAACCGAACTCTGCTTGTCTCCCCATCCATTTGACAAATTGAATCCCAAACTGAACCGCATTGGTCGGGCGAAGATGTCAACTCCCGTTCTACTACTAATACGTAGTTGCTCCAATCTGTTTCACATAAATCAGTATGTTTATCTTTTTGCCGATTCCAAACAAGCACCGCGCTCACGTTGCTACATTGCACTACATGATAGAACGGACTATCCATCAGATTTTCCACCATCTTAATCCCACACTTTATTTTGGCTTTCTTTAACAACCGATGATAGTTTATAATTCTACATACTATCTCTCTTTCCTTCTAAGCATGAAAAAACATTTAAAAGACGAATAGGAGAGTCAAAGATGAATTTGAAACAACGGTTGTTTAAAACGAGTAAAATAAACGAATTTCGTTTATGGGGACTTGTATTGACTATGTCCGGAATGGGCTTAATGATTTTGGGCACTGGCGGAATACTGATCTGGGAGGTTGCAGGCAGAGCTGTTGCAGCTGTGTGCCTAGTAATCGGTATGATAGGCTTGCTTGCTAGTATGGCTGTCTACTTCTGGGCAGGCATGTTGTCTACTAGCGCAGTCGTTCTACAATGTCCTGAATGCGAACGCCACACGAAAATGCTAGGTAAAACGGATCGTTGCATGTTCTGTCGTACGATTTTGACACTGGATCCAAACAAAGCGACTACACCGCTCGAAGACGAAAATGAATTAGACACGAACCACAGTAACAAGCAAACAACGTTATCCTAAGATTCAGTTACCTTAAAGAGTATTAATAATGAAAGAAAAGCGGCCAATCCTTTGAATGGGATTGGCCGCTCGTTGTTTATGTTCTATTAATAATGAATGATGTCCCAAATCTCTGCATTACCTAATGAACGTGCCCATGCAGCTACACCAGCTAAATCAAGCCGTTTGGCCAAATCAATTCGCGCTTTAATGGAACGCTCATCTTCAATCCAAATGCGTTGGAGTGTGCCATTTTCCTTATACTCCACATAATTTTGACCTTCTTGCTCCGCAAATGTTGGCTTCAGCTGTTGTTTACTAAGCAATTCTTGTATCGTACGCATTCCCACTGCTTTGGAAGATACTTTACGTTCTCCATCCTTTTCTGTCTCTGTCCAAATTCGTGTATAAAGCGGCATCCCAAGTACAAGTTTATTTGCAGGCACGCCGTCCTCTTTCATAATTCGTGTGACGGCGGTTTCGGTCCAAGGCAACGAGGCTACTGAGCCCGCTTTTGGACTCGTTGCCCAATGTTCGTCGTATGCCATGACCATCATAAAGTCAACCGATTCTGCGAGCGGTCCTCGGTCCAAAAATTTAGACCAGCGTGAGCTACCAGATTTAGCAGTCACATCAATGGATACGACTAGCCCCGCGCTATGAAGTCGAGGTGTCATCTCGCGAACGAATTGCGTTAATACATCGCGGTCTTCTACGTTTACATTTTCATAGTCGATATTAATGCCATCAATACGGTACTGTTTGGCGTAGTCCAGTAACTGATTAATGGTTGTTTCCCGACGCTCATAGGTCGATAAAGCTTTGGTCGTTAAGTCAGGATCAAAACTGTTACTAAACAATGCCCAGACTTGCTTGCCATTGCGATGAGCCCAATCCAATAGTTTGGAGTCGGCTTTACTCTTCACGTTCCCCTGCTCATCAGCCAAACTAAACCACGTTGGACTAATCACATTCACGCCTGGCATCTTAGGTAAGGTATCCGTGTCTGGGTTACGTGAATAAACAGCTTCCCACGCTAAACTAACAGAATGCCCTTCCTCGACAAACTTCGGCTTCGGTGGCACAGGCTGTTTCTCAACCGTTTCTGAACCTTTTTGTTCAATAGAGTCGCTAGCGATATAACCTAGTCGGCCACCGTTATCTTCTATTAAGAACCATCCCGCTTGTTCTTTCCACATTGTAATGGGTGTTCCTGACGCAAGCTGGCTTACTTCTGGTGAACGTTTATCCGCCTGTTCGTAAAGTGTGACTGTGTCAGCGGTTGATTGCTGTTCGTTTATAACCCCAAGCTGAATGGTCTGCCCAGGAAAACGAACTTGAACTCCGCCCGTCGATTCGTATTGAACTGCCTGTACACCATACAACCGTTCAAGTGCTGTCATCGGAATAAATACTTGTCCATCCACACGCTCAGGCTCTACTCCCCAATCGATGTCCTGACCGTTCCATTTCCCTTTGGACTCGCCTACTTCAAGCACAGCCACATTCATTTTAGATGTCAAAATAATACGTCGGGAATCACCTTCCTCAAAAACACGTGTGGTGATCCCTTTTTTAACGGCCTCAATAGGTACAAGCAGTTGGTCCCCTTTTCCTTTCGAGCCATAACCGCTCCATTGTCCGTTCCACGTCAACGGTTGATCTACGCTTCCCATTTCATTCGCTTTATATTGTGGTGCAGGTCCCCACTGCTCCCAAACCTTCCAAGCACCTAATACGAGTACAAGGAGTCCTACTATAATAAATAAAAATCCACCACAGCCCTTTTTTTGCGTGTTTCTTTTACTCAACCTGTTCTCCTCCCAAAATCTTGTCATGAATAAAAGTTAACTATCACGTTAACAAACCTTAAACATTAGATCAAATGGCAAATAAAAAAAGCCCGCAAGCTAACTGCTGCGCGCTTTGAACATGTTAACGATAAATGGTACGGGATTGACTAATGCTTCACCTTAACCGCACACTGTGGACAAACACCATACACTTCCATACGATGACCCGTGATAACGAATCCGGTACTGTGTGCTGCTGTCTTCTCAACCTCTATCAAGCCAAGCATCGAGAAATCAACGATTTCTCCGCAATCATTACATATCGCATGATAATGATCGGACACATCTGCATCAAATCGACTGGAACTGTCCCCATAAGTCAATTCTCTAACAAGACCAGCCTCTATAAACATCTTCAAGTTGTTATAGACAGTTGCCACGCTCATACTCGGAAATTGAGGTTCTAGCGATCTATATATTTCATCAGCTGTCGGATGGGTCATGGAATCCATCAAAAATGCTAAAATCGCATGACGCTGCGGTGTGATGCGTACGCCGGACGTTTTCAATTGTTCTAATGCATGCTGTACCCGTGTGTTCATCTTTCCACCGCCCTTCCGCTCATTATATTTTGATATCGGGTATATCGTACATTATAACGATTATTAACAAATAATACTTATGTCCATTGTACGGGGTAGCTTTTCAATTTGTCAATCCTTATATCGTATAGCGCGCTTTTCACTAGTAGGCTAATATCCGTATGTCACCATTCACCTCAATGTGAATCGGGAATTCCCCTGTACCTAGTATAGTACCCTCTTTTTCATTTGTCCTTGTCATTGAAAAATCCGAGGTTATATCTCCAAATTGATTCGTTGCACTCACGGTAACATTTGCAGCTTCTGGAAACCGAATGACAGCGTCACCTGCCAAACTTTGTGCATTCCATTTGCCTCTCACTTGTTTGGACTCAATCATGATATCACCGTTTAATGTCTCAGCCCTAACACTGGCATCTGCTTCATTAATCTGAATCTCGCCATTTTGAGTAATAGCCGTCGCATGCCCACTTACGTTATTCATCGTAATATTGCCACTTTGTGAGTTCGCAACCGCACTGCGTGTTACCTGCTTAATATCAATGTCTCCATTCCGACTTTCTGCATTCAACTCCCCACCGATATGCTGCAAGCGCAGGTCACCGTTGTGAGTCTTCACTTGAACGTCACCTCGAACTCGTTGCACTTCTACATCACCGTTACGGTTCACGACATTTACATGTAAATCGAGATGGTTAGGAATGATAACGGTAACGTCCATACGTGCTTGTTGACGGCCACTCACAGGCATCCCGCTTTTCGTACTAACCGACAATTGACCTGCCTTGCTCTCTTTCACTTCGATACGAGATTGTTTGGCTACTTGCTGCGCTTCGTCATTTTTCAATCCTGTCACGATCACTGTAGCGTCAACTTGAAGCTCATCAACGTCGGCTGAACGAACGAACACTTTGCCATTATCATTTGCTATCGTAATTTGTTTACTCTGTGCCGTCAGCTTATAAGTCTGTGCAGGTTGTTCGAATTTCAATCCAGGACCCTCTGACATGACCTTCATCATGGAGAAATCAAATTGAATTCCCTTTATCCAATCACGAAATAGTTGTGGTTGAGAAACGGTGATGACGACTAAAGCTGCGGCAAAAGCAAGAACCATCCCGCTCCAATCCAGTTTCCACTCGTGTGTGGAGCGTTTTAAATACCAACTTTGCCATAACCATTCAAGCCCCCACATAACAAGCCCGATTGGCCACCATTTTGCAATTAAGGCGAGGCTACGGCTTGCAAACAGTTGGTCTGCTAATAACATCCCACCGACCACAATGAGTAAGATCGACGCTGTTATTCTTCCAACCTTAACCATAGCAGCTTCTGAGCCCCCTTATTAAATTGACATTAAGACTTGTTGTTCGTTTCCTTATAGAGCAAATATATGCCTCCACCAATAAGTACAGTTGCTCCAGCATAGGAACCGCCGTATGTGAAGAACCAGCCCAACCAGCTCGGATCAACCGTAAGCAGCAACATAAGGACACCACAAGATACAAACAGAACACCAAACCACGGCCCTTGTTTAGTAGGTTCGGACGCAATACCATACATCGCTTGCTCATTCACTTTTTCTGTATTTTGCATGGCATCGAATAAATTAAAGAAGTAAATGACAGGTAGCATGAGCGACAGCAGAACAATGAGCGGGACATTCGTCGCAACATCTTTCGTCGTAAAGTATACGATGGCAACGATGTCGAGCATTAAAAACATCATAATCAATAATCCGCGCTGCATCAGACGCAAATAAAAATGTCCGAGTCCCGGAAAAAAGAGTGAGAGCAGTACAGCTACAAATTTACTCTTGCGTGGAGGCGTAGAAGAATTAAAAGATTGCATCTGGGAAATGGGCTGCATGCGTTCGATTCGCTCCATTCTTTCACGTATAAATGATTCTTCACTTGTCTTACCTTTTTGATTGCTCATCGTCTAATTCTCCTAGCTAATCATTTATTAGAATTAGGTTATTCCAGCTTTTAAGGTCTGAGCTTGTGTCCATGCATTTTTGAAAAGCATCTTAGCGCGATATAGCCGTGTCTCTACCGTTCGAACAGGCATGTGAAGTTTCTCTGCTATTTCAGCATATGACTGTTGACGCATATGATAAAGCTCCATCACCGACCGATATTTATCAGGAAGCTGCTTGAGCGTACGTCTAACCTCTTCGCAATGTTCTTGTTTCACCACATACTCTTCTGGCTCATTGCTCCAGCCGTCTGTTAATAATTCGGTATGGTTATACTCAATCTGCTCCAGACGTCCGCCTCTACGTTGCTTGCGCAATGAATCTATCATTTGATTGCACGTTAAACGATACAACCACGTCGTAAATTTCGCATCCCCACGATACGTATGCAAAGCGCGATACGCCTTCACGAAGACTTCCTGTACAATGTCCTCAGCTAAATGACGATCTTTAACCGTCCGACAAATACACGTTAACACAAAGGGGCGGTGTCTTTCCACCAAAATCCGCATCATTTCTTTCTCGCCTTCCAGCACTCTTTGCACAATCCATTCATCCGACTTTTGAAATAACATTGTATTCACGTCCATCCCGTTTTATTGTTACATTAATTGTAATAGGGATGACGAATACAAAGAAACCTTCCAGAGTCTAGGAAGGCTTCACCGACTTAAGTCTAGGTTAGAACTCGACAATTGTCTGTTATTTATTCTGATTTCACTCTAATGTAACGGAACGAATCCCTTTAATTTGTTCGATTTCTGCTGCCGCAGGTAAAATAGAGAACGACTTCGGCACGCCAATGATAAGCTGCCATTCTGTCTGCCCTGCTTCATAGTTATCGTCATTCGAAAAGGTATGTTTATGCTGTAGGGACATCTTTTTCACGGTGATATCGTTGTTTTGTAAGTAGGCATGAAGTTGATTGAGTGAATGGGAAGAACCGTTTGTCACGACGGTTAGGAGCTGGATTTTTTCACCGGTCATATAGCGCTGCTCCAGCTTGTTAAACACAAACAGATTGACGATGACGAGCAGTGTCGTAATAATAGCGGCAAAATAAAAGCCTGCGCCGACAGCCAAGCCGATCGCAGCCACTACCCATAACGAAGCGGCGGTCGTTAAACCGGCAATGGATTTGCCTGTAAATATAATCGTGCCAGCGCCTAGAAATCCGATCCCCGTTATGACGGCTGTAGCAAGGCGGGCTGGGTCAACACGTACATTGCCTTCATATATAAATTGCGAGAAACCATACATAGACAACAGCATAATCAGTGCAGAACCGAGGCACACCAGAATATGGGTACGTAGTCCAGCAGGATGGTTGTGCTTTTCACGTTCAAATCCGACAAGTCCACCGAGCAGCATCGCCATTAACAGACGCACACCCAGATTCATATTGCTAATAAGCCAAGGATTATGTAGTCCTCCTGATGTTGCAACTGCCACTTCGTCCATAGACGATACCCTCCTTACCTACTTGCCTTATGTACTAAAGCAAATGAGCTTTTGATGTTGTTCGTTCTAAATGCCGCAACCAAACTCCCGGCGCAATTTCTTGATCCTCGACGATACTAAACCCTTTGCGCTTGTATAGTTCCAAGGCTGGTTCATTACGAACTCCTGTTGCAATATAATGCGTATCGATGTCAGGCAGCTCTAAAACAAAATCGAGTAATGTGGAGCCTATTTTACGACGGAAATAATCAGGATGCACCATTAACCTGTAAATATCAATGACGCCAGCTTTGACTTCAACGTAGGATACAGCCCCAACAAGTTGATTATCTTGCCACCAGCCGTGAAACGTTTCTTGTACACTCGCTAATTGATGTTCCGTCTCCATTAAAGGCGGTATTTTATCAAAGCCAAGCTTATCCGCTTCTACGCGGTAGGCAGCCTGTTGCAAGGCCCACAACTGCTTTAATGTATTTATATCTTTCAAATTTAAGCGTTTAATCATACATACTCCCCCCGTTAAAAGTTGAATATATAAAAAAAGAGCGGAACCTCGCTATAACATGTCTGCGTGACATGAATGGTAATAGCTTGCTGTTCCGCTCTATTGTGTCGAGCTGCTGTTCAAATTGTTGTAAAAGGTCTAGGTTAAGCTTGCTTCAGGCAATCGATAAGCAGTTGGTTAACGAGTCCCGGGTTGGCTTTACCCTTCGTTTCCTTCATCACTTGGCCGACAAGGAAGCCAATTGCTTTTTCTTTACCCGCACGGTAGTCTTCTACCGATTGCGGGTTGTTAGCAACAATTTGCTCTACGATCGCTTTGATCGCGCCCTCGTCGCTAATTTGGACGAGTCCCTTTTCTTCGACGATCGCTTGTGGTGATTTGCCGGATTCAAGCATTTCTTTGAACACGGTTTTGGCGATTTTGTTGCTGATCGTGCCTTTCTCGATCAGGCCGATCATTTCGCCTAAGCCTTGACCTGTCAGTTTCACGCCATCAACTTCCAAGCCATTGGAGTTGAGGAATCCGAGCAGGTCGCCCATGATCCAGTTCACGACCGCTTTCGCGTCGGACGTGTACTGCAAGCTTTGTTCGAACAAGTCCGCCAGCTTCATGGAAGAAGTGATCACTTCTGCATCGTAGCTGGACAAGCCGAATTCGGACGTGTAGCGAGCTTTACGTGCGTCAGGAAGCTCTGGAATAGATGCGTGAACGCGCTCCTTCCACTCTTCATCGATAAGCATCGTTACGAGATCAGGGTCTGGGAAGTAGCGATAATCATGCGCCTGTTCTTTGCCGCGCATCGAAATCGTACGTCCTTGTGCCTCGTCCCAACGACGCGTCTCCTGTACAACTTGTCCACCTTCGTCCAAGATGTCCGCTTGACGCTCTTCTTCGTATTCCAAGCCGCGCTGTACACCGCGGAAGGAGTTCATATTTTTCAATTCCGCACGTGTGCCAAGCTTCTCCTGACCGTGTGGGCGAATACTGATGTTCGCATCACAACGAAGAGAACCTTCCTCCATTTTAACGTCGGATACGTCGCAATATTGCATAATCGCTTTCATCTTCTCCAAGTAAGCTTTCGCTTCTTCAGGAGAGGATATTTCCGGCTCAGATACAATTTCGACGAGCGGCGTGCCTACACGGTTAAAGTCCACCAAGGAACCGTAGCCGCCATCGACGTGCGTCAATTTACCTGCATCTTCTTCCAAGTGCAGACGGTTGATGCCGATACGCTTCGTCTTGCCGTCCACCTCGATGTCGATCCAGCCGTTTAGTCCGATCGGCTGATCCGCTTGAGAAATTTGATAAGCCTTAGGCGAATCGGGATAGAAATAGTTTTTGCGGTCAAATTTGCTGACCGATGAGATCTCACAGTTAAGCGCCATTGCCGCTTTCATTGCGTATTCAACCGCTTGACGGTTCAGTACCGGCAACACGCCAGGATGTCCTAAACAAATCGGACATGTGTGCGTGTTCGGTGGTGCGCCAAATTGAGTCGAGCAGCCACAAAAGATTTTTGAGTTCGTATGCAGCTCAACGTGCACCTCTAAACCGATGACCGTTTCATATTTTGCACTCGGCATATGATGAATCCTCCTCCAATTACAGCTGCGGGCGCAGCTTATGATGCTCCGTATCCTGTTCGAACGCATGCGCTGCACGCAGTACAGTCGCTTCGTCGAACGGCTTACCGATCAATTGCAAGCCGACTGGTAACCCGTCAGCCAAACCGCACGGTACGCTGATAGCTGGCACGCCCGCCAAGCTCACCGGAATCGTTAAAATATCGTTCAAGTACATCGCAAGCGGATCGTTAATTTGCTCGCCGATACGGAACGCCGTCGTTGGCGCCGTTGGCCCGAGCAAAATGTCGTAACGTTCAAAAGCTTGATCGAAGTCGCGCTTAATAAGCGTGCGCACCTTCTGTGCTTTTAAGTAGTACGCGTCGTAGTAGCCGGAGCTGAGCGCGTATGTTCCAAGCATAATGCGGCGTTTCACTTCTGTGCCAAAGCCTTGGCTACGGGATTGATGGTACAAATCAAGCAGGTTGTCCGGATTGTCCGCACGTACGCCGTAGCGCACGCCATCAAAACGCGCCAAGTTCGAAGACGCTTCCGACGATGCCAGCAAGTAGTACGTTGCCACCGCATAATCGGTATGCGGCATCGAAATTTCTTCCCATGTTGCGCCGAGTCGCTCAAACACTTGCAACGCCTGCATAACGGCCTCTTTGACTTTTGGATCGACACCTTGACCGATATACTCTTTCGGCACGCCAATGCGCAGACCTTTGACATCGCCTGTCAATGCTTCCGCATAGTTCGGTACGTTAACGTTAGCCGATGTGGAATCCATCTTGTCGTAACCTGCAATAGCTTGCAGCACGTGCGCAGAATCCTCAACGTTCTTCGTAATCGGGCCGATCTGGTCAAGAGAAGACGCGAATGCGACTAGCCCGAAACGAGATACGAGACCGTAAGTTGGTTTCAAGCCGACCACGCCACAATACGATGCTGGCTGGCGAATGGAGCCGCCCGTGTCAGAGCCTAAAGAAAAGTAAACTTGTCCTGCCGCTACTGAGGCAGCAGAGCCACCGCTAGAGCCCCCAGGTACACGTTCCAAGTCCCAAGGGTTACGTGTTACTTGATAAGCCGAGTTCTCATTGGAACCACCCATCGCGAACTCGTCCATATTCAATTTACCGATCGTAACGACATCCGCTGCTTTCAGCTTGCGGGATACCGTTCCATCGTAAATAGGGTTGTAGTTGTCCAAGAAACGGCTAGCACATGTCGTGCGCAGCCCTTCTGTTACGATGTTATCTTTAACACCTGCCGGCAAACCTGCCAACATGTTCAATGCCGCACCTTCTGCCAAGCGCCCGTCTAACTGACGCGCCTGCTCACGTGCTGCTTCTTCGTTCAGCGTCAAAAACGCCTGCACTTGTTCTTCCGTTGCTGTAATGCGTTGATAAGATGCATCGACGAGTTCAGAAACAGACAGCTTACGGTCTGTTAACGCTTGTCTTAATTCAGCTAATGTCATATCTAATGGCGTCACTATCGTAAATCCTCCTTTACTGCATCAATCCAGCACTGCTGGAACTTTAAATTGGCCGTCTTCCTCTTCTGGTGCATTAGCCATTACACGTTCAATTGGAAGCGATGGACGGACTTCATCCTCACGCATCACGTTCTTAATAGGCAAAACGTGAGTTGTCGCCTGTACGTCGTCCGTATTTAGTTCATTCAACTTTTCAGCATATTTTAAAATGGCGTTCAACTGCTCTGTAAAACGTTCTTTCTCATCGTCGCTCAAATTGAGCCGAGCAAGCTTAGCCACGTGTTCGACATCCTGAATACCAATGCTCATCCTAACTGTTCCTCCTTACGCCCAGATGGGCAAATTCATCCTTTTATTATAGCTTAGAAGCGGATTCAACTCAATGAATCACTTGGAACTATATGACATTTGCAGGTGGCGTATATGTGCATGTCCACCTGTTTGTCCAGCATATTGGCAACTAGAAAAGGTTTAAAGCAAAAACACCGGTGCGCCGCGGGCTTTCCTCGCTGCGCCGGTGT
Organism: Paenibacillus sp. 481; assembly: GCF_021223605.1. Lineage (NCBI taxonomy): Bacteria > Bacillati > Bacillota > Bacilli > Caryophanales > Paenibacillaceae > Paenibacillus > Paenibacillus sp. 481. The sequence goes on from NZ_CP075175.1 coordinate 1,541,966, forward strand.
TTCCGTTACAGTACTTCCGTTACACGATATATGTCGACTAGATCCATGCCCGCAAGTTAACTTGACGGACGAACTCTTCTTGCGTCAATATGTCTTGCGGATCCATTTCTTCCGTGTCTTCCGCTTCTTCGTCATTCATTAGCCGCCGGAATAGCTCTTCATTGCGTGTCGCTAGCGCAAAGTCAATGAGCGCCTCCCGCTCGATGCGTTCGACTTCCTGCTGTAAGAGCAAATCTTCACGCTCAATATCGGAAGCGGGTACAAAGAAGTTGCGATTCGCATTCGGAACTCGAACGACGTAATCAAAAGCATTATCCGCATTGCGGTCATAAGCGATAATATAGCCGTAGTCCCCGATAGGCAAATTCTGCTCGAAACGGTCGGCAACGATAAGCACTTTCTCTCCCAAAGGATGCATCGTCAATTGCCCCCTAACGCAGTTTCTTATAAATAAGCACGATACGATCAAAAAAATGTCGGTACGTGCTGAAGTTTGTACATATTTTATCGTACTAAAAAAAAGGAGGGCTGTAAATGTTACGATCAGCAAAAGAGCTACTCATCTTGTGTGGATGAGACAGCTCCGATCAAATGTCCGTCAGTAATGGACGATGCTAGCTTTGGGCGAGAAGTTGTACAGGTAGAACCTAATCGTGCTCATCTGTAACACTCGTGATCGTGTACAGTCCATCGGGAGCCATTGTCAGTTTCTCGCAGCCGTCGTCTGTAATGACATACGTGTCCTCAATTCCGACCACGCCGCGACCTGGAAACGTGAACTTTGGCTCTACAGCGATTACCATGCCTGGCTGTAACGTTTGTGTAAATCCACGCGCCAGTACAGGCCACTCATCGATTTCCATCCCGATTCCGTGGCCAAGAAACTTCACTTGGTCTGCGCCATAGCCCATAAAATGAGCAGACAGTCCCGCTTCAGCAGCCATGTTCAATGCGTGCTCGTAAAGGGATTCGCAGCTTGTCCCCGGCTTTAAAGCTGCTTCTGTTGCACGAAGAATCGACGAGGCAACGTCATAGGCCCGTTGCAAGTCTTCATCTAATTGACCGATAACGAGCGTGCGCGTCTGGTCAATGACATACCCGTCGATGCAGCAGCCAATATCGACCAAAATGGGCTCGTTCGCCGCAATCGTATGGCAGCTTGCGCCTTGTGGACTCGCAGGCGTCAATCCACGGCCACCTGCTGGGCCGTCGAAATAAGTCGGTTCTGCCGCCGCAGCTCCGGCAGCTACCATCCCCGTTATAATTTCTTGATTGTATCCGCGCATTCTCATCATGCCAATATGGCCTTGCAATCGTAACGTATGCTCGATATGCGCTATGAACGCTAACTCGGTCATACCCACTCGAATATGGCGCACCGCTTCTTCAACAGCAAGCTTAGCGGCAGCTGCGGCAGTACGGATACGTTCTATTTCCGAAGGAGATTTGACCATACGCAGCTCGCGCAGCAGTGTGGAGCCGTCTGTCCATCTGACATGAGGCAGCACTTTCCTTAAACGTTCCCATTGCTGAACGGGGAGTACATCGTACTCGGATGCGATTACAGGTTGCTCGGGCTGGCTAGATTCTTCAGATTGGCAGGGCTGGTCGAGATGCTCGGGTTGTGCACACTGTTCACGCTGCTGCATATCGGGATAATGATAGGCTAATGTGTCCGCAAATTGACGAAACGAGCCTAGTGGCTCTACACGTATAACTGCCTCTTGCTGGGCACGCGTGATGCTACGTTTGACGAAGAATATCGGTTCCCCCTCACAAGGTATAAAGGCATAGCCTGTCTGCATGGAACCGGTCAAATAGTATAAATCTACATTGTGAGTCAATAAAAAACCGTCCAAGCCTTTCGTGCGTAACAGTGTTTGTAAACGCCCTATTCGATCTTGTCGATCTTGGCGCTCTTGGCATTCTCGGTTCTCTTGGTGTTCTTGGCCTTGGTGCAGGATATCGGCATGCGCGTGAGAAGAAGGGTTGGAATGATTGGATGCGCGATTAGCGAGATGATTGGAATCATGAAGCATTAGAACACCGTCCTCTGTGCTTTATGTTCAATGATAGAAGTGTAAGACATATTAAAATACGCTGCACGTTAACGTATCGTTATAACGTGCAGCGCGTTTATGAAGGTCATTAAGAGCAGCATACCAACATGCTTATCTCAATGCTTAAATGTGACAATGGGTTATACAAATGGGTTATGCGTCTTCTCATAACCGATCGTAGTCTTTGGTCCGTGACCTGGGTAGACGGTAACTTCATCGCCTAGCGGGAACAGCTTATTTTTGATGGAACGGATCAACTGATCATGATCCCCACCTTCCAGATCAGTACGGCCAACAGACCTATGGAACAGTACGTCGCCCGCGAACAAATGGCTGCCATGTACAAAGCTAACACTACCAGGGGAATGTCCCGGTGTATGCAGCACTTGGAACGTGTGTCCAATCAGCTCCAACGTCTGGCCATGTGTGAGCAAATGCTCTGCTGGCTGCGCTGAAATAGCCGCTGTCATACTAGGCCACCTCGCGGAGCCGTTCAGCTCGGCGTTTGTCAGCCATTCTTGTTCATTTTTGTGAATATAGACGGGGCAGCCATGGGCTTTTCGTACTTGTTCTAACCCGCCAATATGGTCAAAATGAGCGTGCGTGAGCAAAATCGCCTGTACCTTAACGCCTTTAAGCGCTTTTAGCAACTGATCAGGACCAACGCCCGGATCAATAACGATCGCTTCGTTAGTCTCCTCATTTTTCAATACGTATGCATTCGTTTCAAACGGTCCTAGAGCAAAGCTTGAAATGTGAAACATGTAGATCCCTTCCTTTCACTTACAAAGCCGACAACACTTCACGCAATTCATTTACGATACGCGCTTGGTACGCAGTGCCCTCACCGTATTGCACCAGCATTTGTTGTTTCACGACTTTAAGATTATCTTGATAGTCCGCTGCTTCGCGGTCTGGATTTGCTTGTTTGAAGGCAACCATGTGCGCTTGTACATCAACCGGACGAGGTCCCCATTGTGCAAGTACATGTCCGCCTGTATCTGCGAAAATAACGACCGGAATCGAACGTCCACCTAACGTCAGGAAATTGTCCAACGTCTCCGTGAACTGCTCCATGATAAGTATTTCCGTAGGGATTTGTGTCGCTTCGAGCGCGCGCAATACGACTGGAACGTTGCGTACGCAATCGCCGCACCACTCCGCCGCAATAATCAGGCAGCGCAAATCGTCACGGAATTGCAGCGACTCAAAAAATTCGCGCTCCTCATCGCTCGTCCACGCAAACTGATCGGACCACGCTTGAAATTTATCTTTATTTTTTTCCATGGTGTCGATATATGATTGCGGAGAAAGACCTTTACCCAAGACGTCTGCTACATTTTTACTCATATTGTATGCTCCTTCCTATGGCGCAAAATCGTGTATTTAATGACAACATACACGATAAGAAGGGACAATGCAATCAGAATAAACGGTTTGATGTAAGGTGCAGCCGCCTCATCAATTTGTTGCCAACGGTCACCAAGCATGTAACCGAGCGTCACAAAAAAGATCGTCCACGGAATGACAGCAAGTGTCGTTAGCAATGTAAAGCGCCATACCGGCATCCGCGAGATGCCCGCCGGAATCGAAATGGCATGACGAACGATAGGAACGAAGCGTGCGGTAAAAATGACGCCTGTCCCGTATTTTTCAAACCATTTCTCGGATTGATCGATATGCTTTTTTTGAATAAATATGTATTTACCGTACTTCTCCAAAAAAGGCCTACCTCCGTAGCGACCAAGCCAATATATGAACAGCTGCGCGAGTACGCCGCCAATAACGCCAAAGCATATCGCTGCTACAACATGAACGGCACCTGTTGAAACGAGATAGCCCCCGTACGCCAACACGATTTCACTCGGAATGACTTCAAGCATTAAACCAAGCATAATGCCCCACTCGCCTAAACTTTGAATCCAGTCAAATAGCGTGCTAACGATGCGATGTATGAACTCCATGGCGAACCTCTTTCCTGTTTTTGTAATTATTTTATTCTAGCACATGGGTGGACATGTCTCCAAAAATTTACCAGACGCATTTAAAGTGCGTGCCTTCAGCAGCTCCGCAGCCAAGAAGATCGAACAGACGCTACGCGAGGTAGGTGCATATGAGGATTCGTACAGGTATGTAGGACCATGAAAGGACATATACATCACGTATGGACTAGCACAACTTGTACAGTGAGAGGTGATCACTTTAGTTGTGAAGGTACGATACGGAGGTGTTGAGAGATGTCTCGTTTTTGGGTCGTGAGTCGCAAACAATGGCGACTTGGAACGATTGTATTAGTTGCGATAATGGTGGCAGCTGCCTTTTGGCGGTATGAATCATTGCAGGCGGAGCAAAGGGCAGCACAAGCAGTACCACAGACGACTCGAGTTATCCATATGGTAACGGGCGAGTTTAAGACGAAGACGGATAGTGGACAGGAGTTGGAGGTGTACCGATTTGATCCTGGAACTGTGTACGCGAATGAAGGAGAACGTGTCGAGTTGCGTATTTTAGGTGTAAATGGTCATAAGCATGAGTTCGAGATTGAAGGGCTTAATGTGCGCGGTACGATTGAAAAAAACAAGGAAACGGTCGTGACGTTCCGCGCTGAGGAAGGCATTTACCGCATCATCTGTCTGAATCATGCTGATGCACGGCATGGCGGACCGATGATCGGCTATATTGTGATTGACTGATTTATCAGAGCAGCGACGCTCTGGCACGCTTCTGCATATGTTGGGATATAGCCCTGCATAGAAAGGAGCTTCCTCGTTGAGACCACCCAAAGAGCAGCACGAATCTTCCCTCCCCTCTGCCCGTAAAATTCGCCGTGCTTGCAGCATGGAACTGTATCGCACCGTGAAACGGCTGAATGTATGGATACCGGAGGAACTGTTGAAGCAAGGAGAAGAATTGTATTTTAAAAAGGTGATTCACAACTCAGTGTGGATTCATGAAAATCATAAAAATCGCAAAAAGCTTGCTGATTGGTGGGATGAAGCCGTGAGCGAAGAATTGGCAGCATTGTGGAATGTAGAGCAAGCAAAGCTGTCAGCAAGCTTTCGCCAAGCGTTCGGCGGGTAATACGAGAAGCCCAACTCATAGTGGAGTTGGGCTTCTCGGCGTGGAATCGCGGAATGATGGGATCGTTGTTAACCAATAATGGCAAACGTTTCGACACCTGCTGGGATGTGACGCGTTCGGAACAAGAAACCGGCTGCATTAAAGGTACGTATCGTGATCGGAACGTTAGTGAGCGTGTTAATGTTGTTAAAACGAACGACCCCAAAGTTGTCAAAAAAAGCTGTACTAATTAAGGTGTTACCTACAAAGGCAAGGGCAAAAAATCCGGTTGTGTTGAACGGCACTCCGTTTCTATTCACCCAAACGACAGTCAGGCGACTAAAAATGGGCCCAATTGGTGTGATTCTGCTAGGAGCAATGCTCTTGCGAGCAAATGTACTTTTCCCTGCTGGATCTTTTCTAGGTGGACGTACTAGCTTCAAGCTCATCTCCATTCCCCTTCCATACGTTGATATAACGTACTTAGTGTATGTATGAGGGGACATGATGGCTTGAGCAAACAACCTAGCTAATCCGATAATAGTAATATCATTTGCACGCTCATCATGGCGCGCTCAGCATCAGCAGTTAGCATAAACTTCTTATCGTTGGCGGGGTGCGGCATCGCTTCTAGGTGCCGCACCTCAGCTTCGTATTTGGCGAACAATTGCTCAACGCCTTGCGCTAGTATGAGCGCATGACGCTGTTCGCCTCTTCTTGCTGCGGCCAGTGCCTGCGCAGCGAGCTGCTCGACCGCTTCCGTCTGCAAGGCGCGGTCGTAACGGTCACTTTGGATCGCCGCCTCCCAATAGGCGACGGCGTCCTGCGGGCGGCCGCTGGCGCCGAATGCAAGCGCAAGCTCGCGGTAGAGCTGCTTGCCCGAGCGCTCGTACCGCAGCCCCTCCGCTAGGAGGGTGGCGGCTTCGGGCGCGGGCAGGCGGCTCGCCACGGCAATGCGTAGCGCCGTGTTGGCCGGTGTGAGGCGCAGCGCAGCGGCATGGAGCTGCGCCTTGTTGCGCACGGCCACGCCCGTATTAGAGGCGTCGCCAACAGCAGAGCTGCCGTTGATGCCATCGCTGGTAGCTGCGGTCAAGAGCTGTGCCACAAGATGGCATACGCCAAGCAACGCTACGACCGCGAGCGGCACGACGAGCATGAGCGCCTTGCCGATTATCATCTTGCCACGCACAGAATGATCGGCTATCCACTCCACACGTTCCTCGCTCCTGTTGTACGATATGGCCAGTATGAGAAACGACAGCCACAGCAGTACGATAAAGCCATAGGCCATATCAAAATCGAACACACTGTGCAGCGTAAGCGTAGTCGCTGCCATTGCCATACCAACGTGGCGCCGCCATGCGGACACAAGCGCCCAACAAGCTAAGCCCAGAGCTGGCAGTGTGCCTACTAGGCCAATATCAAGCAGCAAATCAAGCACGCTGCTATGAACCTCTTTTCCCACGTAAGGCTCACTTTGTATACTTGCGAATTGCTGCCGCCATGCATCACCGCCCGAGCCAAACCAAGGTGACACCTGCCACAATTGAAAGGCATCTGCATAAATAAGCGTGCGCGCCCCTGCCGTTTCATAATGCTCAGTAAGTCGGTCTGTCGCATGCGCTGGTAACAAAGCTAGCCCCACAACGAGCAGCAACCCTATGATTACACCGCGCACGAGAACACCTTTTCGACCAATGTATAAACTCGCCACAATAGAACCTACCCACAGCAACAAAAATGGAAGGGCAATTAAACTGCTCTGTTGTAACCATAACGCCGCTGTTCCACTTACCGCTGCAAAGCTGATCACCATAAACCAGATAGACCATCCGATATAAGCGATACGCTGTTTTTTCATTGTTAGCGTACCTATTCCCCAGACGACCAGCATGACTAACCAAGCGCCTCGTGACTCTGTGAGTCCCAGCACCGTTAAGTGTGGTACTAACGGAATAGTGGCCAATAACCACTTGTAACGATTGTCCGCTTGTACAGCCGCAAATAAATGAAGCAGCGCGAATGACCCCGCGATTGCCCCTAGAGCATTCGGATATTGCACCCAACCTGCTAGCCGAAAGCCTAGTGCCGAAATTTGCTCATTATCACTTCGCATGACTCCTGTATCTGCTGCAAAAATACCATAAAGCATACATAGGGATGCTAGGCTACTGACAAGTCCCACGATCCCAATCCCACCATAGAACAACTTCCAAGTCGTATGACCTTTGTTACCCGTTAAGAAGCTCCACCATACAATAACCCAAGCGGTATACATGCTCCATCGGATCAATTGCAGCTCTGTCCCATACATGGAAGCTGGTTCTAGTAGCAGTGCTGCACCGTAGCATACAGCAACGTAAAATGGGAAATACAACATGAGCGGCATTTGAGCCATGTGCACCATTGAATGGGGGTAGATGAAATGATCCGCTTGTTCAACAGTTGCCATTTGCGCCGTGTATGTGCTTCGATTCAAGCGTATTAGCGGGAACACGACCTTATATAGTAGCAAACCTACAGCAAACAATAACAAGATTAGAGCGACGGGCAACATATCTCTGTCAAAAAAAAGGCCATTACTCCACAGCGAGCGCAGCAATATGAATATCAACATACTTACTCCCGCCACAGCAACTGAGCGAGTTTGCAGCTCATCTTTTTCGTATATAGGCACATGCAATATCTTCGAATTAGTGACTGATCGAGACAATTTAGAATGGTCCATAATTAGAGCGTTCCCCTTCTCTTTCTTTGCAAAAAAGAGGCCAACCTTAGGTTGACCTCTAGATGCAACATCCCGTTAAACCATCGCAGCGTTCTACTCTCCGCTAACGAGCAATGCAAACTTGGCTCGTATGTAATCGTTATTCCCTTGTTTCAGCAGCCAAATACGTGCATCTGTGATGTCCGCTTTGGATTTGCCTCTTCGTTTAGCCTCTTCTAAGATTTCGGCCTTGAGCTGTTCCTTGCTTTGCAATTCCAGCACTCGCTCAAGTGTGACCGTCGATCCATCGGAGTGATATACCCCATAAAGGCCTGCGGCAAGCTCATTCGTGAACGACTGACTCTTATCGATCGGAAGTTGTACGGAATCCCCTGCCGCACCTGCTGTTGCCTTGCGTGCTACTCCTGTTGCTGCAAGACGTTCCAAGGCAGCCACATCCGGTAAACGCTCGCTAAAACGCAATAAATAATACGTTCCGCTGCGTGCACTTTGCATCTCGACAACGTTGTTCACTTCGCTGTAAGTTCCTGCGATGCCAGCAACGCTCGGCATCCATGCATGAATTTCCATCGTACCAGTTACATCATCGCCACCGCGTCCATCACGTGCTGTTATCTCGAGTTGGACTGTGCCTGTTGAAATACTTTTTACAGTAAGTATTTCGCCTTGAAGCTCGGTTTGAACAATGCCACTTGGTGATGCGGTTACGGTAAAGTTCAATTTATCCCCGTCTGGATCGGTAAACATTCCGCTGCTCTGCAAAGAAATGTTTACGTTGCCGTCCCTACTTACGTTCAGACGCTCCACTTTCGTGGAATCGTGGATAGGACTCGTATTAACGGAATAATCCTTATAATAAGTGGCCGTTACTCGCTGTGTACCGACACTCGTTGTTACTTTGAACACGGCTCGATCGTCCTCAGCAACCTTAGCAGTAGATACATAAGGTTTAGTCGGATTGGTTTGATCAAGCCTAGGCCTACTAAATACCCGATCGCCTTTTTCAAAATACATCTGTGTCTGTGTAACATTATTACTCCAATTGGCATTAAACATATCTGCTAATGCGTTAATCTCAACGGCGTCCAGTTGAACGTACTCATCCCTGTCCGCTACCTTTATCGTTGGGATATTACTCACACGAGGATCCGTCACCGTAATCGTAAACTTATGGCGCTCTCTATCTCCCGTTGCATGAATCCACTCATATTCAACTGTCGTCATCCCTAGTCTACGCGGTTCGACCACATACTGGGGAGACGGTGTCTCCTGCACCGTAACGGTAGCTATACTATCGTCAATATTAATAACTTGACTGTATGTAGCTCCGGTAACAGACAGCGGGACAGGGAACAACTGCTTGCTCCCGATGTTTAGGGTGTAGTCGGTATATGTTTTGTCTGGAAATATGGTTCCAGCCGCTTCTACATTCGCTGGTGCAAACGCAAAAGACAGCAGTAAAATAGCTGCTATTATCCAACTTTTAAACACGATACAAAGCTGCCTTGCAACACTCAAGCTGACTCTCTCCTCTCCGATTATACGTTACTCAGCACGCTTCATTGCGCATATATGTTCATATTATAATATAAACACCTTTATAGAATAACGCTGCAAACAGGTTCAGACAACTATTTGTCGCAATTTGTGCCTTAGGCGTTTCCGTTGCCAGTAGTATCCACGGGCGCACCAGTCAACCCCCGCTTTGATTTGCGATTTACGTGATATTCAATTTGTTCACGCAAGATATAAGCGCGTAAGGCGCGAGCCCCTTCTTCTTTTGCATTTTCTAAGACTGCACCATAAAATGTTTCTTTCTCTTTCATCATTTGCCGCTTAATTTGAAGACGGCATGGCAAGGAAAAACCGAGCTGCAATTCGGCAACTACCCATTCGTTGCCTCCGAGCTGAACATCTTTTAAAGTGGTAAATCCGAGTCCGCCCAAGCTAATGTCATTTATTTGTATCGCAATGGGCGAAGATACCGCCGTTGATGAGCCGCTTGTTGACTCACGGGCAAGAATAAAGCCATGTTTGCGGATTTCGACCCGCGGATGATCCCGTTTATCTATGAACTTACGCTGTTGATGCGGCGGGTGAATAAGAAGAAGCGAGCCCTTATCACGAGCAATCACTCTTGTCGTAAACGTATGCATCCCGACTGGTGAATACAAGGTGACCTTTACTTGCTCTCCCAGTTGGAATCGATCAAACTCGGGCAATTCAACATCCATCAAGTCTCCCTCAACGTATGACAACACTCCAGATGCTACGCATCGTTCTCCTTCTAACACCGTTCGACTGTGCAATAATGCACGGAGAGGCTGCGGCTTCACGTCTTGTGTGAGTAGTTCTTTCATCAAATAACCTCCTACTGACTTCCATCAAGCACACCTCATCATACGGAACACCTTTGAACACTGTATCTTCACGTATCGCTCTGTGTCGGTGCCACCTCATCATAATGACTGTTCGCAGCTACGATACAATTGCGTCCGCGCTGTTTGGCTTGATACAACGCCCGGTCTGCTTGTTCAATCAAACGGAGAACCCAAGCTTGCGGGTCATGCATCTCCGTCTCTTCACCTTCATAGCTGATCCAGCCCATGCTTACGGTTACGATAATTGGATCGCCATCATCGGTTACAATCGATTGGTGTTCAATCGCTTCCACGATGCGTCTGGCTACAAGCTGTGCTTGGCCACCATGAGCATATGGCAAGTACACAATAAATTCTTCCCCACCGTAACGCGCTAATAAATCGGTGCCGCGAAGGACGGAACGAACCACCTCAGCTATTAAACGAAGCACACGATCCCCGATCAGATGCCCGTACGTATCATTGATGCGCTTAAAATGGTCGATATCAAACAAAATTAAACTAAATGGCGTCCGTGAATGCGTATGGATAACGACATCGGTCTCTAAACGCTGCATTAAGTAACGACGGTTATAACATGCTGTCAGAACATCCGTTACAGCCATATGTTCTAGCTTGCGATTTGCTGTACGTAATTCCTGCTGAATGTGTACAAGTTCTTGATTCCGTTCAAATAGTATCCTATTTTTATGATTCATTTCGTCTAGTAGATGCCGAAGCTCAGTCACATCATGAAAGGTGAGCAAACGACCTACCCATGTTTTTTTATCGTCTAAAATAGGGAAAATGTGAAGAGATACATATCTGGATTGCGATGTTTCGATACAAATTTCGGTCTCGATCGCCTCATAGCGATTGTAATAGTAAGCTGTCCAGACACGATCAGCCTCAACGGGGTCTGGAATTTGACGAACGACAATCTTCATGTTCAACTGTTCTCCTCGATGAACGGACAAAAAAGAGTCCATGCCTCGGTTCACATCAAGCACAATATCATCGTCGTCAACTACAATGATTCCTTCCTTCATCGTATCGACAACTTCACGCCGAGCAATAGAAACAATCTCCAACACCCGGTAACGTTGAATAACGAACACGAAGCAGATATCGGACAGTAAGATGCCAAGCGAAGTTAAGCCGAACAATTCACGCCCTTGTCCCGGAAAATATGTGATGACATTGTTAACTAGATCAGCAAGTGTAAATACGATGAAAATAAGCATGCCCAGCATTAAAAGGGACAATTGCTTGCGTTGAGTTGCAGATGGGGAGGTACGTATGGTGCGCAGCATCAGCACGGCTGCCAACACGAAATAAACGGCACACACCATCACATATAGCACAAAAAAAGGGCCATAGCGGTAATACTGCCCTTGTGAGCCAAGTATAGTTAACCAGAGCTCTGGATAGATGGACATCAGAAAAGTTATAACAACGACGGGTGCGATGGCCTTGTATATCGTTGAATGCGGTAACGAATACGACTGCTGCGTTAACAAGCGTGTGAAGAGCAGCCAGCCAGGCCCAAGAGCTAGTAAAGACATTAAGCCAATGAGGAGTGAGAGGTCTCGGAGTGCGATCTCATCTGCTGCATGGTGGAATACGATCTGACTAAGTGGCCACAACATCATTAAAAAATGGAACGCCAAATAAGTCTTATGAAGTGTCGTAATTTGATTTACAGCAAACACGTAAATAAAAATGGAGAAAAGAATGATAAAAAGGAAGGAGTCGATCCAATATGGTCCCAATAGCATGTTCTCACCCTTTATCAAATTCCTGAACGGGACGCTCGTATATAGGCCTATTATTGAGGATTTAGAACTATACAGGTCCCAAATTATTCTACCCCATTTTATAGTGGGTTACAATTAAGATTCCTGTAAATACTGGGTTAAATTCATATAAATTGCGGTATAAAATACATAAAAGGCAGTCGCATATGGACTGCCTTTTACACTGCTTTATGCTTAGGACCCATTGCCTATTCATTACCACATCAAAGGACGCATCGTGGTTAGATTCGGCTGTTAGGGTTGGCAATTGGGATTAGCGGTTAGCGCTTAGGATTAGCGCTTAGGAGCACTATCTCCAGGCAATAGATCAGCAAGCGCGCGCTCCAAGTACGGCTGAATGGACAGAAAATCACGGAAGGCCGTGTATTGCTGCCATGATTGTTCCACGTTTCCTTCAGTACGCACCGCACGAATCAATAAATTTTTGGGCGTATGCTCCATGTCGATAAACTCTAGTAGTTGTGTCCGATAACCTACACAATCGAGCAATTTGGCGCGAACCGCATCTGTCGACAATGAGGCGAAGCGCTCCCGCAAAATGCCATGCTCCAAAATCGGACCGAGTACTTCCTGCTCCACTTGACGATACAGTTCGTGCTGGCAGCATGGCACAGACAAGATGACACTAGCTCCCCAACGGACGGCTTTGTTTAGCGCTGCGTCTGTAGCAATGTCACAGGCATGAAGCGTCACGACCATATCAACCGTGTCGACCCCACCATATTCGGCAATATCGCCGACTAAAAATGACAGGCCATCGTACTGAAGACGACGCGCCAGCGACTCGCAGTGCTCGATAACGTCTTTTTTCAAATCTAAGCCGATAATGTGAACATCTTTGCCGGATTGCACTTTCAAGAAATGGTATAGGGCAAACGTTAAATACGATTTGCCGCAGCCAAAATCTAAAATGCGCACCGTCCGCCCCTGCGGCAAGTAAGGCAGCACATCCGCGACCATCTCCAAAAAGCGATTAATTTGCTTGAATTTATCGTACTTGGCAGCGAGCACTTTACCTTGCTCATTCATAATGCCCAGCTCAATAAGAAACGGAACAGGGTCGCCTTCGTTAAGCACGTACTGTTTCTTACGATTGTGCGAGACGTCTACCTTTTTAACGACAGCTGCTTGTTGGCGAATCGATACTTTAAACTTTTTACTAATTAAAACTTGATAGTCTGCCTCTGTCGTCCGCAGTAACCCTTGACGGAACGTTGTTTCAAATAGTTCCAACAAACGCTCGCTCGCTTGAGCCCAAGGTACATTTTCATGTGTAACCTTGTTCGCAAAGTGATACTCGAACTGCAAATGCAGCTCGTCTCGTACGAGGACGGGCTTGACGATGAGTTTCGTGTAGCCTTCCTCTGTCTTCTTACGAAGTTGACTAAGCACCGCGGAATCAAGCAAAGATTGCTCGATGACTCGGTTAATAAGTTGTGCTAATTGTTCCATGTTGTTGTACTCCTATTTAAATACTTCAATTCGTGTTATATGGTCAGTTGTACAGCTATCCACTAGCTTCTTATTGCTGTATGACGGAAATGAACAACATCCGCTAAGCCTTCTTGCAGCTCGTCACGCGGCAGACCGCCTTGCTCCAATTGAGCATCGTCGAAGGCCGACAAGCGGTCATAAAACGCTTCTGCTGCCCGAATCCGCTCACTTAAAGTAAGGTATGTGCCATCCGCCGATTCACGGCCATCTACAGGTAAATACTCACGGCCTTCCATTTCGTCAGCCGCTTCGTGATCCTGCGTTCCGTGGCTCTGCGTTTCGTGGCTCTGCAACCAGCGAAATAAAGCGTCCTCCGCCTCTGCATACCGTCGGTCGGTCTCATGCCAGCGCCATAAACGATGCAGCGTACGGTCATCGAGACGAACCATTTTTAACAATTCCAACGCTTCAAGTGCACGCTGTTGTGCAGGGACTAGCCTTCGATCACTGCCTTGCAACATGGCCTCCAGCAGCAACGTGAGCGCTTTGCTCAGACGCTGAATGTAACTAGCTTCAACTTCCGCTAATTGAGGATGCGGATGAAGATACACTCCATCAGCTGGCCGCGCGGAAGACGGATCTGATTGCAAGCGCAGGTCGCTCTCATACTCCAGCTTCGCACGCTCAAGCAATAGGTAAGCAAAAGCTTGCAGCTCATCGGCATGAATGGCCCCGTTACGGGTAAATAGACGCTGAAGGTCATCCGCTGTTAATCGATCTGCTAAGCCACCATTTATCCGAAAGCGCTTCTGCATCAGCTCATCTAGTTCGTGCAGCACGTCGATTCGTTCGCTCTGCTCACGAAGTCCGACTGCTTTGCCAAGAATGGCGGCCATTTCTTCAATCATGCGCACTAAATAATCACGCTGATACATCGTATCACCTCATTAAATTTGTTTCTGACGACGATACAAAAGAAAAGAGTAGATGACAGGGAGAAAAGCGCTAACTAACGCAACAAGAAGAATAATCGTCGCGGTGCTGTACGGCTCAGTTGCCCAAGCCAATACAACAAAAATGAAACCCGAAATGACCCATACTCGAGCAGCGAAGCGGTGTGTCAGCCTCCACACATTCTCATTATCTAGTGTCCAAGGTGTGCGAATGCCCATAAAATAATTAGGACGGAGTCTGCCCATCGAATTGCCGATAAGAATCCACAGCAGTCCCATTCCAATTAAAATAATGTCCGTGATCGGCACATTCCAGCCCAATTGATAAGCCAATGCTGAACCGAATACGACGTGTAAAAAAATCGAGAGCAGCCAAAAAAATGCATCATAGGTGGGCCCGAACTTTTCGTAGTTTTGTGCTTTTGGATCCAATAATGGTGAAAAGATGTGTAGCCCACTTGGCAGCAGGACACTGAATACAGTAAACATCCCTAAAAAAGCTGCCTTTGACATGGTCCCATCCGGTTCCCCTTTGAAGTTAAAGTGCGAGATGACTTGCTCAGGAAGTTGCGAATACAAAGACCAGGCTAAAGCACAGACGATGATGTTAAACGCGAGTAGCAGTACGGCGTTGCGGCGAAAAATGACCTTGCGACCATCTGTCTTCATCAGTTGTCCCCCTTATTCTCCTGTTTGTATTGTACGACGTCTAACATCCAGCTAAGCGTATCTTGAAGCACTGTCGTATTTAATGAATACCAAATATGCTGACCACGGCGTTCATCAATAATGAGCTTAGCTTGCTTTAAGGCGTTTAAATGGTGAGATATGCTAGGCTTTGTCATATTAAAATTGTCTGCTATCTCACCTGCTGTCAAATCCTTCTCTTTAAGCAACGAGATGATCTGACGACGGGTCGGATCTGCCAATGCTTTAAACGCTTCGTTCATGTTAAACTCCTCACGCTTTATTTAGACAATGTTCTAAATATAAGTATAACGATCAAAAGTGCCGCCCGCAAGAGACGACACCCTAAGATCCAGATCTTTTTTATTCAGTCGATATATACTAACTGCGTAGCGAGCTTATAAATGGAGTAACAATGTCGACGAGCCCATCTGGGTCTTCAAACATTCCCATATGCCCGACCCCTTTCATCGCCGCTTGCGTAATATGCGTCCCATCTACGATGAACAATTTCTCAGCAGGAACAATCTGATCTTGTTCGCCTGCTACGAGCAATACAGGAAGTGAAGTCGTGTGCAGCACAGATGTCCGATCCAAACGCTCACGCATGGCCAGCGCCGCTCCCACCGCACCCTGTGGAGGAGTATGGTAGCCGATTTCACGTGCTAGCTGAGCAGCAGCGGATTGCGCATGATCCGGCGCAAATAGCTTGGGCACAAGGTTGTCTACAAATGAAGCTATGCCTTGCGCTTGAATGGTTTCCACAGCCTTTAAGCGATTCTGCTTACCCTCTTCGGTATCGGGATAAGCTGTCGAATGG
Source organism: Paenibacillus sp. 481 (assembly GCF_021223605.1). Classification (NCBI taxonomy): domain Bacteria; kingdom Bacillati; phylum Bacillota; class Bacilli; order Caryophanales; family Paenibacillaceae; genus Paenibacillus; species Paenibacillus sp. 481. Next base: position 1,557,885 of record NZ_CP075175.1, read on the forward strand.
ATCAGGCCAAAGCCAAGCAGCCGCTCACTGTACCGTTCGGCAACTGACAAGGCAATGTAGCCTCCTAAGGAATGGCCAAGCAGCACAAATTGATCTAAACCGAGCTTGTCCGCCAATCCAAGGACATCATCTGCCATTTGCTCGATCGTGTATGCCCCGTTAGGCGCATCCGACTTGCCATGCCCTCGCAAATCAGGCGTAATGACGCGGTAATGCGCAGACAATGACGGAGCTACCTTGCTCCAGTATTGCGAGCTGCCGCAGTAACCGTGCAGCAAGATGACAGGCACGCCTTCCCCTTGATCCACGGCATATACATGTACATTTTCATTTACGCTGTAATGTGTCAACGTGCATCCCTCTTCTCTCAAATAAACAGTATATGTTCATGTTAGACCCAATATGCGACCCATAGCGTGATGCCAAATTTTTTATTGATTTCACATTAAAATTATTCTAGTAATCGACATACGTCCATAGATATACAATATATTACACTAACACCAGTGGCATGAAACGCAGTATTGGCTATAGCTATGCAACCTCATCAGGAACAGGCAGCTTCATTTTCCTCATGAAAGGAGGTGAAGAAGTCATGGAACTGTTTGAAGTGTTTTTCGGTTCGTCGATGCTGATTATCGGTCTTGTGCAAGTGTTTCTAAACATTACAGACCGGCAGAACAAAAAATGAACCGCTCCTTCGGGCAAAGGAACGGATCGGCAGCAATTCATGTCTTTATGGGCTATGTTCTTTTTTATACGGAGTCAGCACATGCTGGCTCCTTTTTTTTGTGGTGCAACACCAACTCCATGTTTTACCGCTTGTGCTCATGAGCCGCCTAAGAGTTGGCTTGCGTATGGTATAGACTTTTTGGCTCACGAAATCATCGTATGGGTATTTATGAACATTTATGCTTCCTTTTTTGTGCAAAAAGCATTTGTAATTGCAGCAGCTAGTTCGTCTGCCATCTGCATCACGTGCCAGAGCGAGGTCGTTTGCAGCGTCCAATATGGCTTAGGACCATGCTCATTTACAACCGCGGCAATGCTGTAATCCCCGATTGCAGGGAATGACTTCCCTACTGATTCAGCAGGCGTTAGCGGTTGATTACCTACCATAAAACACCCTACTGTAGACGGATGTCCGAGGCACGCATCTATGGCAATCGTAATGGAATGTTGTGGAATGGATGCTAGGCGAGCTTCTAAGTTGGAGGCATCACAAGGAGCAGCCATGCTGCCTATTACGTTGGTAAATCCGTGTGCAATTAGCTTAGTGCCTACTAAAGGGCCGAGTGCATCTCCGGTCGAGCGGTCGGTTCCGATACAAATAAAGTGAACTTCGGCGGCAGTATAGTGTGCTGCTATTTGAGCAAAAAAAGAATGCAGCTGTGTTCCCGAACATTTCTGCCTTCGTTCCGGCACAATTACAGCTTTATGAGATGGATGAATGTGACCCTGCATCAAGAAAGTACTCCTTTGAACGGCATATCATATATGCTGCCTATTGTACTGTAGTTATCCGCTTGATGCCAAGTTTAACATGCGATCTGCACAACATTACATGTTATGCGGTTATGTCTGGTCATATACAACTTCATTTTTTTTATTTCCGGTTCGTGTTACAATACGAGCAGCAAAAAGGACAATGCGCGTCCAAGGAGGATATTAAGATGAATTTAAATGAACAAACTCAGCAAAACGTAGAATTCATGATCGAGGCAATTAAAGATCGCTTGAAAATGGCTACTGCAGCAGCGATGCAAGCTTCTGCTTTTTCAGTAGATCAATACGAAGATATTAAGGACATTTACGATGTGGTCATGAACAAACCGGCGTTCAGCATTAGCGAGATGGAAGCACTCGTATCTGAATTAGGCAAGCTACGTCGATAAACGCAACGATACAAAAATGGGCACAAGGATGTACAATCCTTGCGCCCATTTTCATACCCATTTATGCCCATGCTTGGCGTACGACTTCATTAAGCTTCTGCATGCGCGCAGCATCAATCGGAGCCAAAGGGTTACCGTTCACACGCACGGCTGAACCGACGTGCACTTGCTGTACACTCGTTGCCGCGATGAACGTGCTCATCGACTCCAAAGATAGACCACTACCAGCCAACACCGCTAGTTGTGTCTGTTCAGTGCGACGCACCATGGTAGCTATGTCAGTCTCCCCCTCTAACGCACTCGGTTTACCACCTGACGTTAGTACGGTCGTAATTTGCGGATAGTGCAGTAGCGTCTCAATCGCTTCATGTACGCTGCGAGCCTCATCAATCGCTCGATGAAACGTCATCGGCAGCCCCTCCGCCGCTTCTAACACGCGTTCGAGTGAAGCTGTATCAACGAGGCGCTGCGGCGTTAGCGCGCCAAATACGAGCGCATTCGCACCTGTATCGCGAATATAGCGTACATCTGCTAGCATCGTTCGCAAATCTTCAGCGTTATAGATAAACGTCCGGCTATGCGGACGCAGCATCACGTTAACGGGGATGCTCACGGCCCGTACAACTTCTTCAATCAATCCGAGGCTTGGTGTTAAGCCACCTTCACCGATAGCTGTTATAAGTTCAATACGGTCTGCGCCATGCTGAGCAGCAATTACTGCATCGTTGACAGTTGTCGCGATGACTTCAAACACGTGATCTAATTTCTTCATCTCATCATTCCTTTATGTTGACATCAATCTTCATGCTGTAATGTAAATACGGCCCGACTACGGCCAACCTCTATGCGGTTGTCATTATAAATCGTTTCCGGGAACGCTGCTTTAATACGTTCAATCGTTGCTGTTCGCTCATAGCCGATCTGCTCCAAAATCGAAGCGACAATAAGTGCCCATTCTTCATCTGAACCGTCCGCAACTTTAAACGCAAAGCCAAGCTGTTCTTTGCGAAGCGCAAACGCAAATATACCCTTGAAGCCGCCTTTGGCAACGATGTTATCGTCTTCCATTAACACGGAATCAATGCGTCCGGTTCCGCCTACGAGCAGTGGATGTGCTTGCATGGCTGCGGCAATGCGCGTTACTGCGCTGCGCATGGATTCATCAGCAATTAGCTCTGGGCATGCCAGCTTTAAATAAGCGGTTGCCAATCCACGCAGAGGTAGCGCAAACACTGGAAAACCACAACCGTCCGTTCCAGGCTGCATGTGTTCGATCGGCGTCTCAGACATATCAGCTAACGTCTGGACGATTTGCTGTTGTGCTGGATGAGAAAGCTCCGTGTAGGAATCCAACTCGTAGCCAGCCAGCTTACTCCAACCTAGGACACCAAAGTGCTTGCCTGCGCAATTGTGAAAGGCCCGTCGTTCGAAGCCTCCCTCACGAATCCATTGTACTTTTGCTATATCATTTAACGGGTAAGTTGGAAGACAGATGAGATGATGTTCGTCTAATTCCATTTGCGCCATGATACGGTTCATCGTTTCCATATGAATGGACTCTCCCCGATGGGAAGCCGTCATTAGCGCGAGTGCTTGATCATTTAGTTCATAACGTTCCAATGCTCCGCTCTGTACGACTGGAATAGCTTGCAGCGGCTTGCCCGCCGAGCGCAAGAACATCGGCCGTTCAATATCTCCGAGCGCATAAGGAATTGTACTGTCTGGACCGACACCACAAATAGCTCCATAATGTTCACATTCCAACCAGCCATTGCGGGTTTCTTCGACCAACAATTGTTTCATGATCCCATACTTCCTTTCCCCTGCTCATGCTTGTATATTCGTACTCCCTTGATTATAAACAAAATACAAGAAATGTGCATAGTTCGCGGACATAAGAAAACAAGATCATGCTCTCATTGAAGGGAATCTGATGTAAGAGGGAGCGCGAATATCGTCTAACGTTTGCGCAAATACCTCAAATTATGTTATGCATATAGGAGCACACTCGCGCAATCATTTTGCATTCGCTATTAATTAGGAAAGATGATGCATGTTGTTTTTTAGCTTATTTTACGCTTAAAGGAGAATGAACGATCGTGAATAAACAACCGTCTACGAATTCAGCGCTAACAGGAACGGCCAAGCTAACGATAAGTTTAGTTTGGGCGACAGTAGTCGTACCCGTGCTTGTCGTGTTGCTATTTGTAATAACGAGGGGCGTCTTAAAAAATAGCTTTAGTGAATTTGATATTGCAGTTACTGATACACTGCGCTCTTTTGCTTCACCACAATTAACAGAAATCGTAACGTTTATTACTCATTTTGCTTCAAGCCATATCATCGCGCCTATCGCGATAATCGTGGCTGCTACGCTTGCATTTGGCTTTAAAAAACAATGGGATGCCCTTTGTGTCGCGGTCGTCATTGGCGGTAGCGCACTGCTAAACGAAGGCTTGAAGTTAATTTTCCAGCGCGCTCGACCGGAATGGGAGCACTGGGTACACGCAACGGGCTATAGTTATCCGAGTGGTCATTCCATGACGGGACTAGCGTTCTATGGCATGGTCGGATTTCTAATCTGGCTGCATTTAAAAGAGCGTGGAAAAGTTAGATTTTACGTCCCAATATTGACCCTGCTCCTGATTGGCGGCATCGGAGTAAGCCGCATTTATTTAGGGGTTCATTACGTAACCGACGTCATTGCCGGATTTGCGGCGGGGATGGTGTGGCTCATTGCATGTATATACGGCATGCAGTGGTTAAAAGGAAGAAAGCACACGCTGAATGTGAGCAAATAGCATGTAAAGCGCATGCACCACGAAAAAGATACGAAGTGAAGAACTCGTTACTCGTACACCGCGTACTTAATTGTACGCTGTTGCACTCGCTAGTAACTGCGCTCTATCCTTCGTATCTTTTTTGTATCTGGATTCGTATGTTCGTATGTTCGTTCGTAACACGATACGTGCAATAAGATCAACTTTGCCATAGACAGCTCGGAATGTATCGCTTTTCATCATGTCATTCCGATTCTGGCACTTGCATCGATAATATGTGCTTCAACTTATCCGTAGCTCGCCGCTGGATACGCGATACACTCATCTGAGACACGCCCATCCGCTCAGCCGCTGCCCGCTGCGACAATCCTTCGTCATAGACGAGCGTAAGCACTTCGCGTTCTTCCACTTGCAGCTCCTGCATCGCTTCAAGCAAATCCATTTTACGCTCAACGGCATCATAATCGTCCGCTTCGGTACTAATCAACTCTCCTAAAGTTGCGGCGCTCTCCTCTTGGGAAAGGGGTGTATCGAGTGAAACGTAATGGTAGCATTCGCGACCAGCGAGCACCTCGACCGTTTCCTCGACCGACAATTCTAAGCGTGCAGCAATTTCATCCACATTTGGCGAGCGTTCTAGTTCCATCGTCAACTCGTCAATCGTTTGCTGGATAAGTGCGCCTTTTTCTTTAATTCGCCGCGGAACTTGGATGTACCACGATTTATCACGCAAAAAGTTTTTCATATGCCCAATAATGCTCTTCATTGCATACGCTTCAAACGGGATACCAAGTGAGCCGTCAAACTGCTGTAACAGTCGGATAAGGGCCATATTACCGACCTGCTGCAAATCTTCGAACAGATCCGGGCGGTTACGAGAAATTTTTCCGGCAGCCATTTTGACCATCGGTTCATACTTTTGGATGAGGATTGTGGCAATTTCATTATCGCCTGTTTCTTGATACTGGAAAATTAGTACATTCGGATCATCAGCATTCATTGAACCTACATTCATAGAAGCTCCCCGCTAAATAGTTTACGCTTCTTCATTTTGACAACAGTCCCTTGACCCGCTGTACTACTAATTTCCACCTCATCCATTAACGCTTGCATTAAATAAAATCCTAATCCCCCAGCTTGTACCTCATCCAATTGTTTATGATGCCAGCCTTGAACACCATTCGGCTTGTTGTTCGCATCGAAGCTCTCACCCTCATCAATAACAGTCAAACTAAGCTCGTGCTCGCCTATATCAAATACGATTTCGACCATGCCGTCATGACGATTATAGGCATACAAAACGCTATTGTTACACGCTTCCGACACCGCAACCTTCATATCTTCTATCTCTTCATACGTAAAGCCAATTCGACTAGCAATACCATATAACGTCAATCGTACCAAGTCGACATATTCGGCTTGTGCTGGCAAGGTCAACTTCACTTGCTCAATTTGCTTCCCATCGTTCATATTCCTATCCCTTTCGTATCTCATTTTCAAAAGTATGTTATAGCGGTTACGCCGTAGGTGTTAAAAACTTCGAAATCCCTGTCATTTTAAAAAGTTTCTGTACGTATTGCGGCACATTTATAATGTGAAAAGGTGATTGCATGCCATGTCTTACTTTTAATATCGAAATAAGAATTCCTATGCCCGTGCTGTCTATATACGTCAATCGCTCTAAATCTAACGTTAACTCAATGGTCGAATCATTTACAATCGGCTCCATATGTGCTCTAAATTCACCTGCCGCAGCCAAGTCCAAGTCTCCTTGCAAGCCTATAACTACATGATTCTCTGTCTTGTGCATGGTCACTGAAAATCTATTGCTCATAACGACCTCTCCCATTTTTCGTCTTAAAAAAGGTAAACCCATCCTCACTTTTTCTTACCCTGAATCGTTCAACGTTAAACAATATTTTTCAATTCGTCTTCATAATGTCTTAGTTGGACCCAAAAGCGAAAATGAGCGCCTTGCTCACTAGGAATCGCTTCAATATCTCCACTCATCATTTGGACGATCGATTTGCATATCGCTAGTCCTAGTCCAGTTCCACCGTAGCGTCGATTCATAGAGGAATCCAATTGTGAAAATGGCATAAACAGACCTTCCATCTTCTCTACAGGTACGCCAATTCCCGTATCCTCTACTTCAAATTGCACCCGATAAGGTTGTGATTCAGCATGCTTGTCCATTTCCGAATGATCATGGCCAGCTAGCAGTGAGACGTGTACACGCACATTGCCCGTATCCGTAAACTTAACGGCGTTACCGACTAAATTAATAAGAACTTGCCGCAAACGAATCATATCTCCGTACAAATAAGTCGGTAGCTCTGTATCGACCTCGTACGATAAGGTCAAATCCCGCTTGCTCGCTTCTGCTGTAAACAACTCAAACACTTCATTGATAAGCGCTTGCGGCTCGAACGGATACTCTTCCATTTCGACCTTGCCTGATTCCATTTTTGTAAAATCAAGAATGTTATTAATCGTCTTAATAAGTGCATCCGCGCTCTTGCGAATCATTTCGGCATAGCTTTGCTGCTCCGGCTCCAGCTCCGTATCGCACAGTAAATCTACCATCCCGAGCACACCGTTCATCGGCGTGCGAATTTCGTGACTCATCATCGCGAGAAACTGTGTCCGTGCCATCGCAGCCCGCTCTGCTGTTTCTTTAGCGGAAGCCAGCTCACGATTCATTCGCTCCAGTTCCTGCGTTTTTTGATGGAGCAGCATTTTTTGGGCTTGCAGCCGCTTTTGCGCCAGAAACATGCCGACGTAGCTTTGAATTTTCGACTTCAAAATGTGCGGCACGAACGGCTTAACCATGTAATCGACGCCGCCAGCTGAATAGCCCGCAAACAGATGCTCGGTCTCTTTATAGTTCGCCGACACAAAAATAATCGGAATGTTCTTTGTTTTTTCACGTGCTTTAACCCACTTGGCGGTTTCGATACCGTCCATTCCCGGCATTTGCACGTCCAGCACGATGACCGCGAACTCCTCCCTCATTAAGTGCCGCAGCGCTTCTTCTCCTGATGTCGCCTTTACGAGACGATAATGCTCATCAGATAGAACCGCTTCAAGCGCCAACAAGTTTTCCGGTCTATCATCAACGAGCAGGATGTTTATCGGTTCCAAAGTAGGCATCGGCGCCCCTCCCCTTAGCGAATTTTTCGATACATTTTTTCGTTACGATCCATTTCTTCATACTGCGCTTTTCGTGGTGTAAAATGCATGGATTCCTTGGACCCTAGTACAAGTATCCCTAATGGTGCCAAGCTTTCGTAGAACAGGTCATGAACACGATTGCGTAACGGCTCGTTAAAGTAAATCATGACGTTGCGACATAAAATGACGTTGAATTCATTAAATGAGTGATCAGCCGCTAAGTTATGTTCAGCAAAAATAACGTTCTTACGTAAATCGGGATGAAATTGCACCCCGTCTTGCGTAGCAACATAATATTCCGAGAAGGAACGCGTGCCGCCGGCTGCTAAGTAATTTGTCGTAAACAGCTTCATTTTCTCGAGTGAATAAATGCCGTCCTTCGCTTGTTTGAGCACGCGGTCATTGATGTCCGTCGCATACAATCGCGTTTTCTCATATAGTCCTTCTTCTTGCAGCATGATCGCCATCGAGTACACTTCTTCACCTGTGGAGCATCCTGCATGCCAAATACGAATGTATGGATAAGTTCGCAGTAGCGGAATCACTTCACTGCGAAACATCTTGAACATAGTCGGATCACGAAACATTTCCGTAACCGGAATCGAAAACGCATTAATAAGCCGTTGAAAACAGGCTCTATCATACAACACTTTGCCTTGTAGTTCGGATATTGTAACTAGCTGCTCAGCATATACTTGATGCCACACTCTTCGCTTAAGCGAAGAGTAGGCATAGTCACGAAAATCGTATCCATATATACGATATACCCCTTCTAGCAACAGTTCAATCTCGATCCGTTCACGATCGGTTTCTTGATATATTCGCTCATTGCTACTCATCGATACAACCACACTCTCATCAAGGACAGCAGTTGCTCGGTTTCAAACGGCTTGCTTACATAGTCCGATGCGCCAGCTTCAATGCACTTATCACGGTCTTCCTTCATTGCCTTGGCGGTTAAAGCGATAATCGGGAGCGTGGCCATGTTCGGGGCGCTGCTACTGCGAATACGGCGCATGGCCTCATAGCCATCCATCTCTGGCATCATCATATCCATCAGGATGAGATCATAGTGCTGCTCCTGCTCCAGCAATTGTAGCGCCTCCGCCCCATTTTCTGCGTAAGTGACATTCATATCATATTGTTCTAACACGCTGGAAAGCGTGTATACGTTACGAACATCATCATCGACGAGTAAAATACGTTTGCCTGACAGGTGATCATCTTTGACGGCGATGTGGGGCTGCTCCTCTGCTGCACGTTCGGCTTTCATTTTGCTTAAAAGAAGCATCGTTTCTTGCAACAACCGCTCTGGCGACTTCACATCCTTAATGATGATACTTTGCACACGTTGGCGTAGCTCGGTCTCTTGTTTCGCATTTAGTACTCTACCTGTGTAAATAATGATCGGCATGGTCTGGTGCTGCTTGAGCTTGCTTATGTGCTCAAGCAGCTCGAATCCGCTCATATCCGGCAAAGTCAGGTCAAGAACCATCCCGTCAAAGCACTGCTGTTCCAACTGAGCGAGTGCTTCGGTTCCAGTTGTAACAGCTGATACTTTCACGTTCACACCTTCGATGAGCGCCATTAACGATTTCAGCTGCGGCCCGTCGTCTTCCACGATTAGCAACTGCTTCCGTTCAAATGGCCAATGGCGTTGATACAGTTGTGATTGTGCGGCAGCTACTTCACGCTGCTGCGTTAGCTGTTGAGCCAGCTGTTCCATTTGCTGATTGCTTGATGCTGGCTTTTCCTTATGGTCATGCGTGTATGTTTGTCCGTACCCTAGCCCTTCTATTTGCACTTGCGCCTGTGGCTGCTCCTGTCCGAACGTGTAATTTTGCCCGAACCCTTGCTCCTGCACCTGCTCCGATCCATGTTCCAGAAAAGCAATTTTCGCAGATGCAGCAGATACTAAGGCTGCTGTCTCTGAAGCAGTTAATCCCGAAGCTATGGTGTCCATCACTGTTGCATCTAAAGCTGTCGAATGTATGGCACCAGACATCGCTTCTTTGCTAGGCGTTTCGGTATGCTGCGGAATGATAAACGTGAACGTACTGCCCACGTTTTCTTCGCTGCGCACGAGTAGGGCACCACCCAAGATGCGAGCTAGCTCACGGCTAATGGATAAGCCTAGGCCTGCTCCACCGTATTTGCGGCTTGTGGTGCCGTCCAACTGCTGAAACGCCTCAAAGATTAACTCCTGTTTATCGTCAGGGATGCCGATTCCTGTATCCGCAACGCGCAGGGCAATGTAGTTTCGTCCTGTGCTAAGCATAAATAAAGGTAGCTCATCCGTTTGCGCCGTTTCTACACGCAGCTCAACGTGCCCGCTGCTTGTGAATTTGAACGCGTTGGATAGCAAGTTGCGGACGACTTGTTTGACACGGTAGCCATCTATATACATATACGATGGCAAACCGTCTTCAATATGGACGTCAAACGACAATCCTTTTTGCGACGCGATCTGGGCGAAGCTATCCCTCATAAAAGAAGTGAACTCGCTCAGATGAAGCTGTTCCTCGTTTAAGCGCATTTTGCCTGCATCCATCTGGGACAAGTCCAACACTTCATCAATCATTTTCAGCAAATCGGTGCCCGACATGTGAATCGTACGCGCGTATTCCATTTGCTTCGGCAGCAAGTTGTCTTCCTTGTTCTCGGCAAGGAGCTGTGACAAGACGAGCAAGCTGTTCAACGGAGTACGTAGCTCATGAGACATATTCGCCAAAAACTCCGACTTATACTTAGAGGCAAGTGCCAATTGCAACGCTTGGCGCTCCAACTCCGTACGCGTACGCTCTAGCTCATCGTTTTTATCATTTGACGCCGACATTTGCTCTTCCAACGCCCGTGTTTTGGCGATAAGTTCGGTATTGTAATGCTCTAGCTCTTCCTGCTGACGCTGCAACGTTTCTTCGGAATGCTTGAGTCTATCGGTTTGCAATTCTAAATGCTCGTTTGAGCGGCGCAGTTCTTCTTGCTGCGACAATAATTCTTCAGACTGACATTGCAGCTCTTCTGTTAGTGCCTGTGAATCTCTTAGCAAATCTTCGATACGCAAACGTTCTGAAATCGTATGCACGATCACACCCAAACTTAACATAAGCTGCTCCAGCAGACGCATTGGGACTTCGCCAAGCGGCTTGATGCTCGCCAATTCAAGCACACCGATTACCCGCTTCTCAAATGTAACGGGGTACAATACAAGCTGAACGGGTTGTGAATGACACAACCCGGAATCAATTCGAAGCGAGCTATCGTTCAGCTCATCGATAATGATCGGACGTGCGTCGGCCGCACATTGACCGACTAGCCCTTCTCCGACGGCAAAAGAACGCTCGGCTGCCAAGAGATCCGTACCTGCGTATGTTCCGAACAAATGAAACAGGTTCGGATTTTTCAAATCATCGCGTAAATAGAGGGCTCCATATTGAGCGCCTAAGATCGGCACAAATTCGCTCACAAACATTTGACCGACTTGCTGCAAGTTCGTAATGTCCGTAAGCAGCTCTGTCATTTTAGCTGTGCTGCTGTTAATCCAAGCTTGCTCTTTCTGCGTGCGGGCGTATTGCTGTTCCGCCCTTTTGCGCTGCTCAATATCTTCAGCCATCGTCTTAAACACTTCGATAACTTCGCCAATTTCATCACGTGCATATGGCTGAATGCTGCGGACTCTGCGCAGGCGGCCACGCGCCAAGCTCTGAATCATGAGTGACATTTTGTTCAGGTTCCGTGTCACACTCGGGATCACCCAGAGCATAACGCCAATCGCCACAACGAAACCAGCAATCATAACCGTAATCGTCATTGTAACGGCTTCTGCGTATGCCTTATTCGACTGTTGGAGCTGGTTGTCCATAATGAGCTCATGGTGGGAAGCAAGGCTCCGTGTGCTTTCGAGTACTTCTTTTTGCCTGTCCAGACCGATTGAATTGCGCAGTTTGTTCGCTTGTTCGGTCTGGCTCTGCTTCGCAAGTCGTATCGCTTCTTGTATAAACTGATCGTATGTCGTCCAAGCACGTTGCACCCGTTCTACAAGCTGTCTTTCTTGTGGCGTTTGGATACCACTTTCCAGCAAATCGAGTGAACTAACAATCCGTTCTTTGTATACGCGAATCGTTTCAACCGTACTGTCCTGCACATGCGTCTCATTCAGCAGCTCATTGACGAGCTCTCGTGCGATACTATTCGCATCGTCTCGTGCTATCAGCGCATATTTGACCATATTGTAGCGTTCATAATAGAACGTATCTAATTCACTTTTCAAATTGCTAATTCGAGAATACGACATCCAGCCAAGTGATGATAAAATGACAAGAAAGCTCGTAAAGCCGATCACAAGCTTCGTACGCAAATTCAAGGCTTGTCCCCCCCTTCCTTTGTTCCAAGTCTACTCACCATTTGAATCCGCTGTGCTATTCATATCAATCCAGATGATACATTTATCATCTTCACGCGTTTCTTCGTCTGCTATTTTAAATAGCTCTTTCCAAGCAGGTGCAGCTAGCGATTGCTCGGATTGAAGCAAATGGACGATATAATCTTTTGCTTCGTCAATATCTTCACTGCATGATTCCAGTAAACCATCTGTAAACAGCACCATTTTCGCATTTGGCGTCATTGAAATTATCCGCGCCTCAATGTCTAGTTCTGAAAACATGCCGACCGGATACCCCGTCGAATCCAACGTCACGATGCTGCCATCTTCCATATGGACGATGCCTGGTGGATGGCCCGCATTGGCATAATGGATCGTATGAGCGCGGGTATCTACAATCGCGTAAAGAGCTGTCATGTAATACAGCATCAAATTCCCGTTCATATGCAGCTGATTGAACTTCGTGTTTAACAGGCGCAGCAGTTCATCAGGCTCTTTTTTCTGCACAACGGTATCGCGCAGCACGGAAGCGATAAACATGCATAGCAGCGCAGAGGAAACGCCATGTCCCATCATATCGATAATGATGATACCGTATCGCCCCTCCCCTAACGGAAACCATGCGTATAAATCCCCCGCCAATTCATCCGACGGTTGATACAAGGCATGAATGTTAATCCGCTCGTCCTGATACGGTTCCGTCAGTACGGAGGACTGTACTTTTCCAGCCAATCTTAACTCTTCACGAATAAGCCGATCACGTTCTTTGTGCCAATCTTTCTCCTGCTTCAAGCGCAGCGCCACCCGAATCCGCGCCATTAACTCAATTTTATTGATTGGCTTCGTCACATAGTCAACAGCACCCGCATCCAGCGCCTGCGCTAACAGATGGGAATCTCCCACCGCGGTTACCATAATGATCGGGATATCTTTTAACTCCGCATATTGCTGCACGGTGCGACACGCCTCAAGACCATCGATTTCGGGCATCATCATATCTAACAAAATAATGTCTATTTCAGGAACGGCCAATGGGCCAGTCGGTTCTTCCATACCTAATATGCGATACATTTCGCGAGCAGACGAAGCTGTTGAAATGCCTGTGTATCCAGCCTTGCGTAAAATTTCACGAACGAGCATGACGTTGGTTGGGTTATCATCGACAATAAGTACGTTCATCAGCTGCTCCTCCTCTTATGTACGACACAAGCCAAACTATACCGCTACTCTAACTATACCGAAAATGAACATGCTTCGACATATTTTTTTGTAAAAACATTCCTTTAAAGCCCTATCATTCATTCGTTCGCTTCTGGACTAAAAAGTGTTGTAGTATACAAGCAGAAAACGGCTACGCCATCCATTGCTTATGGACAGCAGCCGTTTTGGGTGCGCAACATGATTTATAATATTCTCTTTTAGCGTTAGTTGGTTGTTGCCTCGTAGAAATGGTTGCCCATTTCGCGTAGTTACAGTTATTGTTGCAATCATTATGATTTACCCTAAATGATTGCGGTTGAAACGTCAACGTCATGCTGGTTCGTGTGGATGTGAATGGAGCTTACTTTCTCACCCAGTTTCATAATCCGGTTTCATAGTCTTCGATTAGATGTGACCAATATCCTTCAACGTCTTTCATCGCTTCGGGATCAATTTGTTCAAATAACCCACGTAGCTCAATCGCATATTTATATGAATTAAATTCACCTTCTTTTCTCATTTTCGTGGCCACTTCATTTTTAATTAAATCGAACAAAAAAAATGTTCTCAAGTTTTTATTAAACATATAAATTTGGGGGGCATGAAGGGAAGAAGTAGTGAAAAAACCATCGCTACCTTCTTTTAAGTACAAATCTTTTGATTTACGCCCACCGTAATCTGCATAATGACCGATAATAATAAATCGTTCACCTTCAATAAATGTTTTTTGAAAAGCATTTTCGTCATAGAATACAAAATTATCATATTTCTCTGGCACTCCAATACTAACCATAAAATCAGCATTTTCATGACTAATACCAAGTTCAATCAATTCAAAGTAATTATAGTCTCGTAATTTAGTATCATAATAACCGAGGATCTCATGGATATCAAATTCCATACTCTCACTCCTTTAATATTTCAGCTCTTTAGCTAATTCAGCATTTCCTCGATCTCTTGAAATCTTACCTCTTTGTACTCTCAAAAACCTTCAGAGCACGAGCGTCATCTATTTCAATCTCTGCCACTACAAGATTTTTTAAGCCTTATGTAGTGTAGTACTTATGAAAAACAAATAAGCCCATAACCGTATTTGGAAGCAAATTATTTGTCCAATTTATAAGGGAATGGGCTCTTTTTGATCCTAAATAAGGCAGTGTAGGTTCTTATCATTTATAGAACATCATCGTCTGCTAATTTATCAGCCTGAAGTTCGAAATCTTCTAAATTAGCCGGGATCTTTAATCTTACTTTATCGCTTTCTAAAGTCACTCCCATTTTACTAGCATGTTTGCCCTTGAGTTAAGTGTGGAATATTAAATGCCGAAGTATTCGGTAACAGTTCTGCTAAAGCCGTGGCGGCTTTTGTAGCAGCTGATTTTGCTCCAATCGCTATTAGAGTTCGCCTAAGTTTATCCTGAGTTTCCTTTTCCATTTCTTGTGCGGCAAGATATTTCAGTGCCAACTTAAGTCCTAGTTGGCGTCTATCGTACCCGTTAAATCCCATTCCGAGTAATGATGATTATTATGGCCCTGTTAGAGCCTCGTGAACGTGATGTAATCGACTTGGGCAGGCTCTGCCGATTCGATCCGAAGTGCTCGGTTGATCTGTCCCCGGTGATATTGCCCATGTAAGAGGACCTGCAACAGGATGTCCCGGACGGACGTTCGGAATGGAACCCCGCTCTGGCTCGCATAATCGATCATTTCGTCCAACTCGGATTCCTCTAGCCCTTCAATATAGACGCGATATTGCTCAGCGTTTTCTTCGAACATGGTCCGAATCGCCGTCAGGTCTTCCGCTTCCTCCCACAACGAATATTGCGCGCTGCCCTTGCCCTGCAATCGGGACAGCCAGACTCGTTCCGCGACCGCGACGTGCCGAACCAGCTTCAAAAGCTCCTTGTTCTTCGTCTCACTCTCCTCGAGCGCGTCCAAAATGCGTCCGTCCGCCCAGTACAGGTGGCCCATCATGCACTTTATCGTCTTCATTACGGTTTCCCCCTCTTCGTCTCATCGATTACTTGAACCTACTGTTATCCGTTAGCTTAATCATTTGAATGAACTAAAACAACCATTTTCGGGTAAATTCCTTGTTGCTGTAACACTTCCGAGGAGAAACGTGCATTTTCAAAGGTATTAGTTGCTTTCTCTTCTTTAAGTAATGATTCTGAAGGTACTCCTAACGCTACCCGACATTTTTAAGAAACTCCCATTCGGTTCTTTCTACATGAGGGATCGTACCACCAGAAGGTAGAATAAATTGAGTGATGCCGTTATGGTACAATGTTGCGGCTCTTTCCATATATTCGAGGAGGACTTGCTTCTGGAGTTAATATAATGTCTGACTGCTTGATTAACCCTCTACTTCTCCGTATGTCATGAGCTATATTAATGACTAGGAAGCCTTTATATTCTCAAAAATTCCTCCTCGTCTTACTTTTGAGTTGCGGAATTATCCCTTCACTTTTCCTATTGAGGCGTCCCATTCTTCGATTGAGGAAGATTTTGAAAAATCCGTGAAAAAACGAATATAACAGAAACAGGGCAATCATGGTGGTATCTAACTATAATCGACCTGTTTCTTTTGTATTATTATGTTAAATAGTGTATAAAATTCAAGCTTCATGTGCGTACAACCAAAATGACGAAATCTTTATACGGATATTACTTGGGTTAAGTATGTCGTTTCTGGAATGATGAGTTCGTTCGGCACTGGGTCGGGTCTGCTTCATCAACTCCCGTCATCTATATCAGAGAAAAAAGGCCACAACACGGGCGGTTAGCTCGCATTGTGGCGTGGTTAATAAGATTATTGATAGGACTCAAGAAATTTGGAAAAACCTTCACTTTTCTTCTTCACTATCTTTTAAAAAATCCTCCTCTTCATATGGATAATTCAATAGTGCTAGATTTTCTTTTGCCAGATACCATGCCCGATAATCTAAATTACTATTAATAATTAAACGCCCTTTAATTCTTTTCAATAGTGGATACGAGGTATGATCTTCAATAACCAAATCCAAATTGTTCATTCGCAATATTTTACCAATTAACTCCAACATTTTTAACCAACCAATATCAAAAGTGCTTGTTATAAATTGAATACTAATAAGAACATTTGTAGTCACACCATACGCTTCAAAATTCATTTCTCGAAAACGCTCCAAATATTCATCCTCACCATCTAAATCAATACTCATTGAAAAATAAGTGCAACCAATACTCACTTCTCGATTATCAGACCTATCTCGCACTTCTGCCTCATCATCAATTAATTCTACAAATAATACTTCACATATCATATCATAAAGCAACTTTCTCAAGGATTCTCTAGGTAAATCAAAACCAATAGATAGCCTAAAATCCATATTACTCATACCTCCAGTACGCTCTAGTTACTTGACGACCTTCAATGACTAATAGTTCATTTAAATGTTTTAAATCCTTGTGTGTCTGACTTATTAAATGATCAATAAGCTCCGTCCTTTTCTCAACAGGATAGTCATTTAAATTTAACACTATTCTTCTAGCTTGCTTTGTAGTTTTTTCTCTAAGCATGTCAAGAGTATTTTTTAGAATAATTGAATCAGGAGCATAACAATCAAATACTTGTCCCTCTATAATAAAATCTGGGCTTTTTTTAGGATCAATACCATAGCCATTTCCACCAAAACCATTTCCGTTTGGAAGTTCATCAAGCATTATAGTACGATACCCTTGTTCTGCAAGTACAATAGCAGATTCATTTTGTCTTTCTAATCCTCTATCACCTTTCGGTGGGATCTTGGCATAATCCCCTTCCGCTTCCCCCCCCTTAGATAACGATGGTTTAGTAATTTTAGAATTTGGTCTAATTTTAGGTGTATAAGGAATATGCTTATCACCATATAGCTTGTATTCAGAGCTCGTTTTCCAGTCCACATTGTCATCACCATATTTTGAACGGAAATACTCATCCCATTCTGATCCTGATCTAGGTATCTTTGAAGAATTACCCATCCCCTCTATAGAAAACGGAAATTTGTTAAAATAGATCTGTTGCTTATTTGAAACTCGGAGGAATTGAAATGAAAACAAATGTGCATAAATGGAATTTGTGTGAAATGGAAGCCATTAAAATACAGCAGGAATTATCCAAAAAATTATAAAAAAGATTTTTCGGATCAAATTCGCTATGTTGCCGGAGTAGATGTTGCTTATAGCAAAAGTAATAATAAATTAATAGCAGCAATTGTTATTTTAGAATCAGATTCATTGGAATTAGTAGAGTCAATTGTTATTAAAGATACAGTTCAATTCCCCTATATCCCAGGATTGTTCTCATTTAGAGAACTTCCTCCAATTATTAAGGCATTTGAAAAAATAAAGACTACTCCTCAGCTAGTCGTTTGCGATGGACATGGGCTTGCCCACCCTAGACGGTTTGGATTAGCCTATCATTTAGGGGTCCTTTTTGATATTCCTACAATTGGGTGTGAAAAAATGAAGCTGTTGGGTAATTTTACTGAACCTGATCAAAATAGAGGAGATCTGTCACCATTAGTTGATAACAACGAAATCATTGGAAATGTATTACGAACGCAGAAGAACATTAAACCCATCTTTGTTTCAATCGGTCATCGAGTTTCTCTAAAAACTGCCTGCGAGTGGATACTCCGATTGTCACCGAAATATCGGTTACCTGAAACGACTCCACAGGCAGATCAGATCGTGAAAAAAAACTTGTCACTCAGCTAGAAGTTTCTTAGCTAATTATAAAGATGGGCGAAGGGCGCCCATCTTTATATAGTACCCCATCTAGAAATTTAATCCGATTTTCGAGCCTCATTCAAGTTAATATTCACTGATCCTTTCAAAAAGCATTGTTAACCCCTAGTATTATTATTTTCCCTCTGACTTTTCAGCCCGTTTATTATACTTTTCGATCATTTTTTTATCAAATTCACTAGGTTCTGTTTTTTCGATGACTAATTCTCCTGCTTCACTCCACTGTCTGTGTGTTATGCAAAATCCATACTTATATTCTTCTTTTGATTTTATGTTACCATTTTCAAACCAAGTGATTTTTTTTCCTGATATGACCCCATTGCTCATTTGTTGAGAACTCGCAACTTTACCACTTTCATAATAATTCACATTTTCTCCATCAGACATACCATTTTTGTAATGCGCATAATATGCCAAATTACCACTTTTATACCTTTCATAGAGTATACCTGATATAGGTATTCCCCCTTCTTCTAAAGGTTTATTAAAAACTTCTTGCCCATAAACCCCAGAATAACAAACGTCCCCAGTGAACTCTATGCCATTAGATAGTACAAATTCTATAGGTAAAATATCAACATTACCCATTTTGATAACCGCCTCTCAATATTACCTACTTTTTCAAATCAGATAGTATAGGAAAGCCTTTTAAAATATAATTACAGTGCGGACACGTATGAAACGGAATATCGGTTACAGGCTTTGTTGTGCCTCCTGGCTTAATAACGTATATTAGTATATCATCAAGAGTCGCATTTTGATTATCCAATAATGCTTTATTAGCCGCATATACTTCAGCGTGAGACCCTGCGCCATGAGTATACAGACTATATGAATCATAAACATCATCCGGCATGTCAATAATTCGTTTTTCAATATGAGGGTGTAATTCTTTTGGTAATTTGCCTTCAACATCATTAATCGCCGTGTAAATCTTACCAGTAGTTCTATCGTATGCTCCTGCAACTGCCGGACCAAGTTGCTTATTAGTAAGACCAATATCTTTCAACATCTGTGCCTCTTCAATAACATGGTTTTTAAGTTTCTGAATTTCCTCTGATGTAAAATTATCTAGATTACTTTTACCCATCCCCTCAGCAACATCATCTACTTTCGAAGGATTACTCCCACCACTGCCTCGACCACCAGTAGGAACAGGTATTTCATCATCCATCTTGGAGAAATTAACGTACCCCTGTCCACCGCCAGCATGCGCAGGAACAAGCCGTCCTCCATTTTGGTTGAGATTAAGCTGCTTCTTAACATTCTTCACGCCATTTTCCAACCATGGCGACACCTTATCAATCGTCTTGCCCAGCACTGGGTCAACGAGACCTCCGGTCAACATACCGATTCCAGTATCAATGAGTACTGTCTTGAAGCTGAATCCATTCCCTTCTAACGTCTGGCGGATCACGCTTTCCACGCCATTCGTTAGACCGCCAAGCCCCATCTTGCCTCCGACAGTCGCCATCGAACCGAGCGGCCCAAATATCGCGCCCGACACCGCGCCTATCACCGATTCTCGCGCCGCCGCTCCCGCATAGGCGCCGAAATCGCTCACCTCGCCGCGCATCACATCCGAGACAGCGACACTCGCAACAGCCGCCGTTCCGCCGATAGCAGCCCCTGCAACGACCGCTCCAATCACAACCGCCCCAGCGCCCAACGTCGCTACCGTCAAGGCCGCCGCTGCCACCACAACAGCGACTACAGCAAGGCCGCCCAACACGTTCATCGCCAGCTTCCCCCAACTAAATGGCGGCTCCGGATCCGGCGGCGGTGGCGGCTCACCCTTCTTCGGCTCATCGTTGTACGGTGGGAATGTCGTGCGATCCTGACCTTCCAGCAACACATTTTCCCCGAGGAAATGGAACTCACTTTCAATCGCAAACCCGCTAGGCACATTGCGCTTCTTCACAAAAATCTGGCTCTGCGCACTCACCACTACCCGTTTAGGCGTATACAGCGAGATCTCACCATCCGCATTGAGCGTCAGCTTCTTGTGGCTGGTAAGTGTCACCCCAACCTTGTCATCAAAGCTAACGCTTAACGGCTCCTTACTCCCGCTCACCACGTTGATCGCGGTGGGCGACAGCTCCAGCTCGCTACCATGCTCCGTGCCAAAATAACGAATATTCGGATCACTCGTCTTCGCACAGCTTCCGCCATTTTTGCGCACGCAGCCTATCACAATTGCCCGCTTCCCCGTTGCATCCGGCACATACAAGCTCGCATTCGTTCCTACCTGCGGCATACTGTACATCACATTTCCCGTCGGCGGCGCAAACGGGAACCAATACGCAGTCGACTTGGACTGCTCCTGATCAAACTCCAAGTGGAGCTTGACCTGCTGCCCCTTCACATCCAGCACTTCGCCCTCAAGCGACACTCCAGCCAGCTTATCGTTATGTATAATCGCTTGACGCACACCTTCCCGACGTGACAGCAAGTACGTATAAATAAACTGCCCACGATCCATCCGTGCCCTTACTTCGCTAACAACCATCCTCAGCCCACGAAACTGAATCTCATCACCGATCAGGTACCGTTCTCCACTTTCAATTTCGTAAGTAAAAAAATCAGTATCATGCAGCCCTGCTGCGCTCCCGCCCGCCTGTTGAAAGGCAAGCAAATTCTTGGCTGCCACATACGGCGTCTCATCAGACAGCGTATAGCTCTTTCCTTGCGGCAAACCAAAATAAAAACGCGGCTTTGCTTCTAATATATCACACACCACAACGCTGCTAAAATGGCTCGCCAATCGCTTCACAAACGCCCAATCCGTCTCGCTATATTGGAACAGCGGCGCTCCAAGCTTAACCCCATCACCGACACTTTCGATCACATCATAACCTGGGTACGTCTTAATGATCTCGCGAATCAGTGCAGAATAAGTCATATTCGTATCCTGAAATGAGCGCTTCTTCCTTTTCACATCCAATTGAAAACTCGCCGATGCAGCCTCCACCTCAATCGTATACACACCGTTCAGATGGCTCATTTCGACCGACGTCACAATTCCTTCGAATAGAGTCTTTTCAGACTCCCTACCACTCTCATATACCCGAATAACATCGTCCGCTGTAGCTTGCAGCGCAGCATTCACCTTTGCTGTATCTTCTACGATTCCTCGTAAATAGAGCCGCCCATGTTCGTTAGCCCGCCATTCCATTCGTATATCTTCGATGCGTTTAATTCCGTACGGCGAAGCAGCTCTTAAATAATCAAATCCGATTATCCCCATCCATGTCCGCCTCCGCTTCGATTACTTGCCATCCTGCCCATTGCTTAGGAAAGTGATCAACCCACCTAGCTCACACAGCAGCTCTGATTGCGTCGTCAGCGCCGCCTTTTGTTCGACCTTGGCATTTTCCTTCACTTTCATCCAATTGCTCAAAATCGCAGGGAGGCATGGCTTACCGGATATCGTTGCCCCAGTTTCCTCCGCAATTAAGTAAATTACAGCTCCGCTTTGATTTTTTGCACCCGTACAAATCCCAAAGTGAGAGATGTTGTCCACTGGCTTGCAATCACTTTCATTCATCATCGGTTGCCCATTCACATAGGAACCGTGGCTAGTTGGCAAGTTAATTTTTCTTCGGTGACTGCCGCAATCACATTTCATGGACGCTCCTCTGACCACGTATTGATGTACATCCGACATCTCCCCTCCTCCTTTCTAACCACGATTTTTAAAAATAAGAACTCCGCATTTGTTCAATCGCTACCTTCTCAAGCTGAATGCCTACCAAACTCCGCCGCAAAATGCTCTCTGCAACGTCTAGCCGAACGACTACGAGCCGCTGTGAACTTCCCTTGATCGATACAATCTTCTTACCTTGCAAGGCATCTCCAAGCAAAATAAGCTTTTTAATTACGCTTTTATCCGTATTAAATTCACAACTTGGGCTTAGCGCATCTACTTCTTCAAAGATAGGGAGAACATAATTGTGCTGCTTATGATGGACGTGATCGACAAGGGGAGTAAGTTTAAATATCGTATCTGGTGCATACAATTCAACAACTCGTTTCAGT
This sequence comes from Paenibacillus sp. 481, assembly GCF_021223605.1. Lineage (NCBI taxonomy): Bacteria > Bacillati > Bacillota > Bacilli > Caryophanales > Paenibacillaceae > Paenibacillus > Paenibacillus sp. 481. The sequence continues at coordinate 1,580,123 of NZ_CP075175.1, forward strand.
TGATCAGACATTAGAAAGAGTTGTTGATCGAACAAGTCTAAATAGCTGCTGTCTGCTTCTGCTTTAACATAGAACATCAACGTATCCGCGATGCTGTGGGCATTCAAACGGTTAATATGGCGTGAATCGAGCTTCTGTCTTACTTCTTGCAACACGGGAACATTCGTATATCGTCGGTCTTGTTTAAGTAAAAAGTAATCCATCATCCGTGATCCGCTCCATCAGCTCTGTTATGACGTTCATTCATAACCATGGTCAGCACCTTCGAGACTTTCGTTGTATTCATGCAACAGCTCGCACTGATCTCGGTATTCACCAACAAATAACTTCAGCTGAGTAGACTTCGCCATCTGTTGAAATCCTTTACAATTCAGCAATGCAGGAACCATGCTTTTCATAAATTCAACCACTAACACGTGATACTTGAGCGCTTCAAGCTGTACCATATGCTCAATATCCATCGACGTGACTTTGCGGGCATAGTCACCTTTTTTTCGTTCCAAATGATCGATTGTGCGAAAAAGAGGATCAAATATAAAATCAGCCTGCCACATCTTCGAGCACTCAGTTCGGTCTAAAAACCATTGTTCATCATAAGCATCAAATCGATAAGTAGACGACTGCTGCATCATGCTGGTCCGCAAAAAGGAAATATACATATAGTGAATATCCCCTTTGATTCCTTGCTCCTGCTGCTCGTAAGCTTGCATACATAAGTCATGAAAGGCCGATATTAATCCGTGTTCAATGCTCTCCCGCTGCTCGCTGTAGCGCTCATTAATGACCACAAAATCATACTGCCATTGGTCACGTACATAGGTTTCATAAAAATGCTGTAACGCCTCTTGCTTGCTTATAAGCTGACTCATTCAATATTGACCTTGGCGCCACTAAGTTGGACCTGCTCCAAAATGTTAAGGCTCGCATTGGCTTGTTTGAGATCAACGCCCTCTTCGCCTTGAATTAACACTTTGGCCCCGCCATTGATTTCAATGTCTTCTACTGCCGATAACACAATCTTTTTGTCGCTATTAATTTCGATACCACCTTCATCGGTAAGGCGCATCAACAGTTTGCCGCTCCCGATAATTTCAATGGCCCCTGGCTTAAACACAATTTGCTTGCCGTATTTGGTGCTTATACTTTTGACAGATGGGTCGCTGCGTCGTTCAGGATCAGGCGCGTCCGTATCTACGGAACTGGCTGCAAATGCATTCTCTTCTCGTTCATCTGGGAAATAAACGCGAATTTCATCACCCGTCTCCGGCATACAATACCAACCGGTTCCATCTGGAGAAGAAAACACCGTGGAGTATGGGAACCAAATTGCCTTAGACTTAGACTGCTGCCCGTCTATATGCAGCTGTACCTTAACTCTATCTTTTGACACGTCTAATATTTTGCCAAAGAGCGAAATGCCCGACAGACCGTTGTTATATAACTTCTGGGAACTCAATCCCTTTTTATCACGCAACGTGTACTTGTTAATAAGCACACCGTTGGCGATGCTCGTCTCAACACGATATACGTACAACGTCCGCTGCTGGAAGATAACTGGACTGCACAGCTGGACAATTTTGTTGCTCGTCACCTCATAACTAATCATGTTCTGCTCGTAAATGTCCTGCATATCGCTGCTAGACTTCAGCCTATACTCATTTAAATCTTTTTTGATCGTATAATTAAACTCTTCCAGCCGCTGAGGCTCACTCGACTCCGGAACTCCTACGACATACTTAACCCCGCGCAGTGTCGTGTTCGGCACGAGCGGAGCGTTAAAATGCGACGCCAATCGCTTGGCGAATTGCCAATCCGTTTCCTTATATTGAACAAGGAGTCCACCAATACTCTTGCCTTGCGAGGCCTCATCAATAACATCGTATTGCGGATACGATTGTCCAATTGTAGAAAATAACTCCGTATAAGCTAACTGTTTATTTTGAAAAGTACGACTCTCTCGCTTAATATCCATCAAATAGCTGGAACTGCGAGCTTCAATCGTTATGCTTCTCACGTTCCGTACAGCTTGTACCGCTATGCTGGTAACGATGCCTTGAAATAATACAATCTTGTTATCTTCGTCTTGCACAAATAGTTCGATATGCTCCTGTTCATTCGCTCGCACTACATACTGATCCAGCTTAGACTCAGGTACAATTCCGCTAATCGTCAGCTTCGCATGCTCGTTCGTTTGTTTCGTTAATTTCAAATCCGTAATCGTCTCAAATTGGTATGGAGCCACAAACACGTTCGTATACGTATAAACCGCTTGGCTCATCCTTACACCCCCTTCTCATCCTCTTGTACAACCTTAATCGTACGCATCACTTGAAACGCGAAATCCCGCCACTGCTTATGGTCAATGTAAAGGCAGTTAAAGGTGCCCATAATCGTCTTGCCTTCCAACTCAAAAAAGTACATCACATGATAAATAAATCCGTCTAAAGCTGGGCTCTTAAAATCGAAAAATCCGATTTGCTTGTTATCCACAACCTCGATACCTTCTGAGAAAAAGACATTAGATGGGTTAGCCTTTTGAATAATCGATTTCATCCCATCCGTCATTTGTTTGACCCACTGCTCCTGCAAATCTTGATCAATCCAATTAAATGTAAAATTGATACTTCCAGACCCGTCGCTCTTAATGATCTGCGGGCGCTGCTCATAGGGATATTTAAGCTTTCTTAAATGTTCGGGCATATCTTCAAACTCAGTTGGGATATAGACCGATAATGTATCCTTGAAAAAGAGTTGCGGCGCAAACTCGATGTATTGATTCCCCACTCTAACGGGGCCAGCTAAAATGTCTTTCGGATACTGTGATTGTTCCGCTACATGAAGTGCGGCCTGTATGTTCTCATCTGCGTGCTTCATTTGACATCTCCTTGTATGAGAGAGTTTCTTACCTTGAGGTATGAGCATGGCTTCGGCCTTCGAAGTTTATATATTGTATATCGGTAAATCAAACCATTTTATATACAGGATTTTGAATATTTTTTTCTAAATATTGGCTTCAAAATGAAACAAAAAAAGGACGACTGCTAGGCTATGTCATACATAACCGTAACAGTGTCCTTTTCCTCTTAAAATCATTCTATTCGCTTAAGCTTATGCTTCTGTTGCTGATTGTTCGTTGCGCAAAAATTTCTTCTTATCCCACTGGCCTAACCAACGGGAAGAAAGCACGCCAGCTGTCATTGATCCGTTCACATTTAAAGCTGTACGTCCCATATCGATCAACGGTTCGACAGAAATAAGCAAGCCCGCTAATGCGACAGGCATATTCATCGAAGACAGTACGATCAACGCCGCAAATGTTGCTCCGCCGCCGACACCAGCTACACCAAATGAACTGATAGCCACGATCGCGATAAGCTGCAAAATAAAGCCGATATCAAACGGGTTAATGCCGACCGTCGGTGCGATCATGACCGCCAGCATTGCCGGATAAATGCCCGCACAACCGTTCTGTCCCATTGAAGCACCAAACGTCGCGCTAAAGTTAGCAAAGCTCTCTGGCACGCCTAGACGCGCTACCTGAGTCTCTACATTTATCGGGATAGACCCTGCACTTGTGCGAGACGTAAATGCAAACACGAGTGCAGGCATCGAGCGCTGTAAATATTTCAGCGGAGATATTCCGGATATCGCCAGCATAACCAGATGCACAATAAACATCAAGATCAAGGCCACGTAGGAAGCGAGCACGAATTTGCCGAGCTTCCAAATTTCAGCGGGCGCTGTCGTAGAGACGACACGCGTCATGATGGCGAGTACGCCGTAAGGCGTCAAGCGCAGTACGATCGTAACCATGCGCATAACGACAGCATGCAAGCTATCGATGATCGATTTGAACATTTCGCCATGTTGCGGCTTTTTACGCGCTACACCGAGCGCGGCTACGCCGACAAACGCGGCAAAGATAACGACAGCAATCGTCGATGTCCGACGTTCACCCGTCATATCCGCGAACGGATTGCTCGGAATAAATTCAAGTATTTGCTGCGGCAATGTAAAGTCGCGCACTTCGCCTACTTTGTTATCCAAATAGGCGCCTCGCTCTACTTCACGCTGGCCCGCCTCAATATCAACCGCTGATAAATCAAATGCCAGCGATGTAAAAATGCCGATTGCGGCGGCAATAGCGGTTGTGCCAATGAGGACACCGATTATGGATGCACTCATTTTGCCGACACCCGCTTTAGATTTCACATGAATGATTGCTGAAATAATCGAGACGATGATGAGCGGCATCACAATCATTTGCAGCAGCTTTACATAACCGCTGCCCGCAATATTAAACCAGTCATTCAACACGGTAACGACGTTAGAATCTACTCCGTGCAGCCATTGCAGCAGCGCACCGAACGCAATCCCCAATCCTAGGCCTGTAAACACGCGCTTCGTAAAGCTAATATGCTTACGCTGCATTATGTAAAGCACGACTAGCAGTGCTGCCATAATGACAAAATGTATTCCTATCCACCATGGTTGTGACACGGCACATCAACTCCCCTTCTGGATGCGTGGCCCTTGCTGCGAGGGGCTGTTAATATTACTGCCCATCTGTGGACATTTCATCCAAGCTCTTCACATACTCATGTTATATGTAACGCTGAACATTTTATAACATATTGTGTAGATTAGCTACATTAGAGTCTATGCTTCCAAATTTTATGACTACATTTTTAAGCTTCGTTGTTTCAAACTGTTTAAGCAGCGGTTACATAGCATTAAATGAAATTTGCAAATCGAGAGGAGATCAGTACGATGAAAAAAATGTTATCAGCAACAGCATTACTGCTTGCGTTAAGTACATTTGCAACGGTGGTCGTTTCTGCCCAGTCGGCTTCTACTACCAACACAAATCAGGGAAACCATACAACGACGACAAATACTATCATTCAGACGAGCAATACGGTTAGCGCTATAAAGAGTCCACTTGCCTTAAATGAGCAAACTTATTTCCACGAGGCTCCTGGCGGCAAATTGCTCGGTTGGCTACAACCGCAAGACGTTCCCGTACATACAGCAACAACAGACAGTTCTAATGCTACTTGGTATCGCGTACATACATGGATTGGCGAAGCGTGGATTAAAGACCCGAACGCCCATATTAAAACGGCTGTTGTAGCAAGTAACACCTACTACTTTGCAGCTCCCAACGGTAAAGCGCTTGGTTCGTTAAGCAAACAGAGCGTAAAAGTGTTGAGCGAAAGCACGGATAACAAAGGTGCGATCTGGTACAAAATCAACACTTCACACGGCAAAGCGTGGATTAAATCCCCTGTTCAGCCCAATCTAACGAAGTAACAGCCAAAGACAAAGCTGCATCATATAACGTTTCGTGCAGAAACCTTATGTGTGATCTTTAGCCAAACCTGATAGCTAAACCAAATAACCACAACAAAAAGCTTCGCATCTCCCGTTTCCATCTCGTAACGGAGAGCGAAGCTTTTTGTTCAATCAGCCGCTCACAAAACAGGCTGTATGCACCGCCTCATACATGGGGCGGCGATCTAAATGGGTCCGGTACAGCGCAACACCATTGACCGTCCACGATAAGGATGGCATATGGGCCGCTAACTCTCTCCATAGGCTAGCAGGGACACCTAACTGCTTGCCTTCATGCTGCCCTGTATATTGCCGTGCTAGCGTAATATGCGGTCGATAGGGCCTCTCTTCTGGCGCAAAGCCAAGCAAGCTCGTGGCGGCTACGATTCGCTGCTGTAATTGATGTAGCTGCTCCGTTTGACCTTCTACACCCGCCCATAATATGCGCGGCGCCGCTGGGCTGCCAAAGCTGCCCATCCCCTGCACCTGAAGCTCAAACGGCTTGCATCCGGTCACCGCTTCGTCTAATGAAGCTTGCAGCTCCGCTGCGCGCGCTGGAAACACATCACCAAGAAACTGAACCGTAATATGATAATCTTGTGGATGCACATCTCGACGAAACGCTGCTAATAACGGCAGCGAAGATACGTCTTCGTTATTTGTACTGCATGTACGGATAGTACGTTCAAGCAGCCAATCATTTAGCTGTTGGCTGACTTGTGGTGCCAACGGAATCGCTAGGAACAGCCGCCACATCGTTGTCATTTCCTTTATTACTCCTCTTTTCCATTTATCGCAGCATACGATTCGACATTATTTCCCGGAAAATGATTCGCATAAAGTCGAGCCGAATTGCACCTATTCATACCCCTTAATCGGGATCTTCCTATCGCTGCGCTCTAGTTTACAGGTTGACCGCACTCCGGACAAAACTTAGCATCCACAGAAATCGTTTTGCCGCACACACAATCTTTTTCCTTTTTCAACTGCCTGACTTGCTCTTCTAACGATTTCATCTCAGCTTCTATGCCTACTAACTGCTCACACTTCGAAATAATCACTTGATCCTGAATGATAATACTGCCTTTTTTGAAAGCTTCAAGCACATATTGTCCAATCTGTGCGCACTGTTCTTCCTTCTCACGCTTTTTGGACGATACTTTCGTATGCAACCGCGTTACCTCTACTGTTACCTGTGCTTTCTCTGCTGCTATTGAAGCCCCATCTTTAATCTTTTGCAAAAAACTCATCGTATCCCTCTCCAATCCTGAACGTGTTATTCCTACTTACCCCATTACTTTTTTCTCCAACCAAACGAATGCTTAACTTGTACCATTTGGGCCACTATCCAAATCAGTGCACCAATGATCATAATATCAAAGCTTACACTAAACAAAAATAAATGTTTACCTAAATCCGCTTCTCCATCACCAGCTAATGGCACGACAACAGAAAACATCCCGATCAAACTAATAAGCAGCATCACATCTAGCAAATGTTTGGCATAGCGCTTACGGAAATATTCCCCTACAATAACCCCGATATAAATAGCAAAGCACGCGACGTAGAATATTAAGTTTGGCGGAAAATCATTTCTTTTCAGTTCACTCCACCAACTGTGCGTATACGACAATTCACCTCGTGCTTTACCTAAACTCTGCTCGTAATTACCCAAGTAATAAGGGCGCAACATCATCGCTTGCGTCGCCGCAGCCTCCAATTTGTCAATAAAACGCTCGGGATGGCGCAAATAATACTTTAGCACATCAACATGCCCTAACCGATTATATACATGCTCTCTCAGTTCAGGGGCATTTTGCTTAATGGCAACATCGGTTTGAAAATAGTTCGTCCCCGCTAACACCGCATACTTTTCGGGAATACCAAGCTCTTGCAGATCTTGTTTCACGTGCGGTGAATCTTTTAATATGCCAAAAAAGATCGTCTGGTATAAATTGATATGCTTTAACTCTTTTGGAGCAAGCATATACATAAAAGCTGTCGTAGCAAGCATTATCACAGAACCTGCGATAATGATGCGCTTCCAGCTCACATCCTCACGCTTCGTATATAAGCGGAAGGCAAACAGTGCAAAAGCAAAGCCCACAGGCGCATTTTGAATTTTCGAGGTCGCCAAGATGAAAGCAGCAACAAACAACAGCCACAGCCATCGATTCGATGGCTGCTGTTGAATAGCGAGCACGATTGCAGCAGCAGTAGATAACAACAAGCAAATCATCGACAGCGGTTCGCCGAAAAAGGACTGGAAATAGGCGATATAACCGACATCAAAAAACACGATAAAGAGGCATAGCGCAGCCGTGATTTGCAACCAACGCTTACCACCACACACATGCTTTAAGATGATGTACAAGGTGAACAACATCAGTGTAGCATAAATGAAGCCTAGCACTTCCATGTGAAAGACCGAGCTGTCCCAAATGCGACCTAACAATCCGGCAATAAAAACGACTATGACTTGGGACGACGCATAACCGATCCCAAAAGGACCATATGGATACTCCGAATGGCTATAGTAAAAATATTGATCCGTGTACGACAACGAGGCATCCTTCATCACGCCGGCACTCTTCATAATTCGGCTAAAATCACCATTGTCCGCCACTCCAATGTATGGTCGAACCCACAACAATCCAACGATAAGGAGGGCCCCTATCACAAGTGCGCCCCACGTTATCCAATCTGCTTTGCTCCAAACTTTGCGCATCGAATCTCTCCTACATCATTTATCCTTTCTTGATCTTGAACGTATACGCTCGATGAATCAAAAAAGAAATGATCGTGTATATGCCTGCCTCGACAAGGACCACTAAACTCGTTTGCCAGCTCGCAGCCCAAGTTGGGAGTATGCTCAGCACAACTGCAATTGCTGCCGTAATGCCGCTATGCAACAACACATAAGCCACGACATAACACCCTAGGCTTACACCGATAAAACGCAACAAACTTCTCAAGGACGGGCCTTGCCCTTGAAAAGTGTACCGTCGATTCAACACATAACTGCAACCGATACCTACCGCATTACCTGTAAAGGTGGATGCAAGATGCGACCACCCGAACACGTACAAAAATATGTATATCGTTCCGAGACCTACTATTGTATTTACGATACCTATAAGCGCGTAGCGACTGAATAGCGTCGCCATGTTAGGGTGTGGCTTCATCAATCGCCTCATCCTTTAATGTTTCATGGAATCGACTACTGCCGCTTCTTCTTTCTGCTGCGTAGATACGAGCGTACGATAAGGCTCGTCTACAAGCGCTTCCTCGACAATAAACGGCGGGCGTCGTTTGACTTCGCTATATATTTTGCCGATATACTCCCCAATCACGCCTAGCGCCAGCAGTTGTATACTGCCGATAAACCAGACCGACAGGATCATCGAAGTCCAGCCGGACACCGTTTCACCGAGAATCTTAGACCATAACGCGTACGCGCCTACGGCTATACTTACCCCTAAACTCAAAAAGCCTAGCGTCGTCACGACGCGCATCGGCTTGACACTAAAAGAGGTGACGCCATCCCAGGCGAACGACAACATTTTACGCAGCGGATATTTCGACTCTCCAGCAATACGTTCCTTCCGGTCATATTCGACCGTCGTGGAACGAAAGCCTATCGTCGGTACAATGCCGCGCAGAAACAAATTCACTTCTTCGTAGCGAGACAATTGCTCCAACGCTCGCTTGCTCATTAATCGATAATCCGCATGGTTGTACACGAGCGGAATTCCCATACCCTGCATCAGTTTATAAAAGGATTCAGCTGACCAGCGCTTAAACCAAGTGTCGGTCGTGCGACTGCGTCTTACCCCATAAACAACTTCGAAGCCTTCATTATATTTCAGGACGAACTCACGTACTGCCCAAATATCATCCTGTAAATCGGCATCCATAGAAACGACACAATCCGCATATTTTCGTGCGTGCATCAGCCCTGCAAGCAGAGCTTTTTGATGTCCGGCATTGCGCGCCAATTTTAAACCAAGCACCCAACGGTTAGTTACTTGCGCTGCAACGATAAGCGACCAAGTCGCATCTTTACTTCCATCGTCGACGAACAATAAACGGCTCTCCTTCGAAATGAGCCGCTCTTGTGCAAGCTGTTCAAACACTTCGGTTAATTGTTTAATTGTGACAGGCAACGCTTCCGCTTCGTTATAGCAAGGTATTGCAGCATATACAATCGGAGGAGGAAGCATACCAATCTCCTTTCCATTATTACGTGTCTTTTACATCGCCCAATATTATACACAGTATTTCCACAATATTCTACATTAACTACTTCAGGAAATACATACACTAACCCCAGTTAATCGTGATATACTTTATATTCTTAGCCATAATGACACCGTTCAACAAAAGTTAACAAAAATATTTAAAAAATATTGAACCTTTTTGAAACTTGTACGTATTATTATCCAGTCTAACTGTTTAATACAAACAACATAAGGGGGAGACCTAATGGATTTTTCACTATTTTTAGAGTATGCATGGGTACTGGTCGTTCTGATTGGACTAGAAGGTCTCTTGGCTGCCGATAACGCACTCGTTATTGCAACAATGGTCAAGCACTTGGACGAAGAAAAGCGTAAGAAGGCGCTATTCTATGGTTTGGCGGGGGCATTCTTATTCCGCTTCGGTTCCTTGTTCATCATTGCGCAGCTCGTAAACATTTGGCAAGTACAAGCTATCGGTGCGGTTTATTTGATCTTCATCTCCGTGTACCACTTGCTGAAGAAGTTCGTGCTTAAACCTGATGAGGGAGAAGGCTCTGAGAAGAAGCGTAAAGGCTCAGGCCTTTGGTTCACGATTCTTAAAGTCGAACTCGCAGATTTAGCATTTGCGGTCGACAGTATTTTGGCAGCAGTTGCATTGGCTGTAACACTTCCAGCGACTGGCCTAGGCACAATCGGTGGTATGGACGCAGGACAATTCATCGTTATCTTCATTGGTGGATTTATCGGTGTTGTTATTATGCGTTACGCTGCTCAAATGTTCGTTAAATTGCTTAACCGTAAGCCTGGCTTGGAAACAGCAGCATTCATGATCGTAGGATGGGTTGGTATTAAGTTGGCTGTATTTACATTGTCTCACCCAGAGCTTGCTGTTCTTCCAGAAGGCTTCTCCAAGAGTCCAATTTGGAAAGGTACGTTCTTCGCTGTACTTATCCTAATCGCTGTTGTAGGTTGGTTCATGTCTAAAGACGTAGAACCAGAAGCTGAGCAAGCTGAAAAAGAATTGGAAAGAAAAAATGCTTAATTTTTAAAATAAGGTAACAGATGAAGCCAGGTTCCTAGGAACCTGGCTTTTTTTATACGATAATAGGGGGAGGAGGGGAATCGAATGAAACGGTATTTTTCGATTGGAGAAATGTCCAACCTATTTAATTTGCCTGTGCAAACACTCCGCTACTATGACCAAATTGAACTGCTTAAAGCAGCTCGCGTCGATGAAGATAGCGGTTATCGCTATTACACCGCCGATCAGTTCGTTGCTCTCGACTTTATTAAAGTACTTAAGACGCTGAACACACCACTAAAAGAAATGAAACAATTTTTGTCAGGGCCATTGAAGCTGGAGCATGTCAAAGATTTATTGTGTAAACATGAACATACGATCGAGGAACAAATTCGTCAATTGTCCACGTTAAAAGGACAAATCAGCAAAAAAAGATCTGAAATAAACTGCCTGCAGCAATGCGGCAACGGAATCATTACCCCCATCGAGCTACCCGAGCGACGCATTGCAGTTAAACGTATCGAAGCCTCTTCCCAAGCAGAGCTAGAAGTGATGTGCTATGAGGCATTTGGAAAGCTTGAGCGAGAAACGTCCTATTTAACGTTTCAGCCCGGCTCAATCGTATCTCGTCATAAGTTGATGGTCGATCACATCATCCAAGCTACTCATGTATTTATTATGAATCCAGAGCGTCTGTTCAGCGGATATGAGTACGAGGTGCTGCCCGCTGGAACCTATTTATCCCTCGTCATTGAGGATACTTACATGACAAGCTACGAACGGCACTATAACGAGTTTAAGCAGTATATCGTGGACGAAGGTATTTCCACCGTTGGTGATTTTATAGAATGCTGTATTATGTCTTTACCAACTTCAGACGGAAGCGATACGACACTTTGGGAACTGCAAATTAAAATCACCCCTTGACTCTATAGTAACTATAGACATTAAGATGGAACTCGTAAGCCACAATCATATTGGTTAAGGAGTGAATCCAAATGAAAGTTCTCACTGTTGTAAGCCATCCCCGCGAAAACTCGCTGACGTTCGCCGTTACACAGCGCTTTATTAAAGGTTTGACAGATGCAGGTCATGAAGCTGAATTGGTTGATTTGTATCGAACAGCATTTGACCCCATGCTACGGGAAGTAGATGAGCCGGATTGGTCGAATCCGAATAAACCATTTGCGAGTGATGTGCAAACTGAGATTGAGCGGATCAAACGAAACGACGCATTGGCTTTCATTTTTCCAGTGTGGTGGTACAGCGTGCCCGCGATATTGAAAGGCTACATCGATCGCGTCTGGACGTACGGCTTTGCGTACGGCGGCAGCAGCAAACTTCCGCATAAACGTGTATTGTGGCTAGGCTTAGCTTCTGAATCGGAGCAGCAATTTAAGAAGCGTCAATATGATGCCATGATGCGTCACTTCTTTAATATCGGAGTTTCTAACTTCACGGGTATCAAGGAGTCCAAGGTCGCTTTTCTTTATGAATCACTGGGTAGTAAAGTGTTGGAGGATGGCAGTTACGGAGCAAAGTATGAAAATGCAACCGCGCATTTTGATAAGTTGTTAGAAGAGGCATACCAATACGGATTGAACTACGCTACTTTTAGTCCAGATCCTATACCTGATTTCACCGTTCGTGTATAAGGTGTAAAGATGTAGGGATGTAGGGATGTATATATGGATTCCATATCTGCTGCTCTATACCGTTGTTCCTGCTTAGAGCAAGGCTAGATATGGAATCCAGCTATTTTAAAATGTGAATCTTCACGCTTACTTCTCGCTGCAATTCAACCCTATCCGCGCAAATGAACGCTTCATATCTTCAATTAGCAAATTCGGGTCTTCCAAGCCAATATAAAGCCGCACAAGGCGTAGCGTCTTACCGTCTTCCTCACACGTATTTCGCCATACTTGCACAAGGCTTTCATAGCCGCCCCAGCTCAAGCCGATGCGGAACATATCAAGCCCGTCCGCCCATTGCTGTATTTGTTCGGCAGAAAGCGCAGCCTCAAATGAGAACAAGCTGCCATAACCACTCTGCTGCCGCTCAGCCAACTCGTGCTGTGGATGGCTAGTCAGGCCTGGGTGGTTAACACGCTCCACGAACGGGAGCCCTTCCAAGAAGCTCGCCACCTGCAAGCCGTTCTGCTGGAGCTTCTCCATCCGCAGCGGCAACGTGCGCAATCCGCGCATCGCAAGTGACGCCACTTGCGGCGTCATAATGCCGCCGAGCAGCCAGAATTCTTCCTTGCCGATGCGGTCAAGCCGCTCTTTCGAGCCGATGATAACACCGCCGATGATGTCGCTATGACCGCCGACATACTTGGTTAGCGAGTGCACGACAAGGTCGATGCCTAGCTGTAGCGGATTTTGATAAATCGGTGAAGCCCACGTATTATCAATGATCGTCGTTGCACCGATGCGCTTAGCCAGTTCTGCGCAGGCTTGTAAGTCTTGCAGCCTGAACGTCATGCTCGTCGGGCTTTCCAAAAAAATAAGCGTCGTATTAGGTTTCACCGCTGCTTCAATCGCTGCCATGTTCTCTCCGTGCACGAAAGTCGTTTCGACCCCGAAACGGCGCAAATAATTTTCTAAAAAATCACGTATCGGCCAGTAAATATACTCCACGCAAATGACGTGGTCGCCAGCTTTAACAGCTGACAAAATCGAAGCCGAAATCGCGGCCATGCCTGATGCAAAGCACCGTGCTGACTCACCGCCTTCAAGCAGCGCTAAGCGGCATTCCAACTCGTTCACTGTAGGATTGTTACCACGGGTGTACAAATGATGCTGAAGCGGTGCATCAAGCGCCTCATAAAACGCTTCATGCGTAGGAAAAGTGAACAGGCTGTTCTGATACATAGGCATTGTAACAGCGCCATGATGCCGCTCATCGTGACAGTCATGTGCGACTAGCGTCTGTTTGTCCCACTGTGTACACTTCTCTGGATTGTCTTTGCTTGTTGTCATGTACCATTCTTCCCTTTCATTTTTAAACTTTCTGGACCGCTCCACTAATCTCCACAGTCATACTCTCTATAATACTCATGTTTTCGGTAGCCCTTTAGCGCTTCCACATGCATTACATTTCTTCATGTGTTCGTTCGACTTCATTCTATGTAGCTGCAATTTGAAGCTAGTGAACTAATGGTTCTCACATCATAACAATCGCCTTGTGCTTGTTCAACTCATTATTGCCTTAATCGTCGAACTTAAGGAAAAATTTACTTTACATACGAACATATGTTGCTATATTATTAGTGATATACCTGATCAGAGTGATTAATCTTTGTAAGGGTCGAACTCATTTGCGCCTGCCATGCATACGCCGATTGGCTTTAACACGTGCAATACATCGATCGTCTCACGATGTGCATCGAGTACGGTTTGCAGCTTGCGATAGACGAACGGACTTTCGTCCGTGCCCGCACCACGCAGCTCCACACCGAAGGAGCGTACCGCATCATGCATTTGCTTATCTGTAATTTGACCACCTAGCCGTTTTTTCGTCTTCCAGTTCATCTTGCCTGCCGCTTGTGTCCGGCTCATGACACGCCCAGCGCCATGCACAGTGCTGTAATATGACTCACGGTTCTCAACCGTATCTTTCCCTCGCACAATAACGGAAATGTCGCCCATACTGCCCCCGATAAAGCCCAGCTGCCCCGGTGCTGATGGAGTTGCGCCTTTGCGTACAACGATATACGACTTTCCGTTATGTTGTTCCTCCCAAGCATAATTATGATGATTATGCACTTCAAATTGAGCCTGCGCACCTAAGATGGACAGCACCTGATCCATCACATAATCACGACCCGCATACGCATAACGACCTGCCAGCTTCATAGCAGTAATATACATTTGACCAAGCTCGCTGGTCATGTCGAACAACAGCGGTGGCTGATCCATCTTTTCACCTGGCGCATTGCCGAAAAACGGACGCCCCGCAGCTAAATTAATGAAGCCGCTGGCTGTCTTATGCCCAAACCCTCTGCTGCCAAAGTGGTTAGCAACCCAGAGTAAGCCCGTTTCCGGCTCCTCAAACAAGTCGACAAAATGGTTGCCGCTGCCGACCGTCCCTAATTGGCTTATCGCCAACGCACGTAGCTTGTCATACTCTTGCTGGCCAACATTTTTAAAGACATCCCAATTCGGGTCATCAAAGCAATCATGGTCGACAGGCTTCTTGCTCGTCCGTCCTACACCAAACGAAACCTGCTGCGCAATGTCATCCATGATCAATGATAGCTTTCCTTTAATATCTTGCGCCATGATATTCGTGCGCACCGCTTTATTGCCGCACGCGATATCATATCCAACACCTGACGGCGAAATTTGTCCCTCGTATACAACAACTCCGCCTATCGGTTGGCTATATCCTTTATGATGATCAGCCATCAGCAATGCTTGAGCCACATTGCCTGTCTCTGCACACATTTTCGCTTGTACCAACGCACCATCATCCGGTGTCCCCCATACACGCACGCCATCTATAACTTGATATGCCATTCGTATTACAGCCCCTTTATATATCGTTATACTTTATTATTCATAAGAAAAAGCCAGCTGTATACTGGCTTTTAAAGCTTTAAAGCTTTGAACTTTTTCAAAACATTTTCAAAACATATAACTCGTAATAGTTCTACCAAAGCAGCAGCACAAGCGTAATAAATGGAGTCAGTGGCCCTCGATGCTTGCCAGCAATGTTGTGTGCCATCGCATTGATTGGGCTTCTATCTATAGGCTCAGGAGCAAAAGACATTCCGATATTTCCATCGAAAAGATGGATTTTGGGAGGAGGAGACTCGTCCAACCCATACTCTTTTTTTATTCTATCTCTGTCTGCTTCACTTATAGCTGATCCTGCACTAACAAAAGGTACAAAAGAGGACAATAACAAAAACATAAAAAACAGTATACCCATTTTTTTAAGCCTCATGTTACGTATCCTTTCCTTATAGACCATACTGTCACCGACTATTATTAATAGAGACTACCTTGGCGAGCATATCGCTATAAGCGCGTACAACTTCTTGAATTTTTTGAAACTCAATATCTGTCGGCCCTAGCCCGTCCATAAACATCCGCTGTAAAATTTCTTTATATAACGAAGCTCTGTTCTGAATATAATCGATCTCTTGGTCTAGCACATCTTCTAATGAATGATGTTGAATAAAGTCGTCAATATCATCTCTTGTACCATCTCGGATAATTTCGTCATCAATTGGGTTGCGGTCTATTCTGCGTGATCGTGAGGTAGGAGTGCTTTCAGGTTCTAGATCAATGGAGGTTCGTATATTCGATAGCGGAATCCGCTCCCTCGCCAGCATAACTTGGAAAGGCTTGTGGTTGAACAAATCCGCTACAACTAAGCGGCACACATCTCGGTTACCAAGTAAACTGCCATCAAATGGATGCAAAATCCAACTATCTTCTTGTTGGAACATATTAAAAGTAAACCACTCGCCACCATAATTGTAGCGTATGTTAATCGTAGCATCTGACATGAGCTCAAATTCAAAATCCAACATCATCGATCCCTCGCTTGTCTGGATAATAAGCTACATTATACCAAAGCACGTTAGAAGAAGAAACAACTTCATCCATTCTGATATAGATTTCGTTATCATATCAACACGTCCCTCACTCTCACTTACAGCTTTATCGTAAAATAAAAAGCAACCCTACTAGGGCTGCCCTTTGCAATACATCGATTAGATGGATTGAATTTTATTTCATATAGCACATCTATTACATCCGTTTAATCTGGTAACGCTGTTAGTCCAACAAGCTCGTAATGGACGGCTCTTTAAGCGCTGACTGCTGTTGCGAGCCTGCTTTCAAGCCGAGTCGATCATTTAACTGCTTGTTCATTTCCGTCATACGTGTCGTATGCTCCGTCGCCGTCTTAATAATAGTCCGGTTCGACTGCTCATACATATCCATCGCTGCCGTTAGATCTGACATCGCCTGATTGATTTTTTCTAATGACATCGCAGGCTTTGTCAACGCCTCACTCGTCTTCTGCGTCGTTTCACGCAGCAGGCGGGCATTTTCCGCAAACTGATTCTCAATCGTCTTATTCGCGGTATTTACAGCCTCAATCACGTCCATTTGATCTTGCAAGGCCAACGAAATCATCGCCGACACCGTAATTAAATGCTGAGTCTTATCAATCGTGCCTTCGACAGCATCAATCAACTTATCGTTATTATCATTAATGATGTCCGTACCCGCAATCGCTTGCTGATACAACATAATCATTTCCGTAAACGATTGAATACGCGTTACCACTTTACGTAACCCGCGCTCTAAATGAGTTTTGCGGCCAGCATCGTGTGTCTGCGCAATCTCCTGCTCAAACAACTGCTTCAACTCATTACCTAACTCGATACGCGCTTGCAAAGCGTATACCTCTTCAATCGAGGAACGCTTCAAATTTTTCATATGCACAATGTTCTCTTCTAACGTATCTCTACCGTTGCGCAAAGAGCCAACAATGGCATCCACGTTCGTTTTGACCGATTGATATTTGTGAATATAGTTCTTTAATGGAACTTTGCGCAGCAAACGATCCATGATGCCCAGTTGCTTACTTTTGCTCAGACTATCAACTTCATTGCGTAATTTTAAAATGTTGTTCGTAATTTCTGTACGTTTGCCAGCCATCAGATCGTTAACAGGACGCTCCAACATTTGCAGTGATTGACTCGCCCGCTCCATGGTGCGCTGGCCCATCTTACCGATTTCGTCCATTAAGACGTCCAATTGCATATCGTCTGTTGTGCTAACTTTTTGCATAAGCTGCTTCGCTTCCTGCTGGACTTTGGACAAATCCGTTTCCTTCAATTGTACGAGTTGCGTTGACATCGTGCTTCATCTCCTTCTATAAGACATTGGAATTGTAACGCTGATGAATCAGCTCCGCTTTTGAACGCAGTTCGATCAAATCTTTGTGTTCAATCGTTTCGGTATAGAACGTAATTTTGGAGTTGATATCTTTCAAGCCGTTCAGCAAAATACGGCGGTTCTGACGCTTCGCTTCCCCGCTTAAATTCAAAAACGGTGTAATAACGCCATTTAAGTCGCGCAGTACGAGACGCTTGATGTTATGATTCATTTCCGAATTGCTAAACTCAACAAGTTGCGGAATGATACGGTCTAACCGCGCGAGCAGAGACAACGTCTTCTCGACGATCTCATCGTCCAGCTGATTTTTTTGCCCTTCTAAAATGACCATATCTTCAATCGCGCCAATATACTCTAATAATTGCGACCATTCTTCCCCCAGCGCATGATGAGGTTCTTGCTGCTGCACACTATTCGACGATTGCACCGTAGCGTTCGTTGGGACAGCACTTAACGTGTTCGCCCTACCGCTAGGCGCCGCAATTGTACTTTGCGCGGCTGTGCTTCCATCTAGGCGCACTTCAGACCTAGCAGCCTCCTGCTTGGCAGCAGCCTTTAGTTTAGAGTTGGTCATGTAATACACGGTTCCCGACGCCAAAAATACAGAAAGCGCAGGCGCCGCTAATGAAACAAAGCTAAGATCGAGCACAGAGTCTAACACTAAACCCGATATGTAGCCAAATAGTGCAAACCCAGTCGTTACTTTAAGCTTTGACATCGAAACACCCCCGAATCAAACTAACTGGTAATTAAAATAGGGTCTTCTACGTACCCTGCCCGTATGCCATACTGTGGTTCTGGCTTATCAACCTGTTGTCCCATAACCGCTCGGACCGCAAGATACGGAATGTTGACTCCCGTCAAACAGGTGATATACAACCCACCTGACATTCTCGGGTTAATTTCCAATAGTTTTGGAATACCTTTATTATACTTGACTTGGATGTTGTATGCGTAAGGGATTTTGTACCGTTCCGCCATTCGCTCTGCTATCTGGTATAGCTCTGGCATATCGTCGATTTCATACAGCCTGCGAGACGATTTCTTGCGCGGTATCGCTGTAATCAACTCGCCAGTCTCTGAAGCTAGACAGTCGATGCTGTACTCATCATCTTCCAACAGCTCCATGACCATAATGTCGTCAAATGACGGCACCGTCGCTAAAATGTGATACGCTTCGTCAAACGTCATTTTTAGTGTGACCCAACCGTACAAATCTTGCAGCGATTGTGGCTTATCATGAATGATACGGAAGCCCATGCCACCCTCGGAATTGGTAGGCTTGAAGCAAACACGGTGTCCCTTAGCGGTAATCCGCTCATAAGCTTGCTTAAACTGCTCCGCGGTATTGACGACTTCATAATCTGGAATAGTTACCACGTCATCGGTCTGTTGGATGAGTGCATACATTTTATCTTTTTCCATAATTGCCTGAAGTAATTCCGTATCACGGCACACCATGACCTTGGTGCCTATCGCGTCAAAACGGTCTGCGTGCTGAGCAATCTCGTACATATGCAGTCGTGGAATAAAAATATCAATGCTATGCCGCTTGCAAAAATCAAGTGCATATTCCACATACGCTTCCGCTTCCAGTACTGGCTCAGCCTCACTATAGTCAGCTGCCTGCAAGGACATATGCTGTGGATCTGGATGCGTGCCGAACAGCATAAATGGTGCTTGGTCCGCATTGTTACGAATCATATTCATATAATGATAGGCTACGGAAAACCAACGATTAAACCAAATTCTCGTCATAATTGCACCGTCCTCAAGTTGATAGTCTGACCCGTTTGCACGTATTGATGTACAGCTTGCAGCAATTGTTCAGCTGCTAAAATGCCTGATGCGCTCGTAAAATGGATATGATCATGCCCGCTCGCCTCGTAGCGTCTGAACAGTTCGCCGTGGCGTGGCGCCAGCGCGAAATCCGCGACTGCTAGCAAGCTCTCGTCGAGCAGCGAATCGCCTGCCGCGGCAACTCCCTGTGCCCCTGTTCGTTCCTTGACGAACAACATGGCGTCGCCTTTGTTGATCACATGTGGAACAAGGTATATTTTGCGGCCTTGAATGGACAGCTGCCAGCCTAGCTTGCTGATTTCACGCTGGAAGGAATCTAGTTCATCATGGGGCAACCTCTCGCGATCCACTTTGATCGAGTAGAACAACCCTTCCGCAAGCGACTGTTGGAAGCACCATTGTGGCGAAGCAATCTTATCGAACATCGCTTTAATCACTTCCGGCTCACAGCTGCTTCTCAGACGCTCCTGTATAAGCATGGCCCACTCTTGGTCAGGTGTCCCGTCTACGAGAACATTGCCCCCGTTGCTCGTAATCGCATAGGTAGGCCTCATTTGCTCGCTAAACTTAAATACTCGCATATATTGCTCCGTCGTACGTGCTGTGACCGGCACGAACAAGGCGTCCTTCACAATCTCGTCCAGCAAGCGAACGGAAGCTTGTGACATATATGAAATGATTCTTCCTTTATACCACTCCACAGAACGCAGGATATGCCTAGGTACATCACCCATCGCTGCATTTGAATAGATGAGTGTTCGATCTAGATCGCTCGCAAACATCTTCGCTATTCCCATAGCTGCTCCCATCGTTACTCCTCCTTCAGTGGCTTAATGAGACCGCAGCATGAGTAAGTCATGCCTTCGAACTGTTCAATTGGCACATTGCGCTCCTCCGCTAGCAGTAAAATATGCTGTAAATGCGGATTGTCCAGCCGATCGACGAGTATTTTCCAAGGTACCCTGCGCAGCAGAACACGCGTCGTTTCGCCAACTCCAGGTTTAATGAGATTAATATTTTTAATAGCATATTGTTGCTGGATTTGTTCGATGCTCTTCATTCCTTGCCAAGTAACCACACTTGCTTGTGATGACTGATCGTCGTTACTAACCTCGGATTGCGCTTGAGCGCTCACTTGTGTAAAGTAAGCCGCCACGGTATCGACGAACAAATTGGTCTTATCACTGTCCGCCCACTCTTTGTAGAACTTGGCTCCATGAAAATCATGCGGCCCAATTAAATCATCACGCAGAACCGTCCGGCTAATAAGCCCTGATACGGTCGCGTTTAAGCATGCGCTCGGAATTAAGAAATCTTCCCGCGTGCCAAATATCGGCGTGCAGTGTCCTGGATCAGCAAGCACAGCTAACTCATCATCGAGTGACGTGCCATACATGGCATTAAACTGCTGGCAGCCATCGATAAGCACTTTTCGAATAGCTCCTTTTCCTGTCCAGCCATCAACGAATTGGAGTGCGCTTTCAGGATGACGTCTTACTATATAGACGAGCGCATTTTCATCAATCCCTTTACCACGGATAATGGAAATGCTGTAATGAGGCAGCTCTACACCATACTTCTGTAGGATGTATCGTTTAATAAGTACGCCAACAGGCGTTCCTGCCCTTGCTAGAGATACGAGCACCGTATTCAAACCTTTGCGCCGCACAATCTTCTCCGCGACGACAGCGACCGCCAAGGCCACTTTCGACGCTGACGATTCTAATGCTCGATGGAACAGTTGAATATATTCCGGTGACGGCTCATATTCAATCGGTAGCATTTCTGAATAATGCGTACCCGATTGAATCGCCTCTTCACGGTCTTCCGTTCCTTGTTCCAACGCAAGTTGACTTAAATCTTTAAGTAGAAAAGTAACCTCTTCTGGTCGGTAGCTGCCCATCTGCACCGGATCTGAAATCGTTCGAGAATGAAGCGATACTGCCATAGCACTACCTCCGATTGTTCATCTTATGCCGCTCACTTCTTAGCTGAAATATACGATGTTTATTCTCGGTATACGCAGCTGCGAAAGAACTTCCATGAGTGGCTCTAGCCGCTCTGCGCTCGGTTCACACTCGATAAAAAGAAACATATCATCGTAAGTGTCAGCCGGTATATTGTACATAAAGTTCTGTACTTCTGGGTCCTCCAACGATGGATAGTTCGCCTTATAACGCACCGCATACGTATCGGACACATAAGGATGAATCGGGCTTCTTGTCGTAGACTGGTAGACGACGTCTTGCCCCATTTCTGCCGCAATACGCATCGGTACGTACATAAACTCTCCCGTTCCCATGCACAGCGTCCGTGCCCCGTTACGCAGCGTACGTAGCTTCTGTGCTGTCGCACTAATATGCTCGTCTAAGCGTGCATTTTGTGCGGCAAACAGGCCAAATCTGCCGGTATGACGCAAATACGGCTTTGCAGTTGCTTCTAGACGATCGAAAATAGTTTCGATACGATACGTCTCGAAGTGAACTCGATTTTGCACGTGTTCCTGATTTTCTCCAAGTGCTGGTGCTCCATCTTGTGCGGCATCATGCGCTGAAGCTTGCGTTGCACCGTGGGCCACCATTACTGTTGACCCTTTTGCTAAACCTTGCACGGAGCCCTGCTCTTCTCCGCCCATTAATCGTTCAATCGGCCCACCAGTCACTTCGATTTCACCTTGGACAAGGGATAAGCACGTAATCGTAACGTCCAGTTCCCGCTCAAGATCAGCAAACGCTTGGCGATCAGCAACATTACGCCAATCCAACAAGCTCGCTACAAAGAAGCGTTTATGCTTAAATCGAGCATGTAAAGCTTTAATAATATTTAGAGACGTTTTGCCTGTCGTCATTTCATCGTCTACGAGCACAACCGTGTCCGCCCGCTCAAAGCTGTCCGGATCTAATGCGTAGCAGCGATGGTCGGTAGCATGCGAGTGCTCTTCTTCAAAAGTAATCACCGTCTCAAGCTCGGCAACATGCTCCCGTGTCGTATGTAAATAATGAACAGGCCCGCTGAACATATCGTACATGCTATGCCCCAGCGCTGTCGCCGTTTCGGCAAAGCCAATAAACAGCGTTCGCTCTGTCAGCTGCATAGGAGTGCGCTTAAGCTGCCTGTACGTTTCCTGCGCGTAAGCCGGATCTTGAAACGCTTTCAGCATTCCTTCCACTTCTAGCGGGACTACACCGCCCAGCTCTTGTTGATACAGAAGCGCTAACGAAGCGCCACTTAACAAAGACGTGCACGGGTCAACCGGAATATGCTTACCTAGCACTTTGCTGACGAACAAGAAGCTCCGTTTCTTGTTCACTCTCGCCGCCATTTGAAACAGCGTTTCTAGCGGTAAATGATACGGATTGGCGTGAACATCTACGCGCACGGCTAAATCTCCGATAATATTATACAAGTGCGTGGTCGTGGTCGTGTGTGGCAAGTAAGCTAGTGAAGTTTTGATGTTCATGCAGCACCCCGTATATTTTTGATCGAATCATGATGCGATGAGCCCAGCTCAAATGTGGCTTGATTTCATTCATTTTGTTAGAATATTCGCTTTTCATCACACCAAGAGAGCCGTCATTGTGCGCAATAATACTAGAAGCATCCATAAATTCCTCGTGCGTCACCGCATACAACGATTGAACAGGTTTAATATGACTCGGATGAATAATCGTCTTGCCAATAATGCCGTTCTCTTTGTCCATGACGACCTCGCGAATAAGCCCATCTACATAGCGATTAATGAATTGCTTGCGCAGTAGCCGACCGTTTCGTCCCATACTTTCTTCGAACGGCGTCTGACGCAACTGCGGCTTAAGAACCCGCTCACTTTTGAAATATTCCCACACCGCTCCAGAAATGACATAGCTGTCCTCCACGCGGCCAAACACATTAACGATGTCCGTCATACAATCACGGATAACGCCAATGTCATAGATGGTCATATCGGGGCTGCGCCTCAAGCCAAACAAGCTCGAAAAATCAGTCGCACCGATGCGAACATTAAGGACATAGGCCTTATAGTGATCTAATAACTGTTTAATAGATAGCAAATCTTGATAGCGTGTCTCTTTGTAAATAACTTGAGCCGTCTCTAAAATAGGCATTCCATACAAGATGGGTGCATCGTCCTGTTTATGCGTATTGTAATTAGATAACAGCTCGAAATAAGGCTGTCCTTCTTCAACAGAAAACTTCGGGAACACGAACCCTGCTACAAGTGTAATATGATGTTCTAATCGTGACACTAGACGGGACAACTGTTCCGGTGTGCGTATTCTAATAAAAATAAGAGGCAAATCATCTGCATGCATACGCCCCTCTTGCAAAAAAGTACGAAGTTGAGCAAATTGCTGCACAAGTATTTGCTCCGCCTGCTCGATTTGATTGTCACCAACAGCATCCTCTAAATCTATGACAATCGTGACTAGCCCTTCGTGCTTGCGTTGCAACAGCTCTTGTGCAATCGTTGGACGTGTGGCAGGCATGTATAAAGCAGCCCCTACCGCATGCGCCAACAGTTGCTTATTTGACGACGAGTTAAAGGAAGTAGGAGCCGAAAAAAATATCGCGCTCTCTTCTTCTCTTGTCAAGAAACTGAAGTATCGCACTAGTGTCAACCTCCCAAGATAGTTAAATTATGAGATTTCTTAGAAGAAAAAATATCCCTCCTAACATGTGGAGGGATATTTGTTTGGCTTGGTTGTTCTAACCCTGTTGAGAGGCTTGTTTCTTATACACACTGTAGCATTCAGCTGCTTTAGAGGTTATTTTGAACCAGGCACCCATCTTAATCCCCAATTGAAAGCTCGGTCCATTGAAGAATTATCACTGAAATATTCAACTATTTTTTTAATATTGAACGTTTGATTGCTCACATTTTCAAGCATCGCAATAGCACATACTCTGCGACGGTTGTCATGCTCGTCCAATCGTACAATAATGTCTGGGCCGCCTGTTTGCTTAAGCGTGACAACGCCATCTGCTTCAGCCCAGTTCGAGGCTCCTTCATAGAGCAACGTAAAAATAAGAATCCTTCTAAACTCAGGGAGCTTCGTTCCGTTAATCCGTAAATTCTCACCGGTCTTCACGGTGCCAATCCGGTCATCACCGTCCAATGAAATAAACGGCGCTCTATTGTAAGAGCCAAATTGTTTGCCTAGCGGCTGAATAACGCCAATCTGTCCGTCTTTAAGCTCGTAGAGACAACCTAAATCCAAATCTACGCCACGACTGCGGGTAAGGGCGCCAAACCAACCGGAAGCTTGCTTTTGATTCCAGTTCAAGTTAATGAGTAGTTCACCTAAACTACCTGAAGCATTTTTCTGCAAATTAATAGAGTCGCCACGCTTTTTCAACTCGATTTTGCCAATGTTGACCGGGGCTGCCGACGGTGGAGCTGTTGGCGGCGGTGGCGGTGATGTTGGCGGTGGAGTTGGCTTCGAAAAGGTATTCGTCGCTGGTGGTGACTGACTTGGCACAGATGGTACGGACGTTGACTGCGTAGTCGCAGCCGGTGTAGGCGTTGATTGTGTAGTTGAAGGCTCGTCCTTCACTTCGATGCCGAAGCTCGTGCACAACGCGCTTAATCCGCCCTTATAACCGGAGCCTACAGCACTGAACTTCCACTCACTCTTATATTTATACAACTCTCCTACAACGACAGCGGTCTCGACGGAGAAGTTATTGTCAATGTCATAGCGCAGTAACTCTGTACCTGTCGCTTCATCCATAATTCGAATGTATGTATGCTCGACCATACCAAAGTTCTGACGACGCTGCTCACCATCATAAACCGTAAGCGAGAACGCAATTCGTTCAATTTCATGAGGAACTTGACGCAGTTTAATACTTACTTGAGCTTGATCCGTTATCCCGCCATAAGCCTCATTCTGGCTCTTTACAGTGACAGATCCAGCTGCACCAGTAGGATTGCTATAAAAAATCAAATCTTCGTCACGTTCTACTTTTCCGTCTGCGCGCAAAAGAAAGGTAGAGAAATCAAGCTCTACTGAGCCTCCTGTTCTCCATCCCATGCCAACTACAACTTGATTGACGTTTGTATTGCCTTTTGTAACATCTGCTTTTTGCCCTTTAATGATGGATACAGACATGGGAAGCCACCTTTCGCATGATCTTCGAGGCAGGGTGCTGCTATCTGCTATGTATAGTCATTACACGTACAACGGCAGTTTGCAGCACCCGAATAGTTGTAATCCTTTAATTTGCATCAAGTCCGTAGTTGCGGCATAGCGACGCAAGACCGCCCGTAAAGCCAGCACCTACAGCTTGGAATTTCCAGTCTTGACCGTGGCGATACAGTTCACACACGACGACTGCTGTTTCAACAGAGAAATCTTCGCCCAAGTCATAGCGTAATATTTCTCGATTGGACTCCTCGTCAAGAACTCTGACAAACGCATTGGACACTTGACCAAAGTTCTGATTACGCAGATCTCCATCATGAATCGTAACCGTAATGCCAACGCGATGAATGTGGGACGGAATAAGCGAGAAATCCATTTTAATGCGCTCGTCATCACCGTCACCTAGACCGTCTCGGTTATCACCGGAATGCGAGACAGAACCGTTACCGCCGGTCAAATTGTTATAAAACACAAAATCGTCCGCGCCTTTGGCTTTCCCATCTTCATACAACAAAAATGCGCAAGCATCCAAATCGAAATCTTGACCGCCATTGTACTTATTCGTATCCCAGCCTAAGCCGATGATCGCCTTTTTCAGCCCAGGATTCGTCTTCGTCAAATCAATACGTTGGCCTTTGGATAAACTAATCGTCATCCTAGTTCCCTCCTTATGCTAGTGGTAGAATAACCGTTGCAGTTATGTACAATAATGAGTTAAAAGGCCGCCTAATCATGACGGCCTTCTCTTCATTCATTTCTAAATTATCCGATTTGCAATCCGAAATCGCGGCACAAGCCAGAAAGGCCATCTTGGTATCCGCTACCTACAGCGCTAAATTTCCACTCTGCTCCGTGACGGTACAATTCGCCTACAACAACAGCTGTCTCAACGGAGAAATCTTCGCCAAGATCGTAGCGCAACAATTCTGCGCCTGTTGCTTCGTTCAATACGCGTACGAACGCGTTCGATACTTGACCGAAGTTCTGTGCACGTGTATTTGCATCATGAATCGTGATACAGAAAGAAACTTTAGCTGTATCAGCTGGAACAGCTGCCAAATCAACAGTAACTTGCTCATCGTCGCCGTCGCCAGCGCCTGTACGGTTGTCACCCGTATGTACAACTGAACCGTTAGCATTTTTAGGATTGTTGTAGAAGATGAAGTCTGTATCATTTCCTACTTTAGAAGAAGCGTTCAAGCAAAATACGGATGCGTCCAAGTCGAAATCATTGCCGCCATCATATTTATTCGTATCCCATCCCAAACCAACAACTACTTTCGTCAAGCCTGGGTTTGTTTTTGTAAGATCGACTTTTTGTCCTTTTTGCAAGCTAATTGCCATGTCTAATCCCTCATTTTCAATAAATTTATTGGTACTGACTTGCTAAAATATTAATATGTGCTGCATGTGCACCTTCACCGATCGCATTAAACTTCCACTCTCCGCTATGGCGATACAATTCACCTACGATAAGAGCCGTCTTACCTGCATAGTTATCGGTTAAGTTAAAGCGAATCAGTTCTTGATTGTTTGCTGGATTCACAATTCGAATAAATGCGGAACGGATCATCCCAAAGTCTTGTTTGCGAGATTCGCACTCGTAAATATTTACGGCAACTAGCACTTTATGAATCGATGCGGGCACGCGAGCCAGATCAACAAGAATTTGCTCATCGTCTCCGTCGCCTTCACCTGTAAGATTGTCACCAGAGTGAACAACAGAACCACAGCCACTCACCTTGTTATAGAAACATACGAGATTGTCGGCATGAGTCAGCTTGCCTCTCTCATCTAGCAAGATAGCAGATGCATCACAGTCAACGTTAGCCTTCGTCTTCTTCTTCATTCCAAAAAAACCGCGCTCTTCGATGTCTGCAGGGTCCCAACCGAGACCAACAATGACACGTCCAAGTCCAGCATTCCCTTTTGTTAAGTCTACTTTTTGACCTTTAACCAAAGAGATTCCCATATTTCGACACCTCCTTTCGACAAATGGTATAATGCTCCATTAATTATAGTTCATCTCAACCAATAGAGGCAAATTTATGATTACGGCATTACACCAATTTACATGAAATACGAATTAACGACACGATCGTTCCATAAATAATATCCAAACTTCAATTTTTTAAAAAAACAGAAACTTTTATTTTCCCTCTTGCTCATCACGCGGCGTTAGGATTTAGACTTAGCCTTGCAACACAATATTGGCATAAGGAGGGTAGATGGTTGAGGTAGGTCGGAATTAAAAAAATTTGGAGGTGTCTTTATGAATTTGAAAAAGAAGTTGTCCACGCTTATTATTGGTGCAAGTTTGCTAGTTACGTCGCAGTCCGCGTTTGCAGCGCCTACTCCGGCAGTGTCAGCAAATACCCCAGTCGTATCTCTTGAGTCACAAATAATGGTTCAGGAAAACAGCATTACTTCGGCAAGAAAGATTTGGGCTGGAGAACCTAATTTGCTCTCCGGTGCTTCTATTTTTTCATCCGCAAGTGGCCAAATACTTCGTGTAACCCATGCACAATCTGTGAAATTACGGATGTATTATTCAGCCACTAATCCTGACCAAACAAATATATATGTTAGGTTTATAATCATGCCATATAACGGTGGCGGCACCTCTTATCCATTTAATAAGCAAGGACAAGGATATTATGAGGAAAATGTTTATCTTCAGCCGGGAGAATACTTTATTTTCATCGAAAATACGGGAATCCATAGCGCCAATGTACACGCCATTCTAGGTAATGATTAAGAAGTAACTCCTCACCATGTACATCACCTTAGATAAACACCGAGAATATGCCATTCTCTTGGGAGTGGCATATTCTCTTTTCATTTCTAACTCGACTTATATGAGCTCAAATGAGAACAATTAAGACATCCCCTCTTGCACATAACGTTACGTGAGGTACTATACTCAACCTTACAATTCACTCACGAGGAGAATGTTCGATGTCATTTGTATTGGACCACAAAATCACGTTCGTTATCATATCTGAACTCATTGCGGTGCTTTCACTTATTGCTGGATTCGTCCTGCGCTACGCTTTTCAGCAGCCGCGGGCAAGCACTATCAGTTTCTTCGTCTTTATCGCCAATGATATTTGGCTGCTAACCATTGCGGCCATGGACTACAATCGCACAGGGCAATTTTCGGCATTTCATTTTGTCATTGCTGCCATCGTCATTTATAGTTTAACGCTCGGTAAGTCCGATATTCGCAAGTTGGATTATTTTATCGCACGACAAGTAGCTAGCTGGAAAAGGCAACCTATGCCTGATCATATTACGATGCCTACTCCGAAATACGGCATGGCCTACGCCCAACAGGAAATGATCGGTTTCGCTATACACTTGCTTGTATTTGTAGCTGCTCATATTGGCTTTGTCTTGATAGCTGGCTTACGCGAGCCTATCACCATGCAAATCGTAACCGAGCTTTCATGGCAGCAATTAACGAGTCGTGACGGCCTCGGTTGGTTTAAGCAAGATACTCTGAATCAGGTGAGCAAGGTGTGGTCAATGGTATTAGCTATCGATTGTATCTTTAGCGTCTCTTACCTTCTGTTCCCGAAAAAGGAACCTAGCAAGCAGCCGCATACCCTTCACTAGGCACTTGTTTAGGCACTTCATTTCATAATGTTGGTTTATCTGTGAATATATATTTTTTAAATTCCATTATTGAACTTCAGAATAATATATTTACATTTTTGAGATATTGAAGTATAGTTTTCTTTAAGTTCGGCCGGACTTACTATCATTTTGGAGGTGTCTGTATGAGTTTCAAAAAGAAATTGTCCACTCTTATTATTGGTGCAAGTATGGTGCTAATGGCGCAATCAGCGTTTGCAGCTACTACTCCGGTAGTAACTCCTGAGACACAGTCAGTCGTTCAAGCAGAAAGCAATATTTTATCGGGTAATATGTGGTTTCAAGCACCTAACTTGCAGCCAGGCACTAATTTCTTCTCACAGACTGTAGGTGCAGTATATCAATCAAACGGCCCACATACGGCGAAATTTACAGCTTATCAAAATCCCGTAAATGCTAACGAACCAGGTCCAGCTGTTAGGTACCAAGTCTTGAAAATGAACAGCAGCGGTACCTATCAGCCATTTACCTTATATGGAACAACATCTCAGTCCTTTCAGGTTCAACTTGAGCAAGGCACATACTTTGTTCTTGTAGAAAACATCGGAACCTCTGCCGCTTTCGTACACGGTACTCTAAGTCCCAACTAAGTCGTCCTCATCACCGTTTTCAGCACCTAAGATAAACACCGAGAATTTGCTATTCTCTAGGGAATAGCAAATTCTCTTTTCATTTCTACAACTATTTTCATTGGAATAGTTTACGAATCCTAAAGCCCTTGGCTGATTACAACAGCTAAAGTGGCTTATTTATTTCACGGAATATTCAACCTCTAAGCTTCCGTTTTTAGTTAAAATGCACGATAATAAACAAGAACGTGTACGCATTAATGGGGGTTGCAACTTAGACATGAGAGAGAAATGTAAAAAAATATCGTATGCTGCGTTATCGATCATTCTTTGCTTTACACTCGGCCTGTTCCCGACACATAAGAGCGAAGCGAAGCAGCAAGCGTATTATAAAGATAAAGTGATCGTTCTGCTGTATCATCATGTGGCAGATCAGTTTCATCCGACCAAGCCGAAAGGTAGCACGGTGTTAACGAAACAATTCCGCTCACATTTAAAAGCGCTGCAAGACAACGGCTATGAAGTCATCTCCATGGACGACTATATTCAGTTCGCACTCCATGACAAACCGGTGCCGGACAACGCGGTACTGCTTACTTTTGACGATGGCTATGAATCTTTTTATACGAAGGCATATCCGATTTTACAGCAGTACGAGATGCCGGCAACGCATTTTATCGTGGGATACGATACCGATTTGTACAACTCGGATGCATATTCGCATTTAACGTGGGATCAAATGAGAGATATGAAGCAGAATGGTATGTCGTTCTTCAATCATACATACAACATGCATAAGCAAGTGGATGTGGGAAAAGGAAAAAAAGGGGCGCTGCTAAGCAACCGGATTTATTTGGAGCATACGAGGCGTCTGGAAACGGAAGCGGAGTACAAGCGGCGTATTCAAGCCGACCTTGTATTTATGGAAAAACGCCTCCAGCAGGAGTTGGGCCAGCAGCCGATGCTGCTTGCATTTCCGTACGGAGCATATAACAGTACCGTGCTTAAAATGGGTGAAGCGCTCGGATTCAAGCTGTTCTTCTCTCTGCATGAGGGAATTAATGACCGCCATACACGCAACGTGAAGCGAATTAATGCGGGAAGTCCAAACATTTCGGCAGAGCAGTTGTTAGCTAAAATGAAAAAATATCACCAAAAACAGGCCGCTCGTTAATCGAGCGGTCTTATTTTATGCTGCCAGTATTGTTTAGATCATGTAATAAAAATAGCTTTATATAAACTTTATTGTTAATTTAATGAAACTTTACACTATGTAAGCGTTATTTCATGTACGCTATGTTTAGAAACCACATCATATCATAACAACCATTTTCACCCAACTCTATCGTTCTACTTCATTAGTTCTTAGTTCTTCCCACTACTTCTTAGCTCTGCTATCTAGCTCTGTTGGAGACTCTATTAAGCCGCGATACTTATTTTGGAGGTGATATTCTACGAACGTTCTTGTCACCATAGTCAGACAGTGATTCAACTTTATCAAATTGTTCATTTTTGAAAGGAGATCATTTCTTATGACATGGAAAAAAACATTCATCGTCACACTTTCATCACTCTTGCTTATGCAAACGTTGTTGCTCTCTACTCCTGCTTCTGCATCCCCTGCTCACGCAGTGCCACCTCAATCTGTAGCAGATACGGTGTATGGGCAGAATGTGGATGAAGCGAACGTCGATGCGCTCGCTACGCCTATGCGTTCATTTCCGCAGCATGTACAATACGCAAGCGGAATCATTAAGCCAAATCACGTTTCGCAATCACAATTAGATCAAGAGGTTCGTAAACTTTACAATCAATGGAAATCAACATTTTTAACCAAAAACCCATACAACGGAAAACAATATTTTGTTCATTACAACCTTAACGGGGCAATAAAACCTACGGACATCATTACAACATCAGAAGCTCACGGTTATGGTATGATCGCAACCGCTTATATGGCTGGACATGATCCTGAAGCTAAAAAATTATTTGATGGATTATACCACTATTATCGTGCCCACCCGAGTCAAAATCATCCTGATTTAATGGCTTGGCAGCAAGCCAATCGAGGAGGAAAGATCATTGACGTTGGTGGCACAAACTCTGCAACAGACGGAGATATGGATATTGCATATGCGTTGTTGCTCGCAGAGAAACAATGGGGCAACCGAACGGGTATTGATTATGGTCGGCAAGCGAGGCAAGTGATTAAAGCAATTATGCAAAAAGACGTCCATCAGACAAACAATTTCTTGAAGCTTGGCGACTGGGCCCAAGACTCCGATCCTAAATACGGTAAGGGTACGCGTCCAGCTGACTTTATGCTGCAGCATTTAAAAGCGTTTCAATCTGCAACAGGCGACTCGCGTTGGAACAATGTTATTGACGCTACTCATAAAGCGATGAAAGATCTTTCCGAAGGTTTCGCACCGCAAACAGGACTTCTTCCTGACTTTGCTATTCTTGAAAATGGAAAATGGAAGCCTTCACCTCCATCGTATTTAGAAAAAGCGGAAGACCCTCTTTATTACTATAATTCAGCTCGTACGCCATGGAGGCTGGGCACTGATGTCGTACTGACAGGAGATCAACGCTACGCACAGCAACTGCATAATCTCAACGGCTGGATTATGTGGCGTACTGGCAGTAATCCTGCCCTCATTAATGGCGGCGGATATAACTTAGATGGTAACGAGTATATTAAATCAACAAAATATTATGATTTAACTTTTACTGCTCCGTTTGCAGTGAGCGCCATGATTAGCGGCGCGAATCAAGATTGGCTCAATAAACTATGGAGCAATGTTACTACTCAACCAACGAGTCGATCCAATTATTTCGGTGACAGCATCCGCTTGCTTAGCGTAATCGTCGTATCCGGCAACTGGTGGTCGCCAAATTAATCTGTAAATACGCAACGGCATAAATGAATAAAACCTCTTACTAGGTAGGCAGTAACTAGCCATTTTACTGCTACCTGTGAGGGGTTTAATTTGATGTCCAGAAGATGTGCCATTAACGCCGAAGCCCGTGTAAAGATTAAACTTTACACGGGCTCGAATTTCTGAGGTCGAACTTTTCAACTAAAGGATTGAATCAAGCGGTAGTACATAGATACAGTTAATCAAAAAAGGTCTAGTAATACACAAGCCCTCTTACTTCTGCATCGACAATCTTTCCACTAGAGTTTTTGCTATCATTATCGATTTCAATTTGATAGCGTTCACCTTTAATGATTCTGCTGTCTTTCCAAGTGTAAGCAGCAGCTGGATCACCAGTTGAAATATCTCTCTCTAATCTGTGTACATCGCCGATTCTCGACAACTGATTTCCATTGCTATCAAGAGAATACAATCTGTACTGGATATTTGTCTTATTGCTACTGTACTGATAATTCACAATAAGTGTAACAGTGTCACCTGTTGCTCTGAACGTCACAACATCTAGATCATTCCCGACCAGTGATCTGCTGAACGATCTACTTTCGGATTGAGCGGAAACCTGAGCGCTTTGAGATTGTGCTTGCGGCTTAGACTCTTGCGCAAACACTGGGGTAGCAGAAACGAATAAAGCCATAGAAACAGTAGCAATTAGTGTTTTTTTCATCTCAATATCTCCTCCTTATGAGTTTAAGAGCTAATTGGTAGCTCTATTAATGGTTACTATAAATAAATTACACTGGGACTAATAGTAGACAATGATTACTTTTTATAGGAATATGATCACTTTTTTAAGAGCCCTATTTGTATTCGTTCCCCTTACTTAAAAGAATAAAGCCGACTTCTGCTCAAACTGCGTCTCGTAGAGAGTAGCGTACAGTCCTCCTTGCGCCAGCAGTTCAGAATGGCGTCCCCGCTCCACGATGGTTCCTTTTTGCAGAACAAGAATTTGATCGGCTGTCAAAATGGTCGACAAGCGGTGCGCGATGACGACCGTCGTTCTGCCCTGCATCAGCGCCGTTAAGGCAGCTTGCACGTAAGCCTCAGACTGCGAATCGAGGTGCGATGTTGCCTCGTCAAGAATGAGGATGCGCGGGTCTTTGAGAATCGCGCGCGCTATCGCCAGCCGCTGTCGTTCACCACCGGATAAGCGGTGACCACGTTCACCGACCATCGTCGCATAGCCGAGCGGCAAGCTCATAATCATGTCGTGAAGATACGCCTGGCGACATGCCTCTTCCAGCTCTGCCTGTGTAGCGTCAGCTTTCGCGAACCGCAAATTGTCCGCTACAGTAGCATGGAACAAGAAGGACTCCTGTGTCACATAAGCCACCTGAGCACGCAGTGAGGCCATCGTCACTTCACGTACATCCGTATCATCCACCTTGACCGTACCGTCCGTTACGTCGTACATGCGTCCGATAAGGTTAATTAGTGTTGATTTTCCAGCTCCACTAGGCCCAACCAAGGCAATGACTTCCCCGGGCTTCGCCTTAAAGGATACGTTGTGTAAGACCCGCAACCCTGCCTCGCTGCTAGAATCACTGCCATTAAAGTCAGTGCCGTCAGAGTTAGTGTCATTAGAGTTAGTGCCGTTAGAGTTAGTGTCGCTAGAATTAGTGCCGTTAGAATCGCTGTCGTTAGGGGTACCACTGAGAGATCGGCTACCGTCAGCGTCACTCCCATCAGCCTTCCTTCCGTTAGGTTCACTATTGCTGTAAGCAAAAGCAACACGATCAAACTCAATCGCGCCTGCAACTGCCTCTAGCTGTAACGCTCGCGGCTTATCCTGCACATCCGGCTCCATATCCATATAATCAAAAATGCGCTTAAACACTCCCAGCGCTGTCATCACTTCCACATGCAAATTAAGCAATGTGCCGAATGGCTGGTACAGCCGCGTCAAATAAGCGGCAAAGGCCACGATCGCCCCGATCGTCATTTGCCCTTGAATCACCGCGTAGCCACCATACAAATAAATGACCGCTGTGCCAAGCGGGCCAAGCGTCGTAATAAACATAAAGAACCAGCGCCCGATCAGATTGAGGCGTACTTCCAGCTCTTGCACGCGCCTGTTCTGCTGCGCGAACTCCGCTTCCTGACTTGCCTCGCGCCCGAAAATGCGCGTGAGCATCGCCCCCGAAACGCCAAATACCTCGCCTAATTGGGATGCCATATCGGCACGTACCTTTTGCGTTTCAGTACGCATTTGCTTGCGCACCGTTGCCACCTTGCGGACAGGAATCATCGCCACCGGCAAAATGACAATCGAAATAAGCGCAAGCTTCCAATCTAGCACGAACAAAATCGTAATCGTCGTCACCACAATGACAAGCTGGGACAACGAGGACACGATCACGTTCGTGACTACATTTTGAATAGCAGCTACATCATCTGTGAGCCGTTGAATCACCTCACCCGAGCGCGAAGCGGTGAAGAAGCCGACCGACTGTCGTTGCAAATTGCGAAACAGGCCTTGTCTAACGTCAGCCATGACACTTTGCGTCACTTGCGTATTTAAATGGCTCTGCCATACGCCTAGTGCTCCACTCACAATCGGCAGCCCCACGAGGCAAGCAGCCCATTTCAGCATTTGCTGCATATCCCCCTGCGGAATAGCCACATCAATAATCCGCTGCATCACGAGCGGCGGTAGCAAACCGATGACAGCTGCTGCCAAGGCCAAACCAATAATAAATGAAAGCCTGCTCCAGTATCCCCGAAACAGTTCCCCGATTCGGCGCAGCGAAACATCCTTCAGCTTGACGCGCGCATGCTTACTGCTGTCTCCCTTACCTAACCCGAGTTGCTTCATAGAGCCCCCATCCCAAGCTTGTTTCATACCATTCATCCCCCAACAAAATCTCTGTCTCTTTTTGAATTACTGTACATACCAACCTATTACTGTAATGCAGTAGAAATATAAACTTCCTTCAACCTTTAACGGTTACGAGAAGCGCTATTTGCTCATTCTCTCGTTATTTGCCGCGCTAGCGGTTGTGACAGGGCTTAAGTCTTCGATTTACACCTTATTCTGCATATATTTAATCTAATAACGTTTCTCACAACCGTTATCATTGCAGAAGTCTACTTTTTGGAACATTAACGGTCATGGTGACCGTTAGAACGTGAAGTACATGAAGAACGTGAAGTACATGAAAAACATGAAGAACACGAAGTACATGAAGTACATAAAGAATGTCATACAAAAGTTGATTTACTGTTTTTGGCATTGACTAGAAATAAGCTCGTTCTTTATACTAACTACATAGTAGTAATCATAACAATGATGCACAGCATCTTCATAGTGCAAATCCTCATCACTATTAATTCCAGATGAGGTAGAGGTTGCGGTTGTTAAGAGTATCTTCGTAGAGACGGGAAGCGTCGCTGAAGCGAAGAGAAAGGAACACCCGCCGAAGTTCGCGCTTCATCATTTTGTTGCTTCCAAGACGCGAGCTGGGGCTGCTGCCGAAAGGTTCAGTACTGTCATACATCGATTACCCGTCGTTGCATGAAGCGCTATCTTTAGGAAGGGTATGGTGAGGACGGCTCAAACCGTTTTGACGTAATACGCTCTAACGGTTTTTTTGTTGTTCTCTGCTCCTTTCCGGCAATACTAATACGAGTAATTTAAGGAGTGAGCATTACATCATGAGTCAAGACAATAGTCAGCAACTACGAAGAAGTCTCAAAACGCGTCATTTGACGATGATTGCGCTCGGTGGTTCTATCGGTACAGGTTTGTTCCTCGCGAGCGGCGGCGCTATTGCGCAAGCTGGACCAGGTGGGGCGCTGTTAGCCTACATAGCCGTCGGTATTATGGTTTATTTTCTAATGACAAGTTTAGGTGAGTTAGCTACGTATATGCCTGAATCAGGCTCCTTCAGTACTTACGCAACCCGCTTCGTCGATCCGGCGTTCGGATTTGCGCTAGGCTGGAACTTCTGGTTCAACTGGGCGATTACGATCGCCTCAGAGCTAGTAGCAGCTACACTCATCATTAAATATTGGTTCCCAGACAGCAACTCGTTCTTGTGGAGCTTTTTGTTCCTTAGCGTCATCTTTTTGTTTAACTTCTTATCTGTAAAAGGATATGGCGAGTCGGAGTTTTGGTTTGCAATTATTAAAATTGCGACCGTTATCGTTTTCCTAGTCGTCGGTGTACTGATGATTTTCGGAATTATTGGCGGACCACCTGTTGGCTTTGAGAACTTTAATCTAGGGGGTAACGGTGCTTTCCACGGCGGATTCTTCGCCATTCTCGGTATATTCATGGCAGCAGGCTACTCGTTCCAAGGAACGGAGCTAGTCGGTGTTGCCGCAGGTGAGAGCGAAAACCCACGTGAAAGTGTACCACGTGCCATTCGCCAAGTGTTCTGGCGTATTTTATTCTTTTATGTGTTGGCGATTTTCGTTATCGCCATGCTCATTCCATATACGCATCCGAGCTTGCTTGCAAGCGGCGTAGATGCTATTAATACGAGTCCATTTACACTCGTATTTGAAAGAGCGGGCTTCGCCTTTGCCGCTGCTGTTATGAACGCGGTCATTTTATCTTCGGTGTTATCCGCGGGTAACTCCGGTATGTATGCATCGACACGCGTGCTGTGGGTATTGGCGAAGGAAGGCAAAGCGCCCAAGTTCCTTGCTAAGCTGAACAAGCGTGGCGTACCTGTTAATGCACTGCTGCTTACGAGCGCAGTCGGGATGCTCGCGTTTCTTGCAAGCTTTTTCGGAGACGGCGTCGTCTACATTTGGTTGTTGAACGCATCTGGAATGTGCGGCTTTATCGCATGGCTCGGTATCGCGATCAGCCATTACCGCTTCCGTCGCGCTTTCGTTAAGCAAGGACGTGATTTGAAAGAGCTGCCTTATCGAGCACGTTGGTTCCCATTCGGTCCACTGTTCGCCTTTGCGCTCTGTATGTTCGTCATTATCGGCCAGAACTTCCAAGCCTTTATCGGAGATGCGATTGACTGGAAAGGCTTGATCATGACGTATATCGGCTTGCCGCTGTTCTTGGCGGTATGGCTCGGCTACAAGCTGAAGCATCGGACAAAGCTTATCCCGTTGGAAGAATGTCGCTTTAATGATGAGGCACCAACTAAATTGTAATTCACGCCCGTGTTACACCGCGCAGCTTGCGCGAGCGTAGCACGGGCTTTTTATATGGTACGGAAACGGATTACCGTTCTTTATGACCGTTTTCATAGTTCTCACGGTTCTCACAGTTTCCACAGCACTCCCAGTGCTCTGTCCAATTTGTTCAACTTGTTCAACTTGTTCAATTCCCCCCACTCTGTCACTTGCATAAACTTTCCACTATTTCCACACACTACTGTTCAATATTACAAACATGTCGAAAGTAGGTAGTTACGTCATGGATTCCGTTACGATGGCACGCGCCTTGTTTGGTACGTCGATGGCTTTTCATATTATGTTCGCTACGCTCAGTGTAGGATTTTCACTGATGATCTTCTGCGCAGAACTAATGTATTGGCGAAAAAAAGATCGGGACTATGCCATTTTGGCTAAACGATGGACGAAAGCGCTTGGTATTTTGCTTGGGGTCGCGATTCCATCAGGTACCATTGTAGGCGTTATGATGGGGCTGATTTGGCCTGGATTTATGGAATACGTCGGGCAAGTCATTGCCTTGCCGTTCCAAATTGAAATATGGGCCTTCTTTTTTGAAGCGCTCTTTATGTCCATTTACATTTATGCCGCCGATCGCTTGTCGCCAAGTATGCGGCTGTTAAGTGTGTTCTTCGTGATGCTGGGGGCAACTGCCTCTGCGGTCATGATCACGTCGGCACAGGCGTGGATGAACACGCCGACTGGATTCGATCTTGTAGACGGAAAAGTGACGAACGTCGATCCGTGGGCTGCCGTGTTCAATCCGTCTTTCTTAACATCGGCCCAGCATGTGGTGACGACAAGCTATATGACGGGTGCTTTCTTTATTGTGACAGCCGCCGCTTACAAGCTATTGAAGCGTGGCATTGAGCAAAGAGAAGTAAACTATCATCGCAAAAGTTTAATGATTGGCTTGATCATTGGGCTTGTGATGTCCTTTTTAACATCACTCAACGGCCACGCAGCGGCACAATCGCTGCACGTACATAACCCTGAAAAGCTAGCAGCAGCCGAGTCTTTATTCGACACGCAGACACACGCGCCGCTTGTCCTAGGCGGAATTCCAGATCCTGAAGCGCAAACGGTTCACTACGGCCTAGAAATTCCGTGGGCGCTCAGCTTCTTAGCTGGCAACTCTTTTGATACCGAAGTCAAAGGATTGAACGATTTTCCACGTGAAGATTGGCCACCTTTATACTCGCACACGCTGTTTAACTTGATGGTCGTGATCGGCTCTGGGTTAATCGCCCTTTCCGGTGCAGCACTGTTGTGGAAAATATGGACACGAAAGCAGCAGCGCCCATTTCCACGATGGCTTATTCATCTGTTCGTGTGGACAGGCCCACTCTCGATGCTAGCGATCGAAATTGGCTGGGTGTTCAGCTGTTCAGCGCGTCAGCCATGGACGATATACCATGTGCTGCGCACCTCAGATGCCGCACTCAAAAGTGACATTATGGGCTCACTATTTATGCTATTCGTTTCGGTGTATGTGTTGCTGCTTATCGTCACCACAATCGTGATGCGCTTCTACTTCAAACGAAATCCACTATCACGCGAATTTCATCGTGAGCAGGAAGGAGCCTATTCATGAGTGATGCAACAATAGCTATATCTGTCATCTGGTTGTTTCTGTTTATTTACTCACTGCTCGGTTCCGTTGATTTCGGAGCAGGATTTTGGGCGATGGTGTACGCGGGAAAAGGGATGGAGGACAATACAAGAGCCTCTGTACTAGCGAACCGATATTTATCACCTTCGTGGAAAATAACGAACACGTTTCTCGTCCTGCTCGTCGTAGCCTTGTTTGGCTTTTTTCCGGGAGCAACGTATCCCTTAGCTTCACTGCTGCTGCTTCCAGTCTGCTTGGTTCTTGTATTGCTAACGATTCGAAGTACGTTTATGGTATATGGATATCATGCCAAAAAGTTTCAGCGCGCGCTGCGCATCATTTCCGGCATCACAGGCTTGCTCATTCCTTGTCTGCTTGTCACGGTGCTGATCGTTACGTTGGGCGGCTTTATTACAGAAGCTCCTGACGGCACATTGTCGCTTAACTATGGAAAGCTGCTCGTGAGCCCGACACTGTACGCCCATTTGGCGTTTGGACTTGCGACAGAGCTGTTCTTTTCGGCATTGTTTTTGGCCGATTATGCACATGAAGCACGCGACCGCTCCACTTATATCGTGTACCGTCGTTTAGCGGTCATATTTGGCCCGATCAGCATGATTTCAGCGCTGCTTGTCACCTTTACGATGCTGCCAGAGGCGCGCTGGATCGTTGAACAGTTTCGGCAACAGTTGCCCTTGTTCGGCTTGTCCGCGCTCACTTTTATCGTCGGCTATGTCTTCTTGTTCATAAAAAGGAAGGACGGCTGGGTTGGATATACACGTGTGACGGTGACGTTGATTGCCATTCAATACGCACTTGCGAGTATCGCGTACGGTAGAGCGCATTTACCGTACATTATTTATCCGTATTTAACGCTAGAAGAAGGGGTAACCAATCCAACCGTATTGCGTTCACTCCTCATTGGGTATACGGTGAGTACCTTGTTGCTCATTCCCGTGTTCATCATCTTTTGGAAGCTATTCTTAAAAGATAAACGTTATCTTAAACAAGAATAAGCTGACTTTGCTTCATATAAAAAATAGGAACAGGCGGGCGCGACACATGGCAATGTGGTAGCACCCGAACCTGTTCCTGTTAGGTTATGCTATTATGCTAGGAAGCGGGCAGCTCAATGTCCACCAGTAAATGCTCGCTATCGTTAAACGCCGAGACCCGGTAATCAAGCTCACCCTTTCCAGCATTGAATTGCTTTAACACCTCATGCAAATCAGAACGCAGTTGAAGCTCATTATGCGCATAGCGGATTTGCACTTGTTTTAATCCTTGCTTGCGTGCCGCCTCCACTTGCTGAACGAGATCACGCGCTGTACTAATCGCGCGATCTGGCCGCAAAATATACGGGCTCCACACCCGCTGAAGCTCTGCCGCCAGTGCACGCGTTGCGGCGCTGCCTTGGTTCAGCTTCTCGATTTGGCCCGCATACGAAACGAATGCTTGCGGATATTTATCAGCTACCCATTTATGGTCTGTCCGCATCTCCTGATCCGTACGCATGTAATACGTATACCGGACTTGATTTTTTTTGTCAGGAAGCGGATCATTCCAAGTTGCATCAAGATGATACCACCGCTCATCCATTTGAATCAAATTCCAAGCGTGCAGCGTATTGCCTGCCTCTCCTTCGATCACGAGGCTCGGAATACCGACTTCCTCCATCATCGCTTGCACAAGCAAAGCATAGCCTTGGCACACCGTTTTACCGTCAGTCAAAGCCTCGTATGCGGTGAACTTTTTCATATTTGCGTCATACGCCACATTTTGTACGATATAATCATGAATTTTTTTCACCTTATAATTGACATCGTCTTCCGGCTTAATAATGGTCTGTACAATTCGCTTCGCTTCACTACGGACATACATCGACTGCTCGTACGTCTCACGATAATCAACGTATACCGTTACGGTCGCACTATTGTCGTCTCCCTTCCAATTAAAAGAATAACGGCTGACATTGTACCGAATAAACGGATCAGAATGCAGCGATTCCGCCAGCACACTGTTCATTTTTTTCGTTAACTTATCCGTTGCTCCTTCATATTGAAAAGTAGATTTCGGCT
The DNA here is from genome assembly GCF_021223605.1 of Paenibacillus sp. 481. Taxonomy (NCBI): domain Bacteria; kingdom Bacillati; phylum Bacillota; class Bacilli; order Caryophanales; family Paenibacillaceae; genus Paenibacillus; species Paenibacillus sp. 481. Next base: position 1,621,576 of record NZ_CP075175.1, read on the forward strand.
CCCGATGCGTTAATTGTTCCACTAACCATTGCTGGATTTCCTGCTTTTGACGCAGCGGTTTGGCCTCAACTGTGGATAATACTGCGAAGCCCACGATTAAGCTGGCCGAAATCATCAAAAAGATACACACACGTAAAGCTGTCCTCACTCGTCCCCGTTTCGTTACGCGTAGCGGGATGTGATGGGGCTCATCTGAATCAAAATCGTGCAAACGTATCACCACCTCGGTTAAAACGGCGCTAGTCCGCCTTTGGTGATACGTATCGTAGCACAGCACTCATGCAGATGCTGTCTGGTTATGACAGCTGCAAAATGGTTCACAATCGGAGTGAATCGGTGATCATCGACATTGGCCGCCATGAAGTTCATCTATTATGCAAGAATTCATAAAGAGGTCGCTGTATGTGAGGCATTATTTTAGGCGAGTAGTGCCGAATCGAAGCGAGTTTTGAAAAAATAAAATGTTAAGTGTTTCCTAAATTAACACCTTAGATATGCCGTTGAAAGAACGGTAATACCGTTTCCCAGAAGCGGGCATCTTGCTCGGAACAGCTATGTCCGTCCGCATCTACAAGCAAGCAAGACTGTTTATAGGGCAGTTTCGCCATTAAGGTTTCCAGTTCACTTGCCGGAATAAAATCATCCTGTCGGGAATGCACCATGAGCACAGGTACTTGCTCTTGCTGCTTACGATTGTGGTTGTCTGTTAAAATGCGCGCGAGATCAATCTTAATGAATGATTTCACCGGTATTCTGGCACGCCACAACCAAATACGCGGCAAAATATTCGCTAACGGAAATAGCGGTATATTGCGACGCTTTAGTTCTGCCGTTATCATCGTAAACGGCCGCACAGGCATCGAATCGGTTACGATGGCTTGTACATTCAAGCCCTCATGTAAGCCCAAGACAGCTCCGAATCCGCCCATTGAATGTCCCAACAATCCGATTCGCGCAGTGTCCACATCTGCACGTGATCGTGCATATCGAACAGCCGCCAGCAAATCGTCCCTGAATAAGAACGCTGAAGGCGCAGCTATCCGTTCACTTGCCCCGTGACTCGTCACATCATACATCAGCACATGGTAACCAGCTTCAATAAGCGGAGTCACATAACGCAGTACCCTCACACGGCTGGAACCCCAGCCGTGTGAAATAATAATTGTAGGGGCTCGTTCGGTGTCTATTCGCCCCTTGCCACGAATAAACCACCCTTGCAGTGGCATACAACCAACAAACTGTACATTTTCATAAGGATAAGGCGGCTCCGCCGTAATCGGTACGTGACGCGGTGCCTGACTTTTTACTGCCATCTTCCATACGCCGCCCGCCGCCCCAGCTGCTGCTAACACACTTGCTCCAAATAGCCATAACAAAGCCATCTACTCCTCCTCCTTTAACTTGGTCTAGCTGATTCAACTTGTACTTTTCGCTGTGTTCACTAGTAACTGGGCCTGCTGCCTTAACTCCTCATAGCGCCCGTCTTGAATCCATTCTTTTCGCACCAGCTTCGAACCAAGTCCAAACGCCGAAGCACCTGCCTTCAAAAATGAGGCCATATTGTCCAAATCCACTCCGCCAGTAGCAATAATCGGAATGTGTGGCAGCGGTCCACGAACTTCACGAATGTATTCAGGGCCGAGCGCCCCCATCGGGAATAACTTGACCGCTTTAGCTCCGGCTTTCCAAGCCTTTACCATCTCAGTCGGCGTCAACACGCCCGGCCACACATCAACTCCGCGCTCTGCTGCATAACTAATAACGCGTTCATCCAAGTTCGGCGAAATAAGAAACTGTGCGCCGCCATGAATCGCCTCTGCGGCCATGCTCTCATCCAACACCGTGCCAGCACCAATGTAGGCTACCCCAGCAAACTGCTCGCGCCAGCGGGCGATTTGCTGAACGGCTCCCTCCGTGTTCATCGTCACTTCCATGAACCGAACCCCGCCAGCTACAAGCGCCTGTCCTGCTAAATCGGCCGGCTCACCTGTAATGCCGCGGAAAATCGCAATGATTCGCTCTTGAAGCATCAATGATGTTAAATCTTCCATCCCGTCCGTACGAGCATCAGACGGAACCGCTACGTGTGCCATTCCATGCTCTGTTCGCAGATCAGCCATTATACATTCACCTGCAACGCTGACTTACCCAATCGATTTTTGGCAAACGCCGCGCTCCCAATCACACCGCCATCATCGATCAGCTCACCTTGGCAAATGGTCAAGTTCTCTAAATAGCCGTGATATACCGTCCGCTTCAACGTCTCACGCACCGAACGGAACAAACGCTCTCCTGCCAATGCCCCGCCTCCACCAATCACGATAACGTCTGGGCTAAACAGCGAAATAGAGTAGGCCAATCCCCGGCCTAGCACTTGCCCTGTGTAGTCCATAATTTGCACGGCCAGCTCGTCCCCTTCATCATAAGCAGCTGATACGTGCGCAGCCGTTAATTCACCGCGCTCATACACATCGCGCAGCGTGCTGCTTCGCCCTACCTCAAGCGCTTGCTTCGCTTGCCGAACGATACCCGTGGCCGACACAACCGTCTCCAAACAGCCGGTCAAGCCACAGCCACAACGTTCGGTTTCGCCTTCCACGGCGACATGACCAAGCTCGCCCGCCATAAATCGGCTGCCATAAAACAATTCGCCGCGCGTCACCGTGGCCGATGCCAATCCCGTACCGATCGTGACACCTTGTACCACTTCAGATCCACGTGCCGCACCGCTCATCGCTTCACCATAAACGTACATTCGAACATCATTATCGATAAAGACAGGTACGCCAACTTTAACGCTTAACAGCTCCGCCACTTCGACATCCTGCCATTTCAAGTTGGCCGAAAATAAACAGATTCCGCGCTCAGGGTCGATAAAGCCTGGTATTCCTGCCCCAACCGCGACCAACTCGCTGCGCTTGATTCCTGATCGGTTAACTAGCTCCTCGATCATCTCAGCCATTTTGCTAATCACCTGTTCGACACCTTGCGCTGCATCCGTTGGGCGTTTTACTTTTTCAAGCAGCTCATACTGTTCATTCACTAACCCACACACGATATTGGTGCCGCCCAAGTCGATTCCGATCATATAACTCATCATATTCTCCCCTTTAATTCTCTATTTTTTCGACAACCCATCCATTTAAATACCAAAATAAACCTTTTTATGATTAGGAATATTATACCACGAGCTATGCCGCCTAATTGTTAAATTTCTCAAAAAAAGACGACGGTCATGAACATTTTTGTATCGAAAAATGCATGAAAAATGTGTACCCTATTATTGTCGAATGTCGAGTAGATGAATTAACGATATGGATGAGGTAAAGGAGAATACACGTTGAAAATTGTAGATCGCATACTGGGGAGAATCGGAATAGCCATTGGAACCTTTTTTCTGCTTTATATTTTCTATGGGTTTCTATCACTTACTATATTAGAGATGCTTAAAATCGAAGGAATGGAATACAAAAGAGTAAGCATGATCTTAATGCTTATCGTCGCACCTATTCTAGGAATTCTGACATCTATCGTTTTAGCGGTGTATTACTTTATTCGAATACACAGGAAAAAGGAGGGTATTCATTCTTCATAACCGTAATGGCCTTTACATTAAAGTGAGCACTGAACTCAATCCCCACACAAAAAACTGACGCAAAATCGCCGCAAACTTGGAAGCGAACCTAAAGACTTCCTGCCCAGTTCCCGCTATAATAAAAGTGCTGTGAAATCAATCATTGAAAAATATGGAATTTGTAACTGATGAGGTGAAAGCCATGACCTATGTTAATATTAGTACGATTAGTCCCCAACTATTTGTAACTGTGCTCTTCTTTTTACTTATCGTATGCCCACTGCTCAGCCTCGGGGTGCTGCGCTTGTTTCAGCAAAAAACGAAAGTCGGCCTTATACATATCGTCTCTGCCATTGTAGCTTATATCGTATTTATGGTTGTGGCTGATGTGGTAGCCCAGACGTGGCGTTGAGTAAGCTAAAGATGTGAAGATTTGATGCTGCCTCTAACAACTACGAACATGCATAACTTCTGACTATATGAAAAAGATTGCCGACCATCCAGCCAAAAGGCCAGGTGGCGGGCAATCTTTTTTTAATGCAAACGAGTTGTAAAAATGCCCTTTCCAAGTAGACTTAACGACTTGAAAAGGGCATTCCTTGTATTCATGTATTATTTAATTGGCATGAAAATGCTTGTACCAGGGCCGATTTCCCAACCAAGGAACATCCATGCGAACAACATGATCAACCAACCGATTGTAAATGCAATCGTGTATGGAACCATCGTTGAAATGAGTGTTCCGATACCCACTTTTTTATCATACTTCTGCGCAAACGCAATCACGACTGCGAAGTAAGGCAACAGTGGCGAAATAATGTTCGTTGTTGAATCCGCAATCCGATACACGAGCTGCGTAAATTCCGGCGTGTAACCCAACTGCATCATAATCGGTACGAATACCGGTGCCATAATGGCCCACTTTGCAGATGCTGATCCGATAAACAGGTTAATCACACCTGAAATAAGAACAAAAATGAGAATAAGCGAAATACCTGTTACACCGCTATTTTGAATGAATTCAGCACCTTTAATCGCCAAGATCATGCCCAAATTCGTCTTACCAAAGTAAGCGACGAACTGTGCAGCAAAGAAGGCCAATACGATGTAAGAACCCATCGTAGCCATCGTGTCCGACATTTGCGCAGACACATCTCTAGAGCTGCGAATCGAACGAGTGACGACGCCGTACACTACACCTGGTACGAGGAACATGATCAAAATAACAGGTACCAAGTGTTTAAAGAATGGAGAGCTGACAATATCTCCAGTTCCACGCAATGGACCCCAATCTGGAACGACAAGCAAAGCAAGCACTACGCAAGTAGCTACAAACGAAGCAAGAGACAGCCATAGTCCGCGAACCTCTTCTGGTTTCAACTTCTCGACCTTTTCTTGCGTACCGCCTGTATACGTACCCAAGCGTGGCTCGACCAATTTATCCGTTACAAACGTACCAATAATCGTAATTAAAAATACCGACGCAGCCATGAAATAATAGTTGCCTGCGAGATTAAAGCTTTCTGCATATGCAGGATCAAGCGTTGCCGCAGCCGTACGAGACAGCTCACCTAACATCGGGTCAAGCGACGTTAGCAATAGATTCGCACTGAAACCACCGGATACACCGGCAAATGCAGCCGCCAAACCAGCGATTGGATGGCGTCCCATACCCGCAAATAGCACCGCACCTAGCGGCGTCAATACTACATAACCCGCGTCAGATGCCATACTGGACATGACGCCACCAAATACGAGCGCTGCCGTCATCAATTGACGTGGAGCAGACATAACGAGCGCGCGCAAAGCCGTCGATATCAAACCTGAGCGCTCCGCAATTCCAATACCGAGCATCGTGACGAGCACGGTGCCAAGCGGCGCAAAGTTCGTAAAGTTCGCAACCGCATTTTCAAAAATGTAAGCAATTCCTTCTTTGCTAAGCAAGTTATACACGGTCAATGTTTCACCCGGTTTGAGCGGATGTTCAACACTTAATCCAATACTGGATAAAATCGCAGATATGACTACAATTAACAGTGCCAAAATAGCGAACAACATAACCGGATCAGGCAACTTGTTGCCGATACGTTCTATGCCGTCAAGGATACGCATAAACAAGGTCCTTTTTGGAGCGCTTGCTGACTGATTCATCTGACTGTCCTCCCTAGACCAACACAAAAGTGTCCTCGTGGAGAGGACACTCAGCTAAATATTTTTATAATTATATTAAATATTGGCTCACAAATAAACAAAAATTTTACTTGTAAAATATTGAAATCTAATTCAAGTCTTATTTGAACCCTCTACATCCGTCTAACCAGCTGAACCATTAACATGTTGATGTGGAGCTTCAAAATACGATATATCCATTTAAAAAAGAAGGGGCATCCCTTCTTCGCGCCGATTCTACCCTTTGCTCGTTACGACATCATCTATGTCCTCTATAGATGGATATCATTACTTTGATGGGGTAGGCTGCGATGAGATGCCCGCTGCTTTATAAAAAGTCTGCTTCGATGTATTAAATTGCGTCGAATACTCGTTAAACTCGGTTTTTAATTGCTCGACTTGACGGAACGATGCATTGCGCTCTGAAACGGACGCATTAATATTTTTCAATTTCGTATCTGGCGATTTCAATTGCTCGTACAACTTCTGCTCCCGCTCCAACATTTCACCGTAGTGCTTATGCAAAGTTTGGAACGTATCGTAACGCTTCACATAAGCTTGATATGCAGCCGTTGCTTGCTCTTTCAATTTGGCATCTTCCAAATCGGACAGCGTACCGTCTAATTCGCCAAGCTTCTGACGAGCTTCATCAATCTGCACTTTCACTTCGTCCATCGCTAGTTTGCGCTTGGCTAATCCTTCTGTCGCGCTAGCAATTAACGTTTGCACGTTCTGATTCGATTTTACACCTTCATTAATAATGCTGCTATATTGCTGCTCGTCATGTTGTTCTAACGATTGCAAGGAAGCCATCGTTGTCGTAACAGCTGCTTCCGCCGTAGCCGCCTGTTCAAATGCGTTGAAAATTTTCGTCGTTGCAGATGTACCGCAACCTGTTAACACTACTGCTACCACGAGCAGCAACAGTGCAAAGCGTCCCCAATTGTGTCTGCTTCTCAAGCTACTAACCTCCTAAAATACTAGCTTACAACTTTTTATCATCATGGAAGTTGACCATAAAATGAGCATTCTCGTTATATACTTCGAACTCGTAGCCTTGGCTTTTAATATATTCAATAATGGCCGGCATAGCTTCCATCGTCTGCTTGCGCTCATGTAGCAAAATAATTTCTACATCTTTCGTCAATCCAGACTTCACAATGTCTACAATCCGATTCGGGTCGTTTGGATATTTCCAATCAAACGAATCTAGCGTCCAGTCCCACAACGTAAAGCCGGCTGCTGCGATATCCGCTCTGAACTGCTCACCGATTTGTGGGGCACTGCCGTAAGGAGCACGAATATTAGTTGGCTTTACACCTGTTAGCTGATTCACAATTTCTTGCGCCTCTTTGAACTCGTTCACAAAGTTCGTAGAACCGCCGCTCTTATAGAGCTTGTTGTATTCATGTGTCATACTATGAAGCCCAGGATAGTGCCCTTCTTTGGCCATACGCTTAACAGCGTCGCTGTATGTATGCATATTTTGGCCGAGCATATAAAAAGTCGCCTTAATATCATGCTGCTTCAACATATCTAGCAACTCATTCGTAAATTTGCTAGGCCCGTCATCAAACGTCAAGTACGCAACTTTACGCTTCATCCCGTTGTATTCCTTCGGTGTCGCTTTTTCTTTAGCGGCCGATAAAAATACAGGCACTTCTGTAACCGCAACCTCACCGCTTTTTACTGCCTTATCGTCTGCAAACAACGCCGTACCTATCTTATACACACCAAAACATAATCCGATTATTAAGCCTAGCAATACTAAGCGGCCAATAAATTTTTTCGGATTCAATCTTCGACCGCCTCGACGACGGCTGCTGGCCGCCATCACACTTCGCTCTCGCATCTTGTAACCCTTCCTTCTAACGACTTATTTCGACACCTACTATAATATAAATCTATCAAAAGCGTATTACAGAAACGTTACAAGATCTAGGGAAATGTTAGGAATATAGAAACATTGTTGTTACTACATACGGATTATGGAGAGATGTGGCGGAATACGGCGAGATATGGACAAAAAAAAGAGACGGCAACAGCATGACGAGCATGCTCTTACCGTCTCTCTAATGCGCTATGAAACGACATGTTGCGGCTGACCGCGTAAAAAATGTTGAATATTGCTCGATGCGATTTCAAGCAAGCGGCTACGAGCCGCTTGTGAAGCCCATGCGATATGCGGCGTAATGATAAGCCGCTCGTGGCCCTCAGTTCCTGCTAACAGCGGATGATTCGTTGCTGGAGGCTCTTCGGACAGTACATCCAGCATAGCTCCAGCGATTGTCCCCTGCTCCAACGCAGCGAGCAACTGCTGCTCGTGGACAAGCGCACCGCGTGCTGTATTAATGAGCAGCGCACTTCGTTTCATTTGCTGCAAAAAGCGCTCGTTAACCATATGACGCGTGTCATCGTTTAACGGGCAGTGCAGCGAAATGACGTCGGCTTGCTGCAATAACTCTGCCTGCGAGACAAAGCTAACATGAGGATGGTCGACTTGACCGCGATTGCTGCGGCTCGATACGAGTACCTTCATGCCAAATGCTTGCGCCAGTCTAGCAACCTGCTGGCCGATGAGACCGAAGCCAATAATGCCGAACGTCAAGCCTGCGAGCTCTGTCTGGCTCGTGAGCCAGAAGCTGAAGTCCGCTTGACGGGACCATTCTCCCGCCTTCACCGCATCGTCGTGCCGCTCGATGCGATGGCACCAAGCAAGCAGCAAGGCAAATACGAATTGCGCCACTCCTTCCGTGCCGTATGAAGGTACATTCGTCACGGTAATATGCCGCTCTCTTGCAGCCGCTACGTCTACGACGTCATACCCCGTCGCCAAGACGCCGATATAACGTAAGTCTGGCAATTGTGACATCGTTTCAGCCGTTAAGCGCGTCTTGTTCGTCAGCACAATCGCCGCGCCCTGTGCCCGATCTATGACATCTGCTGGTGCTGATCTGTCATACACTTGCAGTTGTATGTGATCAGCTTGGTAACCTGCGGCTTGCACCGCTGTATTAACGGTATCCCAACTTAAATCTCCCGGATTAAGCATTAAACCATCAAGAACAACGATGCGTATCATCTCAAGCTTCCCCTGCCCTCTCAGCGATTTACGATGCAACATCTATACGTATTTTGCGCTTATGTGATCAACTTAAGCCTATACCTTCAAGCCCGCTACTGCTCGATTGCTATATACTTCTGATTGATAGCTCGATGATGCCACACTACAGCTAGATACTTCTGTTTAGTTGCTAGATACCGCCACACTGTAGCTAGGTTCAACTAACTGTTCCATTGCTCGATGATGCTCCATTATAGCTAGATACTACTACTGATCGATTGCTATATACTTCTGTTCAGTTGCTAGACGCTACTGCCCGATTACGAAGATGTCTCTCACTACTCCTGCTGCTTCGCCATAGCCGCCTTCAGCAACTCACCCAAGTTAGATCCGATCGGCTCCTGCTTCTCAAATTGCTTCACTAACTTGCGCTCCTCATGCTTGCGCAACTTCCCGCCGCCCTCTTCGAGCTTCTGCGTGATGTTACACGGCAAGCACTGAAAGAACTTGCCTGCCTTGCCGTCTTTCAGCTCCATCCGCTTATGGCAAGTTGGGCAACGACGGTTAGACAACGTTTTTTCCCCGGAACGTTTGTACTCACACGACTTGTTCGAGCAGACGAGCATCTTGCCGCGCTTCGTCTTTCGCTCCATAAGCCGTGCGCTGCATTCCGGACAATGGCTATGCGTCAAATTGTGTGGCTTATATTCCGCCTCACTCGTCTTCACCTCTCGTACGAGTTGCTCTGACATGCGACGAATATGACTCATAAAAGAAGCAGAACGAGCTTCTCCACGCGCAATTCGTTCCAACTCACTCTCCCATGAAGCCGTAAGCTCTGGCGAACGAAGCTGCTCGGAAACAAGGTTAATAAGCTGCGTCCCTTTGCCTGTCGGCTGCAAATGAGAACCTTGACGCTCGATCGTATCTGAAGCAACTAGCTTCTCGATAATATCAGCACGCGTCGCTGGCGTGCCTAAGCCATGCTTCTCCATTTGCGTCAGCAGCCCCGCTTCTGTATACCTTGCGGGCGGCTTCGTACGGTCACGGCGTGTAAACAGACGCTTAACAGACAGCTTATCCCCTTTCGTCAGGCTCGGCAGACGCTGATCCTGATTCCAAGCGGCACGCGCATCTTCTTGAGTCCGCGCTTGTGTGGCGCTTCCCTCATCGTCCTCCACGTCGTTCCAATCACCGCCGTACGCTTCGCGCCAGCCAGCCTCTAGCATCGTTCTGCCTTTGGCGTGCAGCTTCTCACCTGCAACCTCAAGTGTCACCGTTACTTGCTCGTAACGAGCAGGCTTCAAGAAGAGCGCGATAAATCGACGCGCGATGAGGTCATATAGCTTGCGCTCATCCGCAGAAAGCGCATGTAAACGCAGCGGCTCATCCGTAGGAATGATCGCGTGGTGATCAGTCACTTTGCTGTCGTCCACGATGCGCTTCGTCGTCGTTAGCTGATTACGCAGTAGCGGCCTGACGAGCGACGCATAGGGACCAACCGCCATCGCATCCAGCCGCTCTTTCAGCGTGCCGACCATGTCCGAGGACAAGTAACGGCTGTCGGTGCGCGGATAGGTTACGATTTTGTGCTGCTCGTATAACTTCTGCAGCACATTGGAAGTCTGCTTCGCTGAGAATCCGAAGCGACGGTTCGCATCACGCTGCAACTCGGTTAAGTCGTATGCCAGCGGATGCGGTTCCGCTTTCGTCGTCTTGTTCAGCTCGACGACAGTAGCCGCTTGGCCCTGCATACGCAGTACGCGTTGCTCTGCCACATTCAAATCAAATAGGCGCGCATCGCCATTGGCCCCGCGCCACACAGCCTCAAAGCCAGCGAACTCGGCATGCACCGTATCGTATTCTTGCGAGCGGAACTCGCGAATGTCGTGCTCACGAGTAATCAATGTCGCGAGCGTCGGTGTCTGAACGCGCCCCGCGGACAAAGGCGTCTCGAACTTGCACGTCAATGCACGTGTCACGTTCAATCCAATGAGCCAGTCCGCCTCTGCACGACAGCGAGCCGACTCGTACAAACGGTCAAACTGATTGCCAGGCTTCAATTGACGGAATCCTTCTTTAATCGCTTTATCCGTTTGCGATGAAATCCAAAGACGGCGAAACGGCTTATTCCATTTCACCATTTGCATAATCCAGCGTGCGAGCAGTTCGCCTTCACGCGCTGCATCAGTCGCTACAATGAGTTCTTTAATATCCGTGCGCTTGCACAACTGCTGTACAGCCTTAAATTGATGAGCCGATTCTTTTAACACTTTCAACCTCATCTGCTCGGGTACGATTGGCAAGTCTTCTAAACGCCACGTTTGAAATTTCCGGTCGTAATCTTCCGGCTCTGCTAAGCCGACCAAATGGCCAAGTGCCCATGTAACGATATAATTAGGACCTTCCATGTAATGTTTATGTGTGGAGCGACAGTCCAACACGCGCGCAATCTCACGTGCGACTGATGGCTTCTCCGCCAATACAAGTGCTTTCATCCAATTCTTCCTTCCGTTATGCGTACTATGCTGCTTATTATACCATGGGATAGCAGTAAGCACGGTATGGATAAGCAGCCTTCATTTTCAGTCCTGTTCAATAATTTCCCGTAAAAGTGCACAAGCTAAACAAATGGCAAATGGACGAAAAGGAGAACACCGATGAAAGACAGTTACGCGGGATGGCACTGGAATAGCTGGAAAGACACCGTCTTGTTTTTTTATAAATTTATACGAACCCCCCACTTAATTGGCAGTCTCATTCCTAGCTCACAAGCACTAGCATTACGCATGATGGAGCCTGTGAATTGGCACACACTTGAGACGATTGCCGAACTCGGAGCTGGCACAGGCGTATTTACGAAGCATGTTATGCAATACAAACGTGCAGAATCGACCTTCCTCATTTTTGAACAAGATACGGATATGCGTAAGCGGTTGCTCCAACAATATCCGCACGCTGTTATGGGCGAACACGCAGAACATCTGCTTAGCGCCATGCAGCAGTACGGGATTTCCACCTTAGACGTGGTAATAAGCGGACTTCCGTTTGCCATATTTTCGAGCAAGCTCATTGATGACATTCTAGATCAAGTCGAACAAGCACTAAAGCCTGACGGGTTATTTATTGCCTTTCAATACTCGGTTCATATGCGCAAGCGGCTGGCACAAAAATTCGACATCGACCACATCCGCTTCGTACTGCCAAATATACCGCCCGCTTTTGTTTACGTGTGCCGGAAACGTTCTTCCCTACCTTTACTGATTATGGAATAAACTATATGATATTCAGAACGTTTATTGCTACATGATCAGTAGACAAGGAGTGAACTGAATTGAATCAGGAACTAGTATCCGAGCGACGGGGCGTTGCTCAGCCTCTGCATGAAGATACATTTATGCAAGGTGTAAAAGATTGCTTACCAACTGTGCTTGGCTATTTAAGCATCGGCTTCGCCGCCGGTGTGCTCGAACGAGCAGCAGGGTTAACGATTATGGAAATTCTCCTTATGTCCCTGTTCGTCTACGCCGGGTCCGCACAATTTATTACCGCGGGCATGGTGCTGGCTGGCGCTCCGGTGACCGCCATTATTTTCACTATTTTTCTGGCAAATCTTCGACACTTGCTGATGAGTGCTGCACTTGCGCCCTATTTTCGCCATCTTCCTATTTGGAAAAATACGTTGATCGGGCTTCAAATTACCGATGAAACGTTCGGTGTGGCAGCTAATCATTTAGCTAACCGAGCGTTAGGCAGCGACAAGTGGATGCTTGGACTAAACGTAACGGCTTATTTGAACTGGGCTATTGCTAATGTGGCTGGCGCATTTTTTGGACAATGGATCGCTGATCCGAAAGCATGGGGCCTTGATTTTGCACTGCCTGCGATGTTTATCGGTTTGTTAATCTTGCAAATCTTAAGCAGAGGCAAGCTGCGTACCGATGTCATCGTTGCCGCTAGCGCTGCCATTATAGCTTTCATAGGCGGTTTAGTAGGTTTGGACAGCTTCAGCATTATTATTGCAACCGTAGTTGCAGCAACGATGGGGATGGTGGTTGAAAAATGGAAGTAAGCTGGTACTTATTCCTTATTATTATGGGCGGAGCGATCGTGACGATGATTCCACGCGTATTGCCGCTAGTCTTATTAAGTAAAATTCAAATACCTGACTGGGGAATACGTTGGCTTAGTCATATTCCGGTCGCCGTCATGGCCGCTTTGCTGGCGCATGAGTTGCTGTTGCCGACCTCGGAATTTTCCATTTTACATAATAATTTACGACTGTTAGCTGCTGTTCCCGCGCTACTTGTCGCTTATTTTACCCGTAGCTTACTTGGTACGGTCACGGTTGGTATGCTAACGATGATGGCGCTGCGCTGGTTCACCTAAACGAAATCGTTTTTCTTCACCTTTATATTTAATTTGTGCAAAATTTAATTGATAACAATATAATGCCGTGTTATAAATAAAGTGAAGTTAAAAAAGCGGAACCCGAAGGAGCGAATGAAATGTCGAACCTCTATGATATGGAAGTGAACACGCCTGCTGGCGAAGCAACATCGTTGCGTGAATATGAAAATAACGTTCTACTCATCGTCAATACAGCAAGCAAATGTGGCTTTACGCCGCAATTTAAAGAGCTGCAATCGCTCTACGAAACGTATAAAGAGCGCGGCTTTACCGTACTTGGCTTCCCTTGCGATCAATTCGCCAAGCAAGAGTTCGACAACATGAATGAAACGATGGAGTTTTGCCAGTTGAATTATGGCGTTTCGTTCCCTATGTTCGCTAAAGTGGATGTAAAAGGTGAGCAGGCTCATCCTTTGTTCTCTCATTTGACGTCTGCGAAAAAAGGGCTACTTGGCAGCGATGTGAAATGGAATTTCACCAAGTTTCTCGTTGATCGCCAAGGCCGTGTCATTGATCGCTACGCCCCGCAAACGAACCCAAGTAAATTGGCGAAAGATATTGAAGGGCTGCTGTAGATTGCTGAACCATTTTAATATAGGGGTAAGATATGCCCCCTTGACTTTCCATTTAAAGCCTATATAATAACGTTAATTATAAATGTGCACATTACGCCCGTGAAGAGCATCCAACTCGGAGGCGTTCTCGTCAAGGATTTGCGGACCCATTCGCAACTCCCTAAGTGAACCGGAACCGCCCGTTATCGCGGAACCAAGAGGGTAGCAGCAACGATTGCAATTACAGCACCTTTAATGAAGGTAAGCCACGATAGAGGCTTACCTCGTAAGGTAGGCTGTTCTGTAGTCGTTAGTTGCACCAAGTTGGGTGGCACCGCGAGCTAAGCGCTCCTCGTCCCAATCGGATGAGGGGCGCTTTCTGTCTTTTTTCAACAATTTCGCGGAATAAAAGGAGACGATCGCTATGTTAGACATGCATTGGATTCGCCAATACCCAGAACGAGTGCAAGAGGCTGCTGATTTAAAAGGAATTCGCTTCTCGGTGCAAGAACTGCTAGATTCGGATCATAAGCGCCGTTCGCTGTTAACAGCTGTTGATGAGCTACGTCGGGAGCGAAACGAAGTTTCGACCCGTATTGGGCAATATATGCGAGCAACACATCGCAATCACGGCAAGAAACATGAAGCCAGACTTGGAGCTGATGCTACCCCTCTAGAGCACAATCAGACGCAGGAGCAAAAGCAGGAGCAGGAGCAAGCTCTAAAGCAAGATTTGCAGCTCGATTTGGAACTTGATTTGGAGTTCGACTTGGAACAATTAAAGCAGCAGGTCAACTTGGCGAATGAACAATTGGCTGAACTAGAAATGGAGCTGGCACAGGCTGAGCAGCACTATAAACAGCTTATACTGCTCGTCCCTAACCTCCCTTCGCCAGATTCGCCTGTTGGGCAGACAGACGAAGATAATGTTGAAGTTCGCAGGGTAGGCGAACCAACTGTGCAGCAGGAAGACGCAGCGCTTGACCATGTCGCGCTTGGGGAGCGGCTCGGCCTTATCGATATGGGACGCGGCGTCAAAGTGGCCGGAACGCGCCAATATTATTTGACCGGAGCAGGCGTCTACTTGCATCGAGCTGTGCAGCAGCTTGCGATGGATCTACTTGTGCGGCAAGGATTTGTGCCGCTGGAAGTGCCTCTTATGGTACGCGAACAAGCGTTAACGGCATCTGGCTTTTTCCCGTACGGTCAAGAGCAGACTTATGCGGTAGCCGATGACCAATGGCTCGTAGGCACATCGGAGGTCAGCTTAATCTCGTACTATGCGGGCGAAATTGTAGATTTAAGCAGCGGGCCTATTTGTTTGGCAGGAGCTTCGACGTGCTTCCGCCGTGAAGTCGGATCGGCAGGACGCGATGTGCGTGGACTGTACCGTGTACATCAATTTGCCAAAGTGGAGCAAGTTATCATTTGCCGCAATGATGCAGCTGAAGCGGACCGATTGCTACAGCACATCCTCAGCAATGCGGAGCAAATATTGCAGTTGCTGGAGCTACCTTATCGAGTGATGGCCGTATGTACAGGCGACATGTCGGAAAAGACGCATAAGCAGTATGATATTGAAACGTGGATGCCTAGCCGCGGAGCTTACGGTGAAACGCATTCGGCTTCGAATTTGCTGGACTTTCAAGCACGACGGTCGAATATCCGCTTCCGCGACGGCGAGGGTAAGCTGCAATATGCTTATACATTGAACAATACAGCCGTTGCCAGCCCGCGCATCTTGATCCCATTGCTGGAAAATCATCAGCGCCCAGACGGTTCGATTTACATTCCAGAAGCGCTGCGACCGTATATGTATGGTATGACCGAAATTAAAGCATAAATAACGCGATTTTAAATAGGAAAAGGCGCGCCTCACCTCAGATGCGTTGCAGGAGCTGCATGTGTTGCATATGTTGCATCTGTTGCATCTGTTGGACGAAGTGCGCCTTTGGCCTGCTAAAATGCTCGTTCAAGTAGCTTGCTTAGTAGTTTGTTCAATAGCTTGCTTAAAAGCTCGCTTATGCCCACCTAAATAGCTTCCACTTTCCGCTTCGACATGCGCTCCGCTTGCTGGGACAAAGAAGCCTGCATGTGCTGCTTTCTGTGCTGTAGTACCGCTTGTGCAGCCGCAATGCGTGCGTTCGGAATGCGATAGGGCGAGCAACTTACGTAGTCTAGCCCAATGGCATGACAAAATGCAATCGACTTGCTGTCGCCACCGTGTTCACCGCAAATTCCCGTCTTCAAATTAGCATTCATAGCCTTGCCACGTGCAGCCGCCAACTCGATAAGCTGACCAACACCGTCTTGGTCAAGCACTTGAAAGGGGTTAACAGGCAATATTCCTGTCTCCAAATATTGCGCTAAAAATTTCCCTTCAGCGTCATCGCGGCTATAGCCAAACGTCATTTGGGTCAAATCGTTTGTACCAAATGAAAAGAACTCGGCATGCTGTGCAATTTCGCCTGCCGTCAATGCTGCTCGCGGCACTTCAATCATCGTGCCTACTCGATAAGGGCATAGCAGCCGCTCCACACCCAGCACACGCTCTGCACATTCATCAATCCGCTTGCGCAGTCGGCTCAATTCATTTACATGCCCGACTAGCGGCACCATAATATCGGGCAGTACAGCAACTCCGCGATGAATACTTGCACGCGCAGCTAAGAACACCGCCTCGATCTGCATATCGTAAATATCAGGAAACAACAAGCCTAACCGACAGCCACGTAAGCCGAGCATCGGATTCGTCTCATGCAGTGATTCTACTTTGCGAAGAACATGAGTCAGCCGCTCACGCTCAATGCCTGTGCTCAATCCCGCTTCCACTTGGTGTAACTGATCCTTCAAATCATACAAGCTTGGCAAAAATTCATGCAGCGGCGGGTCCAGCAACCTGATCGTCACCGGCAAACCGTCCATTGCCGCAAAAATACCTTCAAAGTCCGCTTGCTGCATCGGCAAAATGCGCCGCAGCGCAGCAGCACGTTCAACGTCCGACTCCGCCAAGATCATCGCCTGTACGACGGGCAGTCGTTCTGGGCTCATAAACATATGCTCTGTGCGACATAGCCCGATGCCTTGTGCACCGAATTCGCGTGCTTTTGCAGCATCTTCCGGCGTATCCGCGTTGGCGTAAACTTGCAGCTCGCGAATGCTATCCGCCATGCGCAGCAATTCCGCAAGCTCTGCCGTCACTTGCGGCTCTTGCAACTCTACTGTGCCAAGAATGACCTGCCCCGTGGCACCATCTATCGTCAACGCTTCACCCTCGCGCACCGTTACGTTGCCAAGGCGCAGCGTGCCGCTCTGCGCATCAATCACGAGCGTAGCACAGCCACATACGCACGGCTTACCCATGCCTCGCGCCACAACTGCGGCGTGGCTTGTCATGCCGCCCCTACTCGTCAGCACGCCTGCGGCTGCAATAACGCCGTGAATATCATCCGGCGTCGTTTCCGTGCTGACAAGCAGCACGCTACGCCCTTCGCTCTTCCACTGCACAGCCGTGTCTGCGTCGAATACGACTTGGCCGGAGGCAGCTCCTGGCGAAGCAGGCAGTCCTTGGGCTAGCACGGTTAGCGCTTCGCCGTGTCGAATCGAGCGATGCAACAACTGATCCATATGCATCGGTTCCATTCGCTCGACCGCCTCTTCCGGCGAAATAACGCCTTCGCGCACGAGATCAACCGCAATTTTAACCGCCGCTTGTGCCGTTCGTTTGCCTTCGCGGGTTTGCAGCAAATATAACTGCCCTTGCTCCACCGTAAATTCAATATCTTGCATATCTTTGTAATGCTGCTCCAACTTTAACGCCGTATCCACTAACTGCTCATAAATGTACGGCATCTCCGCATCCAAATGACTAATAGACAACGGCGTACGCACCCCCGCCACGACATCCTCACCTTGTGCGTTTGCTAAATATTCGCCGTAAATCATTTTTTCACCCGTAGAAGGGTTGCGGGTAAATAAGACGCCTGTGCCGCTATCTTCTCCCCAGTTGCCGAACACCATCGCTTGAATGTTGACCGCCGTTCCTTGCGCATCCGGAATACCGTACGTACGACGGAACACTTGCGCACGCGGATTGTGCCAGCTGCGGAATACGGCCTCAATCGCCATTTGCAGCTGCTGCTCTACTTGCTGGGGAAACGAATCACCTGTCCGTTCCAGAATGGCTTGCTTGAACGACTGACACACTTCCTTCCAACCGTCAGCCGTCACATCGTGATCCTCAACAAAGCCCCTTTCTTGCTTCATGAGGTGAACCATATCTTCAAATAACA
Source organism: Paenibacillus sp. 481 (assembly GCF_021223605.1). Classification (NCBI taxonomy): domain Bacteria; kingdom Bacillati; phylum Bacillota; class Bacilli; order Caryophanales; family Paenibacillaceae; genus Paenibacillus; species Paenibacillus sp. 481. The sequence continues at coordinate 1,639,639 of NZ_CP075175.1, forward strand.
CAGTAGGAATGTACAGAACAACCGTGCTAAACATATGCAAAAATCTACGGTAACAATCGTACGCAAATCGCTCATCCTGCGTAAGTATTGCTAGCCCCTCTACTGTCTCATCATTTAGACCCAAGTTTAATATCGTATCCATCATCCCCGGCATCGAAGCAACAGCTCCCGAGCGAACGGAGACGAGCAGCGGATTGTGTCTATCTCCTAATTTCAACTGCTTGCGTTGCTCTAGAAGAAACAGCGCCTGCTGCACCTCTTCCATCAGCCCAAGCGGCAGTATTTGCCCCGCTTCCTCATACGCCAAGCAAGCCGCCGTCGTAATCGTGAATCCCGGTGGGATGGGCAGCCCAAGTCCCGTCATTTCGGCTAAGTTTGCCCCTTTTCCGCCTAACAACGGCTTCAAGGCCACCTGACCCTCGTGAAAATGATATATCCGCTTGCTCATTGACTATGTTCCTCCCTTGTATGGTTTACATGTATCTACATGAGCTGCTGTGTGTTTCATCCATATATGTTGGCTTCTGCTAGGTCGTAGGCTAATTCGTAATAGCATTGGTGGATTACATTCGGAAATGTCAGAATTCGATGATTCCCCAGTCTGATGGTGTGGATAATTGCAGATATAAAGAAGAAATGTGATGTAATAAATATTCTTATTTGCCGGATATAATGTATCACATATTTATTTAATGCACAATATTAAATATTTGATACACAATAAATACACAAAAAAGTACGGAATTTTTATTCCGTACAGGTAATTTCCAAAATACAACGTCATATAAACCGAATCATAATGGATTATTTCGCTTATTTACGGCTATGAAATACGATTTTAAGAAGCTATAAATTTTTTGTTATGATTTTCCGAAAAATGTGTAAGAATTATGCAACGATTTTCGTTCTAATGAAGTAAGGTATACTAATACCTTTTTTTGAGCTTCTTAAATATGAAAATAATGGAGAAACGGCTCCTTTTCATTTCTAAAGTAACGATAACCGTTTCTATTTGCAGGTGTCTTTATCTGTTGGAGGATGTTATCATGCAGGATGATGTTACGCTTATAAAGCTTATTTTAGAAGGGGATCAAGATTCATACGTGCAACTCATTAATAAACATAAACAACGGCTGTATGCGTTTATTTATAGAATGATGGGACAAACTCAAGACGCGCAAGATATGACACAGGAAGTGTTTATTAAAGCTTACTTGAATTTGCATCGCTATACGCATCAAGGATCGTTTTGGACATGGCTAAGCCGAATTGCTTATCATCATTGTATCGACGAAATTCGTAAACGAAAGCGAATACAACATATACCGCTACTCGACATTGAAATTCCCGAACAAGTAACTCCAGAAGATATATTACTGGAAAAAGAGCAAACGGATACATTGTGGCAACTAGTCATTCAGCTTCCGCCTGACTACCGCGATGTTATTTTACTACGCCACGTCCAGCAGTTAAGTTATAACGAAATTAGCGATGTTATTGGACTTCCTGTAAGCACGGTACAAATCAGATTGCATCGCGCTCGTAAAAAATTACGGGAAATGATTGTCCAACAATCCACACAAGGAGGTAAGTTCTATGAATTGCTTGAAGTTTGATCAGTTCATGAAATACCTCTATAACGATGTAACGAAAGATGAAGCGATTTTATTTCATGCTCACCTAGAGCGTTGTACAACATGTCGTTCACAGTTAGAAATGTATCAAATGGAAACCGCGCTGCTGGATACGTTAAGCTATTGTCCACCGTTACCAGAGTCGTTCGCTTCCAATGTCATGGCCGCTATCGAAGGTAAGAAGCCCCTGCATTGGAAAACGAACAATGACGAACGAACACAGTCACGGTTTCATTTTGATATGGCTGGGCATGAGAATGAATTCACACAGCCCTTGCAACATTGGACTGTGCCAGACTCTGAGCTTGGTATAGAGCGCCCCGTTGAGACTCGCCAACAACGTAAACGTCGGGCACAACAATCTCGCCGTAAACGAATTAAAATCGTAGCTTTAGCAAGTACAACCATGTTTATTGCCGCCTCTATGCTTGGTGCCTATATGTCGCCGACATTTGCAGCGTATGTAAAGTCATTATTTCTTTTTTACAAAAGTCATGAAGGTACCAAACAAGCAGCTCAACAAGGCCACGCGCTGCCCATTGATATGAAAGTGACTGATAAAGGCTACACGTTAATTGTTAAAGAAGCGCTGCTCGATCCGTTACAGCTATCAATTGCATTTCGTCTTCACTACAATGGGAAACCCGTTTCAACCGAATTAGTAATGAAACATGCCCTTTGGTCTGATCCACCGCCAGGAAGCGATAAGCTTGTCCCTCCTATCAACACATTTGAGTTGCTAGATGAGTCCAACAAGCCGATTCAGCAAACGCAGTTAAGCTGGTCCCAACACCATCTTGATACGGTGCTGCAACTTCCGATTCATTCTTCCTTGGATAAAGGCGCAGTCAAAGCCTTGAATGAAATTCCAGATAAGGTTTATATAAAGTTTAATGTAAACCAAATTGGCGATACAAATGGAATGTGGCATGTAAAGGTTCCGATTGATATTCAAAAAGCAAAGGCAGCTTCAAATTGGATGATGCTGGACAAGTCACATTTGTCTCCACTTGGTCTCGATATTTCGCTATTGCAGTTGCGTCATGGGCCGAGTCGCTCGGAGCTATTTTTGCACACAAGCAACACCGAGGTGTGGGCGAAACGGTTGAAAGATATGAAGGCGGAACAACGACAAGATATTATGCTTGATTGGTACGGTTTGTTCTATCAAATCAAGGATCAGCAAGGGAATATCGTTGCGGCTTGGGATGGTATGTCGCAAGGGCAAATGCAGCTTGGTCATAAAAACATCGTTCGCGAAGCCTTTTTTGGGAGCGGAGGTTATGAGCAGCACAGTTATTTGCCATTCGGAAATAAGCAACATTTGATATTTGAGCTTAAGTCTATTTATACGAACGAGCCTCTTCAGTTAGCGCTCAAGCTTCATTCAAACGCAGCAAGAACAACGACAGAGCCGTTAACTGTTGTTCATGAGGGCACAACTATTCGTGTTAAACCGATAAAACAACAAGGTAAACAAGACATTACCACAGTCAAGCTGGTGAATGGGTCTGGAACTTATAAAGGAGAAGGCTTTATCTTAGAAATGGATATGACACATCCTCTGGGTACCGCCTTATATAGTGCTTGGACTATTACTGACGAAAAGGGAACTCCGCTGGAGTATACGGAAGACTTAGCTCCAAAGCGTGCAGCGGACGGTTCATATCATATTCGCAAGTGGTTCTTTTTTGAGGGCATGAAGAAGCTACCACAGCAAATGATACTGAAACCGAAAGTCAAAGTACGGTCGCACACGGTCGATTGGTCGACCCCACTGCCATCCAAGCCATAACGATAGCGTCAACCATGCTATAACGTAAAGAAGCCCTGCAATTAAGTAACAGGGCTTCTTTTTGACGCATTTTAAACTGAATAGTTACAAGACTGGTTACAAGGCCATTCCTATAGGTTACATATGCTCTAATATGCTCTATTCGCTTAATTACTTAATTGCTTAATAACACGGCCTGGATTTCCTGCCACGACAACATTTGCTGGAATATCCTTCGTCACTACACTTCCAGCACCGATGACGACATTGTCGCCAATCGTAACGCCTGGCATAATGATCGCTCCCCCGCCAATCCATACATTATCTCCGATCGTTATCGGTGCCCCGTACTCAACACCTGAGATACGCGTAGCCGCATCAAGCGGATGGTAAGCCGTATAAATCTGAACGCATGGTGCAAGCATTGCATTTTTGCCAATGCGTACTTCACACACATCCAAAATCACACAATTAAAGTTAGCGTAAAAGTTCTCACCAACATGGATGTTGTACCCGTAATCGCAACGGAAATCGGGCTCCATGTACAAGTTGTTCCCTGTAGAGCCGAACAACTCTTTCAGCAACACACTCCGCTGCTCAACTTCTGTCTCCAGTGTTGCATTGAACAAGCGCGTGAGCTTGCGTGCGCTTAAGCGATCTGCGATCAATTCCGGATCGGCAGCGAGGTAAGCTTCCCCAGCTATCATTTTTTCTTTTTCTGACTTCATCACTAACGAACCTCCTCTGGAAGCTACTGAATCTACTTTATTAGCGCTGCCCTTTGGATAATTTACAATATTAATTCATTATCGCGCTGCAGCAACCCCATTACTATCATATCGTACCAGTGACCTTTACGAAACAGCTCGTTCTTTAGCACACCCTCGAGCAACTATCCAATTCGCTCATATAAATGAAATTTCCGTTATTCCTCATAATAAAAAACCCCTTAGAACCGGGCTGCTACCTGTAAAATAACACAGGATAGCTACTGCCCTTCATCTAAGGGGTACTCGAACATCACACATCGTTACGCGTAAGCTTTAATTATTCACAACTTTTCCGAGGTATCGCTTGACGGCTCCGTGAGTCGGAGTCTCAACGACTTCATAGAAGTTCACCATCAGCGGCGTTCTTACATTATTGTTGAAAATATTAATATTTCCAAACGCTACATCGTGCTCGCCATTCGGCAATTTCGGATCTCCCGATAACGAATACTGCTTTGTAGCAAGCAGCTTATTGTGTGCATCTACTAACTCCAATTGCAATTTATGCATATTCGGATCAGACATGACTTGAATTTGGCGCACAACGGTTGTTCTTAGTTTCAAGTTCACACCGCTGCTCGTTCCTCCCATATCCCCAGTCACGATTTCGAACTTCCAGTTGTCTAAGACAACTTCAAACGGGTACATATGAAGGTTTTTGTCGCCTGTATTATCCAACGTATATTTCACGTTGAATATACCAACAACGACTGGATATTTCCCTTCTTCGCGTTTATCAACGATACGCATTGACAGGTTATATCCTTGCTCCAAGTCCGGAATAACAAAGACATGTGTGAGTACGACAGCTGTATTCGGTACAAGCTGCTCCGGTAATTTTTCAACTTGGACGCCACCAAAAATCGCTCCATCTTTCGTTTCCAGTTCAGCGTGGAACGGCTTTGGCTTCACGGTCGATGCGCTCGTATTCGCCAGCTTATAACGTACAAGCATAGCTTTAAATCCAACCTCTTTATTGCTCAAGAGGGTCTGTTCCTCAACGGACAGCTTTACCCCTTCAGGAAACAGTTCTTTAGCATCTTCTAATGGAAGCGGTGATTTCATAGAAGCTTCAACAGCTGTAATCTTCGCCACCGCTGTAGTTGGAACTTGGATATTGATTCGGCCTACATGATACGTAATGTTTTGTGTGTCATCCTTAGCATTACGCGGCACAAACGTTTCTGGCATTTGAATTTGCAAACTCGTTAATTCAGTCTGGTCTCCTGTTGCAACGGCAAACCGAACATTCGTCCGTTCTCCTGGCTGGAGCGTAACAGGCTTCTCTTCCAAACGCGAGCTTTGATACACATCACTGTGGGACCAAGCCATCAATTTGAAATTCGGTATCGTTTCACTCACATTGTTACGATTCTCAACACGAAGGGTCACGATGTGAACCGTCTCCAACTTCTGCTGTCCTTTCATCGATGGCTTCTCTGGCTTACCAGAGCTGCGTACTACGCTCTGTGGCGTATAAATAAGCATCGATGCATTAGCAGGGTTAGTGGCTGACGATAATTGGAATGACTCATGCCATCCCTTAATAGCATCAGGCGATGTAATAGCCGTATAATCATTTTCCCACTTTTGTTTCGGTACAGGCATCTCGCCCATAATACGCTCTACTTTGGGATAAACTTCACGGTCAATTTCCTTCCACAAGAAACGGAACGGCGTAAGCTCCTTTTCCGAGGTAAACTGCTTCAGATAGCGCCACTGTGTCGTCGCTCCTGGTAAGAGTACCTTGGCATTCGTTTCGCTTGCTTCCATTTCAAACTCTTCACCCTGAGTCATCCTTACATACAGCCCGTATTTCGGTAAATGAATATTTTTTTTCGTCAAATTCGTAACTTGCAAGACAACCGCAATTTGTTGTTTCGTTAAATTACGATCATGAATGACATCTTTCACTACGATACTGATGCCGTATTTGTCTTTTATTTTCTTTAATCCATCTGCTTTGATAGCTGTCGACGGTTTTTTCGTTGTTGGAGCAACAGGCTTTTGTGTGCTGCTTTGAGACTGTTTTGGTTGTACAGCAGCTACTTGAGCAGTTGCTTGTGAATAAGCGTATGTTTGCCCGGCACTCGTACCGAAGCCTAACAATATTAATCCCGCCACGATTCGCATATACATATGGTTCATGTCGGCTCCCTCCCTACTTGGTCAGCTCCACTCGCTGTTTATCTTTGACTTCATGCTGTCCAGCTACAATAATGGTCTCCCCTGCTTGCAATCCGTCAATAACTTCGTATTCGGATCCGACTAAGGCCCCCAATTTGACTGGACGTTTCAGCGCAGCTCCATCTTTGTAGATAAACACGAATGTGGCACCATGTTCTCGAATAATAGACGTTGTTGGTATAGCTGGAACATTACGAGCTGACTCATTTTCTAATCTCAATTGGATCTTTATACCTGGCTTCAACAGACGCTTCGCATTGTCTGCTTTCAATTCCAACGTATACGTACGTGTGTTTACATCCATCACTTCAGACAAGTATGAGATTGTTCCGGTATACGTTTGTTGCGAATTTCCGGAAATATAAAAGGTAAGTGCCTTCTTCCCTTTCACGAATTCCAGCGCCGTTTCTGTTAATTTTGCCTTCACAGTAATCGGATCAATATTCGTAATCTGACCTTGCTTCGTTCCTTGGGCAACGTTCATACCTGAAAGCAAGTTCCATTCGGTCAACAAGCCTGTAGTAGGGGCTTTGATATCCGCATGTTGTAAGGTTTGATTAGCCTCCTGAATATCGAGCTCCGCACTAGAAATCCCGTTCTTTTCCGCTAACAGCGTATTTTGGCTATCATGTGCGAACAGCTTTGTTTTGAGCGCTTCTAAATCGATCACGCTATTTTTAAATGTCGCTTCGAATTTATCCACTTCCGATTTCTCTACGGTGCCCTCATCATAGCCGTTCTTCAGCTTGTTCAGTTCCTTTTGTTGCTTCTCAAGATCGCGTTCCGCCTTCGTTACCGCATCCTGCTTCTCTTTTTTCCCAAACTTCTTGTCTGCTTCTGCCTTAGTGAGATCAGCTCTTGCTTTTTGCAAAGCAATTTCAGCTCTTCTCTTTTTACCACGAACCGCTTCCGTATCAAGACGAGCTAGAAGCTCGCCTTTTTTTACGAAATCACCCCGCTTCTTAAATACCTCGATGACATCGCCATTACCTTTTGGAGTAATGTCCATCGTCACAGATGGCACAATATCACCTATCACTTCCTCAGGCTTACCGATAGGCTTATTTGTCACTTTTAAAATCCCTACTTTTAACGTTGTTGCCTGAGCATTATCCGTTTGGGCTTTCGTTTCCTCTGCTGCTGGAGCAGCAGAACATGCCGATAATAGAACCAAGCTTGCCGTAATGGCAGCTAATAACTTGTATGCTCGATTCCGTCTTGAGAGTTTGCTGTCCGTGCGTCGCACATCATTCATCTCGTTAATATCTCCTTTCCTGAGGCCTATGTTGTCACATTCGTTTCTTTACCACGCCCGATTCGCTTCATTCTGTTCTTGAAGCTTTCGAGTAAATCATACACGACTGGCACAACAATTAACGTCAACACCGTCGATACGGTCAAGCCACCAATTACAACAACAGCCAAACCTTTCGAAATCAACGTACCGGTACCGAAACCAAGCCCGAGTGGTAGCAACGCCATAATCGTTGCCCCAGCTGTCATGATGATTGGACGCATCCGGACTAAACCTGCCTCGATAAGGGCACCGCGAACATCCATTCCTTCTTCCCGCAGCTGTTGCGCTTTGTCAATATAAACGATTGCATTCGTAACTACGATTCCGATAAGCATCATAAATCCAATCAGGGAAGTAATATTGATGGATTCATTTGTTATAAATAGGGCTATAACACCACCAATTGCTGCAAACGGTAGTGAGAATAGGATAGCAAACGGAGCACTCGCATTTCCGAAAGCTAGCACCATAATGAGATACACGATAAATATGGCTCCAGCCATAGCTAAGAATAATTGCCCAAAGCTTTCATCGATTTGTTCTGATACACCACCGACATCCACCGTAACTCCGTAAGGCATTTTGATTTGTCCTAGCTTCGCAGAAATTTCACCACTTAAACGCCCTTTATCTTGGCCAATAATTTTAGCCGAAATGGTTACTGTCTGCTCCTGCTTCTTGCGGGAGATCATTGACTGTGACTCTACGCGCTTCACTTCAGCGATATCGCCAACGAGTACGGTTTCGTTTGCAGGCGATTTCAACTTGATTTGTCTAACAGCGTCCAAGCTGCTGACATCCGCTTCACTCATTTTCACAACTGTTGGCCACGTGCCTTGAGCGAAACGTTGATCACCCAACGGAGCTTCATACAACCAAGTTGCTAACGATTCTTGTACAAAGCCTGCTGTAAATCCGTATTGGCTTGCTTTCTGTTGATCGACTGCAACGACGATCTCTGATTTTAGCGTACTCATCGAATCTTTAACTTCGAACAATTCTGGCATTTTTTTCATTTCTGTCTTAATCATGTTCACAGCTTGTATAATTTGATCTGTCTCTGTACCTCTAATGTTGTATTGGAAGTCACTTCCTCCTGAACCCTCAGTCAGCGAGTAGGATTGTGTTTCAACTTCCGAACCTGTAGGCAGCATCTTTAGAAGTCTTTCTTTATACTCTTTCTTCACTTGGTCTACATTAGCAGCCTTAGTTACCTCGGTATACATATGCGCATTATTTATTTGTGCATACTTAGAGCCATTGTACCCGACAAGTGTTTCTATAAAGGTAAAGAGAGACTTACCCTCACTGTCTTTACCTGCACGAAGTACAGCTTCGAGCTCTTTAGTCGCTAAATCCATTGATTTTAGCGATCCACCTGGGGGCAACTTGATTGTAAAATAGAAAGCCCGCGATGGTTCATTTTGCGGCATAAACGTAAATGCCAACTGTGGTGTTAATGGAACCATCGTCCCAATAAAGACGAGCAACGAGAGGAGCATTGTTTTGATGCGGTGATTCAACGACCACTCTAAGCAACGACGATAAAACGTCTTCAGCGGAGTCGGCTTGCTCTCGTCATGTACGTGAATTTTCTTTTGTCCTAATACCATCACTTTTGCAAGCATCGGAATTACCGTAAGCGCAACGAGTAAGGAAGCCATCAATGCGCTGCTCATGGTAAGTGCAAATGGCCTAAATAGCTGACCGGTCTGACCACTAACCATACCGATAGGCATAAATACACCTACAGTCGTCAACGTGGATGACGTTATTGCGTTGGCGACCTCTTTCGTAGCAAGCAAGATAACAGATTCATTTCTTTGCTGTGCTCGCTCGAGCCGGGTATATATATTCTCGATAACGACGATACTGTCGTCAACCACCCTTCCCACTGCAATAAACAGACCACCCAATGTCATAATGTTGAGTGAAATGTCCAACCATTTCATGATCAGTAGGGCAATAACGATGGATAACGGAATCGATACGAGTACGATGATCGTCATCCGCATATTTTTCAGAAACAGGAGAATCATGAGGGATGCAAGCAACGCCCCGATTAACCCTTCACGTATCAGTCCACTAATGGATGACTTGATCTCAACGGAGGAATTGAACACTTTCTGAAAATGTACGCCAGGAAGCGTCGTTTTCCATTTTTCGATAAGAGCATCAGTGCTGTCCGTAAATTGCACCATATTTGTACTCGCCGTTTTGTACAATACAATACCGATCGCTGGCTTTTCATCGATTCGGCCAACAAAGTCGGATGTGCTTATCGTTTCAACCTTGCCAATCTCATCAAGACGAACCGATTGTCCAGTCTTAGCTAACAGCTCGATACGGTCAAGATCATAAATATTTGTGATGTTGCCTTCCACCCGGGCAATTAATTTGTTGCCATCGAGATTAACCATTCCTGCTGGTCCATTTAAAAGCACTTTTTGAATTTCACTAGAAACGTCTTGTGGATTCAATCCATAATTTCTTAAGGCTTCACCTTGCAAATTAATTTCAATTCTTGTTTCTCGCTTTCCGATAACATCCATCTTGTCAATACCTGGGAGGCTATCGAATGCCGGTTTAATCGTCTTTTGAAAATGATCTTCCAGTTGTTCTTGGGAAATACCTTTATCCGCATGTAGAGCTAAGTAATAGGATGGCATTGAAGAAAAGCCAAATGTGGAGAGCTTAGGCTTTATGTCTTCTGGGAGTGTAACCTCCTGTAGTAAGGCCTCCAAATCCGTCTTCTTGCGGACAGCATCTTCTCCATCTTGTAACGTCACGAAAATAAGAGAGACACCTTCGCCTGTTTGAGATTCAATTGACCTGATCTTGTCAACGCCCGAGATTTTTTTCTCAAGTGGTTTGGTCACTTTTTCGATTATATCTTGCGCAGACGCATTATACTTTGTTTCCACAATAACGACAGGAAACGCAATGTTCGGCATCAAATCAATCTTTAAGCTTGAAGCAACGATAAGACCGCCACCGAACAAAATCGCCATCATGATAACAAGCGCGGCCACATTTTTCATTGAGAACCGTATGAGCGCGTTCATAGTCTCCTCCTTCAACTTCATTTCCATTGCACCGTCACATTTTCTAAACTAACAAACGAATATGAACGGAATATGAACTGTAATTGATGTCGAATCTAGCTGATAGTAGGTAAGCGAGCGGATACTGAATAACGATAGATAGATTTGTCTTCGTGCATACTTGATGAGAGAGATGTACGTTCATCTGTGTAGTTCTAATCTAATGAGGTCAAAATATGAACTGTAGTCAAATATGTCACTTGGTAAAGAAAGAAGACTGACTTAGAGGTTGTAAATATGTATTAGGTAGTTAGCTTTCAAAATAAATGGCCTGCATTTTACTAGTTTTAAAATACCTTTCAATCTAGGCAATGTCAACTTCTGTCGACAATTTTTAATCACAATGCTCTCAAATTCAAAAAAACTTGTCCCCTTCTGAAAAGGAGGCACAAGTTTTTTGAATTCATATGGAATTTCAGTCCTGTATAATATATTTACAGCATTCTTTCCCTTTTGCCATGCACCCCACCTGCTCAACCCGTTCCGTGCTTAGCACTTTCTTGAACAGGGACAGTTCGCATGAGCATGCTGTCTGATACTTATTAGCTACCGCTGAAATCGGGCAATTGTATTCCACAAATTCAAAGGCACCATCCTCGCGCTCCGTCCACTCTACCATATAGCCGTTCTTATTTTGGATATTGGCCAGTTCCTGCACACGTTCCTTGAGGCTCTTCTGTTCCATCTTATTAGAGTAGCTGTTATACAAGCGCTGTTCCCGTTTATTGAACAAGTTGTCCACAGCATCTTCACCATACATATCTTGAATGTCGTCCAAAAACTCGACCGTCATATTGGAGTAATTTCGTGGGAACTGCTCTTCCCCTTTTGCCGATAATACATATACACGCACAGGTCTACCCATCGCCTGCCGAACATCCGTAAAATCTAGCAGCTGATCGCGCTCCAATGTTTGCAGATGACGACGTACACCCATTTCTGTAATTCCTAGCTGTAAAGCCATCTCGGTTACGGTCAGTTTTTTTTGTTTTTTTAGCATAAGCAGGATTTCTTCTCGTGTTCCACCGCTATGACTGCTCAACGTATTCACCTTCTCAACGATAAGTCTATTTTAATAGTTTACCACATTCGCATCGCTTGCATTTTTAAAATGTTTATGGTTAAATGTGCAAAAAGAAACTTTTTAAACTTAATTGTTTGTAAAATCAGAATAACATTAATAACAGTTAAATAGCAATGAAACAGAATGGTGCCTCAACAAAAGGAGGATTTCGTATGACCTCATTTCAGCAACAACTTCTTCACAAACTTCAATTGCCTGCGAATGAAACATGGACTTTTGAGCATATCGCGGGCCTTATGCAGCGAATGGCAGACGTTATTCCTTTTGAAAATTTAAGTATTGTGCATAATGATTTTCAACCGATTAATCGTGAAAATGTAATCCACAAAATAGCTACTCGACATCGGGGCGGGTTGTGCTACGAGCTAAATACGTTGATGTATTACTTTTTATTAGACTGTGGATTTGACGTATCGCTTGCGTGTGGTACCGTCTATAACAAAGAGACCTCGCAATGGCCATCTCTGCGGAATACACATATAATGACCGTTCTAAAAGAAAAAGGGGCGCTGTGGCTCGTTGACGTAGGTCTGGGGTCATTTCTACCTTTGCAGCCTGTGCCATTTACAGGGGCAACGGTGTACTCGAAGACAGGAGCGTATCGCATTCGTGAATGCGCAGCACAGCCGGACTCAGGGGAAGCCGCTCCTCCTGGGACGCATCTGTTGGAAATGAAACGAGTTAATGACGTGGATTGGGTACCTGCCTATGCTTTTCGGATAAATGCCGTCGGTATCGAGGAAGCGAATCGGGTGCAGCACGATGTTGTGCATAGTGAGTACTCTATCTTTAATAAGGGTCCCATCGTTATGAAGCTGACACATAAAGGCCATACGACATTGACGAAAGATAGTCTAACCGTAACGATAGATCATACAGCTACGAAAACAGACATTTCAAGCGATGAACAATTTAATAAGCAACTTCAGCACTGGTTCGGTATTCAGTTATAGCATTCACACGAAAAGGCTGTTGCATCGAATAGTTACTTCGCGCATCAGCCTCTCTTTTTATTTGTTCACATCCATGGGTGCCGTCTTATTTTTTCTAGCCGCAATCTTCCCGATAATGACATTGCTCTTCCAGGGCGGTAGCGGCAAGCGTACGGTCACCGTCGTGCCTTTGCCAAGTTCACTTTCAACATAAATAATGCCTTTATGTAGGGAAACAATTTTTTTTACAATAGCTAACCCTAATCCGCTACCGCTAATGTGACGACGACGTGATCGATCCGCCTTATAAAAACGGTCAAATACTCGCTTTAAATCCTCCGGAGGAATACCGATACCCGTATCAGATATGCTGACGATCACAGCATGCTTCAGTGACTTGCTTACTTTGATGCGCAGCACTCCAGCTTCTGGCGTAAACTTTATACTGTTGCTAATAATGTTCGTCCATACGAGATTCATCTGATCTTCATCGGCGTTAATCGTCACAGGTTCTAATTCTAAATCGACATTGATTTGCTTGCTCGTCCATTGGGGTTCTAAGGCCACAAGTATTTTGCGCAGTTGTGTGTCCAGATTGACTGGTCTTGGATCAAACGGATGGTGATCCGATTCTAAGGAAGCAAGTTGAAGTAAATTGTCACTCAACCGAGACATGCGTTCACTTTCCGTCATAATGATTTGCAGATAGCGCCCCTGCTCCGACTCGGGAATAACGCCGCTCTTTAAAGCCTTTGCAAAGCCGTATATGGACGTCAATGGAGATTGAATCTCATGCGATACGTTCGATACGAAATCTTGCCTCATCTGTTCTAATTGCCTAAGCTCCCGTGCCATCTCATTAAAGCTATTAGCCAAAATACCGATTTCGTCTTGGCGTTTGGTTTGCAGTTCGGTTTCAAAATCACCGCGAGCCATGCGCTTCGTCGCTTCGGTCATTTTGTTAAGAGGCAGCACGATAAATCGGGCGGCAATGAGAATACATAAGCTACCCGCAGCTAAAGACACTAACAATATGGTAATAATAAACCGGGTCTGAATAGGGTCTTCGATAAGCAACATTTCGATGAAAAAAGCGTGCTTTTTACCCCCAAATTTAAATGGCATTCCAATAACCGGATAGCCCGCATAATTGTGTTCACTACGAAATTGTTGTCCTGCCAATACAAGACGCACTTGAGCGGGTTCCGCGTGAAACCTTACATTTTTTTGATTATCGGTTTGGTTATCTCTCTGTGAAATTCGCTCTCCTGCTTCATTGTAAATGTGAATGTCATACCATCCAAATTTAGAATTCCCTTTCGTTAGCACCTCAAACTTTTCTCGTGACATGTTCTCTAAGAAGCGAATATAGTCGGTTGCTAATTTCGTCATCTCACGTTGGACCATTTCATTCATGCCGCGCTGAAAAATAAAATTGGATAGCGCGAAAGCAACAATCATCCCGACAATGGCGGCTAGCATAAAGGTAAGGGCCACCCTTACGTAAAGGGTTCTAATCATACGTACACCTCAAGTCGATAACCAAGACTACGCGCCGTTACGATGCGAAACTGGTCTTGATTAATCGAAAAGCGCTCTCGTAACCGCTTGATGTGTACGTCTACCGTGCGGTCATCGCCCGCATAGTCTGCACCCCAAATATCTTGAATAAGCTGCTCCCGTGTTAGGATTTGCCCCTGACAGCTGGCAAGCTTGAACAGCAGTTCAAACTCCTTCAACGGCAAAGTCATGACTTCGTCGTCTTTAATAATTTTATAGCCGTTGCGGTCCAACTGGTACTCGCCTATTTGTAGTACCTGTGAGTAATAAATACGATATCGTCGTAACAACGCCTTCACCCGCATAACAAGCTCCATCGGATCAAAAGGCTTTATAATATAATCGTCCGTCCCAAGCTGAAAGCCTTTAATCTTCTGACTAGGCTCCGCTTTGGCTGTTACCATTAGTAGCGGTAGATCTGGAAACTGCTGTCTCAATTCGCGGCATAGTTCCCATCCGTCCATTACAGGCATCATAATATCTAATATGACGAGGTCGGCCTTCAACGTTTCCATTAACTCTAAAGCTTCTTGTCCGTCACATGCCTCCGTTACATGAAACCCTTCTGCTCGTAAAAACAATCCTATTAACTCTCGGATATTATCATCGTCATCAGCTACTAATATGTTTCTCAACACTTCACACCCCTTAAGAGTCGAAAAGTTAACATTATAACGACTTTAACATGAAAATGTTGGAATTTTCAATGAACAACTTGCGCCTCTGTTCACTTCGCGCTAACATCCATTTTATTCATATTTAAAATGGCGTATAATTCAACTATTAGCCTGTACAATTAAATCGTGTGGAAAAAGGGAGGTTTATATGGAACTTACCGATCCGTTACACAATCAGGTTACTTCTTTCATTGATTTGCAGATGCAAACCAATAGCGAGACCAATTTGTTTACTTACCACCCTAGAGCGATCCGTCTCTCACCTCAAATGTTGCACTTCACGTTCGAGCATCGGTCGCAGCTACAGCAATTATTCGCTGCTCGTAACCCTACGAGGCAGAAGCTTGCGGCATACATGTCTACTTGTATGGAACGTAAACTGACCGAAGTGAACCAGTTTGCTATTTTGACCAAACCAGAACAACAGCGGCTTCTCCATATCTACGTTTCGTATCTAGACGTTATCGTCGACCTTTTGCGCGCAGACAGCATGCAGCGCTTGTACGATTCATTCACAACGGCTATTCAGCACCATTTCTCACATTTACGGTCATTTCTTGATCAGATGCAGCATTCGTCTCTCTTTGAAAAAATACGAGGCTTATCTCAACTAAACAAAATTCCATGCTTTGAATACCGTCCAGAACTACAACTTCACTTACTTGGAATAGACGTTAATCAACTCCAAGAACCTGTATTGGATATTGGCTGCGGCTACAACGGCAGGCTTGTACGGTACTTGCGGCGCCATGGTTGCGAGGCTTTTGGAATTGATAAATTTGCTGGCCATGCACGATGGTTGCAGCGAGCCGACTGGCTTGATTTTCGGTTTCATCCTAAGCGGTGGGGCACCCTTATTTCGCATATGGCGTTTTCGAACCATTTTACACATCATCATTTGCGTAAAGACGGTGATCCTTATCAGTATGCGGGTAAGGTGATGGAAATATTGCACGCACTGAAACCGTACGGCTCCTTCTACTACGCGCCAGGCTTACCTTTTTTCGAACCGCTCATCCCTACAGATACATATGTCATAAACAAAAGACCCCTTTCGATTCCGATGGATCAGATGCATGCACGATCATTCTCGGAATCGACAGCCTATTCGACTCACATTAGAAGCATTAACAATTGCAACTACAAATGATATTCAGACATGTGGGGGTTATGTGATGACTGCTGCAAAAATTCATGTATGGCATACAGGTAGTGTCTATATGGACGAAGCGATGGCTTTTCATGAAAAAACGTGGCATCCTGCTCCATTTACCGGATGGCTGCGACCAAAATCAAAGAAACACCATTTCCCTGTTTCTGTCTATTTTATCGAACATCCGAAGGGCAATGTGCTCGTCGATACAGGCTGGAGCGAGGACATTAGAACGAAGCAACAACAGCATCTAGGTAGATTAACCATGAGTATGTATCACGGAGTGCTTCCCGAAGGAACATCCGTGCGTGAGCAGTTGCATGCTCACGGCTATACCGCACGTGACATTGATATCGTGATGCTATCTCACTTGCACGCGGACCATGTCAGCGGTATTCAGCATGTTGCTAACGCGAAGAACATAGTAACGAGCGATATTGAATGGAACGAGGCCCAGAAAGCTGTAGGTTACATTCGCAGCATGTGGGACGGTGTTCGGATCAATACGTTCTCGTTAAAGGCGATTCCTTTCGGGCCTTACAAGTTAGGTCTCGACGTGTTTGACGACGGAACTTTATACTTCGTTTATACACCGGGCCACACTAAAGGACTGTGCTCGGTGCTCGTACAGACGAACCAAGGGTGGGTACTGCTTGCGGCAGATGTCGGCTACGCGGAACAATCGTGGCAGGAGCGCATCTTGCCAGGCACGATGGCCAATAAGGAGGAAGCTGCACTCTCGTTGAACTGGGTTCGTGATTTTGCCCAACGGGATGACTGTTTCGCCGTGCTTGCCAACCACGATCGAAATGTTCAGCCTCACGTTATGACTTAACATCAAGCAGCATGCTTCTACCTGCGGGACAGAAGCATGCTGCTATTTTTCATGAATGCGACCAGCCTAGCTAACCTGTCCAGCTCAACCTAATTGGGTACTACTCGCCTCTCTCCCGCGGCAGTATTTTAGCTCCCCAATGATGGTTGCGGGTCAGCCTCAACCGTGTTGGTTAGCTTCAGCAAGTACGCTGGAATGGTAGCCAATGCCACCACACATGCGGCAATGACGTATACCGTGACTAACGAGGTCGATATTTTTAGGAACGCTGATAAAGAAGAGCCAAGAAGCACGGAACCCATAAATAAAGGGGTAATCGTCCCAGTCACCCGACCAATCATTTGGGCAGACACCAAATTAATCATCTGTGTTCCGATGACGATATTAACAAAAGCCATACAGACGGCATCTGCAAAGGCCGTCGCAGCTGTTAGCCATAGTTCTGTAGAAAGGGCAGAAATGATATTGGAGACGCTGTACATGAGTAGCCCCCAGATCAGAACTTGTTTCATGTTTAATTTCGGCAAAGAAACGGTTGCAATGCCTCCACCTATCAGCATGCCTAATCCAGTAAGAGCGGCTATGTACTGCATCATTTTTTGATCTAAACCAAGACGTTCCGTAATGAGAAAAATTTCAAGTGGCTGCATCAGTCCGGCGCCAAGCCCAAAAAGACAAAATAAAATGGACATCTTGATTAACGCTGAGGATTGATATACGTATGCCCAGCCTTCCTTAATATCGTGAAGTAAGGAAATCCGTTCACTCTGCTCAATCTTGATAGCCGGAAGGAAAGACAAGCACAGAAAGGACAACGCAAATAAACCAACAAGACAATAAAGTGAGGCTGTCATGCCTAGATTGTAATAGATAAATGTACCTACTAATGGTCCGATCATAATAAACAAGGAATGAAGACTTTGTGATATCCCGATCGCGAGCGATATGTCTTTCTCTGGAACGTACAATTTAAACAGCTTGGACGACGCAGGCTGGGAAAATTGACTGACTACAGCAGAAACAAATGTAGCAATATAAAGCACTTCCCAATACCCTGACTGCAGCACAGCTATAATGATCAAAATAGAAAGGGCACTTAGCACATCTCCCGTAATCATCGTTCGCTTCGGATTCCATCTGTCAGCTAATGCTCCACCAATAATGGAAAATATAAAAATAGGCGCATACTCCAGCACCGTAATAAGCGCAATAGCTTCAGTGCTACCAGACGTTTTCTCCATAATAAAATAGAGAAGAGCCATATTCCGAATCCAGATCGCAATATTTTGCAGCAAATCGGACGCTGACACTAACACAAATACTTTATTTTTAAATAGTTGCAAGTTAATCCTCCCTAAACCGACCATTCGGTCTAATTTAATACATAACTACCTGACAACTAAATAAAATCAGGCAGTCGTGTGATTTACACTAATCCCATGCCAAAGAACGTCGATCCCTTTTTTGTACATCCGCTTCAGTTCTTTCATGTCCATCTCATAATCGTAATATAGCGTACCCAGCCCACTTAGCATCGCATAAACGATGTACATCAAATCTTGTACATTGTCCTGCTTGAGTTCGCCCTCATCAATGCCTTTCTGTACAATTTCCTCGTACACCTTATTCGGAATACGTGAAATTTCCACCATTTTCTCTACCGTTGTTAGACTCACAATTTGGCTAGTAACAAATTCTTGCGTTGCATACATAAGTGTCGTTTCAAAGTTATCTATAAAATGTTCAGCAACAGCGTAAAGCCGCTCCATTGTGTTTGTGTACTTGTGCTCCATCTCCCTCCATTTCTTTACCCACTCCTCTATATTTATTTGACATAAAAATAGAAATAGCTCTTCCTTACTCTTAAAATGGTAGTAAATACTACCCTTACTACGCTGTGTAATCGTGCAAATGTCCTCCATAGAGGTTGCATTATATCCTTTTTGCGAAAAGAGCTCCTTTGCTTTCAACACAATATCTCGTTTGATATCTTGTCGTTTTCGATGACGTGCCAACTTGAATCGGTCCCTCCTTCTTATTTATTAAACCGACTATGCGGTCTAATAATATCATGGCTTTGTTTTCCAAGCAAAGGGACTATAATAAAAAATCCCCTCCGGTTTGTGCTGCGTCTGAACAGCATAAATAAACCTCCTCGTCCGCCTATATCATATGTAGGGCAGTTGAGGAGGTTGCTATTTAAGGTATCGTGACTGTAACGGTTTAAGTCAAGGGTTTATCATCAGGCTGTGCGACATATTCGTTAATTTCAAACGTTAAAATACGATCGAAAATCACATAGTCTACTCTGCTACTAAACGGGCCTTTATTGTTAGTACCTTTATTGATAGCAAATTTAGAAGGGCCTTGTCCCGCATCCTTTGTATCAAACCATTTTAAGAAGGCTTCTACTTCTTTCATCGACAAATCGTATTCTTTAACTGTACCATTAATTAACGTAATTTCTACTAATGCTCTGTTGCCTGTTGGCTCAGGCTTCTCGGGCTCTTTTGGCATTTCTTTCGGTGTAGCAACAGCCTCATTGGAGTTGCTGTACTCAAGACCATTTACGATAGCGCTAACTGCAAAATAGTAGGTCGTTCCGTTGTTCAGGCCTGTAACGGTATAGTTACCATAAACGCTGCTTGTTACCGTTGTTGATTCCGTATAATTTCCTTTTGCAGTACCGTATTTGATGACATATTGCGCAGCATCTGCTACGGGTGTCCAATTTAATTTAACCGCTTTATCTCCTGCTTGTGCTGTTAAATCTTCAGCTTTGTAATCGATCAGCTCACCGGTTTCGTTCATATCAATTGCATCGAGTGAAATGACTCCACTATCCACAGCTTGAATAGTTACGGTATGTTTAGTATTAGGCAATCCACGTTTTTCATAAACAAGAATTTGTCCTTCTGACATGCTAACATTTTTGTATGCGCTATACGATTCTGTAACTCCGTCAATTGTAATCCCAATATTTTTACTGTGATTTAAGTAACGTGTTGCAATGATTCGAATGTCTGTACCTGTGAAGTCAAATTGAATACTTGCATCTTTTTGGTGAGAGTAAATATTCGTTTTATCATAAAATCGGTTGTCTTTTATGCCGTTTGTCCAGCCTGAACCTAAATATTTGATACCATCCGCTCTATCATCGTATCTTTTCCAACCGCTTTCTGGAGCTGTTAATCTCTCACCTATTGTAAGTGCATAAGTTGTAGGTGCAATGACAAGTGAAATGAGCATTACAGTTAAAAATAGTCCGCTAAAAAATTTCAATTTCATTTGATGGATCCCCTTTTCAATTTGTTTATGTCATTAATCTAATCGAAATTAGTTCCCATGTCTAAACATATAATCCTAAATATGGTTATTTATATACGGTGTGGGTAAACATTTTCAGAAAGCTTACTTCTATACACAAAAAAGACTGCCTCAAAAGTCATTAAGACTTTCGAAGCAGCCACTTAGAGCGTTACCTCAATATGAACTATATACGGAGATACATCCGTAGGTTTAGCGCCACGCCAGCTCTATATCTTCCTCAAACAGCTCATCTGTGCTGATAGCATCAGAACTCGACGTTTGCATATCGAGCGGTAGCTTGCGTGCAACGCCTGTCTGATGTGCCGCTCTGATTACACCTTCGCGAACCTTCTCAACGACTTTGGCGTTGAAGACGTTAGGAATAATGTACGTCTCGCTCAACTGCTCGTCCGTTACGACCGACGCGATCGCTTGCGCGGCTGCCAGCTTCATCTCTTCGTTGATTTCCGTCGCGCGGCAATCTAACGCGCCGCGGAAAATGCCAGGGAAGCAGAGCACGTTGTTAATTTGGTTCGGGTAATCGGAACGGCCCGTTGCCATTACTTTTACATACGGTGCTGCAAGGTCCGGATCGATTTCCGGCACCGGATTCGCCATGGCAAAGACGATCGGCTCTTGCGCCATCTTCTTCACGTCCTCCACCTTAAGTACACCTGGTGCGGACACCCCGATAAATACGTCAGCGTCAGCAATAACTTCGGACAAAGAACCGCTTACATTGTGCGGGTTTGTGATTTGCGCGAAAGCAGTCCATTGCGGATTATCGTATTGAACGTCGCGGCAAATTGCACCGTGGCGGTCAACGCCAATCAGATTGCGCACGCCGGCTTGGAGCAGCATTTTTGAGCAAGCGATACCTGCTGCGCCGATGCCGTTAACGATAACTTTAATGTCCTCAACTCGTTTGCCGCAAATTCTAAGCGCATTCAACAACCCTGCCATAATGACAACGGCTGTGCCGTGCTGATCATCGTGAAATACCGGAATATCGAGTTCACGCTTTAAGCGCTCCTCGATCTCGAAGCAACGCGGCGAAGAAATATCCTCTAAGTTAATGCCGCCGAACGTCGGCTCCATGGCTTTAACGATACGAATAATTTCTTCTGGGTCCTTCGTATTCAAGCAAATCGGAAATGCGTCCA
Source organism: Paenibacillus sp. 481 (assembly GCF_021223605.1). Taxonomy (NCBI): domain Bacteria; kingdom Bacillati; phylum Bacillota; class Bacilli; order Caryophanales; family Paenibacillaceae; genus Paenibacillus; species Paenibacillus sp. 481. The sequence continues at coordinate 1,661,118 of NZ_CP075175.1, forward strand.
CGCCTGCGAGCTGCTTGAACAGCATCGCCTTGCCTTCCATTACTGGCATTGCAGCGGCTGGGCCGATGTCGCCCAAGCCGAGTACCGCTGTGCCGTCCGATACAACGGCTACCGTGTTGCGCTTAATCGTGAGCGAGTACGCCTTGTCCGGATCGTCGGCGATCGCCGTACATACACGCGCAACGCCCGGTGTGTATACTTTAGATAGCGTATCGCGGTTCTTGATCGGATTTTTCGGCACGCACTCAATTTTGCCGCCGACGTGCAATTGGAACGTCTGATCGGAGACGTGCATAACGTCAACACCATCCAGCTCCGCTAGCTTCTTGCCTAGCATGCTTCCGTGCTCTGGATCACTTACGTTAACCGTAATATCGCGCACATGGTGCGTCTTCGTTGATGAGATAACGTCGATACCGACCATATCCCCGCCGTCGTAGCCGATTTGCGTAGCCAACGTGCCAAAGCCGACACGCTCTTTTTCATACTTTACACGGATCGTGATGGTAAGCTGTTTATGAGTGCTGCTCATTTCTTTCATGATGTTTTCCTCCCCATTTTCAATGCCCATATCAGCAAATCCTCATCTATCCATTTTCATATCTTCTCTCTATAGCCCAATGAACAAAGGGAACAAGTCTGTTGATCTGCTCGCTTTGTTCACCGAACCTTATTTATATCGTCACTTTAACTAAAAAACTTCATCAGCAGCGTAGCCGCAATGACCGTTGCCGCTCCCCCCAAACGAGTGGAAATTTGCGCAAACGGCATCATCCCCATACGATTGGACGCCGACAAGATCGCTACGTCGCCAGTACCGCCAAGACCACTGTGACAGCCTGTTACGATTGCGGATTCTACGGGATGCATGTTCATATAACGTGCAATAAAGTAGCCAGAACCAACCATCGCCAACACGACCGAAGCACAGACTAAAATGTAACCTGGGCTGATCACTTTTACGACATCCGTCAGTGGCACGTACAACATACCCAAACCGACCATAAGCGGCCATGTCAACGAAGTCGAAATAAACTTGTACATATGAAACGCGCCATGCTCCATATTTCTTGGCAGCACTTGTGCGTATTTAACAACGGTAGCGGCAATAATCATAATGATTGCACCTGGAATACCAACGAACTTGGACAACAGGCCGCCCAAAATAAAGAAGCAGCAGGCAAGCAAGAGGCCAGAGCCCATCAAAGCAAAATCAATCTTCTTCTCTTCTTCTTGCGCACTAAGAATTTCGTTATCTGCACCAGACTTGATCAACATGCCGTTACCCGTCAAGTGAGGCTTCTTTTCGCCTAGGCGCTTGAGCAAGCCCGCGCAAATAATCGCAACCATGTTGCCGATAATAGCCGCCGGAATCATTTGAGACACATACGTACTTGCTGGTTCTCCCAAAATCGCGGAATATGCAATGGACAGCGGTAAAATCCCTTCACCAATACCACCACCGATAATCGGTACGATTATAAAGAAGAACGTGTGGTAAGGCGTGTAGCCGAACAACATGCCCACGAGCAAGCCTGCACCGACCGATGCGAGTGTACCCACGACGAGCGGTACGAACATGCGGACAAAGCCTTTTACTAAGACGGTACGGTTCATCCCTAAGATACTACCTGCCACGAGGCAGGAGATGTAGAAGTACAAGAAGTTCGACTCTTTCATCAACTGCGTAACCGCTTCCATTATAGGCGGATTAAACACATTTAGAAACACTAGAATCGAAGGCACGAAAATAGCCAAAATAGCTGGACCGCCAATTTCTTTTAAAATGGGCACTCTTAAACCGATGTCCCCGAGCAAAATGCCCAAAACCATGATCACGGCAAAACCGCCGATCATATCAGACGGAAGCTTACTAAAGTAAGCAGCTAAAAATACGATTGCAGCAAGCGTTAAGTAAAGCGGCAACGGAATGACGCCGACTTTCACTTGACCAAGTCTTGTGAAAAAGTTAGGCTTCGCTTGTTCGTTCTGCGCAGATGAATTCGCCTTATATTGTTGGGCGTGTTCCATAGGCCAACACCTCCAATGTGTGAGTACGAATTCATCATAATCGTTATGAAAACGCTTTAATAGTTTTTGAAAGTTAAGCATTTGTTTTGTAATTAAAGTAAGTGATAAGGTAGTTAGACAGCAAGATTTGAGTTGTCGTTAACCTTGCAAATAAGATTGCAGCACATCTCTCATCCCTGGCACGACATGATGCTTGTACGAAGGCCGACCGACCGCTCCATACAACACTTCAACCTCCAACACGCCGATCTCACTTAAAAACTGCAAATATTTTCGCATCGAAACACGAGAAATGCCAACTAATCCAGCCAGCTCTTCTGTTGAAAATTCAGCGCCACGCATTGACTCGATCTGCTCCCAGACGAGTTGAAGCGTATTCCGCGTTAATCCTTTAGGGAGCCCAATAGATCCCGGTATTACATGTTCGTTATGGTGAAAAAGCAGTTTATCCAGATCGGCTTGGCTTAGTTCTTCACGGGACTCCATGACCCTAACCTCTTCCCGATACGTTGACAACGCTGCTTGAAAACGACTAAATTCAAAAGGCTTAATTAAATAGTCAACCGCGCCTAGACGCAGTGCTGTTTTGACGCTGGCAATATCACTGGCAGCCGTAATAATAATCACATCCACGCCACGGCCCATTTTGCGAATATTGTCTAGTAACTGTAGGCCATTAATTCCTGGCATATAGATGTCTAGCAAAATGAGATCCACAGCGCTCTTCTCCAGCAATTGAAGCGCTGCATCTGCGGTAGATGCTGATGCGACTAGCTCAAACCCTTCAATTTGTCGCAAATAATGCTTATTAAACTCTGCTACCATCGGGTCATCTTCTACGATGAGGACTTTTATCATAGCTGCCTTATAACTCTCCTTTGATCGGATATGGGATCGAAACGGTAAATGTAGACCCAGCGCCGTGCAGCGAGTCTACCTTAACTTGCCCACCTAATTGATTGACGCTTCTTTGCAAAAGGAAAAGTCCGTATCCGCGGTCTTCCCCTTTGGTGGAGAAGCCTTTTTCAAACATGTGTTGGCGCACATGATCAGGAATGCCAGGACCGTTATCTTTCATTTGCAAGTGCAACGAACCGGACATATATTGAACATCGACAATGATTTGACCATGCTCGATGCCGATTAACGCCTCAATCGCATTATCGGTTAAATTGCCCATAATCGTAATAAACTCATGCGTCAAAGACGGCTCATTCGGTTCCGGCAAATAGCTCGTCTCAGACAAGACAAGCGTTAGTCCGCTTTCGCGAGCTTTACTCATTTTGCCTAGCAAAAATCCAGCCAGTACAGGATCATTCACCTGCCGCATAATAAGCCCGACCTCCGTCTGATGACGGCTCGCTACTTCGCTCACATAGCCCTCCAGACGGTCATAAGCTCCGATATGAACCAAGCCCAATATAACGTGCAGCTTGTTCATAAACTCGTGCGCCTGTGCTCGCAGCGCATCGGCATACAAACGTACGCCCGTCAGCCGCTCTGCAAGCTGACTTAACTCTGTCTTGTCGCGAAACGTCGCGATGATTCCGACCGTTGTGCCTTGCACACAGATGGGTACGCTGTTCGCTAAGACGGTAAGACCTTGCAGCTCAAACTCCGCATCCAGCACGGACTCACCTGTCCGCAGGGTGCGACGCAGCAAGCCCGATACGACGTCGTCCACATAATGACCTACATCGTACTGCTTTACACCAGCCTTCGCAAACAAGCGCCGTGCCTCCTCATTAATAAGCGTAATACGGAAGTCATGATCGACAGCTACAATGCCCTCCCGCGCGGACTGCAGCATGGCGTTGCGCTCCTCAAGCAAATGAGCAATGGCCGATGGCTCTAAGCCAAACAGCACGCGCTTAATTTTTCGCGCTAAAATGAGAGCGCCTCCAATTCCAGTTATGCCACCGAGCACAAGCCCTAAATAAATGATCCAGCGATTTTTCATAACCGCATGTTCCACACTTTCGAGCGAAATCCCGACCGCTACGACCCCAACCTGCGTCCCGTAAACGGTGCGAATCGGCTTAAACGCACGCAGCGATTTGCCCAGTGTTCCTTCCCCGAACGATACATGTTCACTACCAGCTAGCGCAACCTTCTCGTCGCCACCTACAAATGGCTTGCCGATCTGCTTCGGGTCGGGATGAGACTTGCGGATGCCTTCCATATCCATAACGACGACATATTGCATCCCTGTTTTTACCCGGATATCATCCGCGTAGCGTTGAATTTCCTCTTCGGTGCGCCCACCGCTTAACGCCTCCGCCATGATAGGTATCGTCGCAATCGTTCGCGCTACCGCCTTCGCTTTTTCTTCAACCAAAAGCTCTGTATTTCTCGCGGTTTGCCACTCTATCATAATGCCCGTAACGAGTAGCGCCAGCGCAACTACACTGCATACGAGCAACATAATCGTCGCCTGCAAGCTTATTCTGGGTTTGTTGTAACGCATGTTGCATTCCCCTCTACCCTTGAAGTCTTTTGTGTGAAGTCTACTCCCATCTTAACATAGGAGCCCCTTTCAACACAGACGAAAGCCGATCATGACGTGTTATACAATCGTCATAATCGGCTCAAGTAGAAGCTATATAGTAGGGACTGTTGAACGTGTAGCAAATCGTACAGCTCGACTAATTAATACAGGCAGTACGGACACATGATTCTCGTTCTTGAACTCTTCAAACTCTACCTTAACTCCACGATGCTTAAGACCAGACAGCCGCCTTGAAAGCTCGTGCGCATTAACGTTCATCCCACTTTTATGTGCCTTCTCTAATTCTCCCACCGCAATCAGCACATTAACATCCAATGGCTTAGGCTCTTGCTCCAAGCGAGCTATAAATTGTTGCTCCTCCTCTTGCAAAATGCGCTTATACCAATGAAGCGATGGACTACCTGCAACATAGGTCTGGAATGCAGTCGGCTTGGCAAACAGCGTATGTACCACAAACAAACCTCCAAGTGAATGACCAAAGATCGTCTGCTTACTCCGATCGATTTGATAATCCCGCTCGATTGCTGGCTTTAACTCTGCTTCAATGAAAGACATGAAGGCTTCTGCTCCACCCTGTTTCGGCCATGGTGTTCCGTCAGGTCTTTGCGGTAGCTCTGAAATAGGCGCTGGCCTCGTAAAATCATAAAAACGTTGTGGCGAAAAAGGCTCATCCGTCTTATAACCGATTCCAACAATAATGGCTGGGTCAACGCCTGTCTTCTCTGTACGACGTGCTTGTAAACGTATGGCATCCGCCATCGTACCGAAAACGGAGTTGGCATCCAGCAAATAAATGACCGGATATCCTTCAGGGGGTGCTTCTCTATTAGGCTTGGCCACAAAAATTCGATATTCGTGGTTATTGAAGCGCGAGCGCATGGCACGCTGTTCACTCCACGGAATGGTTACATGGTTCTGTTTGATTTCGTTATGGGTCATTTCATTTTCCTCCCTGTAAGCGTGTTGTCGAACGAGTAAGCGTTCTTCCTTGGCGGACTAATCACAATAATGTCTATATAAAAGTGGACAACAAGGGTATAGCTGATCAATGCTAACCACACTGCGGTTGCGTCAATATATTGTGAAAATGTACAAATTCATCTCTACATATAGAATGATAGAGGTGATGCGGAATATATCTCCTTAACAAAAAGGTGTCTCCTATTTGAAAGATATTCAAGATTGAAACTCCATGACTAGTGGACATTGAGGCTAGCGGACGTTCTGACTAACTGTGTGAAAAGCATGTACACCGCTTGCGCTTTAACCAGACTCGACAAGGCGTTCAATGTCCTTCCTCAAGCTACATAAGTGTGGTTAAACATCGTTAAGCTTGATTAAGGTGTGATTAGCTGTGTTCAGCTTCGTTTAGCTACGTTTAAGCTTGGTTGTGCTGAAGCGCGCCTGATTATGCTCAATTTTCCATCATTACGCTTGATCAAACACCGTTGTCAGCTCCGCTGCTGGTATGCGCGTTTTTGCGGCAGGGACGGCGGCAGGGTAGCCGATGTGCAAGTTGCCTACTACTTTTTCGCCTGGCTGAATCTGTAGGGCTTCGCGGAAACCGGCATCATATAGAAGCGGATACGTCTGCCACACTAACCCTAATCCTTTTTCCCACGCCAGTAGGCTAAAGTTATGGATGATACAGCTTGTTGAAGCGTAGTCCTCTTCCCGAACAACTAAATTGACGTCCTCTTTCATGACAACGACGACGTACATCGGAACCGACATCAGCTTATCGTAGAACTTTTGCCCGACGTCTTGTTTTTTGGCCGGGTCGCTTTCACCGTTTTCCTTCATGCTGCGAATCGCTGCTGCAATTTTTTGGCGCCCTTCCCCATGTACAACAATGAAACGCCATGGCTGCGTCATATGATAATTAGGTACCCACACCGACGTTTCTAACAGCTCCATAATAAGCTCTGGGCTTACTTCACGATCTTGAAACGATTGTACCGTGCGACGCTCTTTTAACAATTGAGTTAGTTCCATAGTCAAATCCACCTCATTTTTAGGATGAAAAAGATACGTTTACAACTGGGCTGAACGACCGACTGACGTCTATCTCTTTTTAGCGCGGTATAGCAAGTAGATGAAATAAGGTACGCCTACAATGGACAAGACAATACCAACCGACAGCTCTACTGGAGCAAATACGGTTTTGCCGATAAAGTCGGATACGACGACTAGCAGCATGCCGATCATCCCGCTCAACGGTAGGACATGCTTATGCTGAATTCCGATGATTCGTCTTGCCATATGCGGAGCTAATAGTCCGACAAAGCCGACACTGCCTGACACGGACACGCAGGCACTTACGATGCCGATGCTGCATAGGAGCATGATGCTTTTTTCTTTTTCCGTCGCGACACCAAGGCTAATCGCACTAGCTTCTTCCAATTGGAACAAATCCAATATGGGTGCTCGCCACATCAATATGGGAGTTAGAATGATGAGCCATGGCAGCATCGAGAGAATAAACTCCCAATTGGCATTCCAAATCGTTCCGGCCAGCCACACCGTGGCCATCTCGAAATCGTCCGGCTTCATTTTCAAAGACAGATATAACGAAATGGCTCCGAAGCCTGAACTAATCGCGATACCGACGAGAATAAGCCGCTGCGGATCGAGACTTCCGTCCCGACGTGCAAACATATAAATACAACCAGCTGCGCCAAGTCCGCCGATGAGTCCGAACAATGGCATTGCCAGTGTTGCTAACAAACCGTTATCTGTCATCGTTCCTTGGAACAGAAACATAAAGATGACGATTGCGGCCCCTGCTCCTGCATTTATGCCTAAAATGCCCGGCTCAGCCAAGCCGTTTTTTGTAATGCCTTGGATTACAGCTCCTGCGATTCCTAATCCGAAGCCGATTAAAGCCGCCGTTACAATTCGCGGCATCCTAAATTCAAAGATGACTAAGTCATGCTCCGGTACAGGGTCGATGCGCAGCAGCGTTTTAATGACGTCCATGACAGTCATATCAAATTTGCCATTCGTTAAGCTCATATACGTAGCTGCCAGAACGAGGGCTGCGCACGTAAGCATGGCAGCCCAATATCGAGCTGTCGATTTGCGCATCGATTGATGCATCGACTTCTGAACAGACCTATGTGCAGACTCGTTCACGGGCTTCTGAATAGACTTTTTCATAGAATTATGTGTAGACTCCTGCATGGACTCGTGCATGGGCTCGTGTATGGACTTACGCATGCTTGCCCCCTCCTCTCTTATGAATCAGGTAGAGGAAAAATGGCACGCCGAACAACGCGGTAACGACTCCGATCGGCGTTTCAAACGGATAATTCATGAACCGGCTCAGCACATCGGATAGTGCAAGGAAGACTGCTCCCAGCACGCCTGCACATGGAACGACCCACCGATAATCAAGGCCGACCAAGAAGCGCGCAATATGAGGAATGATGAGGCCGACGAAGCCAATTTTTCCAGCCAATGCGACCGAAATTCCAGTCAAAATGACTACACTAGCAGTCGCAACCAATTTGACGAGTAGCGTTCTTTGTCCAAGGCTTGTGGAAATTTCCTCACCTAATGAAAGAATCGTGACCGATTTCGCAATAAGCAGCGCCAAAATAATACCTACGATGGCAAATGGAATAGCAAGCATAATAAGCTTAGGCTCCATTTGATCGAGGCGTGCGTTATACCAAAAGCTAACACTTTGCGAGATTTGAAAATAGGAAGAAATTGCGGCTGATATGCCGCTTAAAAATGTGCCAATTATGACCCCGATGATTGCCATGCCAACAGGGGACATCCCATTTGGCAGCAACGTTGCTAAGCTGAAAATAATCGCTACACCTAACGCGGAACCGATAAGCGAAAAGACGATCATATCCATCGACGTAGCAGTAGGTACGAAAATCATGCAAAGTGTGATTGCAAATACCGAGCCATCCGATATCCCCATAATAGAAGGGGATGCAAGATAGTTTCTTGTCATCCCCTGCATGAGCGCACCTGATATGGCTAAAAATGCACCAATAAGCAATGAACCTACTGCTCGCGGCAATCGAGAGTGCATAATAATTTGATGATTCACATTGGCTTCATCAAAGTGAAAGAATGCGTTCCACACGGTGCTCGCATCAATATCTCTAGCACCATATAGCACCGATAATAGAACAATGAGCAGCATCGCAATTGGAGATAGCATTAATATGATGATTGGTACATGGTGTTTTAGCTGCATATCTGTGTGACACCCTTTACGTTATGGCTGAGTCAGCTTGTCCACTGCCGCCTCCAAAAATTTAGTCTTACTCCAAGCCGTACCACCTTGTGCCAACGGATCAACGGCATTTACGAACACTTTTCCATTCTTAACCGCATTCAAGCTTTTCCAAATCGGGTTGTTCTGCACATCTGCCAAAGCATTAGGCTTATCCTTGTTCTCAGTCTCTTCAAATTGGACAAAGATATAGTCTGGATTCATTTCGCTAAATTTCTCTAGTGAAATCTTCTCTTGCGCTTTCGCAGCCTTTACTTCTACTGGTACCGTCAAACCCAGTTCCGCATACAAAGTTGGGTTCAAGTAGACGGTCTCCGGATAAATAAACATATGACCTTTGCGGAAACGAACAACGACAGCTTTCTTATCTTTGAATTTATCGCCAAGCTTCACTTTTGCAGCTGCAATATCGTCTTTTAACTTTGTCAAAACTTGTTCTGCCTGCTCTTGCTTACCTGTCAGCTCGGCCATCAGGCGCAAGTTTGCTTCCCAGTTCGTCGAAATGTGAGAAACAGGGAACGTCGGTGCCATTTTTCCCAACTTCTCCATGACGTCTTTCGGGAATTTGGATGAGCCTAAAATAACATCTGGCTTCAATTGCAAAATCGTTTCTACGCTCGGCTGCATCTTCTCCCCGACGGATTCCATGTTACTTATCGGAGCGAACATCTCAGGGAATTTGCCGCCAACCGTAATACCGCCTAGAGGCTGTACGCCAAGCATAAGCGCATCTTCCATTGATTCCATACTCCCCGTAATTACGATACGGTCTGTCTTAGCTGGAACGGTATACTCTCTATCGAGGAACTTCACCGTTTTCGTTGTATTTGCAGCATCGGAAGTTGTTGTCGATGCTTCATTACTAGTTGAACTACTTGCTGAACTGCTTGCTGTCGTATTATTGGCAGCTGTTGAATTGGATGCCGCTTGCTCCTGCTTAGAGCCGCAAGCTGCTGCAACTAGCATAATAAGAACGATAATACTAATACGAAGACTGTGCTTAACCATGGTCTTGAAATACCCCTCTCGATTGCGTTATATACAACTCATTGATATTGATAACCATTCTCAATGAATTATAAAGCAGAGTACCCCTTTCGACCATGGAGGATATCCAGAATCAATTTGCACGATTTCCTGATATGAGGTCGAGCACTTCGTTTACGATACGTTCATGGCCAAGTGGTGAATGTTCTAGCCACACATCGGACGAAATCAACGTCACGTGATTGTTGCGTACCGCACTAAGCTTTTGCCATTGCGGGAAATGCTGAAGCTCACGCCAATGCGCCCACGTATCCGCTTCTTGAAAAATAAGTAACATAATGCGATCTGGATTTATTTCGGCCAGCTGCTCCAGTGTAAGCGGCTCATCGACGACCGCCTGCCCATACGAGTGCGCGGGCGCCAGTTGCAAGTCTCCATGGAATGCTTCTGCCATGCTGCGAGAGCTGTACAAATAATAATTATTTTTCACCATTCGGATAAACAGAAAGGTGTCGTTCTTGAGTTCGCGATGCAGAATTTCGCGTGCTGAAGCTACTTTACGCTCATAGCTGCTCAGCCACAGCTCAGCTTCTTTGGCGGCGCCCAAGCATTCAGCAATTTGCCGCAGCTGCTGCCGCCAGCCTTCTCCTGTGCGTGGTGCATAGCAGACAGGGGCGATGCCGTTAAGCTGCTCCTGCTCGTTGCTGGACAGCTCGTCTGTGCTGACGATGATGTCCGGCTGTGCCTGACGAAGAGCTTCAAGATTAGCCTCCCAGTAGTAGTTATAACGGTAGGCATTCAGATGTACCGGAATATGTGTACGGTACATTTTGTAGTAATAGGCGGTCCACTTCGGATGAAGCGGCGCGGCATAAGGAATGATGTTCAACGCGAACAAGTAGCCGAGTACAGCAGGCCCGTAAGCTGCGATTTTGCGGCGACGGCTCTGCATGTAGACGGACGGGGACACCCCGATTACTTGTTTGAATTTGCGGCTGAAATAAAATTCATCATTGTATCCAATCTGTTGCGCCACGTCGCGCAAGCGCACATTCGAACGCGCCATAATAAGCTTAGCCTGATTCATTCTTAACTCAGTTAAATAATCAATGGCGCTAACGCCGTATGTCTTTTTAAATAGATCAACGAAATATTTAGGACTAACTTCTGCAATGCCCGCCAACTGCTCAATGGATAAATTATGGTGAAAATGATTGTTCATATATTCCTTTGCCCGCTCCAATAAAGTGAGCGAATCGTTAGGAATAGAACGAGCACTTTTAATGAGATGATAAAAAAGCTTGTGGAACAGTAGCGAGCTACGAAATCGCTCCAATTCGTCCTCGCTTAGCCAGTAGTTGTACATGGATGTACACAGCGTAGCCATTTGCGCCGCAGCATAAATAGGTATCTCTTCCTTGTCGTAAAAAATATCTTTGCCTATCACATAGGAAGCACTATGTTCTCCCCGTTCGGTCCGATGTGTATACGTAGATGCCCGAAACAGGTCAAAGCGGATGACAAACAGCTCCAACGCCTCTTTCGGATCTACCGTTATGACGTAAGTTTGCCCAGGGGCACACACATACACCGTATCCTGACGCAGCAAATAGCTTCGTTCATCTATCATCACTTCCCCACGGCCGCTTACAGCCGCGATTAGCATATGTGTCTCTGTAAATTGCTCAATGTTCAAGCTAGCCTGTTCTTCCTTTATTATTTCAATGTTCAGCAGCTCGATTAGTAAACCTTTCAAAGATGCTAACTCTTTCATAACTCCACCGCCTTCACATGAAGTTTACCATAGTAGCGTAGGTTATTTCCCCATACTGTCAAAATAGAAAATGCCCGCGCTCGAGTATGGGGCATGGTAATCAACAGGGAGCAGCGTGCAAGCGTACATCCCATTTGAAACCAAGAAACCATAGGCTATCGAGCTACGGGCATGTTCTGACTTCTATTAAAAAGGACACCATCATGAGACAGACTCAAAGATGGCGTTAGGATAGCGTTAGGACGACACTAAGCTAACGTTACCGTGATCCATTCTTGCATATCGTTAATGATCCATATTTGCGAAGCAGCTTGTACATCAGCTGCCGTCAGCTTGCAAGCTCTGATATTACCTTGAGCCAGCAGTTGATTGCGATATACGCCCGCTAGCAAACCACTATCTTGGGCGGGTGTAAGCCGTTCGCCATTTTTTTCGATCACGATATTTCCTTGCGTACATTCCGTAATTTCATGTCGCTCATTGATGAGCAGCACATCGAATATATCGTGACTGCTAGACAGTTGATTCAGATTGTGTACACGATAAGTAGTCCGATGATATAGGTAGCGATTGCTGCTTGCTACGGTTGGGGCGGTCATGAGCTCAATTCGATTCGTTCCTTCGGTGGACAAAATCGGTGCCGTTGTTGCCCTTCGTGCGATTGATGTATCTGACGTAGTTGGTGCGATTGATACATCTGGCACAGTTGATGCAGTCGTTGTATCAACCGCATCTGGTGCAGTCGATCGCACAACTCGCTCAGCTCGCTCCACCTCGATCTGTATGACCCCACGTTTTGAAACGTGTACACTAACTTTCCATACCCCATCACAATGCTTAGCTGCGCATTGATCTAACGCCTGCCGCACTTGCTCCTGCGATACGTTGAAGCCGAAATATACAGCCGAATCGTGCAAACGTTGCAGATGTTCAGCTAGCAAAGGATAGCTTCCGTCCTCTAAGCGCAGCACTTCTTCCAACTCAAACGCGGGATGGCTTTCGGTTAACAGCAGCGATTTGGTTACGGCTTCCGAATATTCATCCGTAGCCGTCGAATCCCACGTAATGCCTCCGCCGACACCGAATTCGGCTTGGCCTGTTTCGTTGTCGATCCACACCGTGCGGATCGCTACATTGAATACAGCATCTCCGTCCGGGGAAATCATCCCGATGGAGCCGCAATATACTTCGCGCGGCACGCCTTCGAGCTGCTTGATCAGCTTCATGGTGCTTATTTTGGGCGCGCCCGTAATCGATCCACATGGGAACAAAGCCTCGAAAATTTGTTCGAGCTCAACGTCCTCTCTAGCTTCTGCTGTAATCGTAGATGTCATTTGGAATAGCGTGTAATAGCGCTCAATATCAAATAAGCGCGGGACGTTAACCGAACCAATCTCGGCAATTAAGCTGAGATCATTGCGTAGCAGATCGGTAATCATGACGTTTTCCGCACGGTTTTTGAGTGATTGAAACAACCATTTCGCCTGCTCGTCATCTTCCTCGCGCCAGCGACCGCGCTTCACAGTGCCTTTCATCGGGCGCGTGATTAAAGTTCTGCCCTTTTTCCGAAAGAACAGTTCTGGTGAAGCTGACAAAATGCTGTATGGTCCGAGCTGCAAATAAGCCGAGTAAGCCGCCTGCTGTGCATCGCACATATTAGCATACAGAGCTGATGGCTCGCCTTGGAATTCCGAGCGTAAACGCATCGTATAATTCACTTGATACGTTTCCCCACGCGCAATGGCCTCGTGAATGTTCGCAATATTGGCATTGTACGTCTCATTAGTAATCGTAGGTTGCCACGATGTTACACGGTAATCTTGATCAGTGGGCAATGGCATATCGGAAGCAGGCTTGCGAAAAATTCCGAACCATAGCAAGGGCAGCTCAGAACCGTCATTCACTTCATAAGCGGCATCGAACGCCGGAGCGGCTTCATACGAAATGTAGCCAGCCGCATAGTAACCCTCATTTACCGCAGCTTGGATGTTCCTTAATGCTGGGCGGACTTCGGAAAGTTGATGGGCAACGATAACTTCGAGCGGATCGCTAAACACATTTCGCTGTGGCTCGCCTTGCTCATTATGAAAATCGAACAACAAAAAAGGTCGAGTGCTTTGATGTTGGTTCACTTGGAAATCACCTACTTTAGGAATCATTTGTTATATTTAATGGTGTGACATTATGAGGGTAGATGCAATAAAAAAGGAAGGACTCCTCAATTGATAGCCCATCCTCGTCTATGTTTAATATATCTCTTTTTTCGAGCAATAGTAAATGTTATTTTGTTTCTCATTCAACATGTGTTCAGCGATTGTTCGACCCTTGTTCGGCCGTTGTTCGACGTTTATTCGGCGTTGGCCATCTCTCTGTTCAAATCACGAATAAGCGGCGTCAACCATTGATCTAAAGGCTTGAACGCATAGCCCGCTTGCTCCGCTTTCGCCGTATTCATGTACCAAGAGTGCGCGATGCCAAAGGGTGACATGTGCTCCTGATCTGTACTTGAGCGCGTGATTGCGGCACGGCCAACTTCTTGCTCTATGCGTGCGAACAAATCACGCAGCTTGATGTGCCCCGCAGAGCAGGCGTTGATCGGCCCCGCTAATGACGGGCTGGATTGCTCACCGAGCCAAGCCAAGAAAGCGGCTGCTTCGTCTGAATCGATGAAGCTAATGTTCGCTTCGGGATTCGGCAAGCCAATCGGCGTACCATTGCGAATATGTTCAATATGAAAATGAAGACGCTTCGTATAGTCGTCAAGGCCGAGAATAATCGGCAAACGAACCGCGCTGACCGGAAAGCTCGCTTGTTGGAACAAGACCGCTTCCGCGTAGCGTTTTCCTGCTTGGTACGTTAATTCGCTTCTCGTATACACCTCTTCGGGAATCGACAGCTCGTACGGGTTAAAATCAGCCTCGGTTACGGCCTCTTCCTTGAAATCGTAAACCGACAACGTTGAAATGACGATATACTGGTTCACGTTGTTCGCAAACACCTTGCACGCATGACGCGCATCGGAAGGTGTGTAGCACAAGTTGTCGTACACAATGTCCCACTTTTTTGCCCCAACCGTCGTTTGCAACGACTCTAAGCTACCCCGATCTAACTGGACGCGATTGACTTGATCGCCAAAACCGTCGTCTGTTCGACCTCTTGTTCCGATCGTGACGTTATACCCTTGCTGCAATAACAGATTAACCAACTTTTTGCCTACAAACCGTGTGCCACCAAGTATGAGTATATCCTTCATCCGAACTGCCCCCTATCATGTGTTGTATCAGAACCATAGACGATGTACGTCCCTTTTTTTAAATTACCATCCTCTACCTATGAAAAGCAACCATTTGTCGTTCTATTTAATACCCTTATCAGCGACAACCCTAACCCATCTAATCTACTCTTTCTTTCCAAATTATACAATTGTATAATTGTGTACGCTATCCTACTTTATACTAAAATGAATGAATAGATTCATAGATAATCATAAGGGGAAACTGAGATGAATTATAAAGTACTCGTAGCCGACGATGAACAAGTCATTGTCCAAGCGATTTCATATGCGCTCAAACGTGAAGGTTTTACGGTCGAAACAGCTGCCGATGGCGAGGAAGCTTTGCGAAAAGCGGTAACTTTTCAGCCCCACGCACTCGTCCTTGATGTGATGATGCCGAAATTGACCGGCTTTGGCGTATGCCGCAAGCTCCAAGATCAGAAGGTCGGCATTTTGTTGCTGACCGTTAAAGACGACATCGTAGACAAGCTATTAGGGCTGGAGTTAGGTGCCGATGATTATATGACCAAGCCCTTTGATTTGCGCGAAGTCGTTGCACGTGTCAAAGCACTGTGCAGACGCTTAGAAAAAACCGACGCGCGTGATGACAAGGTTCAAATCTGCCTAGGCGATCTAACGCTCCATTTAGAGCAGCGTACTGTGCGGCAAGGAGAAGAAGAGTTGACTTTGACACCAAAAGAATTTGATTTACTCGCTCTTTTGCTCACTCATCTAAAAAGGGTGTTTACACGTGAGGAGTTACTCCATCAAGTATGGTCTATTGATTACGTCGGCGGAACCCGCACGGTAGACATTCATATTCAACGACTGCGCGCCAAGCTGGGCGATCATGATCAGCAACTGCTGCAAACCGTTTATGGGGTCGGCTATAAGGCAGTAGGTGAACATAAATGAAACAGGCATTCAGCCTAAACTGGAAATTCACCTTGTTTATCGTGGGGCTGCTCCTATTCACGATCGGCTTATTAAGCTTTTTTGTGCTGAAAGGCGTTCATGAATATCAGACGAAGCAAAGAGAAGTCGTTATGCAACGACAAACCGACTTCGCCCATCTGCCAATTCGGGAACTGTTTGTGACCGAATCACGTCTTGACTCGCAGGCGTTTATGCAGTTGCAAGGTCAGAAGCTGGCTGTGGAAATCGGGGCGACGAGCGGCTTACACGTTATGTTGTATAACCTCAAAGGTGAGCTGGTCGGTGATTCACTGCCGATGGCAGGCAAGAAGAGTGCTATAGATGAAGCGCTACAACGTGCTCTGCAAAATCAAATCGCGTACTACTTAAAAGGAGATATGCTCAACTATTTCGCACCTGTGCAAGGGATGGATGCGCAAATAGGCGTCATTCATTTTCAAGCTTCATCACGTGAGCATCTAGACTTTTTTCAAAACCTCTTCTATTTGTTCCTCGGCGTAGGCGCATTCGTGCTTACACTTAGTCTTGTGCTGGGCTTGTTGTACATGAATCGCCACGCGAAGGCGATCATTAAGCTCAAAATGGCTACCGATCAAATACGCCAAGGCAAGTTTCTTACATCACCCATCTTGCGACGCCAAGATGAACTTGGAGCGCTAAGTGACGGCATTTTCGAAATGAGCGCTGCCATCCAAACGAACATCAAAACGCAGCGAAATTTTATAAACAATATTAGTCATGAGTTTAAGACACCGCTAACCTCCATTAAAGCGTATACCGATTTGCTCGATATGTATGAGGATGATCCGAACTTAATACGCGAAGGACGAGCAGCTATCGCGAAAGAATCGGAGCGCCTATATGACCTCGTGGACAAGGTGCTGAAGCTGGCTGCGCTCGATAAATACGAGTTCGAGCAGCATCCGGAACAAGTTGAATTACACAGCCTACTAGAAGATGTTTGCTCCCGCATGAAAGGTAAGGCGGGCAAATTCGGCATCACGATAACTACACAGCTCGAATCAGCCGTTGTATGGGCTGACCGCGAAAGTATGCTTCACATGTTCATTAACTTATTGGATAACGCCATTAAATATAATACGGAGCATGGAACGGTTACCGTTACAAATCGCATCGTCCAGCAGCAGGTGGAAATCGAGTTTCGCGATACCGGAATCGGGATTCCCCTTGAGCAACAAGCGCACATTTTTGAACCTTTTTACACCGTTAACAAAGATAGAGCAAGGCAGTATGGCGGCAGTGGCCTCGGCTTGTCCCTCGTTCAACATTTGGTCGAACAGCAGCACGGACATATTCGTGTCGAGGGCGTGGAAGGGCAAGGAACATCTTTTATCGTTACGCTCCCGATACAAGGTGTTGAAAAATTTACAAGTTGGAAACAAGTTGAGACATTGTTGAAATGATGTTGGTGTACATTTAGTTCATCATTTTTTGAAAGGAGCGCTCAATTGAAACTCGTCACATCTGCTCGATTTATACGATTCACAGCTTTATTGACTATCATTAGCTTGCTAGTATGGATTGCCGCTTGCAATAAATCATCAAATGAATCTTTAAAGGTGTATAACCCACCTGTCCACCGCGATGCACAACCAGTCTCCCTATTTCATATTGAGCGATTGGACAACCTATTCTGCTCGGATTGGATGTCATATAACAAGCTAATTTGTTCAACGACAAGAGCCGAATCGAAATCCGAACACATGTATATTCGTGACATTCGCACCGGTGAGGAGAAGCCGATCGGGATTGCTCCGTACCTTAGCGTGCATACGTCGCCCGATGGCCAGCACCTTTATGCCTACAGTCCTAACGGCTGGGAAGCAGTCTTGATGCAGTTAGCTAATAATCTTGCTCTCCCACTCACCATTCAGCAAGGTAGTGAACGCGGTGCTTGGGCGGATGACAACACATACATCGCACCCTTATCTGGAACAAATGATTACGACATCGCCATGATTAATAAACATAATGGTATGGTGACGCCTATCGCGCTTCCGCAGCAGACTGATATTGTACGAAAAGTTCAAAAGCATCAAGCTGCGATTTACGTGCTTGATCAGTCCGGACAATTTACGATGTACAAGTCAACTCAAGCGGAGCCGATTCATATCCGTGCAGACGTCGCCGATTTCTCCCTTTCCCCTGATGGGAAGCAGCTTGCTTTCGTCGTCAACAATCCGCTGACGAATCAGCAAGAGCTGTATATGACAGCACCGCACGCTGCAAGCCGTAAAGGAAAAGATGCTATTGCCAAAACACAAGTCATTAACCAGCTATCCTGGTCCCCTAATGGAAAGCAGCTTGCGTTTATGACGTTTAGTCTCGATCCGGGAATGACTGGTTTGTATGTAATGGAGGCAAAGACAGGTAGCAGCACGCAAGTGTCGTATCAATCTAATGTCAAAGTCCCCATTGTCTGGAGTCCTGACAGTAGCCGGTTGATGGTTAGTGAGCGTAATGATCACGGGCTTTATAACCGTCATTCGATAACGACAGTTTACCAGCTAAAATAAGGAGTGTTTATATGATGATGTCCGATTATATGAAAACTACCATGCATTAGCTATTTGCACGATGATTTGTCCATCTGCCTGCTTATGGTCGAGAACTATTTGACGACATATCCAAATGGTCAGCGGACATCCGAGATGAAAACCATGTATAAGCAATATTTAGATGTATATATGTCTGAATATCGTTACGGGGCAACTACGCATTGTTGCCCCGTGTGTTGTATTTTTGTGTTACAATCTTGGATCGATTTCTTTCTCTTTCCCCCTGCAAATAGTAGATTTGCTTCCGCAAATGTTTATCACCATGCTAGACGACACGCCTCCTGCAATAGGCTACAAATCTACACGAGATATGCCCATCGAACCGAATGGGCCGTTGCTCAGAATTTGCAGCATAATTCCCGCCACCGACCACCTAATCTTCGTTATCCCCCTCGCCTTTATCCCCAGTCCTGTCATCACGATCCAGTTCCATCGCTTCACGCGTAATAATTTCGTTCATCTGATGCTTGATCGTTTCAGAGCGCGTCCCGAAAATGGCCTGTACGCTGTTCCCTACATCTAGCACGCCAGCAGCGCCCAACTCCTTCAAACGGTCTTTATCCACCTGTTTCGCATCATTAACTTGTACACGCAGTCGTGTAATACACGCGTCCAAGGAGGAAATATTATCTTTACCACCTAGCGCGTTCAAGATGTTGCGCGGCAGCTCCTCCTTCGCTCCAGCCCCAATAGTCCCAGCAGATCCAACAACACCAGCAGTTCCCACAGCACCTGTACCTGCACCAGAACCAGCAACCGCTCCAGCAGCTGCACCGGCACCCACTGTAGCACCAGCTAAGCCAGCCCCTTGTGGCTGCTCACGACCTAACGTTTTCAAGTTAAACGTCCGAATCGCAAAGCGGAAACCAAAATAATAGATCAATGCAAACACAAGACCGACCGGAATAACAAGCCACCACGGAGTCCGGTTTTGCAACACACCAAACAACAAAAAGTCGATCACACCACCGGAAAAAGTCATCCCGATCTTAATGCCGAGCAAATGCATCGTGAGAAAGGACAGTCCAGCAAAAAACACATGAACCGCAAACAACAGCGGCGCTACGAACAAGAAAGAAAATTCAAGCGGCTCCGTAATCCCTGTTAAAAAAGAAGTCAACGCCGCCGAACCGAGCAGCCCCGCCACCATCGTCCGGTTCTCCGGTCTCGCTTCGTGATACATGGCCAGCGCAGCCGCAGGAAGCCCAAACATCATAAACGGATATTTTCCAGTCATAAATGTTCCGGCTGTCAGTTCAACCCCATCTTTCAGTTGGGCAAAAAAGATTTTTTGATCCCCGCGGATAAGCTCCCCTGCCTTATCCACATACTGGCCGAATTCGAACCAGAACGGTGAGTAAAAAATGTGATGCAGCCCAAACGGAATAAGCGCTCGCTCGCCGATTCCGAACACAAAAGCGGCTAACGCACGGTTCGAGTCAATAAGCGAATACGAGAAAGCATTAAGCCCATGCTGAACAGGCGGCCATAAAAATACCAACACAACCCCGATTAGCAGCGAGGTTACCGCCGTTATAATCGGGACGAAGCGCTTGCCAGCAAAAAAGCCTAAGTACGACGGCAACTCGATCGTAAAAAACCGCTGATACAGCAACGCGGCCGTAATCCCGATAATAATGCCGCCGAACACGCCCGTTTGCAAGGTTGGAATACCCTGAATGACGGCATACGCAGAATCCGTCTTCACTAACTCAGGTGTCACGTTCAAAATGACCTTCATCGTGACATTCATGACGAAGTAGCCGACAATCGCAGCCATACCAGCGACGCCGTCTCCTCCTGCAAGACCGATGGCGACACCAACGGCAAACAGCAGCGATAAGTTGTCAAATACGATGCCGCCCGCCTGCTCCATCACACTAGCCACTAATGTCATCACCGTGCCACCGAGGAATGGAAGCCGCGCTACAAGGTCGGGATTTTGCAATGCATTCCCGATACCTAACAAAATACCCGCCGCAGGCAAGATGGCGACAGGTAGCATAAGCGCCTTACCTACCTTTTGCAGCACGCCAAATAATGATTTAAACATAACTTTCAGCCCCAATCCGACTTTCTGCACCACACCTATGAACATGTTATAAAGTTACATTCTCACATCATTACGCTAAATATGCATGAGCAGTAAATAAAAGCCGCCCTCACCACATTCGGGCATTACCCGATGCTGTGAAAGCGGCTTAATCATGTATACGATAACGATTGCCTTGTTATACAACGCCTCGCTTGGTTGGTTTAAGTACCACAGATCCGATGCCCAGAAAAATAAGAGCAAACAAGAGCAGCACTGAAATGTGCATCGTGATGCTAGCAATCGAACCTCCTGCCGCCAACCGTTCCATAGCATCCAACACCCAACGCTGCGGGAAGAAGTAGGACACCTTTTGCATATAGTCTTTCATAATCCAAGCAGGCCAGAAGCAGCCTCCGATCATGCACGAAGGCATAATCGCCATAATACTGACCGGTGAGTAGTTCGCTGGGTTCGAAATAATAGCACCAATCAAACAGGCAAAGCCAAAAGAAGCGAGTACAAACAACTCCAACAGCAGCCATTGCGACCACCATGTCATCCCTAAGTCAACATTAAGGCCTACCCTCGTCACGAGCAGAACAAGTATAATTTGCAACGAACCGAACATAAATCCGCCTATAAAATTGCCGAGCGTAATCTCGTAGCTCCGCACGGGAGCTGCATACATGCGCTCCATCGTATAGTTTTGTTTATCCGTGAGCATCACAGATACACAGCTCATCGAGGTGAACATCATAAACATGAGCGTGATTCCCATCGCCTGTGTCAAATTGGATGGCACATACAATTTATAATCAACAATCTCAGCCTGCACTTGTTCACTAGATAAATTCCCTAACATTTGCGTTACTGCCTTATCATGCTCGGCTGGCGACAGTTTAGCTGTACGGATGACATGAGCGATTTTACCTAGCTCATATGTCGTCTGTTCTACATTCATAGTGAGTGCCACACTGCGCTCATTCTCTTGCATTTTTAGCAGCTCAACCGTCGGTTTTTCCTTCTTTCCCAACCGCTCACCGTATCCTGCATGAATAATAAATCCTACTTTTTGCTGTTTCGTAACCGCCTCTCGAAGCTCATCCACTTGCTTCATTTCAGTCAAATCGAAGGAGCGTTCCAACTCGCTCAACAAGTGGGCTGACCAAGCTGTTTGATCGGCATCGACATACCTAATCTCCGTCTTCGTTATATCCGGGTTTCCTAATTGCACCAAAATAAAACTGACGATGACAACCGGCAAACCGAGCGTCACAATTAAAGTCCGCCTATCGCTAACCATTCTTCTAAAAAAGTTCTGGGCTATCCAGATACTATTCATCGGGACACCACCTTTCGACCGCCGATAAGTGCTGCAGTTAGCAACGCAAACGCCAATGTGCCTAATACGAGCAAGGGAGTCGTAATATCTTGAAAAGTTGCACCCATCATCGATTCCAGTATGCCTTGCATCGCCCAATCAGGTACTAAAAAAGCCCCGATTGCATCCTGTAATTTAGGAATCGGTATAAAGCCACCGCTCAGCGCCATCATCGTGGCAATGATAAACTGGAACAGACCTTGAATCGCCTTTTCCGACTTCATAAAAATACATACAATAAGCCCTATGCCTAATGAAATCATCGCTACAAGCAGACATATCACAAAGGAAATAAACCATGAGCTTCCCCAGTCAACCCCGAACAACAACGTTGTCGCTACCATAATAAACGCGGCTTGCATCGCTACTAATAGTAGCTGCCCTAACACTTTGCCGACTAACACGACATAAATCGAATTCGGCGCCGTTATCATCCGCTGCAAGGTGCGCTGTCCGTAATCCATGGAAATGGATAGGGCAAGCTGCATCCCTGCATAAAGCACAAACATCACGATCATGGATGCGCTGTAATATTGCATCGCTGAGACGTTTCTATCCGTATTCAGCTTCCCATTGACGACGACACCCCCCATGCGCGAAGAGCTATTGTCCTGTTGCAAGGCAGCCATCACTTGCGGCGCTTGATGCTGCTTTGCAAAGATCGCTGACGCTTGGCGTACTTGCAGCTCACTAACAAAGCTTTCAAACAGCGCTTCCGCTCGCATGTTTGTCGCATATTTGCTGCCTCTTATCCACTCTAGTGAGGCCTTCTTGCCTTGCATGACTTGCTCCGAGAACTGAGCTGGCATGCGCACCGCATAGTTCAACTTACCGTCCTTAATATCAGCTATCGCGGCTTCTCGCTTGCTGTACGATGTGATGACAGTATTCTCTTTCATATGTTCCGTACTCAAAAAGGCTTCAAATGCTTGCCGAATGGCACCGTTGTCTTCCATTACAACGCCGATTTTCACCTTGTTCACATTTAGTTTTTGTGTGCCGAACAGACCTGACTCGGCTAAGGAAGAGCCGAGAATAAAAATAAGTGCGACAGGTAACAAAAAGTTAATGATCATGACTGAGCGAATCCGCGACATACGGACCCACTCCAATGAGGCTATCGACCATAAGTTCATCGCTTGCTCCCCCTAATCGCGCAATTGTCGGCCGGTTAACGTTAAGAACAATGTTTCTAGATTCGCTTCTTCACGCTGTAACGTCTTAATATGAACTTGATGCTGCGACAAAATGAACAGGATGTCCTGCATCGAACCGTTGCCTGAAGGCAGCTCAATCGTTAACCAATTATCGTGCGCAATGACTTGCTTAATTTGCGGATGCCGTTTCAATTCGTCGATTAATTGCGGGGCATCTACCTCCACGACACACGTCGTCTCGATCGATAGCTTCTCGTCATAGCCCACTTGTTGGCGCAAATGCTCTTGTGTGCCGCACGCAATGAGGCGCCCCTCATTCATAATCCCGATGCGGCTCGCAACCGCCGACACCTCTTCCATGTAGTGGCTCGTATAAATGATCGTCGAGCCTTCCTCATTTAGCGCTTTAACCGACTCTAAAATGTGGTTCCGCGAATGTGGGTCAATACCTACAGTAGGCTCATCCATAATGATGAGCTTAGGTTGGTGCGCAATCGCACACGCAATGTTCAGCCGCCGCTTCATTCCGCCAGAAAAAGCCGTCGGTTTATCATGCTGCCGCTCCGTTAAACCGACTCGCTCCAGCGCTTTATCTACCTGCTGCTGCAACTGTTTCCCTCGCAATCCATACAATTTAGCAAAAAAGTTAACGTTGTCACGTGCTGAAACGTTCTCGAATATCGCAAGGTCCTGTGGCACAAGACCGATACATCCTTTTACTTTTAACGGATCTTTTCGAATCGAGTAGTTATCGATAACTATATCTCCGCCATCCAAGCTTAACAGTCCAGTTAACATATTGATGGTTGTACTTTTTCCGGCACCATTTGGCCCAAGCAAGCCGAATACTTCGCCCTGCTCAATATTTAAGTTAAGATTCTCGACAACGTAACGATTGTCGAAACGCTTCGCCACCTGTTTTAACTGAACGATGCTCATTCAACTTCGCCTCCCATTTACTCATGTCTGTATTGTAGGGCAAAGAGAGATCTAGAGGACGTACGTAAAGTCATTCTTTCAAGGTGACTTAAGTCATAATATGAACCTCAAACAAGACAGTCTTACTACGTACCAGATATGATAGTATGAGAGAATAGGAATATGTTGGTGAACAGCAAATACGTTGGTTCACTTGACGCCGTACAGCATCAAGGAGGGGACATGATGAACAAAGCGCCGCAAACGTTTCTTTGGTATGCGCTGATGATTGTGCCTGTGCTCGTTTCCATGCGCGGTAAAATAGACATCGCTATTTTGGAATACGCTTTCTTTACCCTTTTCTTTATAGCTATCGCCGTCTGGCGGCAAATCTGGTGGCCGTCGTTAAGACAGACTTCGAACCCGCTAATCGAGTCATCCTTAGCACATAGTCATATTCAAGGGGCCAACTCCTCTACTCGCACAACCTATGTCGCTTATGCGGCTTATTTCATAGAGACGATATACGGGGCATGGCTATCCTCACAATACGAGGGCATGTTGTTCATGCTAAGCGGCTCAACCTTGTTATCCATTTCTCCACAATGGTCACGCCGTGTCCAAATGACGGCTATCGTTGTGACACTCGCATGTTTCAATGTAAGTCTAATAGACAGAGCCGAGACGATTATTACGATAGCCAATTTAGCAGGCTGCGCTATCGCCCTGCTTCATTTGTACGCGCTGAAGCTTATCCAAGAGCTGCGCAATCTCGTACAGCTTAACGCGGCACTGCGCATTCAAGCGCATGATCTGGAGGCGGCCAAGCAAGACGTGCTTCTGTATGCAGGCCGTATTGAGCAGACAGCGCAAGCCGATGAACGCAACCGCATTGCACACGAATTGCACGACGAATTGGGGCATAAGCTTGTCCGCGTCAAGCTTATGATGGATGCCGCCGTGCAAGTGGCAGAGCATCGTCCCGAACAGGCTGCTGCGCTGACGTCCTCTGTACGCGATCAGTTGAGCGACAGTATGGACCTGCTACGCAGAACCGTGCGTAAAATGAAGCCTGCCGACGGCACGGTTCGCTCCTATTCGTTAGATCGACTCGTTCAGCAATGCAACGAGGATGGGCAGTTAAGCGTAGCCTTAGAGCTAAGTGGCATGCCGTTTCCCCTGTATCCAAGCGTCGAGATTATGCTCTATCGCAATGCGCAAGAAGCGATCTCCAACGCCATCCGCCACGGACAAGCGACCAAAGTGAAGCTTGCGCTGCATTACGATAACAATAAAATCATGTTGGAGGCGGAAAATAACGGACTTGTGCCGGAAGGTAAACTGCAAATCGGCCTTGGGCTGCGTGGGATGCAAGAACGAGCCGCCACACTGGGCGGCCAAGTCGAGTGGTTTACTCTACCAGCATTTATAGTGCGCACCGTGGTGCCTTACAACCGGTATTAGAATGGAGGGCTAAAGATGCTAAAAATGACACCGATTCGCGTCATTATTGTCGATGACGATGCCTTTATCCGCGAAAGCTTAAAGATTATTATCGATATGCACGAAGATATGCAAGTCGCTGCTACTTGCAGCCATGGCAGAGAAGCGCACGAAGCCGTCATATCCGCGGGCGCCGATGTGGTGCTGATGGACATTCGCATGCCGCAATGTGATGGTGTTGAAGGAACGAAGCTCGTTAAGCAAGCGGCTCCCGATACGAACGTCCTTATTTTGACGACGTTTGACGATGATGAATATATTGTGCAGGCGCTGCGCAACGGAGCGAGTGGCTATTTGCTTAAAAATGCCGCCCCCGATCGAATCGTGAGCGGCATTCGGACGGTTCATTCCGGCACCATGCTGATGGACCCCCAAGTCGGTAGCAAGCTAAGCGCACTGCTGCAAGCTAAGCCCCAATCGAGACCGGAGCCAGCCTGGAAAAAGCATGGCCTAACGGCGACTGAGCAGGCGGTCACACAGCATATCGCCAACGGCATGACGAATAAGGAGATTGCAGCCGCGCTATTTTTGAGTGAAGGTACCATCAAAAATTATGTGACCGATATTTTGTCCAAATTGGAACTGCGTGACCGCACGCAACTGGCGATTTGGTATTGGAAACAACGAGCGGTCAGCGAGAATTGAAACCTATGTCACCTGTTTCGATTTGAATGATGAATTGATTGATAATTTGAATAATGATTCGTCGTGTTACGGATGCTTAATACTTGCCGCCTTTGCCGCTTGCAACGCTTGGTGAGCTAACACCAACGCACCTGTAATACCTGAACAATCTTTCAATTGCGGCGGAACAAGGTAAGTATCCAATCGGTTAAGAATCGCTTCATGTGCAATGTAGCCATTTAACATCGTGCGCACCTGCTCGCGGATAAGCGTTAGCAATTGCTGCTGCTTCGCTACGCCGCCGCCCAAGATGATTTTTTCCGGTGACAAAATCAACATGTAATTCATAATGGCCTGTGCGATATAATACGCTTGAATTTCCCACGCTTTATGGTCTGAGCTCAGCTCGTACGCTTTTACGCCCCACCGTTCTTCAAGGGCTGGGCCACTGGCCATCCCTTCCAAACAGTCTTGATGATAGGGGCATCTGCCTGCATACAAGTCTTCTGGGTGCCGCCGCACGAGCAGGTGCCCCATCTCCGGATGGGTCAACCCGTGTACGAGCTTACCTTCTACGAGCGCCCCAGCCCCAATGCCTGTACCTATCGTCATATACAGACAGCTGCTTAATCCTTGTGCAGCCCCCCACATCGCTTCGCCGAGAGCGGCCGCATTGACGTCAGTATCAAAGGTAATCGGCACGTCAATATGACGCTGTATATGCCCTACCACATCATAGTTGGACCAGTGCGGCTTGGGCGTCAGTGTAATGTGCCCATAAGTCGCGCTGGCATGATTCAAATCTATAGGACCGAACGATCCGAAGCCGATCGCGCTAATCTTTTTATTTTCAAAAAATTGAACTACTCTCCCCATGGTCTCTTCAGGCATTGTCGTCGCAAACGACTCCATGTCCACAATCTCACCCGTAGATGTTCCTACAGCAACGACAAACTTTGTACCGCCGCCTTCAATGGCCCCTAAATAGGTCATAAGCTCCCCCACCTTATCAAAATAACGCTCCTAACTCTAACGCAACCTTTAACTTTAACTTCGACTTTAACTTCTACTTCTACTTCAACTTGACTCTAGCACTGACTCCTATTTCAACTTCTTCCCTATTAACATTAAACCATCTACCTATGACGTCAACATCGTTTTATGATTTCTCCCTCATTTTTCAAAATAAGCACCGCTCTAACAAATACTCAACGTTTTGCCGATATACATGATGTAGTCTGTCTATGGAGGGGAGATGGATTTGGTACGCTTTGTTAAAAGACTAAATCGTTGGTTACTTATTTGTATATTCGTATCGCTGTGTGCGTATCCGATTAAAATATTAGCCTCAAAAATAGATAAAAACACGTTGTCACTCGCCTTTGGTCTACCATCCGATGACATTGTCGTCATGATGTACAGCAATACAGCCAAGGCAGGACGTTACTTGATACCGATCGATGAAGGGCGTCCTCATGCGACGCCTTATACGAACGGTGGCGAAACGCTAGTGCCCGCTCGCTTTCTTGCTTCTCAGCTCGACGCAGAGCTGACGATCAACGAGAAGCAAGGTACATTGACGCTGACTGGGGGACGTTCATCCGTCACGTATCAGCTCAATAAAGCTGCTGCCAAGATAGACGGCAAGCCTACGAAGCTGCATGCCCCAGCTCAAATAAAAGAGGGGCTCGCTTATGTACCGCTGCGTGCAGCAGGACAAGCTTTCGGCCGCAATATGCACGCGCAAGACGGGCTTGTCGCGCTCACACGTAACGTTGAGCCACCTGATTCGGAGCAGTGGCAAGATTGGCGTGAACAGCTCGTCGCCTATATTGCCTATGACACCGTTGGCTCCTATACCGTAGAGTTCCGCGGCAGCATCGTTGCCATCTATCGCCGCTGGGAAGACGCTATCGGCGCCGCACGGCAAGTGCCCGGACGCATCGTAAAGTACCGCGGTCAGCACGCGCTATGGGACCCGCAGCGCCCAGCGCCGAAGTCGTTCCGCGTGAACGAGGCGCCACTTATTATGCAGCTGCCCGAGCTACCACGCGGCTGTGAAGTGACTTCGCTCGCCATGCTGCTTCATTCCGCCGGAATCGAGGCGGATAAGATGGAGCTGGCACGCGAAATACGCAAGAACACCGCGCCTTATATTCGCGTCGGTAATGAAATTCACTTTGGCAACCCGAACAACGGCTTCGTCGGTGATATGTACTCGTTCGATAAGCCAGGACTCGGTGTATACCACGATCCCATTGCCGAACTCGCAGAAAAGTACATGCCCGGACGAATTATGGATATTACCGGCACATCTTTTGAGCATCTACTCGGGACGGTTGCCCAAGGTACGCCAGTGTGGGTCATTCACACGACGCTGTACGACGCAGTTCCTGCCAACGCATGGCAGACGTGGCAGACCGAAGACGGCCCGATTCAGGTCACGTACTATGAACATTCATTGCTTGTTACAGGCTATGATGAGAAATATGTGTACGTCAACGATCCATTAGGCCGACGTAATAAAGTCGAGCGCGCTGCATTTAAGCGCGGCTGGGTGCAGATGGGCAGTCAGGCTGTTACCTATTCACCTAACGAATAACAATAGACGAAGCAAGGCTGTCGAGAGCGAATCTTCTCGACAGCCTTGTTCTTTTTCACCGTATATGTTCTAATCCTCATTATTCCCTAGCCATTTAAGATGTCACGAATTTGCTCCGCATGTCTTTGTTCGTGGATATACAGAGATCGAACCCATTCCATTAATGACAGTTCCTGAAAGGCTGGATGTATAAAATGCCGCCTACTCAGCACCGACGGATCTGGTAAAGCGTTAAGCAGTGCATATAGTTTCTTTCTTGACTCGCTAAGCTTGTCAACGATCTCGTCAATCCCCCAAAGTTCGTCAGTTGGCTGCGCGATGTCTGGAGCTGCAAATTTTTTGCTTCGATCCAATAGATCTTGTATCGGTTTACTGTCCACACTTGAATCTTCCTTGCTCATTAATCCTCTGCCTATCGCAGCAACATACAATTGTTCCACAATAAAAAGATGCTGAAATACTTGACTAACGTTCCAACCCGTTGGTTCTTTCCGTTTGTGTAACTGCGCTTCGTTTAATCCATGCAGGATTTCAAGTAATTCATTTCTCGTTTCATGTAATGGCTGAATCAGGTCTTGAAGTTCCATAGCGTACTTCCCCCATTCATTTGTATGAGCTGCACAGACGATTTATAGGACTGAGCACGATAGGCGACGAGAGACGGCGAGAGGTCGCGAAACACTCAACAAGCTCCTTACTAGAAGCATTCAAGCCTAAAATCACAACTTGATTGCAGTTATCACGACACTTCGTAACGACCTTATCAATCGCCTCAACCACCGAATCATCCCCTATATGAGCATTCGTGAAGTCAATCACGATCTCCTGCTCGCTTGCTTCTTACGAAGATATGTATGATTGAAAAATATATGTGAACGCTGCATCGCCCACAACCTGCACAAGCAAGCAGGAAAGCATGAAAACAAATAAAAGAAACGGCAGAGCCATGGAGTTCACCTCAGCTCGCCATTTCTTCATTTTTATCGATGGTTCATTCCTTAAGCCAATTCCCGTAGCATGTGAGGAAATCTTCTTGGAGAAATGATCCACATTTCAACTAAAGGTCGCCTATTCGGTAAGCTACCATTGCGGCAGTAATATTGAAGCTGGAGCCTGCGCTTCCCGTTGCTTGCAATTGGATCGTTGCAGGAAGTGTCGTCACTGGCACGATAATGGTTCGAGTAAGCTCTAGTGCTAGACCATTAGGAACATCAATAAATATTCCACCAATTGGATTTCCATCCCCTAAAATATTCATCGTAATCCGTTCCGTTGTTGCAACAAGACTATCTGCCACCGCCTCAAAATTAATATAATAATTCCCAGTTTGGTTAATTGTCCAGTTCGTACTAGGTGCAGTAAACGCGAACACGGCCGGATTGTTGGTGAGCGAGGCTGTAAATGTTATTAATTCTGTCGCAGCTCCAACGTTTTGTGGTGTAGTATTGCTAATATCCAAAAATGGTACTGATCCAACTGTTCCAGTTGGCCCCGTCGAACCTGTCGGGCCTGCTAAGCCTGTTGCTCCTGCTGGGCCTTGTGGTCCCGCCGGGCCCGCTGGGCCTTGCGCTCCTTGCACACCCGGGTCACCTTGCGGACCTGCTGGGCCAGCGACACCTTGCGGGCCTGCTGGGCCTGCTACACCTTGCGCTCCCGCTGGGCCAGCCGGGCCTTGCGCTCCTGCCGGACCCGCTGGGCCTGCTGGACCTTGTGGACCGATAGGTCCCTGCGCTCCTGCTGGGCCAGCCACACCTTGGGCTCCCGTTGGACCCGCTGGGCCTGCTGGGCCTGTGGCTCCCGTCGGGCCTGGAGGGCCACCAGATGGCCCCGTCGGTCCAGCGGGACCTGTCGGGCCTATCGCAATTGGAGTACTAAGTATGTTATTCAGTTTACTATCGAGTATGAAGTTCTTCTTCGTAATCTCTCTCAATGTGTCGCGGACACTGTCATTCACATTGAGTATGTCTGAAATTGTTGCGATTGGCGCAGTTACTCCTGGCAAGGTTCCCAAAATATATTGAAGCTTTTCACCTTCTGCATTAATGATATGACTTAATCCTAATTCCTCCATAGCGATGGATGACAGCAATAATGTTACAGCATCATCGCGTGTTACCGTAATCTGAGGGGTAATATTAGGAATATTTGATTGGGACATTGTGCAACCTCCCTAACTTCCGTGTTGTGTGCATAGAGCATCATATTAACCCATACAGATTATGGATTGGGCTATTAACTATAGACAACTATACCGGGAGAAAAGTTAGGCGTTTGTGCCGCTTAGACAACTGCTTACATAAATAAGGATGAAGCAGAACACGGTGAACTAAAGTTATAGTTCTCTAAGATCCTCTCTTTGATCTAGTCTTTGCTGTTTGCTCTTTGCTCTCTGCTCTCTGCTCTTTACTATGCTCTTTTCGACATCGCTCCACTACTTGTCGAAACAGCATTACCGAAATACACTACTTTCCAACATCATATCTACAGCAAATACTGCAAAAAAAAGCAAAAAAAAGCGCTCTCTATTGGCGGGCTTGCCTCACAATAGAAAGCGCTGTTTATATTTAAACCACTTCACTTATTTTTCCCTGCTCTAGCGATTGTAACAGAACTTAAATCGACGACTGACACTTGTTGTCTGTACGTTTCTGATCTGTCTCCCACAACCCCAAGCTAGTAGATCATTAGTCTATCCTTGTGCGTCTACCTCAGCCAACGCATGAACAAATGCATCATGAATATGCCCGTTAGAAGCGACCACGTCTCGGACGCCGACATGATAAGGCTGCCCGTACGTATCCGTTACACGCCCACCTGCTTCTTGAATAAGCAAGCTGCCTGCGGCCAGATCCCACGCATTCAGATTTAATTCCCAGAAGCCTGTAAGCCGCCCCGCAGCAATATAAGCCATATGCAGCGCGGCCGAGCCCGCTGTTCGTATATTGCGTACTTGCGGAGCCAACGCAGCCATACCTGCCAAATTAATAGGCAATGCGCGCTCGCGCTCTGTCGGAAATCCGCTGGCGATTAAGCTACCGGATAGCTCGCGTTCATCTGCCACTTGGATAGGGCTGCCGTGAACGTAAGCCCCTTTTCCTTTTTCCGCGACAAACAGTTCATCTCGCATCGGGTCGTATACGACACCGACGATCACTTCTCCCCGATGTGCAAGCGCGATCGATACTGAGTAGAACGGGAAGCCATGCACAAAATTCGTCGTTCCGTCCAGCGGATCAACGATCCATAAATATTCTTCCGACTGGGCTTGTTCCAACGCGAGACGGGACACATCAGTCCCAGGCTCGACTCCTTCTTCTCCTAATATGGCATGATGCGGAAAATGAGTCATAATGAGCCTGCGAATCATCTGTTCCGCACCTTTATCTACTTCCGTAACCAAGTCGTGTAGAGACGATTTAAGTTGCAACGACTTATATTGTCCAAGCTTTGATTTAATCCATTCTCCTGATTTAGCGGCACAATTGACCGCCACAGCAGTATAGTTCTTCCCTGTAACGACATAAGGTATTTTTTCGGTAGAACTCAAGGCTTTCACGCTACTTTCATTCTTTTATTAAGTATACGTCAGCTTGCTGATTGAAGTTTCGCACGAACACCCGTCGTGAACAAAAACGATTATTGGGCTAAATGAATCCGCTTATGATCATACGAATCGCTAGTACCAATAACGTCAATCGCAGCAGTAAGAGCAAACCTTTTCCCGTCATTCGACTGGCAATTGCCGCCCCTAACCACCCACCTATCCAAGCACTTGGAGCCAGAATAGACACAAGCAGCCAATCAACCGAGCCGTTCCATGCATGTACGGTAGTTCCTAATATCGACGATAAAAAAATAACAAACATCGACGTTGCCGAAGCGATATGTGCAGGATAGCGGAACAGCAGCACCATTAACGGCACAAATAACGAGCCGCCACCAATGCCAAACAATCCCGACACGAAACCGACCGCAAAACCGATCAAGAGCATAGGGATAAGACTGTAGCCATACTCATGCTGCGTTCCTGACGCATCCGTAAACGAGCGCATTGTCTGCCACTTGATGTTAAGCGGTTTCAATCGTTCACGCACAATCATCAGAATAGCCATAGCAAGCATAAAGAAGCCAAATACAAGCTGAAACGAGCTTCCTTGAAAATAGCTCGTCATTTCAGCTCCGAGCATCGAGGCTGGCCCGCTCGTTATAACGAAGATCAGGCCGCTTTTGAAGTCTACCCGCTTCGCTTTCATATAAGTGAGTGTAGACGAAAGAGCAGTGAAAATAAGCACGGCCAACGACGTACCTACTGCCGTCTGTGCAGTTACACTCTCACCTAACAAGTAAGGCCCAAGTAAAATAAGTCCCGGCACAATAATAATGCCGCCACCTAGGCCGACAATGCTGCCAAACGTCGCTGCAATTAATCCAATCAGTGCTAGCAGCACAATCGTTCCAACCATACCATGTTCCTTTCTTCACAAATGCATCATTGTAAAAATCCGCTTTACTTAAACTTATGCTAAGGATGAACACCAACATGCATACGTTATCGTAAAGCGGAAGCTTTTTTGTCATGTTACAATGATTTATTAGATGCCGATAATATGGTAGCCGCTATCCACATAGATAACTTCACCTGTAATACCACGTGACAATTGGCTCATGAGGAACATCGCTGTATCGCCCACTTCTGCCGTATCTGTCGTGCGACGAAGTGGTGCTTTCTCTTCCACTTGACGCAAAATGGAGTTGAAATCGCTAATCCCTTTCGCTGCCAACGTACGAATCGGTCCTGCCGAAATCGCATTTACGCGTACATTGTATTGCCCAAGGTCGTTCGCCAAATAGCGTACAGACGCTTCCAGAGCAGCCTTCGCCACGCCCATAACATTGTAGTTCTTAAGCGCGCGCTCTGCGCCTAAATACGTCATCGTCATAATGCTGCCACCCTCCGTCATTAACGGATAAAGGCGTTGTGCTACCGCAACCAAAGAGTAAGCGCTAATATCATGCGCCAGAGCAAAGCCCGCACGGGACGTATTCGCGTACATGCCTTCCAACTCTTCTGTCTTAGCAAATGCAATACTGTGCACTAACCCGTGCAACGTGCCGAACTCTTCCCGCACGCGATCAGCCAAGCTATCAATCTCTTCGTCCACTGTTACGTTACACGGCAAAATAACGGAATTAGGAATCGTTTCTGCCAGTTTACGAACACGCGCTTCAACACGGTCGCTTTCGTATGTAAAAGCCAATCTCGCACCTTGAGCCGCCAACGATTGCGCAATTGCCCATGCAATACTACGATCGTTCGCCACGCCCATCACGACAATATTTTTAC
The DNA here is from genome assembly GCF_021223605.1 of Paenibacillus sp. 481. Taxonomy (NCBI): domain Bacteria; kingdom Bacillati; phylum Bacillota; class Bacilli; order Caryophanales; family Paenibacillaceae; genus Paenibacillus; species Paenibacillus sp. 481. Next base: position 1,695,030 of record NZ_CP075175.1, read on the forward strand.
CTTCTAATAATTGAGTCAACCTTATTGCCTCCCCTCGCCAACTCACATCTGGTACAACTACTTGTCCGTCTGTAAACAAACAGTTCCAGCTGCGGTTAAACGTCTTTATTCCAACGTACCGTATTTTCGCTTCTTTTTCAAGTAGCTGGCACTAAGACCAGATGCTAAATTTTTGTGAAGTCCAATCATTTAGTTATGGAGAAATTTGCACACTTGCTTGATTCAGCACGGTTACACCGTCGCCTGAATATAGGGCCAGCTCGCGCATCAACTTAAACAAGGCCTCGTCTTTTTGCTTAGCCTCCAGCATCACGTCTAGTCGATCCGTGTTCCCCGCAATCGAACGCAAAAAGGCGAGCAGTGGCTCCATTTCCACGAAATCAGCATGACCACGAATATCTTTCTCGCTCTTCGGGCTGGATACGTGAATTTTGGGAGGTAACGGATTATCTGGCGACGCATCCGCTTGTCCATACGGAGTGTCCCACGTCTCTCTTATACTTGGCCACAGTTCTTGGAGATTCTCACCCTCATTGTTTACCCACTGATGATGAATATCGAGTACCATCGGAACGCTTAATTGCTTGCACACTTCCAGCGTTTCCAACACGTTAAAGGTCTTGTCATCGTTCTCAAGCGTAATACGCTGTTGAATATTTTGTGGCAGATCTCGAAAATGATTAATAAATCGTTCCGCTGCCTTCTTCTTGTCGTTGTATGCCCCACCGATGTGAATATTGTTCTTCGCACGCGCATCAAGCCCCATCGCTTCCAGCATCCGAACATGATGCTTTAAGTCACGTACCGATTTCTCGAGCACTTCCTTGCGCGGCGTGCTCAGTACGGTGAAGTGATCGGGGTGAAACGAAGTGCGCATACCATGCTTGTTCGCATAATCGCCAACAGCCGCAAACGCCTCCTTCAACGCTGGAAACGGGTCCCACTCCTCAAGCAAATCCTCATGGGTCGCGAGCGGAATAAGCTTAGATGAATAACGGTACAATTGAACATCGTGTGCCCGATTATGCTTGAGTAGGCGCAGCGTGTTATGCAAATTCTCTTCTGCAAGACGTTCTAGCTTGCGTAGGCCAGCATCACGATCGTCCAGCTTACTAAAATTAGAAAAAGTCATCGTGCGCGACGGTGAAGCATTTGGTACATTCATCGACATGGCCACATACCCAAAGCGGACAAGCATATTCAACAACTCCTCATTAGTAAAAAAGGATAACCTTGAAATCAGGCAACTTAAAAACGTACATTTATACGCTAAACGGCCTTTCTTCATAGATTATCCTAAAGGTTAAAGACTTAGCCGCCCCTAACCCTACAGCCTTATTGGTTGCAGCTGTTCCTTATATATTACCATTCAAAGACCGTATTTTGCTTGTCCAAATATCCGACTTGCACGTCAGCACCAAAATGACGTTGAAGCAAAGATGCCAATGCATCCCGCGCAGCAAGCACTTGTTCCTCATTGTGACCCACAAAACCATCTATCGGAAACATAATCGCGGTGCTTTCTTCCGTAATTTTGCCGAGTTCGCTCTGACGCCATATCCAGCGGCGCGTCTTAATTTGGTTGCCAACCGCATAGACCAGTTCACCTTCATCCGCTGACTCTGCCTCTTGCTGCCCGAAAGGAACGAACGTATCATCCGACTTCGCGAAGCGAACTTCGATGTCACCCGTTACTTGTCCCACATCGTGCGCTCCTAGCGGTACTAAATAAGATAAAGAGACGGCATTCCCCAGATCGACAGCCGGATTAATGCTAGGGAAACCTTTTTTCTTCTCGATCCGCGAGGCCATTGCTTCAATAGAGCTCATAAACTTGTTCGGGTTAAAGCCAAGCGTTTGGAATGCTTCACGATATGGCGCAATTGCAGCCGATTCCTTTGCTTTCGTGTCTGCAAACTGTGCTTCCACCTGCGCGATGCTGCGGTTCAACTCATCGACTACAGCCGGATATAGCTTCGTATTATCAATGCCTGTCGCCACAACGACGCCAAAGCATACATGAGGCAGTGATTCAAACACTTGGGGTGATATCACAAATTTCATCTGTTGTCCTCCTTATGTAACCTTAAATAACTAGCCTGATATGCTTTAATCATATCGGAAAACGCAAGGTTACACAAAGTAACTTCAACATCGCAAACATCGCCATATAATGTGATATTAAAATGTTTCAAATAAAATATGCGTACAAAATAACTATGACTATTATTAATAAAAAAATAATAGTTCGACATCATACGACATTCTTTTCCTTTTTCTTCTTGTATACTAGTGCTTATGTCGTCAAAAAGAAGTGTAATTTGTATGATTATGATCTCAATCATGTGTCTTTCGGCATCGTGAAATTAGACCCACAATCGCACTTAACATCTTTCTACAGACCGACAATTGTTCCATATAGAAAGAAAGGGGATTGTAAACAACCTATGAAATCTCACAAACGCATTACCGTAATCGCCAAACTGCTTATCGTGTCGATGATCGCTTCGATGTTCAGTCTTAGCACAGCAGCAGCAGCGCCTACGGCAGAGTCCAACAAGTCTGAAGTGAGGTCCACTACGAACCAGACGATTACTGCCCTATCTGATGTCAGCAATTCTTATGCAGCTAAAGAAATTAACGAACTTGTTGCATCTGGAGTATTGTCCGGATACCCGGATGGAAAGTTCTATCCTTTTATGAACATGACGCGGGCTGAGTTAGCGAAAACGGTTGTTAAAGCTTTGAAATTGGAGCCTAACGAGCAAGCTGCATCTCCATTTGCCGATGTTCCTAACGATGCATGGTACAAAGGTTATGTGGGCGCTATCGTCAAGAGCGGCATTGCGCAAGGAACTTCGTCCCGTACGTTTGCTCCAAACCAAAAAGTAACAAGAGAAGAGCTGGCGGTATTTTTCGTGCGTGCCCTAGGCATGAAAGACAAAGCCGACCAATGGAAGAGCAACAATGCTCCATTTAAAGATATGAACGATGTGTCATCTTGGGCAAAATCTTCGGTAACCTTTGCAGGTGAGATTGGTCTTATCCAAGGCGGAAAACAAACAGAGGGCGGAAACCAATTCTACCCACAGCTAAACAGCGATCGCCAAGCTTTGGCACGCTTAACATATGAATTGATGTTCAATAAAGATGCATTTACAAAAAAAGCGGATGAAATCGTAAAGAACAAAACGAAATCGACGACAACATCCACATCGTCGTCATCCGATTCATCTAGCGACAGCGACTCTGACAACAGCATTTCCCAACCAACACTACCACCGGTAGCTTGCACAGCTGTAACAGAGATTACGAAGGATGGCTTCAAAGGCAATCGTTGTATCGATAAGCAAGGTACGTACGGGCCAACAGCTGAACTTGCAGCAGTTGCTACAATCGAAGGCGAATTGACTGTTAATGTACCTAATGTCACTTTGCAAAATATCGTTATTAAAGGCGACCTCATCATTGGCGAAGGCGTTGGCCAAGGTGATGTTACCCTTACCAACGTTAAGGTAGAAGGCAAAACCATTGTTAAGGGTGGCGGAAAAAACAGTATTCACCTTAACAACTCTGTACTTGCTACGATCATTGTAGACAAGCGTACAGGCGATGTTCGTGTAGCGATTAACGACGGTACCAAAGTAGAATTGATTAGCTTGCAATCAGGCGCTATTTTGGATACAGCTCGTGGTCAAGTCACGAACGTGACGCTCGGCAGCAGCTTGCCACAAGCATCTACTGTTGAACTTAGAGGCACGTTTGAGACGGTAAATGTCGTCGCTTCGAACGTTCGTCTGCACTTGAACGCGAATGCAACTGTTGCATCGCTTGTTGTTGACGCTCCTTCAGCGATAACAGGTAACGGTACGATTACATCTGCTCAGGTGAACCATGCTGGCGCAGTATTCAGCCAAGTTCCTGCTAACTGCCAAGGCTGTGAGAACTTGAGCACGTTTATCGTCGGTGGTCATATTGTCGATATCGCAAAATTGCCGCTGAAAAATATTAAAGTCGCATTCCGTGATATTGCAAACCCGACTATCGGAGAGGTTGTTGCTACAACAACGACAAATGATGCTGGATACTACGAAGTTAAATTGCGTCCAGGCACATACTCCGCTGAAGTATCTGGCGATGGATTTATTAATACGCACTTTACTGTAGTCGTTGCAAGCAATGGTTACGTATGGAACGAATCACCAGAAACGGCTATTCGCTTAGCTGGGGAAGAAGAAGTTCGTGTCGTTCTGTCTTGGGGAGAAAAGCCTGTCGATTTAGATTCACATCTTATCGGTCCAGGTGTAGACGGCGAACGCTTCCACACATTCTTTGACAACAGACAATACAAGCGCAATGGACAGTTGTACGTGGACTTGGATCACGATGATGTAACGGCATACGGTCCAGAGACGACAACAATTCGTAAACAGACAGCAGGAACTTACCGTTTCTACGTTCATAACTTTAGTGGTGAATCAAACCTTGAAGAGCAAGAACGTTCGGATACCGTTGTGCAAGTATATCAAGGATCCGCAAGCACACCTGCAAAAACGTTCACGTTAGAGAAGAACGCTTTGCAATCTTTGAACACGCATCGTTACTGGGTTGCTTTTGAAATGACCGTTAACGCGGATGGAACCATTTCTTACAACGAAGTGAATACATTCCATGATGATGATAAAGAAATAAAAGGACCGGATGAATCTGATGTCACAGTCACGAGTTCTGTGTACTCCTTAAATTCCTTTAACGGCACGATTTCTGGCATGTCAACAAACACGACTGTAGCAGAATTGAAGCAGGATATTCATCCTGTGAATCCTCAAGCTAAAGTACAAATTGAGAGTGCAAACGGCACGTTGCGCACAGACAGTGATTTCGTCCAAGACGGCGATAAACTATCTGTTATCTCCGCTAACGGTCAAAACATACTAGAATATCGCCTGATCGTACCTGCAGTACTTGTTGAAGCTGCACAACCTACCGTGGCAGAGGCGGTCTATCTAAAGGCCGGCCAATTTACGTTCACAGCTGAGCCTGACGCTTGGATCGAAATTAAGGATGCAAATAACAATCTTGTTATTGCTCCCCTGTGCGATAGTAGCGGTCAATGTACAGTAGACACTTTCTATTTCAACGGTTACGTAGGCCAACAATTATTTTTAACTGCTCATGTAAATGGTAAGCTTCGTAGTAAGGTCTCTACGATTATTGTAAAAGAGTAACACCATCCAACCAGAAGTAACAACGTCTGAACTTTAAAAGAGGGGTGTCTCCACTGTCATTCAAAATGACGGCGGGACACCCCTCTTTCCATATTGGCGAACAAAAAAGGTTCTTTCTTGCGTGGCGGAGGTCCAATGACGCAACCCCTATGCAGTCCCTCATTAGTTACGCGCCTAATGCGGACTTTCGATCCGCTATTTCGCTCTTTTTACAGCTTATGGGAGATCCCAGTCCTACATCTTATTTAGACTCAACGTCGCCAAAAAACATTTCGTAGGCAAGCGCTGTCTGCACACGAGATTCCTCTTCCGTTAGCTTACGTACGAGCACCATTTCAACTTCAGTAGTTTCCTCACCTTGCGCATTAATTTGCGCCGTCGAAGCCGTAATCCGAACGATCGCCGTAGCTACGTTGCTCGGTGTGTACGCAATAACCTTTTGCCCAGTCGGAAAAATACGTAGTCCCGATTTTTTCATGTTGCCGCGCCCATTTTCCAACAACTCTACTAGCTCTTGCTCTGTCTTAAATTTGCATACCGAATTAAACTCCGTTTGAAATCCCATCGTATTCGCTCCTCGTTGTTATATTGTCGTACTTCTATTGAATCATGAAGGCGGACGGTTGACAAATCGTAGGGCAACCATAGTCGCTTCCAAATCATTGACAAATCCATATGGAAAGGTTTACATTTCCTTTAGATATCTAATTTCATTTTGATAAGGGGAGATATTCAACAATATGCAAAATTGGTTCTGGCGCCCATACGGGAGTACATTTAAACAAAATATGTTGTGCACGCTTGCGGTTGTCACACTCGTGGCAATGCTATTTACGCCCGCACATGCAGATGCTGATGCATCTGGAGCAAGATATTCGTTCTCTATTAAAGACGTAAATGGGAAACAGCATACCGTATCCATACGTTCTGATGACGAAGTTGTGGAAAAAACGACCGATCATATTGCTGCATTTGCCGACCGTGGTGACACGATTTACTCAGGCGTATATTATTTTACGGTCAACGGAACACCGCAAAATACGCCTATTGCTGACGACACATCGATTTCCATTAATCCGAAAAAGCCTTACATTCACAAAGTTACCTCACATAAAGCGAACACCCCTGATCTTATCGTGGTTGGGACGTACGCAACTTCAAGCAGTTATACATTTGAAACGTTCTGTATTGTAAATGGTCAAATCAAAAGATTAAACCTATACAATTCTTATTTAAAAAAGTATGACACAGAAGGATACTCCGCCAATCTCAAAATGAAAAATGTAGCTTCAGCTCATTTTCAAACGGTTAGCTTTCAAAATGCGGACCCTAATGGATGGTTCTTCGACACGTGGAAATTAGACTTGAAAAAGTTGACGCTGACACCTGTGGTCACTGCTTATTACGGTGGTGAATCTAACTCAATTCGGAAAGGTAGCTTTGCAGAAGGAGAAGCTCATGTCAATCGTTATAAGAAAGAAGCTAACTATTTCGTCGATCATCTATCTGCATTGAACACCATTACCGTACAAGCTAATCAAGCCGCATTGTACAAATCGGCAAGCATAACATCTCCCAAGCTAGCTGTGCTGAAAAAGGGAGACAAGGTTACTCGCCTGAATGATCATGGTCCATTTTTGAAAGTTTCTTACAAAGGTAAGATTGGCTACATCACAAACACAGCTTTAAAGCCACAGCCGCTTCCAATCGGCAAAAAGCTCATTATTGATAAACATTTCGCACCTAAGATTAAGACAGGAATTATAAATGGGTTGAATATTAAGTTAGGCATATCGCCAGAAGTGGCCACTGCTCAATTTGGCCCTCTAGTGAGACAAGTTGAGGCGGAGGGCGGCTATACGAACGTTTACAAAAAGCTGCCGCATGTCGAAATCGCTTTTGATGGCCAACATAACGATCAACTACACTATGTCAGCATTAATCGCGCTGCGTTACCTAAAGAAACGATTGCTTCCATTAAGAAAAAGCTTGGAAAACCAGCCAATGAAGGCCCAGACGATATGGGTTCTGATTATGTGATCAGTTATGAGTATGGAAAAAGACATGTGAGTTTCTATGCACCAACAGCGTCTTCGCCAATCCATCGTGTTTTTATTAGAGCGTACTATTAATAATAAAAAAGGAGTAGGCCCCCCCTTTCTCTGGGTTTGCCTACTCCTTTTAAATAAATCCGCATCTCGTCTAGCGCTTGCTATTCCAATTGAATAAGCTTCCAATCGTGTGGCCCTTGCTACGCCACTCGCATTACGCGTTCTCGTATTGCAGCCCTTGCTTCGCCTCGAAGCGATCCATCGCCAATTGCAGCAGTCGGTCAAGCAGCTCGTTATACGGCAGCCCTGACTCTTTCCACATTTGCGGGTACATACTGAAAGGCGTAAAGCCTGGCAGCGTGTTCACCTCATTAATGAACACCTGCATATCAGAGCGGCGCACGAAGAAGTCTACGCGCGATAGGCCCGAACCATCAATCGCTCGATACGCTGTAACCGCCATCTGGCGAATGCTTTCCAGCAACGCATCTTCGATCGGTGCTGGAATGACCATTTGCGACTTGCCGTCCAAGTACTTCGCCTTATAATCGTAGAACTCGTTCGAAGATACGATTTCGCCTGGCAAAGAACCTTGCGGCTCATCGTTGCCGAGCACACTCACTTCGATTTCACGCGCGTCGACGAACTCTTCGACGACGATCTTGCGGTCGTAACGAAGGGCGAACTGTACCGCCTCAATAAGTTCCTGACGGTTGCGTGCCTTAGAAATACCAACCGAAGAGCCTAGATTCGCAGGCTTCACGAAGCACGGATAGCCAAGCTCCGCTTCCATCTTCGCTAAGAGAGCGTCTTGCTCCTTCTCCCATTGCACGCGGATAAAATCGGTATATTTACACTGCGGCAGCCCCGCATGTGTGAACAACTGCTTCATAACAGCCTTATCCATCCCTGTTGCCGATGCAAGTACGCCAGCACCTACATAAGGCACGTTCGCCATTTCGAACAAGCCTTGAATGGTACCATCTTCACCGTACGTGCCGTGCAGCAACGGGAACATAACGTCCACGCCACTGGATACAGCATCGCCAGAAGCGGCGCGATCCAAGTTCGCGAACAGCATCGCCATCGCTTGAACGGTACGTCCTTCGCCAGATTCAAGCGTCAGCTCTTCCTTGTTAGCAAATGGCTCGTGGCGAGTGTCGCCAACACGCCATTGACCTTGCTTCGTAATGTAAAAAGGAATAATTTCGTATTTGTCATAGTTAAATTCTTGCATAACAGCAAACGCCGTAGACAAAGATACCTCGTGTTCGCCCGATTTGCCGCCGTAAACTAAGCCGACGCGCATTCTCTCCTGTTGTCCCATAAGTCCCTCCGTCGGCGCAGAAGCGCCTGTTCTTCTCTATCAGACGCCGCACAATAAACTGAACTTGTTCATCAGAAAGCGTCTACGATATGGAGGAAGCGATATTGTGTCGCTCCTGTCCATGCATATGAATCTTGATAGTCCCAATAGCGATGTCTGCTATTGGTTGTGTGCGCATTTACTAGTGGCATCCCGCTCTTATCAAAACTGGTCACAATAGAGTTATGTTGATAATGGCCATTACCGTCCCAATCATAAGCAATGATATCCCCGAGCTGCAAATCACTCGCACGAGACACCACCGTCGCCCGTAAGCCCGCCTCATTATACGTGAGGAGACGCTCCAAGCTATCGGCAACTGCCCAACTGTAACTCCAAGCTTCACGACCGTTTACCATGCCTTTATACCACCAGCCCGTTTCCCTCCTACCAGTATAATTCATCGGCGCACCGCCTGCAAAGAGACATTGCGAAACGTAATTCGTACAATCGTCCTCAAAAGACAAGAAGCGCGGATTCGCTTCGTTCCACCACTGTTCAGCATACTCTACAGCCTTCTCACGAAGATACGGAATCGAACGAGCAGACCTAGCCCCTCTTAGTACATCCGTATTCAAAAATGGCTGTGCACGCCCTGAGCGCATCGAATGCTCATCTCTGCCTGGAATTGAACTCCCCTTCATGCGCATGCTATGACGTTCCGGCACGACTGCCTCAACACGAGAAACGACCCAACCACTCCCTTCATTTGTAATGGTAAGCCGTTCACGCTCAATCCGCTCCTCTACGATCTGCAATCCACGCTGCTCGCAATTGCGCTGGATATGAAATTCAACATCCGCGATAACTTCGTTCTCTCCTTCACGAGCTTTCATAAGCTTTGCTTTTGTTTCACTCTTCAGTGGGGTTGTTCCTCTTTCTCGATACCAACCCTTCAAACGTTTTGCGCGCTCACTCGCTTTTAACACGTACTCCAAATCTTCAATTGGAGCTTGCAGAGCATGGTTTCGGTCATCTACTTCGTTCCGATTATATTGGTCTACATATAAATAGAGCGTGTTTTTCCATTCCTGCCGCATGACGAAGGCCTCCTTGTCCAACATGCCGCACCGAGTCTCAAGTGGAACTGGCCTGTCCTTAGACGCGCGGCAATTTTGTATCATTGTATGCACGTAAGCTTGGGTACATGTCGCTTAAGCATGTTTAGGCATTTTTTTGCAGCAAAATCTCTTTACGCTCTTCAAAGAAAGCGCTATACTGGAGAGGTAAAGACTAAAATGAAATAAGGTTTCATCTAGTGAAACAAATAGAAGGTGGAACCGAGGAAACTACCTTTTCCGGAACTTTTAACATCTTTAACTACATCAATTACCAACAGAACCTATCGAACACACAACCATGAAGGAGGTTTCACTATGGCAAGAAAAGATGCTTACTCTACAGCTCGCGAACTTAACGTTGGCGGCACATCGTATCGTTATTACAGCTTAGAAGCGCTTGAGGCACAAGGATTCAACTCGTTATCCAAACTGCCATTTTCAATTAAGGTATTGTTAGAGGCTGCTGTACGCCAATTTGACGGCCTCGCTATTACGCAAGAGCACGTTAACCAGATTGCAAACTGGGCTGACGGACGTGATGAGAACAAGGAAATTCCGTTCATTCCAGCACGTATCGTTCTGCAAGACTTTACAGGCGTTCCGGTTGTCGTTGATTTGGCGGCAATGCGTGATACGGTGAAAAAAGCGGGCGGCGATCCGAAGCGTATTAATCCGCTCGTGCCGGTCGATCTCGTTATCGACCACTCGGTCATGGTTGATGCGTTCGGTACGAAAGACGCGCTAGAATACAACATGAACGTTGAATTTGAGCGTAACGAAGAGCGTTACCGCTTCCTTCGCTGGGCACAAACAGCGTTCGATAACTTCCGTGCTGTACCTCCAGCAACAGGTATCGTACACCAAGTTAACTTGGAGTATTTGGCTTCCGTTGCTGCTACTAAATCGGTAGACGGCGTAACTGAAGTGTTCCCTGACTCCCTTGTTGGTACAGATTCACATACGACGATGATCAACGGCCTTGGCGTCGTTGGCTGGGGCGTAGGTGGTATCGAGGCAGAGGCAGGCATGCTTGGACAGCCACTTTACTTCGTGACACCTGAAGTTATCGGTTTCAAATTGACAGGCACATTGGCTGAAGGCTCCACAGCGACTGACTTGGCATTGACGGTTACGCAAATCTTGCGTAAGAAGGGCGTCGTTGGTAAGTTTGTTGAGTTCTATGGTCCCGGCTTGGCAAATATCGGCTTGGCAGACCGCGCAACAGTAGCTAACATGGCTCCTGAGTACGGTGCTACAGTCGGATTCTTCCCAGTCGACACAGAGACGTTGAACTACATGCGCAGCACAGGCCGTTCCGAAGAGCAAATCGCGCTCGTTGAAGCGTACTATAAAGCACAAGGCATGTTCCGCACAGCGGAAACGCCAGATCCTACCTTCACTGACGTACTTGAGCTTGACTTGAGCACAATCGTGCCGAGCTTGGCAGGACCTAAACGTCCACAAGACCGTGTCGAGCTGACTGATATGAAGAAATCGTTTAACGATATCATTCGCACGCCGATCGATAAAGGCGGCTACGGCTTGAGCGAAGAAAAGATCGCGCAAACCGCTCCGGTTGAGCATCCAAACGGAGAAGTAAGCCAATTGCCTACTGGTGCGGTCGTTATCGCAGCGATTACGAGCTGTACGAATACGTCCAACCCGAGCGTTATGATCGGTGCAGGCTTAGTCGCGAAGAAAGCAGCAGAGCGCGGCTTGCGCAAGCCAGCATACGTGAAGAGCAGCTTGACGCCAGGTTCCTTGGTCGTTACAGAATATTTGAACAAAGCAGGCTTGATCGAGCCGTTGGAAGCACTCGGCTTCCACGTAGCTGGCTACGGCTGCGCAACGTGTATCGGTAACTCCGGTCCATTGCCAGATGAAGTGGGCAAAGCAATTGCGGACAACGATATGACGGTAGCAGCTGTATTGTCTGGTAACCGTAACTTTGAAGGCCGTGTGCATGCACAAGTCAAAGCGAACTACCTTGCTTCGCCGCCGCTTGTTGTTGCTTATGCATTGGCTGGTACAGTTAACATCGATATGGCGAGCGAGCCAATCGGATACGACACGAACAATGAGCCTGTGTACTTGAAAGACATTTGGCCAACTTCGGATGAAATTAAGCAAGCGGTCGCTGCAGCGATTACACCGCAAATGTTCCGTGATAAATACGAGAACGTGTTTACGCAAAATGAGCGTTGGAACGAGATTCCGGTTCCACAAGGCGAGTTGTACGAGTGGGATGAGAAATCAACTTACATCCAAAACCCACCGTTCTTCTCCAGCCTTGGTGACGGCTTGACGGACATCGCTGATATTAGAGGCGCTAAAGCGATGGCGTTGATGGGTGACTCCGTAACGACGGACCACATCTCGCCAGCAGGTAACATTAAAGCTGACAGCCCTGGTGGATTGTACTTGACGGAGAACGGCGTGAAGAAAGAAGACTTCAACTCGTACGGCTCCCGTCGTGGTAATCACGAAGTGATGATGCGCGGTACGTTCGCTAACATCCGTATCCGTAACCAAGTGGCTCCAGGTACAGAAGGCGGCGTAACGACTTACTTGCCAACTGAAGAAGTGATGTCCATTTACGATGCTTCGATGAAATATCAAGCAGACGGTACTAACCTCGTCGTTATCGCAGGTAAAGAATACGGTACAGGTAGTTCCCGTGACTGGGCTGCAAAAGGCACGTACTTGCTCGGCGTCAAAGCCGTTATTACGGAAAGCTTTGAGCGTATCCACCGCAGCAACTTGGTCGGCATGGGCGTACTGCCACTGCAATTCCAAGAAGGTCAAAGCTGGAAGACGCTCGGCATTACAGGTCGCGAAACGTTTGATATCGTAGGCTTGTCGAATGATGTACAGCCTGGCCAATTGGTGCCAGTAACTGTAACACGCGAGGATGGCACACAGTTCGAATTTACAGCTATCGTTCGCCTCGACAGCTTGGTAGACGTGAACTACTACCACAATGGCGGTATCTTGCAAACGGTATTGCGCCAAATGATCGCTCAAGAAAGCGCTCATGCCTAATACTGAATGTTCTAACATGAAACGCTAAACGCCTGATTATTGGAGCTTTAAAGCCGAAGATAACAGGTTAAAGCTACAAAGGCACTCGCAGTGGAACAGTCGCTGCGGGTGCTTTTTTTAATCATAAGTGGAGTGGACGCCCCGCAAGAAAAGACTGCTATTTTTGTATACGACTGTTTTTCACTTCAATTAGGCTTTTGCATATGATGAGACATCCGATTGTTGCACGTTATGCATACGGATTATGGATTATGGACTATGAATTATGGATTATCGACTACGAGTTATGAATTATGAGTTATGGACTGCGGGTTATGAACTACCGGTTATAGCCTTCGGAGGTGAAAACAACGATAGTGGAACTCACGCTCCTGCATGGTATTTATGTCCTGTTTATAGGTCTTATTATTGGATGTCTCATCATGCGCAAAGATACGACAATCGTGTGCATCATCGGTATTTTTGGATTAGGTGTAGCTGCTACAGGCTCATTTAACATCGCGATCAGCGGCCTGTTTACCAGTTTTTTGTATGCGATTACACAGCTACTGAGTACGATCCTCATTATTTCCCTTGTCGTCTCAATGAGCCGTGTACTGCTAGCGTCTGGAATCAATGAAAAAATGGTCGCGCCTGTGACACGTTTAATGCGTGGGCCGTCTATGTCCTATTGGATTATCGGTATCTTTATGATGATTATTTCCACTTTCTTCTGGCCGTCACCGGCTATCGCCCTTGTCGGCGCTGTGCTGCTACCGGTCGCGATGCGTGTCGGATTGCCTCCGCTCGCCATTGCGATGGCGATGAACTTGTTCGGACACGGCATTGCACTGTCAGGCGACTTTGTCATTCAAGCCGCGCCCAAGCTGACCGCCGATGCAGCAGGGCTGCCCGTAAATAGCGTCTTGCAAGCAAGCATCCCCCTCGTCATTGTTATGGGTGTCACCACGACAATCACGGCATGGCTGCTTATCCGCCGCGATATTCGCGCAGGGCGGCTGACCTTAAACAGCGGCCTCGCCAAAACGGAAGTCCATCAGGATTTCAAGGTCATGCGCGATCCGCTGAACCCCACTTTACGCACCGTATTCGCCCTTGTCATTCCGCTACTGTTTTTGCTGGATGTTCTCATGCTCATTCACTTCAAATTGCAAGGAAGCGAAGCAACAGCGCTTATTGGTGGAACGGCACTGCTTATTTTGCTGATGGTTACGCTGTGTACACATCGGAAGCACGCTCTCGAGCAAACGACAGCCTATTTAATTGATGGCTTGTCATTTGGGGTGAAAGTATTTGGTCCTGTCATCCCTGTAGCTGCTTTCTTTTATTTGGGCGATGCGGCTTTGGTACACATTTTCGGGGAGGTGCTACCGCAAGGCTCGCACGGGATCGTTAACGATCTAGGCATAGCACTTGCACATACTGTGCCCGTTCATGGAGCAGCCGCAGCTGTAACGGTAACGGCAGTCGGCGTTATTACCGGACTAGACGGCTCTGGCTTCTCAGGCATATCGCTGGCCGGGTCCATTGCCGCTTTGTTCGGCACAGCTATCGGCACTGGGGCAGATACGCTGACAGCGCTTGGTCAGGTGGCTGCCATTTGGGTTGGCGGCGGCACCCTTATTCCGTGGGCGCTTATTCCCGCTGCCGCGATTTGCGGCGTCAGCCCCTTCGAGCTGGCACGACGCAACGCGCTGCCGGTCGCGATTGGCCTAGCGGCAACGACGCTCGCCGCGATGCTGCTGCTATAGCAGCAAGAGGCCTGTTCCTTAGCCACCGCCACAGCAGAAAGGGACCTGCTCCTTAATAGGATGCAGGCCCCTTAGATCCCTTGCTAATTAACATTTAGTCGACAATTTTAAAGCCAAAAGAATGGCCATAATAAGCTATTAAAGTGTAATTCCCTGGTGCCAAGTTTCCTGTCGGCATTTCATGGACAAGATCAACCTGATCGTCCGTAACTACAACTCGATTTGCCCATCCGTTATTAGCAAGCTGATCATATCTATCTTTTCCACCTATAGGACTGTTCGGAAGTAGATAAACAGAGTTTGGCATATTAATTTTAAACTTGATCATTTCACCACGTTTAATGACATTACGTTTGTCAGTAGTAACTCCATCTGGTTTGGACACTTGAAGACGCGTAAACGGCCTAATCACCCACATGCTGGCTATATTTTTTTCATTTGTATCTATCGTTTCCACGACATTTGGCAACAGCTTCATTTCGATTCCTTTTTCATTAGGCTCGTATGGCTTCACGATGATTTCGTTATCCTTCACCGTTATTTCGTCTAAAGATGTTAAACTATTGAACGGCCCACCATATCTCGAAATCGTAACGGAATGACGCAGATCGACATGATCAACAGTCTTTATTTTACGGTTAAACGAATAGACATACGTATCACGATAATTATCGTGTGCTGCCCCTACTATGATATGACCTCTTCTTTCTGTAAGCGGCTCAGTTGCATCATCCAACAACCATATCTTTTCAGATGCAGCATTTCCATCCTGATCCAATACAATAATAAAAAATCGTGTTTCACGCATCTGCTTTGTCGTATGATCTGTCGTGAACCATGTACGTTCGTTTGCTTTAACTTCTACTTTCTTAGCAAGACCGTTGTCGACTGCGATTTGAAGCAGCTCTTCATTTTCTTCAATTCTCTCATTTGTAAAATACGCTGTACCCGCACGAGGACTTGTAAAATACACTGCCTCCTCAACCGTTACCGGAGCCGATTCTAACGCAATGGAAAACCTTCCTTGCTGGGAGTTCCCACCCTGATTTCCATTAGGATTTCCACTGTTTCCACCTGATTGATTTGACCCTGTACCACTCTCTGAACTGCTGCCTGAATCCGAGCTACCCGAACTTACAACAGCTTGATTCGAGCCCGTAGTGGTGTTCGACGATCCTGTTACCGAATTTGCGCGTTGCTCTTTACCGCTCACTATCACTTTAACGTCTGTAGCCACATCTTTACCGACTGTTACTTTTTGCGGTGCTTTGTCAAAAGCCGTACCCTCGGCATTAACCGTAGCCTGCTTTACCACCGCATCACCTACTATTTTTGCTGCTGCATTCAATACAAGAGATACAATATCCGTTTTTGACGTGCCTTGGATTGTCGTTCCTTTTGCTTTTTCATCCAACGTCAATTCTTTCACTGTACCTTGTGGAATTTGAACGCTGATGCTATATGCCTCTATACTCACCGTATTAAAATATCCGTTTAAACTTACTTCGCTCTGTGCAGGAAGCTCTTCCGCCAAGCGCACCTTAGACACATCTACACCATCATGCGCTTCGATTTTAGCCCCAGATTGCAGCGTAATTTCTTGAACAGAAGTGTTACCTTTTGCAACGAGACGAATGGAGCCGTCTTGTTTGTTTACAATGACGTTTACAACAACGGAGTTGTCAAAATGTACGCTGTTTCCCCCTCCGCCATATACATATGTATTTCCTTTAACTTGAATGTTTTTTAAAAATACATCCCCTGCGCCAACGCCCTTACCAATGACTAGATCACCATTAATGATCGTATTTTGCAACGTTACTCCTGGCACATCAATCATAACGGTGCCTTTTACCGTTTGATTGCCAGTCGCTGGACCAAATGTACCGGAGCGGTCATACCAGCTGCCATACGAGGCAAACACTCGATCCAGTAATTTAACTGCCTCAGCACGAGTTATCTCCTTGTTGGGCTGAAATGTTCCATTCGAGTAGCCACTGATCAAACCTGCTTCTGCTACGGACATCACTGCATCTGTCGCCCATGCTGCTACTTGCTGCTTGTCCGTCCAGTTCGTCTTGTAATCCGTGGAACGATCTATTTGAAGAAGTCGCTGCAAAGACAAAGCTGCTTCTTGACGCGTAAGCGATTTGTTAGGGTTGAAAACACCGTTATAGCCGTTCATGTAGCCTTTTTCAGATGCTGTATGTACAGCTGTTGCAAACCATGCTTCAGCACTCACATCTGCGAAGGATGCCGTTTTAGCAGCTTCAGACTTACCAGCCTCAAATTGAAAGGCCTTATTTATGATCATTGCCCATTCCGCACGACTAAGCGCACGATCCGGTGCAAATGATTGATCATTTACGCCTTTAACAACGCCTCTTTCACTCCAACGATTAATCTCTGCTTGTGCCCAATGTTGATTAATATCTTGATATGCTGTAGAAACCTTGTTAGTTTCTAGTGAAGCTTGTTGCTGTTGCCCACTTCCTTCTTGCGCACCAGCGCGTTGAGCTAGAACGGTAGAAGGCGACCATGTTGGTAAAATAACACCCCAAACCATGAGCGCAGCTACTAAGCTAGCACTGAATCTTTTTAACATTTTTTTACCCCCGAAGTTATCTAGTATATAAATCTTGGAATTGGTATAACTTGTTCATTATATAAAGGAAATCCTTATTGTCCATGAAATTTATTACAATCGAACTATAATTTATAGACAATTATGCCAGCATTCAATATGTTTCTATAAATTGAAAAAGGGTTGAGCGGATGCCCAACCCTTTTTGCTTTATTTTTAGTTACTCCTCATCTTCCTGCTCGACCACAATCGTGACCAGCACAGGGAGCCTATTGCCGACACTATCACTAACCTGAATCACAAAAGTATCTGTGCCAATGAACTGACTTCTTGGCGTATATATCCATTCCCCCTCTAGTGTCACCGCTGCTTCACCATAACGAGCCCGCTTCAATAACTCGAACCGTAGCGGCAATCCGAGCGTCGATCTCGCTTGCACGACTCCGCGAACTGGTTTGTTTTGCGTCGTCGTGCCCCTCACTGGCATAATAACAATTGGCTCTTCCGTCCCTTTGCCGTTGTTAGGCTTTTCCGGTCGCTTTGGAGGTGTTGGAGGTCCAGGGGGGGACACAGGAGGCTTAGGTGGTCTTTCGCCACCACTTCCATCCCGCTGCTTCAAGACCACCGTTACTTCACTTTGCGTTCTGCCACCGAACTCATCCTTAATTTCGACGACAAAACGGTCGGTTCCATGAAATCCTGCTTGAGGTACAAACTCAAAGCTGCCGTCCTCTTGTAACGCCAATACACCACTTCTAGGACGTACAAACACCTTAAACGTTAAAGGATCACCATCTGGATCCACAGCCCTAATCCGACCTTGCAGACGCTGCCCTTCTACCCCCTCCACACTTAAGTGAGCTGCCTCTGGTGGTCTGTTATAGGGTGCAACATAGGCGGTAACGCTGACTCCTACCGTTCCACCTCTCCCATCATCGACAATGACGGAAAATGTATCGGTTCCGGTGAAGCCATAGTTAGGAACATATTCCCCACTTCCATCAGGTCGAAGTAATACCCGCCCTCCGCTAGGCGAGCTTCCCAGACGATAAGTTAATGGATCTCCGTCAGGATCTGTAGCCACGATGCTAAACGTGCTAGACAAACCTCTTCGTGTGCTCACTGCAACCGCATCAGCCTGCGGTGGATGATTCAATGGAGGCGTCGACCGAGATGTTACTTGTATCGTAACCATCCCTTGTGCTTCTCCACCCCGACCATCGACAACCGCATAAATAAATGAATCGGTTCCTACAAAATGAGCACTTGGCACATAGGTGAACACTCCGTTCTGCTGTACGACAACCGCTCCGTTCCCTTCATTTGTACGCAGTAAATACGTTAACTCGTCTCCGTCTGGATCAAATGCGTTTAACGAACCTGTAAGCGTCGTGCCTCCCACCATTTCATAAAAGCTGTTATAAGCAACAGGTGGCCGATTTACGACTACAGGCAGTACATCAACAATAATATGGACGAACTTTTGTGATTCAACGTTTACCGCTTTGACTCTTGCCGTATCCGTACCCACAAAGCTCGGTTCAGAAACGTATACAAATGTACCATTCGGATTTAAACGAAGCGTGCCATTTTTCGGCGAATTTTCAACTAAGAATTGATATACTTCGGCTTCTGGATGAGACACGCTAGATGTTACAGGCTCACTTGTATAGGTGGATACTCGCACATCATTCAGTTCAGGGAAGGATTGTTCTGGCAAAATATCAATTGTAAATGTGAACGTTGTGGATAAGTTAGAGGCATCTGTCGCTGTGATTGTAAATGAATCTCTATCCACCACACCAGGGTTCGGCGTGTATGTGATTGTTCCAGACCGCTCAATAAGAACAGTGCCTAACCTTGGTGAGGAAGCTAAAGTAAACGTAACCGCATCTCCTTCAGGGTCTTCTGCCACTAATTGACCAACATAAGGTTGGTTCACCTTAGTAGCCGCAGACTGATCTTGTGCGACGGGGGGTTGATTAATTGGTGAAATGTTAACTTTTACCGTAGCTACAATGCTGCTGCCACGGCCATCCGCTACGCGTACTGTAAACGTATCCGTCCCATTGTAAAATGGGTTCGGCTCATAAATAAAGCTACCGTCTACCGCAACGTTCACACTTCCTTGCGCAGGAGGCGTATTCAACGTAAACGTCAAAGAATCGTTGTTCGGATCCGTTGCGGTCACAGCACCGCTTACACGCACTCCTTCCTGAGTAGTCACGACTTGGTCCACAGCGACTGGTGGCTCATTCACATCAACTACGTTCAGATTAATGCGCGCCAAACTTGTGCCGCCATTGCCATCGGATACATTTATCTCAAAAAAATCAAGGCCGTTATAATTCAGGTTCGGTTCATATCGGAACGTGCCATCTGCTGCTAATGTGAGTGTCCCCGCGCTTGGTGGAGTTGCTAGCGTATATGTCAGCGGATCACCGTCTGGATCAACCGCGAGAATAGATGCTTCAAATGGTCTATTCTCTGGAATATCAACAGACTGCGAAGAAACCACAGGCGGATCATTGACTGGCGTTACTGTAACCAAAACATTAAATTGCGCCGTACCACCCCGACTATCCACCACTTGCACGGCAAATGAATCCGAACCATTAAAATGAGTCGCTGGCAAGTATACGTAAGCACCGTTTGGCTGTACCAACGCTCCGCCATGTAATGGAAAGCTAGCTAAGCTGTACGTAAGCGGGTCGCCATCGATATCTGTTGCGTTAAATTGGCCATTCAGCACCGTATCCTCACTCGTCGACACATTTATATCGCTAGCTGTGGGCGGATCATTGACCGGCGTTACGATTATGCTCACCGTAACGGGAGTCACACCGCCACTGCCGTCTGACACGTTGACGACAAAGCGATCCGGACCGTTGTAGTTCGTGTTTGGCGTGTACGTATAGGCGCCGCTCGCTTCGATCACGACCGTGCCGTTCGCAGGTGCTTGAGCTAACACGAACGATAGCGAATCGCCGTCAGGGTCCGTAGCGACAATTGTACCCGATACCGCCGTATCTTCTGGCGTACTATCGGCAATATTGGCGGCAACGGGAGCGTCGTTAATAGGGGTCACCGTAACCGTTACTTGAAATTGAGATGCCGCCCCCTCGCTATCCCTAACCTGAACGGTAAACGTATCTACACCGTTGAAATTTAGTTTAGGGAAATAGGCATAAGTCCCATCCGCTCGGACATCAGCTGTCCCATTGGCTGGAGCATTCAACAATGCATAACTCAACCCAGCACTATCCACGTCGCTGCCCGTAAACTGTCCGCTAATCGCGGTGTCTTCCAGAGTCGTCACCGCTACATCAAGTGCGGTCGGAGCATCATTTACAGGTGCAACTTCAACGTTAACCACAACTAACGTTATCCCGCCGTTACTGTCACTTACAGATAACACAAAGCGATCTGGGCCGCTGAAATTTGTAGTCGGAACATAGGTGTAGGTTCCTGTATTACCTACCGTAACCGTGCCGTTAAGCGGGTTCGTGGATACCGAATACGATATCGCGTCCCCTTCTGGATCTACAGCATCAATGTGCCCGCTGAAGGGGGTATCCTCCGGTGTCGTAAAGCTGACATCTCCCCCTACTACAATAGGCGGGTCATTAACTGGCGTTACCGTTACAAACACCGTTGCGCTTGCACTGCCCCCGCGTCCATCACTTACATTCACGGTAAAGGAGTCGTTTCCGTTATAGTTTACGTTCGGGGTGTACGTGAAACTGCCGTTGGCCGCAATGATAGCTGTTCCGTTAGTCGGTGCAGCTACTAAAGCAAAGGTCAGCGGGTCACCATCGACATCGGTTGCCGCGAGCTGCCCGTTAACGGACGTATCCTCGGGAGTCGTTAACGATACGTTTGCCGTGACAGGCGCATCGTTAGCCGACAATACCGCGATAGCCACTGTAACAGGAGTCACGCCACCTTGGGCATCCCTCACTTCCACGACAAAGCTATCTGCCCCATTAAAATTCAGATTTGGCACATACGTATAAGAGCCGCTAGCGCTTAATGTAACCGTACCATTCGCTGGTGTGGATACGAGGAAGTAAGTTAGCTCATCCCCTTCTAAATCAATCGCGGCGATTTGTCCGGTTACAGGTGTGTCTTCCGTTGTCGAGTCGTTAATATTAGTCGCAAGCGGTGGATCATTAACCGGAATAACAGAGACCGTAACAGCTGCAATGGATGTACCACCGTTGCCATCACTTACTTGAACAGTAAACGAATCGGTTCCATTAAAATTCGGGTTCGGCGTATATACAAAAGAACCGTTCCCCCCAATTGAGGCCGTTCCATGTACTGGTGGTGTCCCTAGCACATAAGACAGCACATCATTATCTGGATCAGTTGCACTTACCTGCCCAGATACAGCGGTATCTTCCGGGGTACTTAACAGAAGCTCCCCTACGGCTGGGGGATCATTAACAGGCGTGACGGTAATGGTCACTGTAACAAGTGTTAATCCGTCCATCCCATCTTCTACACGGACAACAAACGTATCTACCCCATTAAAATTCAAGTTCGGCGTGTACGTATAAGAACCGTCTGCCCCGAGTACAACCGTACCATTTGTCGGATTAGACATGACGGCGTAAGTTAGCGTATCTCCATCTAGATCGGTGGCAACAATTCGCCCACTGGTTGATGTGTCCTCAGGTGTCGTATCGAAAATAGGCGCAGCTGTTGGCAAATCATTGATAGGAAGCACCGTTATATGCACGTTAAACGTTGTTGTAGCTCCACTGTCATCACTTACACGTACGGTAAACGAATCGTTCCCATTAAAGTTAGGCTCAGGCGCGTACTGATAAGTTCCATCTGAACCGACGACTGCTGTTCCACGCGATGGATTAATGTCTAAGGCATAAGTTAGCGCTGATCCCTCTGGATCAAAAGCAGCGAACGTGTCATTTAGCACCGCATCTTCCTGTACAGAAACGTTCAAATCTGTCGCGATTGGCGGGTCATTGACAGGCCGTACATTTATCGTCACGGTAACCGGTGTCACGCCGCCATTTCCATCATTAACGACGACAACAAAAGAGTCGAGACCATTAAAATTGGCGTTGGGCGTATACGTGTATGCACCACTAGCATTTACGGTTGCGGTTCCATTGGCAGCTCGCGTTAAAATGGAAAATGTGAGTGGGTCGCCTTCAACGTCAACCGCCACAATTTGCCCTGATGTCGGTAAGTCTTCTGACGTTTCATCCGAAATGTTACGCGCGATTGGCGGATCGTTGACTGGGGTTACGGTAATAGTCACGATCGAGATATCTCGTTGAATCGTCGGTGTCGTATCGATGCGAATAGCAAAAGTATCCACACCATTAAAATTCAAACCAGGCGTATACGTAAAGTTTCCGTTTATCCCCAAGACAAGCTCACCATGTTGTGGAAGGGACGCAGTGGTGTAGCTAATTGTGGATAAAGGTGGAGGATTCGTCGGAATCGTGCCGCTAATCGCATTATCTTCTAAGGTAGTCAAGCTCAAGTTATCCGCAAGTTGTGGATTTTCTGTTGTTAACACGTTAATCGTTAAAGTAGCTGTGCTTGCACTGCCTTGACCGTCCGTAATTTCGATCCTAATTGCATCTGTCCCCACAAAACCATTGTTAGGTGTGTAAGTCACATTTCCCTGACCGTCCACAATAGCTGTACCATTGACAGGCAATGCAGCAATCCGATACGTAAACGTAACATCGTCCACATCAGCGACGTTTAAGTGCACCGTAACCGGATTTTCCTCTAATGTAGTAACGATTAGATCCGAGACAATTGGCGGATCGTTGACAGGGGTTACCGTCACCTCAATTGCTCCCCTCCCGACACCACCTTGCTCATCCGTGACACGAATAATAAATGAATCTCGACCATTAAAATCACGATTCGGCGTATACGTATACTGCCCCGTCGAATCAATTACAACGGCTCCATTCGTTGGCAATGTGTCAATGACATATTCAAATTGCGAAGAATCGACATCTACCACTACGACCCGCCCCACATATGGGGTGTCTTCCGGTGTAGTTACATTAGCAAGGTTAACGACAGGCGGATCGTTAACGGGCAGCACATTTACCGTTACCGTCGCAGTTGCTATGCCCCCATTGCCATCAATCACTTGGACAACAAAGCTGTCTGTTCCATTAAAGTTAGCCGCTGGCGTATACGTGAAACTGCCATCTACCGCCAACGTAGTGCTCCCATTCACCGACGGTGTGAGCAAGCTGTACGTTAAGGCGTCTCCGTCAATATCAGAGGCAACTATTTTTCCAGTGACCGCACTATCTTCTTGGGTCGTCACGACCAAATTATCGGCTTGCGGCGAATCGTTGACTGGCGTCACATTTATGGATACGACGGCGATAGCAACGCCTCCTTGACCATCGCTTACTTGCACCGTAAACGAGTCTGCTCCATAAAAGTTCGCAAGCGGCGTATACGTGTAACCACCATCAACAGCAACGACTGCCGTACCATGAAGCGGCGACGTCGCTAACGAAAACACCAGCGTATCTCCGTCGACATCGGCCGCGCTTACACGCCCGCTCACCGCTGTATCTTCCGGTGTAGTAATAGCAACATGTTGAGCAACAGGGGGATCGTTGACAGGCACGATCGTAATCGTAACCGTTACAGGCGTTGCACCGCCTTGACCATCGCTTACCGTGACGACAAATGTATCTGTACCGTAGAAGTTGGCATTGGGAACGTACTCGTAAGCACCACTAACACTCAGCGTCACTGTACCGTGCGCAGGAGTTGTCGTCAGTGTGTAAGTCAATGCGTCACCATCGATGTCAAAGCCAACAATTTGCCCTTTGCTTGGCGTATCTTCAGAAGTGATATCACTAATATTCGCTGCCGTTGGCGGATCGTTGACTGGCGTCACATTTACCGTAATAACGGCAACGGATTCCCCTCCGTTCCGATCATTGGCTTTCACCGAAAAAGAATCTGTCCCATTAAAACTTCGGTTAGGCGTATACGTATAAACACCGTTGATAAGCAATTCAACGGTACCAAACGTAGCTGGCGTCGCTAATTCGAACGCAATCACATCAAAATCCGCATCCGTCGCCGTCACTCGGCCATCGATTGGCGTATTCTCGGCCGTCGTAATCGTAGCCGAGTTGGCAATCGGCGGATCATTGACTGGTATGACTTGAATCGTCACACTAACCGATGTCACGCCGCCCTGACCATCGTTCACATCAACAACGAAAATGTCCACACCATTAAAGTCTGGGTTCGGCGTATACGTGTAAGCCCCATCTGCCGCTAACGTAACTACACCGTTTGCGGGTGCGAGCGTTAAAGTGTACGTCAGAGCATCACCATCGATATCGACGGCAACAATTCTCCCTACAGTCGGCCTATCTTCCAGCGTTGCTTCAACGATATCTAGAGCAATTGGTGGGTCGTTAACTGGCGTCACGTTAACCGTAATCGCTGCAAGAGCCGTACCTCCCTGACCATCGTTAACGAGTACTGAGAACGTATCCGTCCCATTGAAGTTTGCATTTGGCGTATACGTAAAGGAACCGTTGACGGCAAGGCTTACATTCCCACTTACCGGACGGGAAGCCAGCGTATACGAGAGGGCATCCCCTTCCACATCTGTGGCAACAACTTGCCCGCTTACAGATGTATCTTCAGGTGTGCTTATCGTAAGGTTACTTGTGAGAGGTGGGTCATTCACCGGCGTCACTTGAACATTGACGGTCAACGGAGTTGCACCACCTTGACCATCGCTTACCGTGACGGTAAAAACATCCGTGCCGTTGAAGTTAGCATTCGGCACATACGTGTATGTACCGTCAGCCGTTACCGTAGCGGTGCCATGAACCGCGCCAACAGCGATTGCAAACGTAAGCGACGAACTATCCACATCGGTTGCCGTCAACGTCCCCGAAATAGGCGTATCTTCAGGCGTACTCACCGTTACGGGGTTCGCCACAGGCGGATCATTCACAGGTGTTACCGTTACGGACACGTTGCTAATAGCGGTGCCGCCTTGACCGTCGCTAACGGTTACAGCGAAAGAATCCGTGCCGTTGAAGTTAGCAGCCGGCGTATACACAAAAGCTCCACTCGCGCCAACGCTCGCCGCGCCTTGCGTCGGAGGTGTAGTCAGCACATACGTTAGTGTGCTGGAATCGATGTCCGCTGCTGGAATTTGTCCCGATACAGCCGTATCTTCGGCCGTAGTCACATTCACATTCGACGCGGTGGGCGGATCGTTCACGGGCAACACATTAATGGCCACCGTTACGGCTGCGAGCCCCCCTTGGCCATCACTGATTCTAACTGTAAAGCTATCAATTCCGTTAAAATTGGCATTTGGCACATACGTGTAGCTGCCGTTGGTACCCAAAGTCGCCGTGCCGTTGCTAGGCGTAGTCACAATCGTGTACGTTAAAGCATCGTTATCGGCATCTGAGGCGACGATTGTTCCTGACACGGGAGTATCTTCGGGAGTCGAGTCATTAATGTTGTTCGCAGTCGGCGGGTCGTTGACCGGAACAACCGTCAGGCGCACGGTTGCTAGCGCCGTGCCACCGCCGCCGTCATTGACTAGAACAGAGAACGTATCTGGCCCGTTGTAGTTGGCAACAGGGGTGTATTGAAAGCTGCCATTTGTTTGCACAATGGCTGACCCGTGTTCTGGTGATGTTTGTAGCGTAAACGTGAGCGTAGCATTTTCCGGGTCAGAAGCCGAAATTGTGCCACTATACACCGTATCCTCGTTCAATGTGGCCGTTACATTACTCGCTGTCGGCGGATAGTTGCCCGCTGCGACAATGTTGATATTGGACACCGTTTCACCATCTAAAGCAGTTCCACCACTCAAGCTGACAAACTTATAACGAACGTGGGCTTGATTCGTTAATTGTGGCGGACTTGGTCTTGCAATCATCCGAGCTTGATACGTGACCACGATCGTTTGACTGGACGCAATTGTCCCTAAGGTGAAGCCTGTTATGGGAGATACACCAGACAGTGGTGCGCCATTAATCGTGACGCTATTAGCAACGAACTGTAGAGGCGACGACAATGCATCGGTTAAAAAGGTATCGGTGGCAGACGCCGTGCCACTGTTCACCAAATTAACGGTATACGTTATCGTATCGCCAATAAATGCAGTTCCCACATTGGCCGATTTCGTTAACGTCAGGTTGGGGGAATTGACGTCCACTTGCAAAGCTAGGCCGTTGATGACGTATACATCCCCACTAGTTGTCCCCCGCAAATATGCAATCGTCTGATTATTGACGAGCTTGGCAGACACGTCGATGTTCGTAATGTCCCAGCCTTGCCGTGCGCCAATTCCCATTGAACCGAGCGGACTGTTTAACGTACCAAATGTACCTGTCGTATCCAATTGGCCATTGTCGTCATTAATTTGCGAACAGAAAAAGTTTGTCGCCAAGTTGTTAGGCCCCGACATTGCGGATAGCGTCGCCACAGTCGGTCCAAACAGCATCTGGTCGCCCACAAGCGGAGAATCTCCTTCTTGTGCGCTGACGAGCAGCCTTCCCTTTAATGTGCCGCTTACAGGTGTCGCAAAGCCGGAGACGCTCGCGACTGTAGTCGAGCTAGGGTTATCCACAAGCTCGTTTCCTACAAATATGGTCATATTGCGCGAGGGCTGAGTAGGGCTACTATACGCGACTGCTAACGTCCAGCCCGCATGATTCGCGCTGTTGTCTAGGTCGGCCTGAGTGCCTGGGATACGTCCAGCCGTATACGTGCCGGCACCAAATGCTCGTACTACGCTGGTCACATTTGCTGACCGCACGTAAAATGCTCGGGTCGTAATATTCGCTGCCGTTGCCGAATCAGGCGTTACTTCCAACGTGTTGCCTCCAAAAGCCAGCGTGACCGCATTGTTGAGAAACGCTTGCACGTTTTCTCCACTTACGATATAGCTGCCTCCCCAAATAAGCTCGGCATACAGCACCGTACTTTGCTGCGGCAGTCGCAGCACGGCCGACGAACTATTTAGTTTCCAATCCGCAGTTGTACCTAGCGGATACGTATTGTCACGCAAGGCCGTGTTCGTCGTAATAAATGTGCCAATCGCGTTTTGATTGCCTGGAACGTTCAGGCTAGCGGCTTTACTTAGTCCAAGCGTATTTCCAGTAAAGGTCACTCCTCCGTTGACAGTGGTGTTAAACCGAGTGATAAAGGCCATTTCCTCGCTCCTTAACATGTTTTTTCTACCCTATGCCTAGAAGGACTCACTTTTACCTTGTACAACAAAACTTTAGACTTTTTATCATGCTGCTCACGTCAACAAAAAAAGCTCCCACGAGTAAACTCGCGAGAGCTTTAAGCCTGCAATGATCCAACACTTATTTAATGTAGGTTGGCGCATTCGTATGATCAATATATAAAATACCGTCGTACTGCTCCTTCGGTACGCTAATTACAGGCATCGTTCCATCTACATATGAAAACATCGGCTGATTGATCCACGTATTTTCAGGAACTAACGTCTGTGATTTCAAATCGATAAACGAGTAGGGATGGCCTGCTCCTTTCATCACTTCTTCAATGGAGTGTGGCATAGGCGGCAGCACGTCGATCAACTCTTTTGCTGTGTCTGCATTTTTACCGCCACCCATAAACAACCCTATCACATAACCGAGATCCTTAAACTTGGTCTGCTGCATGAGCTCTCCCATATAACGCATCGGCATGCGTGCAGCTCTTTCCTTAGAAAAAGCTTTGCTAATATGGCCATTGTGCGCCCACACTATGATTTTCTCGTTCGGGTACACATGGGTAGCGAGCCAAACTAAGTTGTCCGCCATCATACGATCGCGATATTCCGTTGACTTAACGATGCTCATAAAGTCGTATGATTTTCCTTCATACACCGCATTAGTCTGAGCCCCAAGCTCCAAATACCCGTTCACAACCTGCAAACGATTATCGAGTGCACGCTCTGTCAGCTTCACAATGTGTGGATTGTCCGGATATTGCTTGCGCAGCGCTTCCGCTCTTTCAGGAACCATTTGTTTGATTTGCTTATACAGCGCCGTCAACCGCGGCTTCGCTTTGCGATAGCCTTCAAGATCGGAGCTATAATTCCATTCTTCCAGTTCCAGCTCCGCATCGTTAAAGCTTTTTTCCAGCTTATCATTTCCGATCCATGCACTATTAAAAATAGTTCCTGTCGGCTGCATATCAAAGCCCGCTAATTGCAGCGGTGTATTGGATTTCTGCGTTTCCTTGATGTAATCGAACAGCGGTAGCGTCTCTTGCGACCACCAAATGCTAAAGATCGAATCTTTCATCGTCTTCACCGACGGTGCAGATTTTGCGTTGCCGTATGCAGAGGCAGCTTTCCCGAGACTTGTTTCAAAGGCAACAACGTTAAAGCCCATTTCCTGATGCAAAAATTGAATGAGCCGCGTCTTGGCCGAATTGAATTCAGCCGCACCGTGCGAGCTTTCTCCCAAGTACACAATCCGTTTGTCCTTAAGAAGAGGCTTTAGCATTTCGAGATCTTTGAAGCGATTGGCATCCATTTTGCCACCGTCTGTGACCGTTTCCGGCTTTATCGAATCAAGTGCGTGCGCATTTTTGCGTGTCCATTCATTCCATTGCTGCCTCGTCTCTGTGGACGTGCGCGCTTGCTTTGGAACGTTCGTGGCAGCTGTTTGTTGAGCCTGTTCAGCTGTGTTCGTGACTGTAATTCCCGCTTGTCCATACGCTGTCGCACCGAATGAAAGCAACATACTTAAAGCCATGGTCGAAGCAAGCA
Source organism: Paenibacillus sp. 481 (assembly GCF_021223605.1). Taxonomy (NCBI): domain Bacteria; kingdom Bacillati; phylum Bacillota; class Bacilli; order Caryophanales; family Paenibacillaceae; genus Paenibacillus; species Paenibacillus sp. 481. The sequence continues at coordinate 1,723,916 of NZ_CP075175.1, forward strand.
CCATGTTCAAGCTTTTTCTTTTTCGTACCGATGAATGTGCGTTCACTTGTCATCTCTCCCCTTGATGATTGACCTCAGATTGTCGAGCGCCGAGCATTATTGTTCAAGAAATTTAGGTGCCTTAACTTGGTCAATAAACAAGATACCGTCAAATTGCTCTCGCGGCACGAATGTTTCACTGTACATACCAAAATAGTAAGCGGTACGCTCTTCCGTCATCCACGAGTTCCCTTTATTAATCGGGTGGTAACGTAAATCGACAAACGAATATGGCCGTCCTGTTTCTTTCATAATGGATTCAATCGAGTTTGGCGCAGGAGCTGGTACCGATAACTTTTTGCCTACATTATCAGCATGCTGACCTCCACCCATATATAAGCCAATGGAGTAGCTGTAGTCTTTAAAAGCTGTATCCTGCATCAGCTCGCCCATCATTTTCCCCGGGAAAGCAGGTACTTTCATGTTGGAATTGGCCTTATTGATGTGGGTGTTATGTCCCCACACTACAATGCGCTCTGTCGGATATATTTCTGTAGCCAGCCAGTACAAATTGTCAGCCATTGCTTTGTCACGCCACTCGAACATTTTGAGAGTCGATTCATATACTCCAGCCTTCTGATCTTTTTTAGACGCAATCGCAAGTGGGATATACTCCTCGATAAACTTTTTCCGATCCTCAACCGCTCGCTTCATCAGCTTCACAATGTGTGGATTGTCTGGATACTGTGCTTGAAGCTGCTGCGCGCGTTCGTCCATTTTCTTGTTAATTTGATCGTACAGCTTCAACAATTCAGGCTTAGCCTGATCATACTTGGTCGTTTCTTCCTCGCTCATGAGTGTCCAATATTGGCTTTCAGCTTCAATGAAGCGCTTAACAAGCGCCTCGTCGCCCATCCACTCGCCTGTCGTAAACGCCCCTGCTGGATTAATATCAAACCCTGCGAATGTAAGCTTATTTTTCAACTGCTGCGTATCTTTTGCATATTCGAACAATGGCAGCGTCTCTTCTGACCACCACTGTGGATAAATGGCACCTGTCATCAGGTCTTTCGCTGTATTTTTGCTCATATTGCCGGATTGTGCCGCTGCTCTGCCTAAATGGGATTCAAAAGCAACGACATTGTAGCCCATCTCTTTATGTAAAAATTGAATCAGCCGCGTTTTGGCCGAGTTAAATTCTGCCGCACCATGCGTGCTTTCCCCTAAGTAAACGATGCGTTTATGGAGCAGCAGTGGCTTCAGCATGTCCAAATCTTTAAAGCTGTCATCTGCAATGATGCCATCTTTGGATGTTGCGGGCTCAATGGAATCCAGTGAATAGGCGTTGGTGCGAATCCAATTGTCCCAATGCGTTCTAAACTCTCTCGATGTCGTTGCCGTAGCTTCCGGCCGTGCCTGCACATTTTCTGCTTGTACAGTTTCTGTCTTTACGGCCTCTGTCTGTACAGCTTCTGCGGTCTTGCTCTGTGTTGGTGTTAGTGTCGGTGCCTGTGTCGAAGCTCCCTGCCCGTAGCTAGTGGAACTGAACGAAAGCAGTGTGCCCAGTGCCATCACCGATGCGAGCATAACTTGTAAGCTGCGACGTTTCCATGATGCGAAGTAAGAATCCAATTTGCCATCTCTCCTCAAATGGTGAATTGCACCAAATTATGTTCCATTAATTTCATACGAAATGTAATCATCTTTGTTACTTGAAATAATTCACACCATTAACATTTTTAAAAAATTACCCAGCGTACAAAAAGGGGCATTCGATGTTAACGTTCGCCACAGGCGTTATTTCGACGGATAAGATACCAATTGGAGTCTAACGGTTCTGGCAGCGCTTATTTGCAAAAAAACGAGTGAATTTCGGACCTGAGCATTAAATAAGCTCTCTAACAACCGTTAGAATTCGAAAACGTGTAGATTTGGCCAAATAACGCCTTTGGTAACCGTTACAGGATGCCATCCACGGATCAGCGCACAAGCAGCGGTATAATGAACGGCACGACCATGCTAAAACAATCTCATGCTTGCCATACCTTCGAGGAGCTTAAAGCTTGAAGGAGCTTAAAAGAGCTTGAAAGAGCTCGAAAGAGACATGGAGGCCTACATCCATTTTTACAATTACGAACGATTGCAAACAAAAATAAACGGCCTCAGTCCGATGGAATTCAGAGCTAAGGCCGCTTGAGTGATGTTTACTTTGTATACAGTCTACTTGACGGGGTACTGTACACTTCTGCGACATCCCCTATCGATATAATCTTCTGCAGTTAGCGCTTCATGTTGATACATGTTAATACATTTTGATTACTCTACAAGCTCGCGCACACTCCGTACTCGAAATCCTACATTAGACATTCACCTAAGTCGTCGTAGCTATAACCGTCTGGCGCTCGCGGTACTCCTGCGCCTTTTCCTGCATGCCAGCGTCAATGGCCGCTTCATCTTCAAGCCCGTTCTCGCGGGCATAATCGCGAATATCTTGTGAAATTCGCATGCTGCAGAACTGCGGCCCGCACATCGAGCAAAAATGTGCGCTCTTCGCGCCCTCCGCCGGAAGCGTCTCGTCGTGATACTCCATCGCGCGCTCAGGATCGAGCGACAAATTGAACTGATCACGCCAGCGGAATTCGAAGCGCGCTTTAGAGAGCGCGTCATCGCGGCGCTGTGCACGCGGATGGCCTTTGGCCAAGTCGGCGGCATGAGCCGCAATCTTATAGGCGATCACACCCTCGCGCACGTCATTCTTGTTCGGTAAGCCGAGGTGCTCCTTCGGCGTTACATAGCACAGCATCGACGTGCCGAACCAGCCGATCATGGCTGCGCCAATAGCTGATGTAATATGGTCGTAACCAGGTGCGATATCGGTCGTCAGCGGGCCGAGCGTGTAAAATGGAGCCTCTTTGCAAATTTCCATTTGGATATCGACATTCTCTTTGATTTTGTGTATCGGCACGTGGCCCGGGCCTTCGATCATCACCTGTACATCGTGTTTCCACGCGATATCGGTCAGCTCGCCAAGTGTCGTTAACTCGGCAAATTGCGCCTCGTCGTTAGCGTCGTAAATACTGCCCGGACGTAAGCCGTCTCCGAGCGAGAAAGCGACGTCGTATGCTTTCATAATTTCGCAAATTTCTTCAAAATGCGTATATAAAAAGTTCTCTTTATGATGAGCCAAGCACCAAGCCGCCATAATCGAGCCACCACGAGACACGATGCCCGTCATACGCTTGGCCGTCATCGGTATGTAACGCAGCAATACGCCTGCGTGAATCGTGAAGTAATCAACGCCTTGCTCTGCCTGCTCGATCAGCGTATCGCGGTATATTTCCCACGATAAATCTTCCGCTTTACCATTCACCTTTTCCAACGCTTGATAGAGCGGCACTGTCCCGACCGGAACGGGACTATTGCGAATAATCCACTCGCGAGTCGTATGAATGTTCTTGCCTGTCGACAAGTCCATAATCGTATCTCCGCCCCAGCGAATCGCCCACGTCATCTTCTCGACTTCCTCTTCGATGGAAGAAGCAACAGCCGAGTTGCCGATGTTCGCGTTTATTTTGACGTGGAACTTCTGCCCGATGAGCATCGGCTCACATTCAGGGTGGTTAATGTTCACAGGCAAGATCGCTCGCCCCCGTGCGATCTCGTCACGCACGAATTCAGGCGACACCCCTTCCCGAATCGCCGCGAACTCCATTTCCGGGGTAATGATGCCACGGCGGGCATAATGCATCTGCGTGACGTTGCTACCGCTCTGTGCCCGCAAAGGGCGGTGCCCATCGCGGGGGAACAGTTCTGCGCCCGCAACACGCACGGCATTCAATGTGCGGAAGCCGTTGTCTTCTGGCTTCATCGTGCGGCCGTCATAGGCTTCAACGTCGCCGCGCTCTAATATCCAATTGTGGCGTAGCTCCGGTAAGCCACGACGAATGTCGACCTCATATTCGAGGTCTGTGTAAGGCCCGCTTGTGTCGTAGACGCACAAGGGCTCATTGATTTGGACTCCGGCCTGCGTCTCCGTAATGGCCAACGATATTTCACGTTCGGGCACACGAATATCTGGACGTGATCCAACCTTATATACTTTACGACTATTAGGAAATGGGGCACATAACACTCGCTGCTCTTCATTGGCAGGAACAGCTTGGGACTCCTCTTGATTCGGCTGAAGGGATTGGTTTGATTGGTTTGATTGATCAGCTTGGTTAGCTTGGTTAGCTTGGTTAGCTTGGTCATCTTCGTCAGTTTGATCAGCTTGGTTAGCTTGCTCAGCTTGGTTAGTTAGGTTTGACAGGTCAGTTTGGTCAGTTAGGTTTGACAGGTCAGTTTGGTTAGTTAGGTTTGACAGGTCAGTTTGGTCAGCTTGACCCTGCTGGATAAAATGCTGAAGTGGCTCAGACGCCTGTGATGCACCCGATAGAATAGTTGGATTGTTGGCAGACTCTTTTTGTTGCGACATGATTGATTCCTCCTCATTGAACATATGCTTGCCTTGAGCAGCTTAACAGCGTTACCTGACGAATCCGCTGGAAGGCAGAGAACATAACCGTTCACCCCGCTCATGGTTCCGCAACATGGCACGCCTCTTATTCACCGTAACCGCATTACCGTGAAGAGACTGCACGCCTATCACCAACATGAGCATGGAAGGATCAAATCTTAGCTTACTTACACGTTAACGTCGCTCTGCTGCTATGACATACAAAAAAGCCGGTTCCTGAAAAGAACCGGCTTCATACGCATACAGACGTCGTCTTAGTGCTAAGACGCTCCTAATGTGCCGATTACTTCCCTACGCTGGTATAATCCAGATCAGGTGCAAAGGGTTTAAGATCTTCATCGCGATCTTGTCTCAGCCCACGCTGGGGGCTCCCCTAGTAACGCATTAATAACAATTGTTATGGAAATGATTAACTTATTAAGTCACCACTACAATACACGAAAACATTTCATTTGGCAACGAAAAATGTACAGACATTTCAACACCTTGCGTTGTCTAGGCAACGACCTATTTTTAACCCTCGCCCATCCATAAATGCCCTACAAGTCATAGCATACAGCAACTTTAGCGTAAAGGGTGTGTATGATTTGCCACAGGACAGATCGTGGACTCCTTCTGCTCCCGCGTCTTATGAAACTTCTACCGTCCCTCCACCACCTTCCTATATTCCAGACCTGACAGCTGTTCAGATAACTTCCGACTATGGGCTAGACTATGGCAACACAGGAGGTTATGGGAGTGGATATGGCAGCGGAATTGGTGGTGCATACGGGGGCGGATTTGGCAGTGGGTACGATTGGCAATACGCCGGAAATTCATATCATAGTGGAATTAGTTCAAGTATGGCTTCCTTGTGCCGTAATAAATTTACGTATATCGTAACGACGAATAATTTAAGATTTTGGTTCTATCCAACCGAGGTGAGCAGGCACAAATTTAAGGGATATATTTGGTTTCGTAAAAATTGGCATTCAACGACGCTCGATTTACACCAGATTAAAATGATCGGCTGTGTCGAGCCGTAACATCTGGACGTTATGTTCTCTGATGTCCCGTTAAGTACCGTTATGCCCCCTTATGTCCCATTACGCCTCATAGTGTCCCATGTTGTGCTGTTCCCATTTATTCATAAAAAATAGCCTTGTCGCAACCGTACGTCCAAAGTACGGTCGACAAGGCTATTTTTATATAAGCTTGCAACTCATTAAGCTGCCGACTCACCGGAAGCTGGCTTTGCTCCACTCGTTCCACGAATATCAGCTACAGTACGAATCGGATAATTGCGGAAAACAATGGATCCCAACCAACCAATAATAGCCCCAACTACGGCGCAAATAAGTGCGCAAATCGTAACCGTGAGCGCGTCATTATAGCCATACATGACCATAAGCCCCGCGATCGGCGTCGCTGTGCCTGTTGCATTGTTAATAAGGCCAAACATCGACACGACAACACCAGCTGCCGCACCACCGACAAAGTTAGTCACGTATATCGGTATCGGGTTGGCCGAAATCAGATCGGCCTGCGTGAGCGGCTCAATCGAGACCGCAATCGTCGTACGACGATCACCAAATTTCATCCGATGGAAAAAGACAAAGTTCATAAAGGACGAGCCCATAACAGCAAGCGCCCCGATCGCCATTGGCAAGCCTGTCAGTCCAAGCATCGCTGTAAGCGCCATTGAGCTTAGTGGTGCTGTAGCTACCACCGTAATAACGCCACCCAAGATAATACCCATTATAATCGGACTTTCATTGGCCGTTGCTAAAATAATATTTCCGATATTCAGCAAAGTCATATCAACTACAGGACTTGCTAGAACCGCAATACCTCTAGCTAACGGTGCCGCTACGATGATGCAGACAATAAGATCGAGGCCAGCCGGCACCTTTTTTTCAATCCATTTCACGAGGTAAGATACGATATATCCCGCAAAAAAACCTGGCAACAGCCCAAGCCCTGAACAGACCACCCCGAGCATAAGCGCATATACGGGTGACACGCCCATCGCCAATGCGACAAGCGCTGCTGCTGCGACGCCGCCCATACCGCCTGCGGCTAATCCGACATCTTTTAAGAACGCAATTTGCAGCATATCTCCGCCCACATAGCTTTGAAATGCTTCTACAAGAAAACTTGCCACAGCAGCACTCGCAAGCGCCCCCATCGCTTTCATACCGTTCGGAGCCTTGTAGCTAAACAAACTGAACAACGATAATACGAGCAGCAGTAAGGCCGTACCTTGAATGATTTGCATATTACCTTTCTCCTTCACATTCCAACGAATTGTATGGTAACACACCAACCAATTGCAACCGTTTACACATATATATGGTAGTCTATCAAATTTTCATTTCATTTTCATCAGCGAAAATTAGGAATCCTCTAACATGAATACCCAACTAACTGTGCCCGAAAATAAAGAATGACTGTCCAGTATGAGCACATCACATACCAGACCGCCATTTTTTACGGAAGCCGCTCGGCTTCATTTTCATGAGCTACCTTGCAACGTAAGCTTTGCTACAAGACTATTTTTTGAGAAAATCAGCCTTTTATTCATCAAAAGGTAAACCAAACCTCGACGCGCTAGACCCGTGCTAGTTCACGGTGCGCAGCATCGTCTCCATGCGGCGTGCCGCATCCATCAGGCGCGGGGCGTAGTCACGCAGCGTATCTAACGAAAGCCGACTTACTGGCCCAGAAATCGAAAGTACAACCGTAAGTTTATGAGCACGGTCAAAAATAGGCACCGATACCGCTGCTGCACCCGGCTCGCGCTCCTCAAAGCTAACTGCATAGCCAAGACGCCGCACCTCTTCTAATTGCTGCAAATAGGCCTCGCGCTCGATCGTATCCGGCCATGTCGGTGCTTGCACAATGAGTTCCCGCTCCTCCGGCTCAGCAAATGCAAGCAGCACCTTACTTGATGCACCAACGTACAACGGCAACCGCACCCCAACGGGGGCAACGCGGCGAATCGCTTGGTTACTTTGCACCGCTTGGATGCGAATCCGATCGTTCCCATCCCGTACATACAGGCTGACCGTTTCGCCTAATAGCTCCCGCAGTCGCTCCATTTCTGGCAACAGCAATTGAGCAGGGTCGTCCACTTGCGTCAAGTTGGCTGCCAATTCCCAGACCCGATAGCCAAGACGAAATTTGTCCCCGTTGCGCAACACGAAGCCACGCTCATCTAGCGTGGCGAGCAGACGATGAACCGTACTCTTGTTCAAGCCGACACGTGTCGCAATTTCCGTTAAGCTCATGTCCCGGTTATCAGCAAAACACATCAATATATCTAATGCGCGCTCAACTGCACGCACGGTAAGTTTGCCACGTTCTTCTTCCACATGATCTCCCTCTTCCGTTCCATAGTATGGAACTCCGTTACATCTAGCATAACAATAGTATAACGGGCTAACGAAGCCCCGTAAAGAGCCTGCCCTATCCAACTATCGTCCTTTCATTCGACAAATTTTACAGCTAGATTGCAATGTTACGGGACGATTACATTCACCTTACAAGTCGTGCGAATCCGTTGACCCTGCAAGCTTCACCGCATACGATGGTAGTACATGAAAAACGCTTACAGTTTATAAATCGACATAAGGACTTTTATCCCATTTTTGAAAATACTGTCGAAAAATATTTCATCATACATGTCCAAGTTCAGCTATGCTGCGACACTGTTTAGAAGGAGGCCTAGCAAATGAATACACCTATCGTTTCAACACCTGTTCTGCAGCCTGAATGGCTCGGTCCATCAACGGCCACACCCGCGCTGGCACGTCGTGTCCGGTTTAAACATGTTGCTATTGCCTTAGGCTTGTCGATTATCGTTGCAGCGCTCATTATTTTTCTAGCCCTGCATGGATTTATTGCTTGGATGTTCTCTAACCCGCAAGTGCCTCCATTGCTTTCGAATCCAATGGACGCCAAGGGAATGCGTTACGAAACGGTCTCTTTTCCCGCTCGGGATAAACATACGATGGTGGACGGCTGGTATATCCCCGCTGACTCACCATCAAAGCGAACTATTATTTTGAGCCATGGATATGGCGCTAATCGCGAAGAATATTGGGTGCCGATGTACGATTTGGCTCAATTCGGCCACCGCCTCGGGTATAACATGGTCATGTTCGACTACGGCTTTGCTTCAGTTAACAACAATAAAACAAAGGCAACTGGCGGTCGTTTGGAAAAAGAGCAGTTGCTCGGAGCCGTGGAACTTGCCAAGCAACGTGGCGCAGAGCACATCGTCGTGTGGGGATTTTCGATGGGTGCAGGAACGGCTTTGCAAGCTGGATTGCTCACAAAAGACATCGACGCCATGATATTGGACAGCACATTTATACTGGAGCCTGATACGCTTTATCATAACTTGCAACCGTATATTTCGCTGCCGAAGCGGCCGTCATTAGACTTGCTGCGGATGTTCTTCCCGCTATTGAGCGGCACGAGCATGCAGCAGATTCCTTATCAAGAAGTAAAGGCAACGCAGTACGCGATACCTACCTTTTTTATTCACGGCACAGCAGATTCTAAAGCACCATACGGAATTGCGGAGCAAATCGCAGATAACCAAACGAATAAATGGTCACAAACGTGGATTGTACCGGATGCTCAGCACGAATTGATTTATCGCTCACACAGTAAAGAGTATTTAAAGAACACCGCAGCATTTTTAAGTAATGCCTTTTCTAGCACAGACTCTAACTCCTCAACGATGACAGCTCGCAAGTAAATACTTGCGGGCTTTTTTATGTGTTGATTTGGATTGTGATCATAGGTCAACCTCCGGCGACAATATATTCATAGAAGTAAGCTGAACCGTGAGGGGGGAGGACATTGCTACTTGGTTACGGGTCGTATATGCCGATCCGATTATTGGAGCAAATTGAATTGTGGAAACTGCTTGAAAAGGATAATACGTCCCTTATTCAAGCGGTCATCCCGCAACTGGAGCAGCCGTACGAACAATTGCTTAATGAGTGGGCCAACGTATTTGGACAGACAGAAGTGACAGCCCGAGCATGGCGAGAGTATTTAGAACATGAATCGTCCGCTCGCAACGTGCAATTGTTGGAACAGATCGAACACCTTCTGAGGACATCTGTTCATCAATCGGAACAATTCGCCGGGCAACTTGAGCAGATGAAGCAACATAGTCATGCGGTACAAGAAGTACCGCTCGCTGCGCCCGTATTTGCCCGATTGGCCAACGAGTCGTTATTATTCGTAAACGGCGTTCAACCGTTTGCCAATACTTCACTTGCAACGATGATGGGATATGGGGTAGAACAGCACTTGCAAGATCAGATTGAACATTCGGGTGCATCTCTATCTTCACATTCTGAACCGACTGATCATCAAGATACTTACGACAATTGGGGCAATTCAGACACCAAATCCGTTCAAGTCGCTTCGGCTCCGAATCATGCCAAAGGGCGGCAAGTGCACACCCATATCCATAATGATGGCCATGGCTCACATGTAAATGTCGGGGACCCACTTGCTTATATCCATACGAACGATACGAATGACACGAATGATACGGGTGTGCTGCGGCAAAATGAAAGTTTGGAGCGCTATGCGAATGCAGAGTCTGCCCCTATGCAAGAGCCACATTATTATCATACAGATGCTGCTTACTATGGTCAGCCTGTTGCTCACGATGCATTTGCGTCTCCCTTTGAGCAACATCCGTTCGCTCATAGCTCACATGTGTCTGAGTTCGAGCAACGGCCACTGGCTTACGGCGTTCACACGCCTGAGTTCGAGCAGCAGCCGCTTACTTACGGCGCTCAAGCATCTATCTTCGAGCAGCAGCCATTAGCTTTTGACGCACACGTGTCTGCCCTTAAGCAGCAGACACTGGCTTACGGTGCACCTGCGCCTACCTTTGAACAGCAAGCGCAGCCCTTCAGCGCTCACACGTCTGGCTTTGAATCGCCGCCGCTGGCTTACGGCGCTCAAGCTTCTACCTTTGAGCAGCAAACGTCAGCTTACGGTGCACCTGCGCCTACCTTTGAACCGCAAATGCAGGCCTTCAGCGCTCACACGTCAGGCTTCGAGCCGCAGCCGCTGGCATACGGCGCTCAAGCTTCTACCTTTGAGCAGCAGCCATTAGCTTTTGACGCACACGTATCTGGCTTAGAACAACAGGCGTCGAGTTATCATCCGCAAGCGTTCGCAGTCGGGCAACCGTATCATGCAAATACAAATACAAATGCAAGTACAGATAGAGATACAAATACAAGTGCAAATACAAGTACAGATCCATATGCACAGTACGAGCAGCAGCCTGACACAGCAGCTTACTATTCCCAACTGTATGCGGAAATTAGCAATGCAACTCCGCCTTCGCAGCACCAGCAAGCTGCTACTAACAATAGAGAAGCGTCTTCGCATCCAGTTCCACCTAATAACACTAACAGCGGAACGACAGTTACAAACGGCATTCGTGCACACATCGGTAGCGCGCGCCCATGGCGTCAAGACGACGACCATCGTGAACCGGCTAGCACATATGCTGCCGATACTGGACCATCCGACACCTTATCGCGTACAGCGAGTACATCCGGCCCAGTTCCATCTGCGACTAAGGCTACGGAGCACTCTGCACTTGATGATGCATCATCTGCAACATATGCATCATCTAAACATGCAACCTCCACCACAGCAGAGCAAGCCCCAGAGCCAACACACAATCGAGCTCAGAGCCAATCCAAGGCGGACGAACCTGCAGAACCAGCAGAGCCTGCACCACCTGAAGGACGCACGCCCGTCGTTGCAGCACCTCCAGACACCGCATACGTACCTATTGGCGGGCACACGCTCCCGCCGTTACCTTATCCGTATAATGCACTTGAACCGTATATTGATGAAAAAACGATGCGTCTCCATCACGACAAACATCATAAAAGCTATGTTGACGGCTTAAATAAAGCCGAAATCGCACTTGCTGAAGCGCGGCGTACCGGAAATTTTGAGCTTGTGAAATATTGGGAGAATGAGCTTGCATTCAATGGAGCCGGCCATTACTTGCACACCATCTTCTGGAGCATTATGAATCCAAAAGGAGGAGGCAGACCGCAAGGTCCACTCTTACAGCAAATCCAGCGTGATTTCGGTAGCTACGACGCATTCAAACAGCAGTTCTCCAAAGCCGCTGAAAAAGTAGAAGGCGGCGGCTGGACGATCCTTGTCTGGAGCCCGCGCAGTCGCAGGCTAGAAATTTTGCAAGCCGAGAAGCATCAGAACTTATCGCAATGGGACGTCATCCCACTGCTTGTACTAGACGTATGGGAACACGCATACTATTTGAAATACCAGAACGAACGCGACAAGTACGTTCAAAATTGGTGGAACGTCGTTTACTGGCCAAACGTCAACGAGCGATACTTAAAAGCTCGCCAATTAAAATGGCCACCTTATTAACACTGTTTATTGCACCATTTTCCCATTTTTATGTACAATGGAATAGAAGTGCAATGGGAATAATGCGGCTTTAATCACGCCGCATTTTCTTTTTTGCCAGCTAACGGTAAACTACACGAGAAAGAGGCGAAGGAATGCCGCTGAAATTGAAGCCGATAGTAAAATGGGCAGGCGGTAAGCGACAATTGCTCCCCGATATTCGTCGCCGCTTGCCGCAAATTAATTGGAACGAAGCAGCCTACTATGAACCATTCGTTGGCGGTGCCGCGTTGTTGTTTCATATTCAGCCTGCCCGCGCCATTATTAATGACGTGAATCCCGAACTCATCAACCTCTATCAAATGATCAAACAGCACCCAGAAGAGCTAATTGAACGGCTTCGCGCCCATCGAAACGAAGAACTTTACTATTACGATATTCGTCAACAAGATCGTGACCATGAACGTTATAGCCGGATGTCTGCGGTCGAGCGAGCCGCACGGCTTATTTATTTAAATCGAACTTGCTTTAACGGCCTTTACCGCGTAAATAAGAGAGGACAATTCAACGTCCCTTTTGGCAAAAATAAACGACCCGATTTCGTGCAAGAAAAAAAAATTCGCAATATGTCCCGCTACTTCAATGATGCCGACATTACAATTACCGCGGGCGACTTTGCCGCCTCTGTTGAACATGCTAAATGCGGCGATTTCATCTATTTTGACCCACCTTACGATGCGCTGACCAAGACAGCTGCCTTTACCTCCTACACCAATGCAGGTTTTAACCGCCATGAGCAATCCAGGTTGGCAGATTTATTTCAAAATTTACACGAACGTGGCGTATACTTGATGCTCTCCAATCATGCGACGGACTTTATCCGCGAATTATACGAGAAATTCTACATACACGAGGTTCAAGCACGACGCCTTATTAACTCCAAAGGAACTGCACGCGGCAAAATCAACGAAGTGCTTGTACTCAATTACACCGCTGCACACGAAAGTGATAACAGTCTGATGCTCTGTTGAGCCTACAAAAAAACGACTTGACGAGAGTTGCCATCAGCATAACTCATCATGCTTCGTAACATGAACACGAAAAAGGCGAGCGCATGAGCACTCGCCTTTCAATCGATAGCTAGTTCTTCGTAACGCTTACGTTAGCTGCGCTAGCCCAACCACCTGTGGCAGACACTTTATAGGTCGTACCAGCAGCCAGTTTGCCGCCGTTAGCAACTTCAAACGTCCCTGTCGCACCTTTACGCGTCGTAAACTTGTACGTTGCTTGCAAGCTGCTTCCGTCTGCTGCTGTTAACGTAATGCTACGACCAGCGAACAACTCATCCTGCGGATCTGCCGCCAAAGTCACCTGCACGGACGAAGCGTCGTTAGCTTTAACCTCTTGTATAACAAGCGGTGCTACTTGTTGCGCCGTGAATGTACCATTCGCAAATGTCGCCCATGCGGATGTCACTGTATACTTCATGCCAGGCTGCAACGTCACGCCTGCTGGCAGACGGAACTTAGGCGCTTGGCGACCATCCGTCGCCTGCGTAAATGGAATGTAACCTGCCACGATCGGCTCGCCACGCTCCGGCGTAAGTGTGACTTGCTTGCCGCGCATGGACGAAATAATTTGATACTCCGCGCCGTTGTAGCGGTTGTTCTCATCCAACGCAAAGTCCAAGCCACCGCGCTTGCCGCTGTAGGCCGCAATCACATTGCCATAGTCGGTGATGTGATCCGCTAAGCTTGATACCGTTTCAATCGTGTCATTCGACACTTGCTGCACGGTGCGCATCGCAATCATGACCGAACTTGCCGTAAAGCTGCCTGCGGCTTTACCTTTATAGGTCAAGTTATAGATCGCCCCCGCCTTTTGCGGCGTAGTTGGCACGATGTAAGTCGACACCGCTCCCGTCATCAACTGCGGCACGTTCGTTAATTCAATGCCGTTATCGAACACGAAGTTCTTCTTCGCTTGATCCAAATTAACGTCCTCTGGCGTCAAACGCGCCGAAAATGTCACTTGCAAAGTACTTGCATTCAACGGATGAATGCTCGTCACTTCCGCTTGTGCAGAAGGCTGCATCCGCTGCGCATGATGAATAATAAACGCCGCTTCTGCACGTGTAACCTGCTTATGCTCACCGCTGAGCTGTGCTACCCACTTCTGCACTTCAGCCGTATCCTTGTTCAACACCGTTGCCACAAGTGCCGTAAACTCGTCGCGAGTAACTGCTTGATTAGGCTTAAACGTCTCACTTTCCTCTACCTTAACTCCAACGTTGGTCAACGATGCAACATAGCTGGAATACCAGTCTTTTGGGGCAACATCTTTGTACGTATTGCTCTCCCCAAGTGTACCCGCTTGAACCAGCTCAACGTTCAAACCTAGCACGATCATTTTAGCTAATTCTGCTCGGGTTACATGCTTGTCAGGCTTTACCTTGTTAGCGTCGTAGCCCGTCATAACCTGCTGCTTAATAAGTGCCTCAACAGCAGAGCTGTAATGGCCCGCCTTTGCTAAATCAACGTATTTAGCTTGCGTATTAGCACCCGCCGCTTGCACGTATGAAGTAGACAATGGAGCCGTTACTCCGAGTGTTAGCGTAGCAGCCACCATGAGAGCAGCCCATTTTTTCGGCATAGACGGCGTAGACGTACCCGATTCGTTAATCTTCTTATTGTGCATCATGTTCATAAAAGTTTCCCCTCTCGCGTATCGTTCGTATAGACCCATACTAAGCGTTAAAAAGAAACTCCCTATAAACAAAACATTAATAAAAGATTAACTAAACGGTAAATCGATATCCAGCTCCCCACACCGTATCGATGAATTGTGGATTGGACGGATCAAGCTCTATTTTTTCCCGAATGCGACGAATATGAACGACGACCGTCGCAATGTCGCCCACGGAATCTAATCCCCACAGACGTTCGAACAAATGCTCCTTACTAAACACCCGATTCGGATGAGTAGCCATAAAAGTGAGCACATCGAACTCCTTTGCCGTCATGATAGCCTCTTTCCCGTTCACAAACACTCTACGCGACGCCTTATCAATGAGCAAACCGCGAATTCGTATTTCTTCCGTCGGAGAAGCAGAAGTATCTTGTCCAGCAAAATGTTGCCGACCGCGACCGCCTACCAAACGCTCATATCGAGCTAAATGGGCTTTGACTCTCGCGACCAGCTCACTTGGGCTGAACGGCTTCGTCACATAATCGTCAGCACCAAAGCCAAGCCCTCTAATTTTGTCTACCTCCTCTTTGCGAGCCGACACAATGACGATTGGCACATCTTTAACGGCACGAATTTGTTTGCAAATATCGAGCCCATCCATATTCGGCAGTGATAAATCGAGCACGATGAGGTCGTAATCGTTGGCGAGCGCCTGACGCAGCCCTTCATCCCCTTTATGGCAAATGTCTGCCGTAAACCCGTTAATATCAAAATAATCTTTTTGCAAGTCAGCAATGCTCGGTTCATCTTCAATAATCAGGATGTTCTTCAACCCTGCGCACCTCCACTCGTTAGCCGTTTGAGGGTGAACGTAATAACCGTCCCTGTTCCAAGCTCGCTAGTTGCCCAAATTTGCCCCCCATGGCCTTCTACAATTTGCTTCGCGATCGCAAGCCCCAGCCCACTTCCACCTGTACTCGCATTGCGAGATGTATCTTCCCGATAAAATCGTTCAAAAATATGCGGCAGCACCTCCGGTGCAATGCCAAGCCCACTGTCAGCAACCGAAATCGCGACCGTACTATGTCCCGCCGTCACACCGATTTCAATCCATTTTTCCGCGCCAACCATAAATTTTGCCGAATTGCTGACGATGTTATCGAGTGTGCGCTTCATTTTTTCTCGATCCGCGATCACGATGATCGGAGCTTCATTTTGTAGCCCCTTGAGGCGAATGTCGATGCCTTGCTCTACAAAATCAAACGTATAATCGTCTACACAATCTCGCAAAAACTCGCCCAACTCGACCTCCTCAAAGGCAAACGGCAGCCGCTTCAAGTCCAATTTTGAATAGAGGAACAGCTCATCAATCATCCGATCCATATGAACCACTTTTGAAAAAATAGTGCCCGTATACTTGTCCATCTTCTCCTGCGTATCAGCCACACCATCCCGAATACCTTCGATATAACCTTTAATGGTCGTCAGCGGCGTCTTTAGATCATGCGAGATGTTCGTAATGAGTTCCTTACGGTTATCCTCGTATTGCAGCTGCAACTCAACGGAATCTTTCAGTCGATGCCTCATATCCTCAAACGCTTGGCTGAGCTGGCCTACTTCATCGTTAGAGACCACCTTAATTTGAAAATTCAAATCGCCATCGCGAATCTTTTCCGCCGATTGTCGGAGCGTGTTCAGTGGCTTAATAATGCTGCGCGTCAAAAAGTAATACAACAGACCGTTCGCGAGCAGCAGTACGATGACCAATACGCCGATAAGAACTGGTAGCAAGTTGTGCGTCAAGGCGGCGTATGGACTCATTTCGCGAATGACGTAGACGCTGCCCCGCTCTTTATCTGCGAATACAAAGTCAAATTTGGCATATGCGTAAAATCGCTCGCCGATATTGATCGTGTCACGCAAATAAATATTGCTCATTTCGTAGCTCGGCAGAGCATGTTTAAGCTCCGGCTGATTGAGCAGCGCAGAGGAAAATAACACGTCTGCTTCTTTTCTGACGAACAGGCCTGACTGTATTTTGCGCAGTCGGAAATCGTAGTCTTTGTACACGGCCTCGTCCAAGAGCTGACTAGGGTCATTTTTCGCCATATATTTTAAGTCGAGATATAAATTTTCATCTTCTTGTGTTAAGGGACGGAGCGAATAATGGATATTGTAAAAATCTTTTAAGCTCTTTACATCTCCTGTAAAGGCTACCGTAATAAGCAGCGCCGCGATAACGAACAGCATAACGGTCGTTAGCATCATAGCAGTATACGATAATAGCAATCGTAGGCGAATAGACATATAAACCTCCCAATCCTAAATCCGATAAAAGATTCATCTGTCACTACAATAGCAAAAACAGCGAAAGGGAGCGAATAATTCGCTCCCTTTATGTGCAATTTCTTTGGGTAATTCCTGCGATGGTACATCTATTTCTCACCATTTGTGGCTTGAATGATCAAACCCCTGCAAATGTACATCTATTTTGCTTTCAGGATGATTCATTAGCTCATGGGGCGTTGAAATGCCTGCACTTTTGCACGTATTCCCCTTATGAGTCGATATCATCATGAAAACCTGTACTTTTACATTTGTTTGCTCCTACTACTGCTTCTGCTTCTGCTCTTGTTCGTCCTTGCTCTTGATGCAGCGATATCGGAACTACAGCAAAACTACAGCAGAACTACAAGCGGAACTACAGCGAACCCGCCACCACTTTGCCCTGATACATCACGGCACGACGCGGCGAACGTCTCGCCACCGCCTCAGCGGAACAGCTCGCTTCCACGAATACCGCATTCGCCTCAGCACCTACGGCTGGCCATACTTGCTGCCCAGATTCGTTAAGCGGCGTAATTCCGCCCGTGATACATTCCAGCGCACGTGCCAAGGAGAGCTCATCTGCATAGCGATAAAGTTCCGCCATGCGGTTCGCTTTTTCCAACATATCTCCTGTGCCAAATGGGGACCAGTGATCGGTAATACTGTCGTTGCCCAGCTCAACTCGCACTCCTTTTTCACGAAGCAACGGAATAGGCATTTGAATCGCGCCAATCGGAATCGTGGACGTGACATTGATGTCCAGTTCGGCAAAGCGCGCCGCTAGCTCGCCAGCCACACCTGCAGCAACGCCTGCAAAACCAAACGCGTGGCTCACCGTTACACGGCCCTGCCAGCCAGCTTGCTCGGTCAGCTCAGCCAACTTTCTCATCGAGTAAATACCGAGATGATCGCGCTCGTGAATATGAATATCGACGCCTGCATTAGCTTCGACCGCGATTTCCATAATCGTATGCAACGATTTATCAATGTTGCCGTCTACGGTAGCCGGGTCGACTCCCCCGACGTGGGTTGCGCCCATACGCATCGCTTCGCGTACACGTTGAACCGAATCGGAGAGCAGCAAGCCGTGCTGCGGGAACGCGACGATCTCAGCGGACAGCTTGCCTGCATAAGTGTCCAGCGCTTGCAGTGTCGCCTCCATATTTTGCAGGCCAATAATCGGATCGACGTTGCAATGTGTCCGAATATGCGTCGCGCCATAGCCAAGCATGAGCTCTAGCATTTTTTCCGCACGGTGCCGAGCCGTTGGCACCTGCTTAGGCAACAGCTCACGCTCTTCAGCAAAGCGATCAAAAATGCTCGCCGCAGGACGCACCGCTTTCCAAGGCCCGCCATAATACGTTTTGTCGATGTGAATGTGCATCTCTTTAAATGCCGGGAGCATGAGTAGCCCTTGTGCATCGAAATGCGGAACTCCTTCTTGCTGCGTTGACTCTTCATACTGAACAGGAACAGGAACATCGCCCGCTAAACGGGAACTTCCCCCCACAGCTTCGACTCTAGTTATTTTTCCCGCTTCCATATACACGTTGTTCAATGTCGTCTCTGTTCCAACCACTACACCGTCTTCAGTCGCAAAACCTTGCTCCAAGCGCACATTTTTAATCCAACAAGCTTTGTTTGCTGTCATTTTTTGTTCCGCCCTTTCCCCGTCTCAAACCTTATTTTGCGCCCGCTTTAATGAGCATGTTCTCCATTTCGGTGTAACCCCGCTCCTTGGCATGCGCCAATGGCGTAACGCCGTCACCGTCTGCTAAATTCACATCCGCGTCATGCTCGATAAGCAACTCGACGATACGCTGATGATTTTTGCCGCCGTCGCCTAATAGAACGGCTTCCAGTAGCGCTGTCCAGCCCAAATTATTCACATGATCAATATCAACATCTGAATTCGTCAGCAATTCTTTGACCACTTCTACATGCCCGCGATCTGCCGCAGGAATAAGTGCCGTTCCACCGTAGCGATTCGTAATCGTCGTATCCGCACCCGCTTGCACGGTCAGCTTCACGATTTCCAACAGCCCTTCTGCTCCTGCATATAGCAGGGGGTTATCTTTACGATCGTCCTGAATATTTAAGTCAGCGCCCTTCTTGATCAAGGCTGTCACCAATGCTGGATGGTTGCCTACCGTTGCCAGCATGACCGCAGTTTTACCTTGTCCGTCCCTCGTATTGATGTTCGCTCCTGCTGCTATATGTTTAAGCACATCTGCTGTGTTGCCAGCTTTAGCGGCTGCAAGCAGAGCTTTGTTCATCTTGCTCACATCCTTCGGTTTGGTCGTTTGCGAATTCGATGTTGATGTATTCAACGTTTTACTATTCGACGTTGATGTATTCGATGCATGTTTCCCAACGTTGCTCTGCTCGCTTGCCCCTTGTTCAGTCGCTGTCGGCACAACAGCAGCCCTTGTCTCTTCCGCAGGTTGCTGACATCCTGTCAGCAGCATAGCCGTGATCCCAAATGTCATCGTCAACTCTATCGTTCGCAGCAAGCGCCTCACCTCTTCTTTTTTCTATTCCTACATTTGTTAGCCTCGTCTTTGTCTAAGGAGTAACTTTATGCTACCATGATGGATACCTATATGAAAAATATTCAAAAGATTCACTTTCCATATCTTTTTCATATGTATAGCGGAGGTACGCTCATGATGGATACCCGACAACTACGTTATTTTTGTGCGATTGCTGAAGAACAGACGATTACCGCTGCTGCCCGCAAACTGCGCATGGCCCAACCTCCGCTTAGCCAGCAACTCAAATTGCTAGAGCAGGAATTGGGCGTGGAGCTGGTGCAAAGGCACCGCTCGGGACTGCAATTGACCGAAGCCGGACAAGCTTTGTACATGCACGCCAAGCGTGTCCTGCATTTGATCGATGAAGCCGAAAGCGAAGTGAAAGAAATAGGTAGCGGCTTACGGGGCAAGCTGACGATCGGCGTCAATACGCTGTCCGATGAGCGACTGCCGCGACTGCTGCATCAGTTTCGCGAGCGCTACCCGCAAATTACGTACAAAGTTCAACAAAACGAGTCTGCCCAATTGTGCAAACTGATTAAAGACCGGTCTATTGAGCTCGCGATTATTCGCTATCCGCTAGATTTAGAGGCATTTACATGTGTTCCGTTCCGCACAGAATCGTTCTGTTTTGTTATCTCCGAGCAGGACAGGGATGTGCATGATGCTTCTTGGGAGCACATTCAGCATGTACCGCTAATGCTGCCGAGTACCGAGGGACTAGGCATTTTCAATATGATTGTGGAGCAATTCGAGCGCCGTCAGCTCACACCGAATTTGATTGGCGAATGCTCAGATATTGCTGTGCTGATGGAATTAGTACAGGGGGGATTCGCTGCGACGATCGTGCCCGAAACGGTGCTCAAGCTGCACCGTGGCTATCAAGTGCGAGCGCTCCCGATTGAGCACCATTTCACCTCATCATCGGTGTTGATCTGGCTGAAGGATCAATATTTGTCCAAGGCGGCGCAGCATTTTATCAAGTTGGTGCAAGGTACGGAGTGTTAGATGACACGCATTTCTGCAAAAAATAGCAAAAGCCCTGAACGTCTATCCTGTTCAGGGCCTGCCCTATCATTTTTCTCTGACCAACATGGCCATGTTCATTTGTTTATTCAGGTAAAGTAGCAGTAGTACTTGGCTGTGCTGTAGCTTGGATTGCTTTTCGAATCTCCCAATAATAAGCTAGCAACATAACCGCTATAAGGACAACAGTAATTATACTTATCCCCTCGTTATATAACCACTCTTCAATCCACCAGATATCCTCAAACAATTCCAGCGTAAAGCCCCCAACAACAACTATCAGCCCAATAAGTATCAAAAATAAAATAGGTATTATTATCGTTATGTAACGAATAGTGATCGGGACAGATAAACAAATAAATCGTTCAATAAAATGCTTACCATCACCAGCCACGTTCGCCTTATAGCACGCGCTAATTCCCCAGCCGATCAGTAGAATATGAGTTAACACCGTGATCCAATCGTAAATATTGTATATAACCCCCTCTTCGCTATTCAACCATAGCAACACTTCTGCACTAATTGCATGCAACAGTGCAAAGGTAATTAAATACTTTAACTTCTGCTTTTCCGAGACTTGTCCAGCCCGGAAATCCGCAATCAACTTTTTCGTACTCCACCAATACATGTTATTTATCCCCTCAACTCATCTCAATAAAGCGCAAATAAAGCGCAGCAAAAAAATCCCGCCCACGCCTAAGCGTAAGCGGGATTTAACGCCGAACATCTATACGTCCAACTTATTTTTTTGCGTTTTTAACAAAATACTCGACCAAATCGCCACGCGCCTCTTCCAAATACGTCAAACGAGGCTCACGCTCGATTTTAACTTTCAAGCGCTGTGCAGTCTTTTCGAACAAGTCGATCGTCTCGTTCGTGCGAATAACGAGCTTTTGCGGGCGGTTCCCTTTTTCCTCGATCAAATTCAAGAAATGATCCAAGAACTGCTGCTCGAAATTCTCATCATACGTCACGTGGAAGCCGACTGCCGAACGAGAAACACGGTCTACCCACAAGCAAAGACGCGGGTAATATGGACGATCAGACGCCTCTCCCTTAACCGCTACAGGTGCAAAGAAGAACTCTGTTTCCCAGTGTCCTTTCTTATTCGGGAAGCGCTCCATAATATCCGTCAAACGTGCTGCATCATCGTATTCAACCTTCACTGGACGCTGCAAAATGAACTCTGGGTCCATCCATACATCAGCCCACTCACCGCTAACCTGCTCACGTACAAGAACTTTGCCTGGCTTAGGCGCTACAAGTACGTTCTTGTCCTTTTTCACACGTGTTGCAATGTCCATCGCTTGCTCTAACGCCATCGTCAAGTATTGTACTTCCTGCTCGTTCAGCGTCCAAGGTGCAAGACCTGGATCGTACACGCGGAACATCGGCCAAGCGTTGCGACCGCGGAAACGGAAGCCCAATTCTTTGATTTGCGCCAAATCTTGCTTATCCAGATCTGTGCGGTCTTCGTAAGTGATCATCATGCACTTTTGACGGTGCAGCCACGCATAGCGCTCATCGCGATCGATAAGCATATCATTTAAGCTTTCAAGCCCTTCTGCTCCGCGGAATACCGCGAGGCCGAACAACGTTTCGCTTGCACCCATAATGCTGCAATAGCCGATTTCGCCATCCTCTGGATTGCGTACACCAAAAATACGGCTATCCTGCTGCCATGTCCAAGGCGCCATCTTCTTAAATGCGCTTGCTACTTCATACAAGCGTGTCCATGCAGCTTGCTCCTCCGTCATCACTATCTCCTGACCTTCGGTTGTCTCTAACTGTTCTTCGGTAGTCTGTGTCATGAGTTGCGTAATTCCTCCTCTATTCTAACAACTAAAATGCCCGTTTTACATATATGGATTACAAAACAAGAAACCCGCCCCCTAGCCCGGAACGGGTTTCTATTATCTCGTCTCAACCCAATTAATTATTGCTTCAAAAGCGATAAAAATTCCGCGCGCTGTGCCGCATCCGTACGGAAGCTTCCTCGTGTAGCAGACGTAACCGTCATGCTACCAGGCTTCTTAACCCCACGGGCACACATGCATAAGTGTTCACCCTCAACCACGACCATGACGCCGTGCGGCTGCAACACTTCTTCCATAATATTAGCAATGTCCGATGTGATGCGTTCTTGCACTTGCAATCGGCGCGAGATCGCTTCAACCAAGCGGGCAAGCTTGCTCAAGCCGGCAATTTTACCGCTTGGAATGTAACCAATGTGTACTTTGCCGAAAAACGGCGCCATATGGTGCTCGCATTGGCTGTAGTACGTAATATCTTTTACGATGACAAGCTCTTCATGTTGCTCATCAAACGTTACGCCCAGTACATCGCGCGGGTCAACCTCATACCCTGCGAAAATTTCTTCATACATGCGAGTGACACGCGCAGGAGTTTCCAACAAACCTTCACGCTCAACGTCCTCGCCGATAAGCTTCAAAATTTCATTGATATGGTGCTCAATTCGTTCGCGATTAGCACCGACTCGGGTATTTACATAATCCTTTAAGCCAGCCACGCTTGAATCCTCCTCCCGCTGCAAGTGCTCCAGCGTTCATTGCACGATACGATTATTTGTGTTTTTTCTTGTTCATCATTTGTTGTGCCATTTGCATCTGCTTAGAATTCAAGTTATAGCCCATTTGCTTCGCCATTTTTTGCAGCGCTTGCGGGTCAGATTGCATCTTCTCCATTTGTTTGCGGAGATAGAACACGCCACCAGCAAAGCCGATCACAATGCCGATAATAAGCGTGACAATTGCCGTAATTACCGTCCACATTTCTCAAAGTCACCCCAACATCGTTTGAGTTTAATTATTCATGTCATAGTTGAGAACACACGATTTCTCTACGAATTCATCCCTTTATGATAGCATGTCCGCCCCATTATGACAAATATCACCTAATCTTGTTCATTCACCGTTATTCATCCATTTACGAGCTTATACACGGTATTCTATCATCTAATTAACTAGGGTACGTAATTCCTTCTAAATCCAACAATTTTTCTTTAATGTCCAGCCCGCCACCATATCCGACAAGCTTGCCGTCTGCGCCAATTACGCGATGACACGGAACGACGATCGGTAGCGGATTGCGATTGTTCGCTCCGCCTACTGCTCGTACGGCCTTTGGATTTTCAATAGCTACTGCGACATCTTTATAAGAACACGTTTCTCCGAATGGAATGTCCAACAGCGCTGTCCAGACCGATTTCTGGAACTCTGTTCCGTACATATCGAACGCGAGATCGAATGTTTGCCGCTCACCAGCAAAATAGCTTTCGAGCTGCTGCTTCGCTTCCTTCAATCGTTCAGGATGACGCTGAATCGCCACCTTGCTGCCAATAGCACGGTGTGCCCATGCTAAAATCTTCTGGGATTGCTCCAACACTGTGCCGAACTCAATCGCACATAAGCCCGTCGGCGTCGCGACAAGTGTCAGTACACCAAGCGGTGAATCCATCTCTTGCACATACAACGGCTCAACCGTTTGCTCTGCTTGCTTCAAGGCTTCCTGTAATGCTTGTTGCACGACTTCATCCTCCTCCCAGCGCAGCGCTTCGCGCAGCTGCTCCTTAGCGGCCACACCTGCAATGCGCCCGTGTGCCCAAGCAACCGTCGCGCGAATGTCTGGGCGCGAGTCCTTAAGCAGCAGCGAGCGCAAAGCAGGCAAGGCGCTCCGGTCACGCAAGTTGCCGAGCGCCACAATCGCATTGCGTTGAATGGGCTTCTTGCCGCGCCATGCCGCAGATAGGCTGCCAAACTGCTCTTTGAACTGCCGATTCGATATATCGAGCATCGGTACGAGCAGCGGCTTGGCCAATTCTGGATCAGGCTGCATTTCCTCGTGATGCGTCCAATTCATGCCTTTATTTTTCGGGCATACGATTTGGCACGTATCACAACCATACAATCGGTTGCCCATTTTCACCATCATCTCATCCGTAAGCAAGTCCTTGGACTGTGTCTGAAACGAGATGCAGCGCTGCGCATTAAGCTGCCCCGGCCCGACAAAAGCACCTGTCGGGCATGCATCTAAGCAGCGCGTGCACTCCCCACAATCCTCCGCAATCGGATGATCAGGCGGGAAAGGTAAATTCGTAATCATTTCGCCCAAGTAAATCCATGAGCCCCACTTCGGCGAAATGATGGAGCAATTCTTACCGCCAAATCCAATGCCCGCACGTTCTGCTACCGCACGGTCGCTTAACTCTCCCGTATCGACCATGCTCTTGATACGCAGCTCGGATTCGGGAACGCGCTCGCGAATAAACGCTTCTAGCCGCGCCAACCTGTTGCGCAATACGAGGTGGTAATCAAGCCCCCACGCAGTGCGTGCAAACATGCCGCGCTTCCCGCTAGCATCTGACTTCGGCGGATCTTCTAACTTCGAAGGATAAGCGACCGCTATAGCAATAATCGAGCGTGCCCCCTCGAGCAGCAACTCTGGACGTGTTCGCTTATCTAAATCTGGTTCTTCAAAGCCTGAGTTGTATCCTTTATCGACTGACTGCTGTAGACGCGCCTTCAGCTCGATGAACGGGTCGGCTGTCGTAAACCCGATCTGATCGATGCCGAGTGAAGGTGCTGCTGCCACAATCTCTTGCTTTAATTGCGCCCAACGCTCCAATATTCCCGTTCACCTCCTTCATGCCCTATGCGCCATCCTCTCATCAACGTTTTTCATTATTTCAATACGAATTGTTTCCACTCTTCATAATAAGAACGCACGATTGCGTCATGAAATGGTGATTCTTCGTTGCGAATGCGCTCTAATAGTGTTTCCAAACCTCGTGTCACTTTCTGCTCCACGAGTAAGGGATAGTGATATACGATACGATTGTGCTCGTATTCATCCCGATCGACGATTTGCACATGGCCGTCTGCATGACGAATCACATCCAAATCATAATCGATATACGTAACCGTGTTGGCGCTACTGTAAGGTGGAGATGCAATGTTACAATAGTAACGAATTCCACTTTCTTCAATTAGCGCAACTACATTAAACCATTGCTGCGGCACAAAAAAGGTAACAGCAGGCACTTTGCTCATCCACTGTTTCCCGTCCGCTTCTTGAATCGGAGTCTGACTGTTAATAAGCACGATCACCCCTGCTTCCGCATGATCAGGGTGCAGCCGCTCTTGCGGCACGAACCAATTCTCCAACCATACACGGTGGAGATGACCGTCGTGCTTGAAACTTTTTACAAGCGCCTTCTCATAACGATCCATGCTTTGCCCTCAGCTTCAGTCTAATTATTCAGTCCAATGATATAGTAATAGAAAAGCATATCTTTTCTCCGAATGCAACGGTTTGAAAAGATATGCCTTCCTATGCAATGCTTTCTTATTTCGACAGTGTCTGAAACATACTCGTTCTTGAATCAAAAAATAAGTTCTAACCTGTAACGATTCGTAGTTGCTGCAACGACCGCGACACGTCTTTTGATCCATACCCTAGCGTCTCAAACCACGGCAAGACAACTTCTGTATGCTCATCAGCGGCGATCATAATCTGTTTGACGTTCCGTTGTTGAAATTTCTGTTCCATACCGGAAACGAGCGCTCTGCCCACGCCTTGATTGCGATAATCTGGATGTACGGCTAAACGGTAGTAGTAGCCGCTATTACGATCGATCGTCCCAATTACGAGTCCTACAATCATGGACTCTCCTGCTGTATCTTGCTGTTCTGCGACGAGCACGAGCTCACCATCCAAAGACAATTGACGCGCGAAGGCATCCAATGTCTTTTCACAACATTCTTCTGACAACGACGCTTTCAACAATTGAGATGTCGGCATATAGTCCGACAATCTAAAGGAACGAACGTTCATGAATTACTCTCCCTCATCCTAACTTGATTAAATAATGTCGATTTATCTCTCTAGTGGAACGTTAAGGACCGTTAATGGAACGTTTATGAAACGCCAGCCTACGTATTTATCATGCCATCAAAAAATAGCTTAAAAAAATTTTAACAAATTTGATTAAGAATTACGACAAAAATCGCGAAATTCCTTCTTTCTTAAGCATTTTCCATAATAAAACTGCAAATTTCTCCGTTTTTCTACTGAAAGCGCTTTTAATGAAGCGTTTACATTTCTTTTTGAATCCAAAGTTGCCATTAAACTATCTGTTATTGAAATGTAATCCATTTTGTGATTCCGGTGTAGGTTTATGTCATTTCTGGTTTGAAAAGGTGTGAAACGGGTAATTATAAGGAATACCATTTTGCTCACATTTGCGCATACCTAATCGAGTCGACTTTTTAAACATTTTTGTTGATTTAATACTTGAATCATGATTAAATGGGTTGTAGGAACTACATATTGATTTGGAGGTATATAACAATGGCACATCAATTACCACAGCTTCCATACGCTCATAACGCTTTGGAACCACATATCGATGCACTTACAATGGAAATTCACCACGGTCGTCATCACAATGCTTACGTGACGAACTTGAACGCAGCTTTGGAGTCCGCTCCAGAATTGCAAGGCTTGTCTATCGAAGAGCTTATCGCTGACTTGAACAGCGTACCTGAGGGCATCCGTACAGCAGTTCGCAACAACGGTGGCGGACATGCTAACCACTCTTTGTTCTGGCAAACAATCGCTCCTAACGCTGGTGGACTACCTTCCGGCGCGTTGGCTGACGCAATCAACAACGAACTTGGCGGTTTCGACAAGTTCAAAGAAGATTTCGCTAAAGCAGCAGCTACTCGCTTCGGCAGCGGCTGGGCATTCCTTGCTGTAGACAGCAACGGCGCGTTGACTGTATACAGCTTGCCTAACCAAGACTCCCCAATCATGGAAGGCAAAACGCCTATCCTTGGCTTGGATGTATGGGAGCACGCTTACTACTTGAACTACCAGAACAAACGCCCAGACTACATCGCAGCGTTCTGGAACGTTGTGAACTGGTCTGAAGTTGAAGCACGCTACACAGCTGCTATTAACAGCTAATTATAGATGCGCTTCTAACAGCGCATAACGAAGCCCGCAACTGACTTGAAGTCGGCTGCGGGCTTTTTGTTGTATTTATAATTTAAGAGAGCGTCTGACTTTCCGTCGTTGTCTCTCAGGCTTGTCCGCTTTAGGTTCAATGACAGGGAAATTCACACTGAATTTAACCGCCAACACCCGAATCGTAAAAGTAACTCCTAAACATAAATAGAGCGACGCCATCTCTGATATTTTCCCATATGACAAGTAATAACTTATTGCTCCCGCAAGCGATGCGATTGCATAAATTTCTTTTCGAAACACGTATGGAATGGTCCGCACGAGTAAATCACGTACAATTCCCCCACCAATCCCGGTAATTAACCCCATGGATATGACGATAAAAGGCGTGTCCATCTGTTGACTGAAAGCGGAGTTAGCACCGATGGCCGTAAAAACGCCCAACCCGATCGCATCCGAAATCATCATCACGCTTTGAAAGCTTCGAAACCGATTAACATGCTTGTAAATAAAACAAATAATTAATGCCGTAACTAACACGGTAAAAAAGTAAGGCGGCATCGTAAAAGCAACTGGTGGAAACTGACCGATAAGCACGTCCCGTACAATTCCGCCCCCAAGTGCCGCAGCAGCCGCTACGATAATGATCCCGAATAGATCGAGACCCTTTTTAATGCCAACTAATGCGCCGGAAACTCCCCCTGCGACGATACCGAGATAGATGAACACATGAAGCAAAAGCATGAATCGTCCCCGACTTTCGTGAAATATATGAAAATGATAATACCGCAAATATGCGAAAATAACAAAGCATTTTTCTTCACTTTCATTCCTTGCAAAACAATTTCATTTTTAACCCAATTTCACCTCGTTTTTCAGCTGCTGTTTCGATGCTTATCCGCCTAACTTATAACTGTAATTGAACAAAAGACACATGATTTTTAACTCATATACTAAATTTTAAGTACTTATAATAAAGTCTTATTTCATATTTCAGGATAGTTTATTCCAAAATGGATTAAAGTTACGTATACTAACGGTATACAGAGAACCTTATGATGTTCGGGTTGAAAAGGGAAACAACGTTCTAATCTGCTGAAGTTACTATGTAATGGGGGGCATTCCCATGAAAATACGTTCTACTGTCACTTTACTCCTACAACTTTTTTTGACCTTCCTTAAAATAAGTCCCACAACATTTGGCGGTGGATATGCCATTTTGCCTGTCATCGATCGTGAAGTGACGGTTCGTCGTGCTTGGCTATCTTTAGATGAGATGAGCGAAATGACTGCGCTCGCGGGAGCTGCTCCTGGCGGGATCGCCGTCAATATCGCCGCGCTGGTCGGCTATCGTCTGGCAGGAATTGCAGGGCTATTTGCCGCTGTGGTCGGTATTACTTTGCCGACGCTGGCTGTTATGTTGTTGATTTGCTTCGGGGCAGCTGAAGTTCGCGACAACTCTTATGCACAAGCTGCGCTGGCGGGCATTAAGCCTGCTGTAGCTGCACTTATCGTCTTTGCCGCCATTCGGCTTGGTCAGCGCACGCTACGGCATAGCTTTGCTTGGGCAACGACGATCACGTTCGCGCTACTTCTCCTATGGACGAACGTTCATCCGCTCATCGTGCTGGCGCTAGGCGCAGCAGCAGGACTTGCTGCGCAGCGGTTCAACCTTCGCCCGCTACATCCGAGCGGGCCAGCGGGCACGACATCCGCGCATACGCGACGCCAACCACAGCCGGATCAGCAGCGGGCTCAGCGTCATGGCCAAGCGGCAGATAGACGTAAACGGGCAGGTGCATAACTTATTTTCACATTTTAAAACAAGGGGTCTTACATCATGCTATGGGATTTATTTTGGACCTTTTTAAAGCTGGGCTTCGTCTCCTTCGGCGGCGGCTACGCGATGCTGCCTGTCATTGAACACGAAGCAATCGGGCAGGGCTGGATGAATGCAGAGCAATATGCAGATGCCATCGCCCTTGCGGGCATGGCGCCCGGTTCGATTGCGATGAACAGCGCTATTTACGTTGGATACGCCACTGCTGGGGTGTGGGGAAGTGTCGTTTCTACAATAGGCATAGTAATTCCATCGGTTTTTACGATGTTTATGGTTGCTACTCTCTTTTACCGGATGTATCATAATGATTGGGTGCAGTCTGCGCTCGACGGCATGAAGCCAGCGGTCATCGCGCTAATCGCTTATGCTGCGGTAAGCATGGTCACACATTCGGGCCTCATCCAAGGTTGGAGCATCGGAACTTTATTTGCCGCGGGCGTGTTTATATGCGCGCTGCTGGCATTATTACGCTTCCGCCTGCATCCAATCGCCGTCATTCTATTATCGGGAATTGCGGGGATAATCATTTATGGTTAAACATTTGGAGCAACGCATAACTTCCACGAAAAGCAAAGAAACATTTCATCTCATACGCCGCAAATTAGAAATCTCGAAAAATGACTTACTCACCGACAGCGGCTTCACAGTTAGCACTTTGACACGTGTGCTAGAGGAGCTTGTGCAAGCTGAACTTATTGTGGAATCTGGTTTCGGCGCTTCCACAGGAGGGCGAAGGCCCATTTTGTACCGTGTTAATCCGCAATATGGCTATGCTTTCGGCTTTGACTTGTCGCGAACGATGTCACGTCTCGTCATGGTAGATGCGAGCGGACAGCAAATGGATTCAGCCGAGTGGACGATGAATGAGGAAATGACACCAGAGGTACTACTGCCCATGGTCATCTCGCAAGTTCAGGCGTGGATCGCAAAGTACGAGTTAACGTTGAATCATGTCCTCGGACTCGGTATAGGCGCGGTTGGTCCGGTCGATCGATTTGGCGGTATCATTTTGAACCCGAGTCATTTCCCTGCTTCAGGTTGGGAGAACGTACATATCGTTGCGCAGTTTGAGCAAGCACTTCATGTCCCCATCCTGCTCGATAACGGGGCTAACGCAGCCCTTTGGGCCGAATCGTGGGCGAATCGCACGAAGGACTTGCGACATATGCTATATGTGCATTTAGGTATCGGAATACGTTCAGCCATGACGTCAGAAGGCAACCTTATTTATGGAGCTGTCGACATGGAAGATGCGCTCGGACAAATGATTATTAAAGCAGATGGTGCTCCGCCCCGTACAGCGAACGGCAATTACGGCAGTCTAGAATCGTACACGACGATCTATGCCTTAGAACGAGAAGTCATTGCCCAACTGCGGATGGGGCGTCCAAGCGTGCTCCAGCAAATGGTCGTGCAACCCGAGCTCGTCACGTTTCCGACCATTATGGAAGCGCTGCGGATGCGCGACCCACTCGTTAGCGAAGTGATGACGCAAACCGCGACTTACTTTGGCATCGGCTTAGCTAACTTGCTGAACATCTTGCATCCAGAGAAGGTCGTGCTTGGTGGGCCGCTTATTTTAGGAAATGATTTGTTTTTTTATACCGCCACACAAACCGCTATTCGTAAAACGTACCACTATCCCAACTATCAGGTCGTATTTAGCAAAGGCAGTTATGGTGAGGAGGCGCTTGCCGTTGGTGCTGCTCTGCTTGTGCTTGAGCGACTGACCGCTAAGCTATCCAACTAGATAGCGCTAGGTAACCATAAATAATCATTGGTTCATTTGGTGAAAATGTAAAAGGAAGGGGCATCCGCCATGAGCCAACATACGGAACGAATGGCTGAACCACGCAACCCGCTATTTCAACTGCACGAACGTTCGTCGGCGTGCTGTGCAGCTACAAGAGCAAGCTGTGCCATCTCTGTGCCGGAGATGGCTATTGATGTAAAAGCAGCCGCAGCAGCTTTACTTACACACTCAGGCAGCCCCCTGCTTCATCAAGCCATGCCTGATACCTCTCACTTTATTAAGCTGCAAGGCGGCTCATTCTGGATGGGCACAGATGACGTAGAAGCGCAGCCTGCCGATGGTGAGCGGCCTTCCCGACAAGTGACCGTCGGCAGCTTTGCGATTTCGCCTTATGCGGTTACTAATGCTGATTTCGCACAGTTTGTCGCTGCTACAGGGTATGTGACCGAAGCAGAACGCTTTGGCTGGTCGTATGTGTTCCACCTGCTTCTTCACGAGGAAGCAAGCACGCAAATAATAGGCAGCTCAGCTGAGACACCTTGGTGGCTCGGTATTCGTGGTGCGAGCTGGCGGCAGCCCGAAGGGGCAGGCAGCAGCGTTGAGGCGCGCATGGATCATCCCGTCGTGCATGTCTCTTGGCACGATGCCACTGCGTACTGCGACTGGGCACAATTGCGTCTCCCAACGGAAAGGGAGTGGGAATTTGCCGCTCGCGGGGGCTTGGAGCGCAAGCGCTATCCGTGGGGAGACGCGCTTAAGCCTGACGGCGAGCATCGCTGCAACATTTGGCAGGGCAAATTCCCTGTTAAAAATAACGCTAGCGACGGCTATGTTAGCACAGCTCCTGTCGATGCTTATTTACCGAACGGCTTTGGGTTGTTTAACGTTTCGGGAAATGTGTGGGAATGGTGCGCCGACTGGTTCACAGCTACTCCTGCCTCAAGCGGCGCCTGCTCGACCGGCCTAGGCTCAACCAATGCAGGCAGCGCAGGCCAGCCAGACACCAGTCATGCCCGCGTCATGAAGGGCGGCTCGTACTTATGTCATAAATCGTACTGCAATCGTTACCGTGTAGCGGCACGTAGCAGCAATACACCTGACAGCTCAGCAGCCCATCTCGGCTTTCGTTGTGTTAAAGATACATAATTCACTTTCCGAACGACTTCTGAACAATTACTTTTCCGGATCGGTTTCGGGGCGAGTTCAAATGAGTTCATATGGCTTCACATGATATTGTCACCCACACGAACGGGGCCACACATGCTCTTATTTAGGCAACGAACCGAGCAGTCGCGCCACGCCAACATACCAGTCCTTCATATTTCGCACACCGATCCCAATCATATCCGCATGGTCATGTGAATTCATTAGACCAACATAGTTCCATACGCCAGCTTGCGGTATTTCATTGAAAGCGACAATTTTGTCGGAGGAGCCGTGCTTAGGTCCATCCATCGACACCGTGTTGACGATACCGTCATTTTGCCACCAAGCACTGTCCAACTGTCCATTTTCATACCTGCCCATAAACAGAGTAGAAGGTAAAAATAACGGGTTCATAAAAGGCTCCGGTAACTCATGTCCAGTCAATGGACCCGTAAATGTCTGCTCCGCCGCGATCGAAAAATAGTACACCTCCGGCTGAGCCTGCACCCAGTTATTTAACTCCTTCGCTCCGTGCGGGCTTAAATCCCATTCACTAGTGTCCTGCGAACTTTTCCAAATGCTGCTGTTATACACCCGCTGGGAATAACGTTCGAATGGCTCGCCAGGCTCCCGCCTCAGCCCCCATTGATCCAATTTAAAATCGATCACGGGTTTGGAAACGCTTCCTAAAGCAGCCGCAGCTAAGCCGATGATTTGCTGCGCATGCGGAACAATACCACCTACAAGATGCGTCATTGTCGTGCCATCGTGAGGTGCAGCAATCGTAAAAATACTACGCACCCACATGTTACTCCCGCCATTAAATAGCGGCGACAAATCGGACGCTGCACTTGCTGCCCGCTCCCCTTCATGACCATGTGCCAACAACTGCGTCAGCAATCGCACCGTCTGCCCTCCTAAACTATGCGCGATTAGATGAACGCGCTTCGGATGTCCTGTAGCAGGATCTATCGTTCCCCACTCCGGATAAAAACCCGGGTGCGTTCTGCCATAACGAGAATGTCCGTGCAGTTTGGAGTGGGCTTCACCATAGTCCACCGTGCCACCTTTAATTTGTGCATACAACTCGCAAGCACGATCCCAACTGCTGGACACCGGTCCGATTGCCGCAGTATGCACGGTATAGCCGAAGTCGGTTAAATTTTGCTCAATATCAGTTAACCCACCCCAATAACGAAAGCCGAGCATCTCCTCCCGTCCCCAACCTCCAAATCCGTGCACAAGCACAATCGGGTAGTCGTTATTACGCGCTGCCTGTACCTCGACTGGAAATAAGCTAGGTTGAGCCCGCTCATCTATGAACTGCCTTGCTTGCTCACTGCGCAGCTCTTGTTCTAACCATTGATCGCGGCTCATTTCTTCCTGTAACCAAGTGTCCTGCTCGTACGGTTCACTATTCGTCCCACTAGCTTCAACACGTTGTGCGATTATACAACTTAAGAAGCCTAATACGAAACCAACTAACAACCATTTGTTGAACAAGCGACTCATAAGCGACCCCCCATATTTTTGATAGCGCTTTCTATTCAAGGAATATGCGGGGTCTGCACAAAAGTGACAACTAACAAAAAATTATTTTCCGGGCATTGCTCGTATGAAATTAGCTCTTATTTGCCATTTGCAACTTTCAGTACATCCAACAGCGACATACGTTGATTCGTTCGCTCGTGTACTAGATAAGTCTCCTCCATTAGGTCCACAAATAGCTTGCCGTCCAAGTGGTCCATTTCGTGCTGGAAGCACACGGCTGTATAGTCAGTTACGTCATAAACGACTGCATTTCCGTCTCTAGTTAAGCTGCTTACTTTAATCTGTTTCGCTCTGCGCACATTTCCGTAATAATTCGGAAACGACAAGCATCCTTCGGAGCCATATTGCTCTCCGTCCGCTTCGATCATTTCCGGATTAATCAGTTCGATTAATCCATTACCTAAGTCCATAACGGCGACTCGTCGCAGGACGCCGATTTGTGGCGCAGCTAGGCCTGCTCTCCCCGGCTCAGCGTACAAAGTCTCGCGCAAATCATCGAGTAGTGTAAGGATGCGCGGTGTAATTTCGGTTACAGGCTTGCACACTTTGCGCAGTATAGGGTCCCCAAACGGTAAAATAGAGCGTACAGTCATAATGTGAATATCCCCCTTCAGTGATTCTTATGTGTCTACATCCATTTTTTCACATAAACGCTATTTAATCTAGCTCCAAAAGTAGGAGAAATGAAATTCAACATGTGTTGAATTATGGCTTGAACCGTTTCATCTATTTGAATGAAAAAGAAAGTTGTTAGACGCTTAAACAGATGAGCTGTGCGCTGTATGAAGCACAAAAAAAAGGCCTCTTTACAATGTCATTGCAAAATCATTGCAAGATGACTGTAAGAAGACCTTTTCTCAAATATGGATGACAACCTTTCCTGAACGTAAGTCCGCTATTATATTCGCAGATTCGCAAATTCGCTCACTCACGTGAAGCGATTACTCTTCGGCAATAGCCTCTGGTATTTGCAAGTACTCCCGCTGTTCAATAAACAACGGTTCCGTAATACCGTAATCCGACTTGATTTGTTTCATATGCGCTAAGGCTTCTGCCTCGGTCTTAAAGTGGCCCGCTTCCACGAAGTACGTGCCCTGCTTATCCTTTAACACCCTTACATTGGCCACATCAATCAGCGTTTCTTCAGCAACGCTTTGAGCTTCGCCATACACATGAGATGCTGTGCGTACCGCGTAAACAGGCGGCTGATTCTCGCTGCTTGCACCAGACTTTTTCGGATCAGATGTTAACGTGATGACGACCTGCGCTGGATCTTTATACTCTTTCACCTCATAAGCAACAGGTTCTTTAAAGGTCACATTGAAGCGAATCATCGTATCATCTGCGGATACAATTTCATACGCATCCACAATATATTTACTTTGCTTCAACGTCTCAAAATCTTTGACCGCGGAGAACTTTCTCGCTCCGCCCACCGTAAACGTCATCGTATTCGGGTACTCCGTAAACCGAACATCAAAATAACTTGCCTCTTGCTGCGCCTTATTGTCTCGCGCAAAATTCAAGACGATGCTGTCGCTATTATCCTGCTTGTTCAACGTAATAAAGTTGATATCTGTAGATTCCTGAATCTTTCCGCCCTGCGCGCTACCTTTATTGAACTGCAATATTTTCACGAGCTTGCCGAGCCCCGGCACGTCCTCAAGACTCGCCGCAAATGCTGGCATCGTGTTCACACTAATCGTAAATACGGCCAACACCGCTGCCGCGCTTACGCCTACACGCGTCACCCAACGGCTTCTCCCCTTCACACGATTGCGATGCTGCTTGCCCCGCTCAATCCCTTTGAGCGTAACCGTTGCCAGCTCGTCGGGAATTTCTATCTCGTGGTATGACTTTTTTAAACGTTCTAGCTCGTTCTGATTATCCAAAATGCTCACGCTCCCCAAGGTTTATTTTCAATTTCTCCAATCCCCGATAAATAATCGACTTCACTGAGCTTAACGGCGTATCCAATACGTCCGCGATCTCCTTAATAGGCATATCTTCAAAATATCTAAGCATGAGCACCGTCCGTGATTTTTCATCAAGCTTGTCCAGCGCCTCATACAAGTCCATATTTTCTTCTCTTTTTTCAGGTGTGTAGCTGCCTTCATGCTCTTTATCCATGTATACGGTTTTTTTCGCTTTGCGAACGTAATCCACTGCGCAGTTGACCGCAATTTTCGTCAGCCACGTATTAAAATATTGCGGCTGCTTCAATTTGTGTACCGATATAAAAGCGCGGTAGACCGTTTCTTGTACAATTTCTAATGCATCATCTTTGTTGCGTACATACGTATAAGCCATACGATATAACTTTTCGCGCCGCTCTTGCACAAGCGTTGTAAAGCTATCTTCATCACCAGCAATTGCTCGTTGTACCCATTCACTCTGATTCACTCTGTTACACTCCTCCCTTTGGAATATGGTTGTGACTATAGTTGTGACAATATGTATTCATTCGAGTAGTGGTATGTACAGTTATTTGTTTTTTCTATGCAAAATAATCATGATTGTTATAAATAAGAGGCCGCTGCCACATTGCACGATGCAACAGAGCAGGGCCTCCCCTCACTTTTACAAACTTACAATTACTTTATTGTTATTTCAGTACAATCGTCATTTTGTTTTTAATCGCGCCATCTGCTTGATCCACTTCGAATATCTCAAGCGTTAACGGCTGCTTGCCAGACAGCTTGTTTGCTGGAACTGTAACTTTTTGCGTAAATGTTCCCCACTCTGGGCCACCCTTGGATGCTTCCCCAAAACCTTTTGCGACGACAGTGTTACCTTGCTTCACCGCATACTGGTACGCGCCTTCAAATACGTTTGCCTCGCCTTTAACTGTGTACGTCATAGCCGTATTTACGTGCTTCACCTGACGAAACACTTTGTTGCCAGCCACCTTTTTGCTCGGTGTTGTAGACAACGACATGACGACTTTATTGATGGCTTTGCCACTCTCTTGGTCCATTTCAAACATTTCAAGCGTCAACGGCTGCTTGCCGGACAACTTGTTGGCTGGAATCGAGATCGCTTGCGTAAATGTTCCCCACTCTGGACCACCTTTAGATGCTGTGCCAAAACCTGTTGCTACGACTTTGCCACCTTGCTTCACCGCATAGTTGTACGTGCCTTCAAATAAGCTTGCCTCGCCTTTAATTGTGTATGTTACAACCGATCCTACTTGCTTCACTTGGCGAAACGCCTTGTTGCTATCACCCTTTTTACCCGAAGTTGACGGTGTTGCAGGTTTAGTCGGCTTTACCGGTTTTGCTGGCGTTGTCGGAACAACCTTCGCAGACCCAGCGCCTACAGGACTTGCTGGCAAAGGCATCACTACTTTATTGACAGCTTTACCACTCTCTTGATCCATTTCAAACATCTCAAGCGTCAACGCTTGCTTGCTGGACACCTTGCTTACCGGAATCGAAATGTGCTGTGTAAATGTTCCCCACTCTGGGCCACCTTTGGATGCTGTGCCGAAGCCATTTGCTACAACTTGTTTGCCTTGTTTCACTGCATACTGGTATGTGCCTTCAAATACGCTCGCTTCACCTTTTACCGCATACTGTACAGCAGTCGGTGCAAGCTTCATGCTGCGGAACGCGCTGTTGTTTGCTACTTTTTTCGCAGCGTTCATTGGAATACTCACTTTGTTAATGATCTTGCCGTTCTCTTGATTCACTTCGAATACTTCCAGCGTTAATGGCTGGTTAGATGCTACGCGGCTTGCTGGAACTTTGATTGTGTGTGACACTTTACCCCAAGCTGGGCCGCCTTGCGCTGCTGTGCCAAATCCTTTTGCTACAACTTGGTTGCCTTGCTTCACTGCATATTGGAACGAGCCTTCAAATACGCTTGCTTCACCTGTGAGCGTATATTGTACCGTGCGATCTGCTACTTTAAGATTACGGAACATTTTATCGTTAACTACCTGCTTGTTAGTCGCTTTGTCTTTTGCAATTTGCTGCGTTTGTACTTGTGTGTGCGGCTCGTCTGTTTTGTCTGCCCAAGATGTGCTGATGAAACCTACGAATGCGGAACCTGCTAAGATAGAAGCTGTGAATAGTGCAATTGTTGTTTTTTTCATGATGTATATTGTCTCCTTATGCGATCTCTGTCGCGAATCGTTATAGTTGAATGACTTGTGTGACTTGTGTGGCTTGCAACACTTGTTTGTGTTATTGCTGTTGTTGCTGTTGTACCTTCATGAAGTTTACATAGGTTAGACGCACAGGGTATTTAAAAAGACGCACAGGATGCATGGAAATAAAGACCAGCAAGGAGACGGGAATGAATATTTTAATCGCAGACGATGAACTGCTCGTGTTGCAATCTGGTGCAGATGATTATGTGAGGAAGCCATTTGATCCGCGAGTTTTGCTTGTACGCGCAAAAAAGATGCTGAACATGGAGACACAATATCGCTTTGGCCCCCTACTTGTAGACTTGGACAAACAAAAGGTATGGCGCGCAGGCAACGATCTGCATGTGACCCATAAAGAGTTGCAATTAATGAAATACTTTGTTCATAACAAAGGCAAAGTACTGACACGAACCTCTTTATTGGATCATGTGTGGGGGTTTGATTATTTT
This sequence comes from Paenibacillus sp. 481, assembly GCF_021223605.1. Taxonomy (NCBI): domain Bacteria; kingdom Bacillati; phylum Bacillota; class Bacilli; order Caryophanales; family Paenibacillaceae; genus Paenibacillus; species Paenibacillus sp. 481. The sequence continues at coordinate 1,762,288 of NZ_CP075175.1, forward strand.
GGTGATGAGCGCACGGTAGATGTACACATTCGTAGGTTAAGAGAAAAGATCGGGGAAGAATGGATCTTTACACACCGCGGAATGGGGTACACGTTAACAAGCTGTATAATCAGGAGAAATTGAAGTCGAGTGTACTCGTCACTTTTATGATGAAGGATCAGATCGTATTTGCAGTTGGCGAATCTATCGCCTACTCCAATGATACGATTCAAATTGTGAACCAATTTAATACGTACATTTCGATTGGGGCCTTGCTCCTGACGATCGTGCTAACGGGGTCGGCACGACTAGGTTGCCGTTTCGATTTTTAAGCAAGCCGGAGCTTTCGATATTCACATTAAAAAGCAAGTTATAGTACAACACCCTGAAGTCACGACATCATCGGGAACTAACCCCATAATGTGTAGCAAAATTAAAACACCTTCAAGAGAGCGCTCCTATGTCGAAAGATATGGAGAAAGCTTTGGAGGTATCTTTACGTTGAGAATTAGAGTATTACCCAGTCGATTGTTTTAATAATTTCGAATTAATTAGGAAATGTGGTCTTCCCAGCTAGACTGCGTTTAATCATAAGGCCGTCTCCGTTGTAGCGGTATGTAATGATTTTTTCCGTCTTCGGTATCTGCATCTGCAAGCGTTAAGCGATTGCGCGAGTCATAGCTGTATGGAGCACCCTTTTGTACAGATGAATTGGTCGTTGTTCGCATCGTGGTAGAATCGTTTGCTTAAGTTCTTCGGATCGATCTGCTCGATCAGGCGGCCGATTTCGTCATATTTCTTAATTAAATAAAAGAAAAACCACGAACGAGATTATCCTCATTGTGGTACAAATAAGTTATTTAATTAACAACTAATAGTGAGTAATATACAGCCAGTTACTGCTTAGACCAGCCACTACCAATATCAGATATAGTCACTTGAAGATCTGGACTAATAAAAGATAGACCTATAAAACCGAACAAGGAAAGAGTCGTCATGGTCATAATAAATGCTTTTTTCATGGACTTCCACCTCTTTAGAAAATAGTTGTTTAAAGCTATTTTTTTGCTCAGTCGTTGCATATTCCTCGTACTGATGAAAAGTGTTTACCGCAGCTTCAACTTTTCTGGTATGCGCAAGTTTAAGTGCTAATTTTAAAAACATCGCGTTATATCCAAATGCTCTATCCAATTGATTAGTTGCGAAATAGTAATCGCTAAGTGCTTGGTAGAGTCGAAGCTTGTGCTTCAAATAAAACGGCTCATTCTTAGCTAAAAGAATGTTCACATGTGAATGATACTTCGTAAGATATTGCTGGGCTTCCAAAAGCAGATGATTCACAACAAATGATTTTATCGCCATTGGAATAACAAGAAGAGTTTGGTTTTCATCCTCTTTAAGTATACTCATCAGTTCGTCGATATGTTCGGTTTGCCCCATCTCAATAGAAATATAGAATTCATTACACTTTGCTACCCATGCATAATGTTTTCCGTATGAAGCGTATTGCATGGTGGCATGCAATGCATCTTTAAAATTTCCCATTCCTTTATGAGCAAATGACTCGTACAGCCAACCCTCCGCCACATATTTCTCCTGACCAACTGCCAAAGCCATAACCTTTAATTGTTCCGCATAATGGAGCAATTTAGGCCAGTTCTCAAGCACATTATAGAAGGTTAAAATACGGTAATAAGCATCAAACCTTAGCCCATCAGGCAACAACGGTAAATATTCAACAAGCTGATGAAGAGCTTCCTGTCCTGCACCTGCTGTATCTAAATCACGTAAAATCATAAATCTTTTGTAGTAAGCGATGGCAAGGGTTTCGTTTCTGCTAATTCCGTTACTTACGATGATGTCATAAAAGGGAAGTGAGAAATTGCGTTTGTCTGACTCGAAGAGGTGTTCAGCAATCGTAAACGTGGTGTCTAGCATCTTATTGCGGTTGTTGTCCTCATGAAGTAAATATACAATCCGTTTGACGGCTTCATATTGCTCCGCTTGTATACAATGCAGGATAAAGTCGCTTGTCTTTCTTTGTTTGAGTCTTCCTGCCTCATTGTAGCATTCACCGATAAAACAATCGTATAAGGTATATTTCTTGAACTCAAATGCCTCGTTGATGGCATGCAACTGATGGAGCATGAGTGATTGTTTATTATTCAAAATCTTACTCATCCTTGACCGACTAAGGTTTGTTGCTGCTGCAAGCTCTTTCTGTCTCTACCCCCTTCGATTAAGCTCATTTTGTACTTTTTGTCGCAATTCGGTTTGAACGACTTGAACATCAAAATTCATGGATTACATGTACCTCCTCCATATAACTTATTCACGGATTCATTATGAAATCCTTCTACAGCATGAAAATATCCCCATATTACTCTAGTCTCTTCTATTGTAGAGCAGATATATATCTTTTTCTATTTTCACCAAAATAGTAAACTTCACGTCTAATTTTGTCGGTTATTATCATGATATGTAAAAAAAGAAACCTTGAAAGGGAAGGAGCCGATCAAGGTCATTGTTAGAGTTCAATTCATTGTTTTACTCTTACTTAATTTCATTCATTAACTGCTGAAAAGCCTTCTGATAACCCTCTGGATTTATATCATATACTTTAACAACTTGGTTCACTACATTGTGTATTTTTTCAACAAACTGAATTTGTTGCTCCTTAAATTCAAAACCAGAGAATACATCCCAATTCAAAGATGTTTCTGCCTGAAGAAGGCCACCTTTAAGGTCTAGCAAGTTCACAAAATTCTCATCTGTTATATCCGTGTCAAAAAATATTTGCAATGTATTAATATCAACACGTTTTTTCGCATAGAACTCAATGTAATTATTCAATGAGTCTTCTAACGGATATAGCAGCCTAAATTGTTTCGAAACCATTCTTATTGATGTTTGTGGTCTTGAGGCAATCTTCACTTTCCTACCTCCTATTCAATGGTAACTTTTATTGTAAGGTGGCTTTTTACCAAAAACTTTTTCATGGGTCTTAATGTAGCGAGTCTCTAACACCTTTGCATTAGTTTTACTTAGCCCACCTTTTAATAACATAGTTTCAACTTCTATGCCTAAGTTAAAAAACCTTCTTGCGTGTTGTTGTCCTCTCACTTTATGTCCTTGAGTAGTTTCACCATATCTCATTACCTTACCTGTTTTAACCTCTCTAACAACATATACATCAGTTGGCTTGGTTGATTTCAATGAATTTCCATGAACAGCTATTCCCGTCCCCTTAGATCCTCCACCAACTGCTCCCATTGATCCAGCTGCCGCTGCCATAAGAGGGCCATATTGCCATTGATCGTATGCATCTAGAAGTTGGTTTTTGGCATTCATGGCATTGTCTGAACTGTTCGGATAAGGACTGGTCTGCGTTAACTGTCCAAACAAATATTTGAATTGATTGTTGTTATTATCATTAAAAATGGGCTGGAATTTAACACCTAAATATTGTCTAGTAGCCCAGTATTCAGGATCACTTTTTGAAGTCAACTCCATAGCATGATCAATTACAAATTCAAGCTCCGCTAGTTGAGCAGATAAGTATCGGTGCCCACTCGGATCAATATACCTCAACGGATTATTGGCCACGTATGTGTAAAGGTTCAAACTAAGTAGGTTCTTAATTTCCCCTTCATACGTATCCTAGTTTATTAAGCGTCTGTTAGTCTATTAAACATCAAAAAAAGATACCACATGGAGTTGAACTCACATGTGGTATAAAAAATGAAAAATTGTAAATCACAAATTGTTCTTATCCAAATGAATCTTCATCAAAAAAGCTTAAAAGATAAACTCTTAATCGAAAAGCTTCTTCCATTATCTTGTAGTCATAATTAGCGTATTTCGCCTCTACAACCATGGTGCTGAATAAGTAAAATATCTTGGTCGCAATTGAACGCTGTATTTGTTCTGCACCACTGATCTGTTTTTTATATTCATCAAGTTTGCTGTAAAGTTGTTTGAATTTTTCTTCCTCAACTTTTTTTTCAGGCCTTAAATCTAAAAGTATCACTTTTATTACCTGACTAATGTCTTTTTCCAGACTACAAAGAAGATTATCTTCATTCATTGTACGAACCCCATTATCGCAGATTGTGGGATATGCCCATGTATTAAATACTCGTGATCTTTCTCTGCTAAATCACGTGCCCAGTCATTCATGTCACTGCCGTTATCAGGAATTTCATGCGCGGCATATACAATTTTAGAATGCACTTTTCTGAGATCAATTGCAACTATGCCGTTACCCGAAGAAAATTTACGAGCGACAGTTAGACTTTTTGTAGTGGATATCCATTGGCTATTCGCTGAATCGTTAGTCATAACGTGTTGAAAGACTGATTTATTCGCATTTGGATTCCCAGCTAAAATGCCCTTCCCACCAGCCAAAGTTCCAGCATTTCCAGCCGTTAACGCCCTATATACCGTATTTTGACGTTCTCTCTCCTGCACAGATGAGCTTCCGCTTATTGACAACATTAAGCCTATTGTCCCTACTATGCGTGCAGCCGCAGCATATGCTCCAGCAGCTATTCCTCCTCCAGAACCTGCCGCTGGTAAAGCCAAGGTACTACTTTTCTGACTACTGTTCTGTGACTTATAGTATAACTGATTTTTAATTTGTTTATTTGCCCACTTGGATTGTCTCTCTGCCCCCTTTAATGCAAGGTTACTTAAATACTTCCATTGGTTACGATCAAAAACTGAACCTTTACCAGGTCCTACTGGTGCAAAGCCACTTGGATCAGTATATTTCAGCGGATTGTTATGCACATAGGTATATAGATTTAAGCTTAATGTACTTCCCAAACTACCTTCATACGTATCCTCGGTTGTGAATCGTCCAATGCTCGGGTCGTACCAACGAGAACGCAAGTATTGCAGGTTTGTTGTGCTATCCCAATACTCGCTAGAGTAGCGAAAAATGTTCGGGACTAGCTCCGACGCGGTGAGCGGCTTGCCCCAGATGTCGTACGTGTACTTGTTCAGCACGGTTCCTTGGCTATCGCGAATCTCGGTGACGTCACCGTGGCCGTTGGTCAGGTAGGATTGCATTTGGTTCGAGCTCGCGACTTGGCGGGCCAGTAGGCGGCCTTTTGGATCGTGAACGTACATATACATGAGCGTAACAGTGCCGTTTGGCTCAACTTTTCCTTCTGCGACGATGATTTTGCGGTCGTCGTAGTAGTAGCGGGTCGTTTCGCCAGCTTGGCTGCGCTCGACCATCAGGCCGTCGCCGTTATAGCGGTACGTAACGGTGTTACCGTCTTCAGTGACTGCGCGTGTTAAACGGTTGCGTGAATCATAGCTGTATTGGGCGCCTTTTTGCACAGGTGGATTGGTCGTCGTTAGCGTACTTCGATTGTCGCGTGCGTCGTAGGTGTAGGTTTCGTTGAACTGGCTGTTCGTCTGAATACGATTGAGCTTGTCATAGGTGAAGGTGAACGAATTACCGCTTTCACTTTTAAGAATAATATTGCGGTTGTTGTCATAGTCGTACTGGAAATTTTCGAGTATACGAATGCTGCCTAGAATCTGTGTAATCCCGGAGAGGTTTAAACCGTCATAGGTGTACATTTCGCTGATGTGCCGGGATAAACTAAGCTCCATCAAGTTCGTTTGGGATAAGTCGTAGGTGTACTTCACTTTTTCTAGTACTTTGTTGTTTCGATCTATGACTTGCAATGACGTTGGATGCGAGAACAAGGGAGCGTAGTTCACCGTCAGAGCCGAGCTAAAACTTGGCGAGGATACAGTCTGTTTCGTCCGTAAGCCTCTAACCTCATACTCGTAACTCAACGTGGTCTTGTCCGGATACGTGATCGATTGCAATTCTCCAGTTGGAAAATACGCATAGTTCGTTGTGCCCGTTGCATCCGTCATTACGGTACGATTGCCGCTGGCATCATACGTGTAGGACACATTTTCCTCAGCAATACCTGTCATGCTGCTACTTAAGAAGTTGCGATTACTGTAGCCGAACTGGTGCACCTGACCTTTGCGGTCGATGCTTTTGACCAAATTGTTGTTAGCGTCATGGTAGAATCGTTTGCTCTGGTTCTTCGGGTCAATCTGCTCAATTAAGCGGCCGATTTCATCGTATCGCTTCTTGAGCACCGTTCCGTCTGCGTACTGAATCTGAACCAAATTTCCGGCCAGATTGTACGTATAGGCTGTACGCTTTCCTTCCGCATCAATGACAGCGATGATACGGCTTAAGAGATAATACTACCTAATTAATTTTTCCTTTTCATCCCTGCAATGTAATAACAAAAACCACAACCGAGATTAATCTCATTGTGGTTGGGATAAGTTATGTACTACATGAATTAGGATTATTGCTTTTGCCATCCTCCACCGATACCGTCTGAAGTAACTGGACTGTCTGAATTTAAAGCGTTAGTAGAAGACACCTCTATAAAACCGAATAAGGAAAGAGTCATCAGCATAACCATACATACTTTTTTCATTAGATTTCACCTCATTAGAAATGATATTCATAAATTCACTTTTCTGCTCTAAAGTAATAATGTTCTCTTGCTGTTGAAACATTAACATCGCTGCGCCTACTCGCTGTGAGTTATGAAGTTTTAAAGCCAATTCCAAAGCTAAAGCATTATATTCAAGACAACGTTCATTTTGACCAGTTTCCAAATAATATTGGGTCATGGCCTGTACAAATTGCAGTTTATGTTTTAGAAAAAACGGTGCTTTCCTCGTCAGAAGGTCATCAATGTTCAATTTGTACTTCTCTAGATACTGTTGTGCATCAATCAATAACCCGTTAGCTAGATAGGCTTCCATCGCAACAGGCAAAACAGCAAGGAGCTGATCTGTATCTTCTCTAAGCATACTCATAAGCTCGTCAATGTGTTCCGTTTGCCCCATCTCAATGGAAATATAGAACTCATTACACTTCGAAAGCCATGCATAATGCTTACCGTGTGTGGCGTACTCCTTCGTTGCTTGTAAGGACTTTTCAAAGTTTTTCATCCCCTTGTGAGCGAATGATTCATATAGCAACCCTTCAGCAACATATTTATAATGCCCTTCAGCTATGGCCATGTCCTTTAATTCTTTCGCAAAAGCAAGTAATTTAGGCCAGTTCTCAACCACATTGTAAAAAGCCAGAATACGATAATAAGCATCAAATTTCAGTTCATCAGGCAACAGTGGTAAGTATTCGACAAGTTGATGAAGGGCTTCGCTACCCGCTCCAGCGGTATCTAAATCCCGTAGGATGAGGAATCTTCTAAAATAAGTGATAGCAAGCGTTTCGTTTCTGCTGAATCCGTTACGAATAATGATGTCATAGAAGGGAAGCGAGTAATTACGTTTGTCTGACTCGAAGAGATATTCGGCAATTTTGAAGGTGGTTTCGATCATTTTATTGCGATTGTTGTCTTCATTAAGCAGTTGTACAATCTGTTTTACGACTTCGTATTGCTCGGCATAGATACAGTGGAGGATAAAGTTACTTGTTTTTCTCGGTTTGAGTCGTCCCGCTTCATTGAAACATTCACCAATAAAGAAATCGTAAAACGAATGTTTATCTAACTCGAATGCATAATTAATCTCATGTAATTGTGGAAGCATGATGGTCTGAGTGTTTTTAAAAATTTTGCTGACTCTAGAACGACTTAGTTTAGTTACTGTTGCAATCTCTTTCTGCCTCCACCCCCTTCGAATAAGCTCCTCTTGCAACCTTTGTCGTAGCTCTGCCTGGGCCACTTGGAAATCAAACTCCATTTATAAACGAACCTCCTCCATATTAATTATTCACGGACATATCATAAAATCCTTCTCGAAATGAAAACAATCCCATATTACAGCAGTCTCATTTATTTTAAACGACGTTTATCTTTTTCTATGTTTACCAAATCGATAAACTTCACGTCTAATTTTGTCGGTTATTATCATGATATGTAAAAAAAGAAACCTTGAAAGGCATGAGACCAAACAAGGTCAACTAATAATTATTTTAATGGATCTCTATGCCATCTGTCGTCACCCATAATTCTGTCAATAATATGTTCTGCTTCCCAAACAGCCGCAATCTCTAGACCATCACATTCTTGCTTGCTAGCCTTTCTCATCTCCCCTTTATAATAAATGGAGTATCCACCAGTCAATTTATCGATTACATACGCAGGAGGCGGCCATGCTTCTTCTTCATTCCCAAATGGGCGATTCTCAATAACAGGCCATTGACCTGATTTTAGTACATCATCATAAACCCCTACAATAAACTGATAATCTTCATCTTGAGGCACATCCTCAATAGAACTGCTAACATGGCTGTAGATTGCAATACTAGCGTCTTTAAATCGTCTCCCAAATGAGAACATACCGTCAGATAAAGGTATTGCATATACATCTCCAAGTTTTATCCTTTTTCGTTTCTCGCTCATCAAGGTTTACCAAACTCCTTTCTTGCCGCCCTACTATATTTTTGTTTGTTCTTATTTTTATTAGAAATTCCATTGATCCTATTTCCGGATGTACCTCCCCGCATCTCTTTGTCAATAATTGTATCTATATATAAAAACAAACCCTGAAAGGCGCGAATCCAATCAAGGTTATCTGAAATCACATCCACTCTACCCCAAGTTCTTCAAATGATACTTGGCTTTCTTCTAATCCCTCTTCATCATCTGTACCTATTAATTGAATTTCTTTCTCGGATAAAACAATTACGTCCAATGGGTGAGTGATTTTTCGATTGTAAAGTGACACTAATAAACTACTTTGCTCAGGAGACATCTCATAATATTCCTTCCAAGATTCTAGTGCTTCCTCAAAGTTCATCAATTGAAACTCTAATAAATGAGCTCCTTGTTCAAAAAGGCTTTCTTTAGAGTTAATAGAATAGCAGTTACCACCCTTCCCCCAAAAAGAGGATGTTATTAATGGTATTGCGGAACCCTGAGCATCCTCTAAGAGATACTCTAATGTTTCACTTTCTGCAATTTCAATTACTTCAATTGGAGCACCTTCAAAATATTTAATCGCAGCATGATTACCGTTTGGCTGATCTAATATTTCACTGTGGTCATTCCTGAAAGCCGCGACAACGTAATCAGAGCTAAATGTAACAGTCCCCCTAACTCCCGAACTATCTTGAACACTATAATTCAATCCATCCCAAGAATGTTCATTAGATAAATCGGGGTAATGAGCAACCATGATAGCATGTGCTAAAGAAGCTAGAATACATCCCTTCCATAATTCCTCTTTGCCCCATTCAAGTTTGTACACTTTATTGCTCATATGAAGGCTCCTTTACTTGTTCCATTTACGTCTATTTTCTTTTCGTTACAATACCTGTGAATTTGAATAACTATAAGTTCCGCCTTTATTCCTAGGAACTATATGATCAATCTGCCATTCATTTTGTGAAGGCGTTACCCCTCTTTGGCTCTTTTTCGGCTTAACAAGCTGTTTACCTGATTGGTCAGAACGCACTATTCCACCAAACGAACTAATTATTCCGGCTGCCACAGTTGCCATAATAGCCTCTGTTTACCATACACTATAAGCATCAAGTAGCTGACCTTTTGCCCAATCTGCGTCTCCCGAGCTGTTTCCGTAAGTGATTGTTTGAGTTAATACACCGTACAAATACTTAAACTGATTGTTGTTCTCCTCACTATAATAGGATGCGTGTTAAATAGTTGCGTGAGTCATAGCTGTATTGAGCCTATTTTAACTTGGGCGGGTTGGTGCTTGTTACCGTGCTGCGATTATCGCGTGCATCATATGTGTAGGTGAACGGCGTGCCGTTCTCATTTTTGATGGTAATATTGCTGTTGTTGTCGTAGTTGTATTGGTACTACCCAAATGACGTCTTATATAATTAAAGCGTGAATGTACGTACAAACGAAAATTATGAAATCTTTGTATAGATAATACATGGGCTATATATGTTATTGGATAAATGATGAGTTCATTCGGCACTGGGTAGCCCCCAAAAGAAAAACCTTGAAAGCATTAAGCCATTCAAGGTTTAAATATAACTTTGGAGCAATCACTATTTCTATTCTTTATTAGAAGCCCACTTTCTAAAGCAATTTAGGATTTCTTCTAGATTCATTGCCCCTCCAGCACCACTAAATACTCCATCTCTCACAATACAGTAGTACCAATCTTCTTCGTCTCTTTCGATTTCTATCGATTCAAAATGTTCATTTTCTAAACAGGTATCAACTAAGTTTATTTCAACAGACCAACCAGGATTATCGACAGTATCGATTTTAACACCATAGGTATGCTCCCAATCACCATTACAGTTTTGATAATACCATTTCTGTATCCATTGTAAAGTATCCATATTCTCTACCTCTTTTTAAGGCCCTCTTCTAGGATATTGAGCTGTAACCCGCAGAATATAGGAAAAGTGTCCATTCTACGGGTACAGTTTATTAACTCACATGTGGCTCCAGTATTAATCAAAGCTTAAATAATCATCCTCTACAGACCCATCCAAGTTATAAACGATTTTATAACTTGCAGCATACCTCTCTTTGTATCGAACTCTTATGTCCACCACAATATGGTTGTAGTCTTCCAAAGGCCAGTTAGTAATTGAAAATAATATCTTTTGAATAAATACTTCAATAAAGCTAGCATCATAATTAGGGAAGTCACTGTTAAACACATCTGCGTACTCATCCTGATACGAATTAAAATAATTCCAGAAACTTTCAATACATTTTTCCTCTACACCATGCTCCTTAACCCAACGTTTTATCTCGGCTACATTCATTATATCCTCCCCTATTTATGCAAACCTTTGTCAAAGTGATTAAAGATAAATCCTTTTGACTTATTGTCATAATTACCGTAAATTCTCCAATCACCGTATCTCTTGTCTTTAACTTTGATTTCATACTGGTAGCTTCTTTTTCCAAAAGTTGCACCTTTACCAGATAATCTTTTTATTCCACTTTGTCCCTCAGGACCGACTTCTCCTTTCTCCATAGCTTTTATAAAGACCTCTATTCCTTCTTTACCAAACCTGTTCCTAACCTCATTGTAAACAGAATGCTTGATAAATCCAGCCCCGACTTGTTTTATAACTGCTGGTCCAATTCCACCTGCCAAGGAGAACATGCTTTCATCAGACCAAGCAAAAAGACCAAAGCCATAAGGATCGTTCTCAATCCATTTAATTGTGCTGTTCCAAGCTAGTTGCCTGACTATCTTTTCTGGAACCATTACATCAGAACTTTGCATGATGTCAGATTCTTTAATACCTGCTTTATGCATTTTTTGTCTTAATGTATTTGCTTCATTTGCCCATTTTTTATAATCGCCACCTGATGACTTTGCTTTGTCGTACTGCCACTTCATTTCATTAAGCATCCAGTTTGATGTAATGCTAGTTTTCCAATGTCCACTAGGGTCGATATGATTTAACGGGCTGTTCTCCACATACGTATACAGGTTTAAACTCATTGGGCTACCCAGTTCCCCTTCATACGTGTCTTCGGTTGTGAATCGTCCAATACTCGGGTCGTACCAACGAGAACGCAAGTATTGCAGGTTTGTTGTGCTATCCCAATACTCGCTAGAGTAGCGAAAAATGTTCGGGACTAGCTCCGACGCGGTGAGCGGCTTGCCCCAGATGTCGTACGTGTACTTGTTCAGCACGGTTCCTTGGCTATCGCGAATCTCGGTGACGTCACCGTGGCCGTTGGTCAGGTAGGATTGCATTTGGTTCGAGCTCGCGACTTGGCGGCCCAGTAGGCGGCCTTTCGGGTCGTGAACGTACATATACATGATCGTCACGGTGCCATTTGGCTCAACTTTGCCTTCTGCGACGATGATTTTGCGGTCGTCGTAGTAGTAGCGGGTGGTCTCGCCAGCTTGGCTGCGCTCGACCATAAGACCGTCGCCGTTGTAGCGGTACGTAACGGTGTTGCCGTCTTCGGTGACTGCGCGTGTTAAACGGTTGCGTGAGTCATAGCTGTATTGGGCGCCTTTTTGCACAGGTGGATTGGTCGTCGTTAGCGTACTTCGATTGTCGCGTGCGTCGTAGGTGTACGTTTCGTTGAACTGGCTGTTCGTTTGAATGCGATTGAGCTTGTCATAGGTGAAGGTGAACGAATTACCGCTTTCACTTTTAAGAATAATATTGCGGTTGTTGTCATAGTCGTACTGGAAATTTTCGAGTATACGAATGCTGCCTAGAATCTGTGTAATCCCGGAGAGGTTTAAACCGTCATAGGTGTACATTTCGCTGATGTGCCGGGATAAACTAAGCTCCATCAAGTTCGTTTGGGATAAGTCGTAGGTGTACTTCACTTTTTCTAGTACTTTGTTGTTTCGATCTATGACTTGCAATGACGTTGGATGCGAGAACAAGGGAGCGTAGTTCACCGTCAGAGCAGAGCTAAAACTTGGCGAGGATACAGTCTGTTTCGTCCGTAAGCCTCTAACCTCATACTCGTAACTCAACGTGGTCTTGTCCGGATACGTGATCGATTGCAATTCTCCAGTTGGAAAATACGCATAGTTCGTTGTGCCCGTTGCATCCGTCATTACGGTGCGATTGCCGCTGGCATCATATGCATACGTAACACCTTCTTCTGGGATTGGCGTCGTGCTGCTCGTGAGGAAGTTACGGTTGCTGTAGCCGAACTGGTGCACTTGACCTTTGCGGTCGATGCTTTTGACCAAATTGTTGTTAGCGTCATGGTAGAATCGTTTGCTCTGGTTCTTCGGGTCGATCTGCTCAATTAAGCGGCCGATTTCATCGTATCGCTTCTTGAGTACCGTTCCGTCTGCGTACTGAATTTGAACCAAATTTCCAGCCAGATTGTACGTATAGGCTGTACGCTTTCCTTCCGCATCGATGACGGCGGTGAGACGGCTTAAAGCGTCGTACTCGTATTTCGTTTCGTTGCCGTTGGCATCGCGCATCGAAACGACGTTGCCTACGAAGTCATACGTGTACTGGGCCAGTACGACCGCTCCTGTTGGCTTGAGCTCTTCGCGTTTCACAACACGATCTAGCACGTCATACGTTTCCCGAATTCGATTGCCCCTACCGTCAATGCTGACCTTCGTGTTCTCGATGTCGTTATACTCGTATTGCTTCACTTGGCTGCCAGCGGTCTCTTTGATCACTCGGTCCCAAGCGTCATAGGTGTACTCGACAAATTGTCCTGTAAACGTTCCTTTACGGATCAATCGCCCATGTGTATCGTACGCATGATTGGCAGCTCCCCGACCATTCGACTCCCGGATCAAATTACCGATCGGATCAAAAGCCTTCTCGGTAACATGCCCCCGTGGATCGGTGACGGTAATCGTGTTCTGGACATCATTATACACGATTGTCGTTTGGGTATTGTCCGGGTATTTCTCCGCGATGACTCTTCCTAGTTTATCATACGTAGACGTTGTCGCGTGACGGTTGCCATCGGTGTAGGAGATCATATCTCCCGTGAACCGATTATAGTCGGCCTCCTTCACAATAGTCGTCACCTGACCCTCTGCATTCTTGACATCCACCGTTTGCTTAGTCGGGAAGAAAGCACCCAATTGTGGGCTAAACTCCTGCTTGACGACGGTATCCTGTTGCTCTCCCCGTATCCGAACCGTGATCGGATTTCCATTCGGGTCGTATTCCCGCTGAACCTGCTGCAATAACGCACCTTGATTATTTTTGCTGAGCATTTGCGTCATCTCGCCATGGTTCGGATCATACTTGTACTCGGTCACCAACTGTGTCTGCGCATTCAGCGCTTGAACACTGCTTAGTAACGCGCGTCCAACCCTTTTGGAAATCGTAGCTGTCGGCAACGAATAGTCGTAGCGGTTGGTTACGTTAAGCGGGTTCGTTTCCGATACGACCAAGCCCCAATCGGCGGTATCATATTGTCGGACGGTCGTCTTCTTAGGTGCATGAAGAGCACCGTCCTGAAAGCTTTCCTCAATCCGCGTTGGGTTCGGCTTCTCTCTCTCATAGCTGTACTGGACACGCTTCGATTGGTTCGTGTTGTTTACCTTACTTACCACCTCAGTATTAAAAATCTTAGGTGGTTCATAGAAACTAGCAGGCCGTCGCTCATACGTGTGCATCGTTGATTTCAAGCCGTCATCTACAGTCGTCGTTAACGTATATTTTTCGTCATACTTGGAACTGCCGTGTATTTTATACGTTAGCGCGGTCGAGTTCATCTTCGTCTGGGAGGCCGAACTGTACGACACGTGACGGGAGGAATAGTATATGCTTTGTTCCACCGCATAGGGTCCAATACTCATTTCCCATGCACCGAGGATGCCAAATTGAGAGAGCGCTTTGGTCGGATGCTCGATCGATGTCAGTAAGATCGCTTTGTTCTGCCCATACGTTTCAAGCTTCTCGGAAGGGTGGCTTACGTATCGGTACTTCTCCATCAGATTAAACTGCAAGTTATTCCATTCTCGATATCCGTATTTCGTTGAACGACCTAATGGGTCAATGACTTCGTCTAGCACTTCCAGTTCACGAAACTTTCCATTTGGCCCATCGCCGATTTTACGTTTCTTATAAATAACCTTCTTATCATCCATGCTTACTGTCACCGTATGATTGATCTTATCGTAAGCAAACCACATTTGGTTATTAACCTTTCCGTCTTTGGAAGAACTGACAATAAACCAAAGCACCTCCTCTTCCATGGAGGGCCCTTGATACATAAACTCGACCCAGTTGCCAAACTTGTCGTCCATTCGAACCAACTTACCGTCTAAGCTAAAATATTGTTTGATGCCACTTTTATGATCCTTCAGGACAGAATCTGGTCTTTTACCACTTATTTTGGTGACCAATCTCTCTTCTTCGGTTGCCGCATCAAACGTCAAGTCCTTATAAGGATAACCGAGCAACGATAGCTTATTGATCCCATGAGGATCGCCAAGGGGATAGGAGCCGACACCTGCGATGTAAATGGAACGCTCTTCATTCACCTTCCAGGCATTTCGGATATAGGAAATATCCCAGATCCACCCTTTTCCTAACGCGTGCAATTCATCTTCAGGAGTAGGACGCGTGCTGTTGGTATCATTGGTGACGTAGATATCATCCTTCGCGCGGCTGCTGTCATACACTCTCCGAAGCGCAAATCCCATGCCATTAGCACCGGACATGACCAAATCGGTGGCGGATACTTGCAGCGAACCGTCGATCGTCGAGATTTGTTCATTATCCGAGCCGATGGTATAAGGCGCTTGATCGGGCTTATGCGCTCTCTGTTTGAGTGCAATTTGATCATATGGACTTGTGTTAAGTAGCCCGTCCTGTAAGCTATACACGTGGTCCGTGACAGAGTTGGCGCTTGCCTTGTCCAGAATAGGCTTAGGTTTAGGTACAGCCTTCGCCTTGGCATAGACCGCGTCCGTTACACTCTTTATTTTGTTCATATGGTTCAAGTTCATGTTGTGTAGGGTTAATGGATCTAGTGGAAGGTTGGGGTACTGAGCTGTCATGAATTTCTCGTAGGAGTTGCCCTGCTGCTTCTTTTCTAAGCCTTGGTAAATATGATGAAGCTGGTATCCCTTCGCCATTTCACTCAGAACCCAGTCGCGATTGACATCGAACTGATAAGTTACCGAGGTGACGGTGATGAGATTGTCCAGATCGTCTGCGCTCATCGTTTGATCGGTTGAATTCAACTTGAAAGAAGGTGGATAGACCGCTTGGGTAACCGAAGACAGTGTCTTCGTGCTTGGACGAGTCAGGGCTTGTCTGCCTTCAGCTGGAGCAAGCGGCAAGCTGGTTAGGGTCATTACAACAATGAGTAAGATAGATACATATTTTTTCATCATTTAATAGAGCTCCCTATATTTTTTTCATTCTCATTTTGCGATACATCATTCAGTGTCTGGACGGTAGTTGGAGATTGTACATCTTCGCTACGTATTTCCAATGCAGCAGATGAGCTTACACTAGAAGCTGAAGCTGGCTTAACCTTCTCCTTTTTAAGGAGATTCCCATTTGGGTCATACGTAAAAATTATCCTTGAGCCATCTTTCAACAATAGAGAGACTAGCTTCCCTGTCTCATCATACGCATACACCTGATCCTTTACATTCAGTTGCAATTCCACGATATTGGTGTCTACTTTCTGAACAGATGTAGAAGCTGCAAGCGCAGTATGTGCGTTCATATCTACACACCCAAGCAAAAGAAAACATAGCCAACCGATACGAAATTTCTTCATCTCCCAATCCTCTCCTATCGGAAATTTTCACCATATTCCTTCTCTTATGTGCTAGTCATACCTAATTATCCTTTATTAGGTTTCAAATTGAATTCCTCCTTTTTATTGATTTTACTAGCACCATTTAAATATATAGGCAGTTGTACTAATTTCCTGTGATATAAAAAAAGAGAAACTTAATTAGCATGAGGTGATAGAAAAAAACATCTATAGAAGTAAATGTGATATCAGGCCTGCCAGAAAGCTATAAAAGAAAGGGCACTATCATGAACATGTCCTGCAAAGGAACGCCCGCTGATAATGCCCTCAATGAATCATTTCATTTCATTCCATACTTAAGTCAAAAACGTACCATCTCGAAGATTTGACCTGTACAACGACAGTCGTCGCGGAACAAACTATTCCAATCTATTTTCCTCTAGCAAAGCCGCTATACGCTCTCGGAACTCACCCAGATACTTCTCCCGCTGCTCCGCAGACACATGAGCAGGCTGCCAAGCCGCATAATGAGGTAGCACATCCAGTCCACAATATCGTAACGTGCCATGCTCGATCGGATGCAAATGATGCTCCAAGATTCCTAAATCATCTTTAGAATCGTAGCGCTCCGGCTCCGCTCCAGTTGTAAATACGAGCATCGCACGCTTTCCTTTTAACGGGCCGTTCGCAAACGTTTGATTCCGTCCATACGCAAAGCCTGGCGTCAACACACGGTCGAGCCAGCCCTTTAAAATGGCCGGAACGGAGTGCCACCATAATGGAAATATAAATATAATTAAATCCGACTCCGATAGCTTTTGCTGCTCTAGCACGATATCTGGTGACAGACTGCCATTTTCATAAGCATACCGTTGTTCGGCACCATATTTTAAATAATCAGGATTGTTAGGCGATACAAAATCGCCCCAGTCCGCCGTAGGCTTAAACGACATGTGGTACAAATCAGATAGTTGCGTAACATAACCTTGCTGAGTAAATACATCTATAGCCGCATCTTTAAGCGCACCGCAGAACGATTGCGGCTCATGGTGAGCAAGCACGATAAATGGCTTCATTTTCATTTTCATCTTCATTCTCCTCTCCGTAAAAACAGCTCCACAATTCGATTGAAATCAACTGGCTTCTCCAAATAAGGCAGATGACCACAATGCTCCATGACCACGATTTCGGATTGCTTGACGAGCCCATTTATTTCAGTTGCATAAAACGCAGGGACGAAATGGTCGTGGACGCCCCTTACAATCAGGACAGGGCATTCTAATCGCTCCAACTTGTCCCTCTGATCGACATCAGCCAACTCATAGAACAACTGCTGCACATGCTTGCGATTCATCGTTTTCAATGCATTTTTAAACCCTCTCACGATCGATGGATAACCGAGAACTCCCATTTCTCTAAGCAAAATGTCCGCCCATTGTTCTCCCCCGTCATCGAGGTCAAGCAAGCTGTAAATGTTCATTCGCTCTGCTCTGTCGTCCGGTCGCAAATGCATAAAGGAATTAACCATAACTAAGCCATCAACCATGTCTGGGCGATGATAAGCCAGATCGACAGCGACTCGCGCTCCTTTTGAGAGGCCGCAAACCGTGCATGACTTAACACCCAGATGCTCCAATAAAGAGGCAACTACTTTCCAGTATTCTCTGAAACCGATGCCCGCTCCTTCCGATTGACCATGACCGGGCAAATCCAACGAAATAACGGTTCGCTGGGACTGGAAGTATTGCCGCTGATATGTCCAGTTGCTCGAATTCCCACCAAGACCATGCAGAAATAGAAGGACAGGCCCTTGACCTTCCTTGTGATAGCATATTGATTCATTGCCATATGTAAACTTCATGTTGTCTCATCTCCGTCATCGATTCAGCTCTTGCCTCACATGCCTATCCAGTAATAGCACAACACCCTGAATCACAACATCATCGTCGTAATTCAGGGTGCATATTTATTTGCTGCCTATCAGTCCTTCAGCCCTTCAGCCTTCCAACCTCTCAGCTTATTAGCCTATTGTTTGTAAGCTCGTCTTGAAATAATCGTTAATCAGCTTTAAAAATAAGTTCGGGAAAGCGAGCTGCTCCATATCCTCTGGGCTGATCCAGCGATATTCCGTTTCGTGATCGCCAGCGACCTGCTTGAAAATGCTCGCTGCGTCCGCTGCGAGCGGCTCGCAAAGAAACACGCGCATCCGCCAATGAATGTGGCTGAACGTGTGCTCCGCATCAACCCAACGCTCGTATGGCTTCACCTGCACGCCTTCGCTTAGCATAGCGCCGCGCAGCATATCCATCGCAGCGTCGTCGTTCATCCCAATGAGCCCCGCCTGCTTCGGCACGAGCATATGCGGCAGCTCCCACATACGGGCAAGCAGCCCTGTTGCTGGGCGTTGGCGCACTAGCACTTTGCCAGCGTGGGCACCTGTACCTACGATCAGCGCCGCGTAGCGCTGCTCTGGCTTCGGTGGCTTCGCCTTGGTCTTAATCGGGAGCACAAGCTCCTCTCCCGCAATGCGACCTGCGCAGTGCTCCATGACAGGGCAAATCAGGCAGGCCGGAGACTTCGGCGTACATATTAAAGCCCCAAGCTCCATTAGAGCTTGGTTAAAGTCAGAAGCGCAGCCTTCAGGAATTAGCTCTTCGGCTAAATACTCGATGTTGACACGCGTACTTGGCTTGGCAATATCGTCGTGCAGTCGGAAATAACGCGACAGCACGCGCATCACGTTGCCGTCCACCGCCGGAACTGGGCGGTTGAACGCAATGCTCATAATCGCCCCTGTCGTGTAGGGGCCGACACCTTTTAGCGATGACACTTTCTGCTTGTCGTCAGGGACTTGCCCGCCGTATTGCTCTTTCACTTCGCGAGCAGCGGCTTGCAAATTACGTGCGCGGGAATAATAACCCAGCCCTTCCCACGCTTTCAGCACTTCCTCTTCCGGCGCGTCGGCTAACGCCTCTACCGTCGGGAATTTCTCAAGAAAGCGATGGAAGTAAGGGATGACCGTATCCACACGTGTCTGCTGAAGCATAATTTCCGATACCCATGTATAGTAAGGGTTTTGCTGGCGCCGCCATGGCAAATCGCGGCGATTGGCGCGGTACCAAATTAATAGCTCGCGGCTGAAATAACGTTTTTGCTCGTTCATGCCGGCCTCCTCTATGGTGGTTGTTTGTCTGCTTAGGCAGTATTTTGTATATACATTTCTCTATATAAAGTAAGTTGTCCTAGTCATTATACACGAACGAACACAGTTGTGAACGTTCTGCCAACAATCGGCGCAAATGCTTGCCTACAGAGGATGCCTATTCCTATACTGGAAGTAGAAATATTGCGCTACAAATGATTAGCTAAAGGAGCGACCCGCATGCTTAACAAGCAACATCGACCACGCTTCGCATTCGTCATCACGGCGATAATCGGGCTTACACTAGTGCTCGCTGGCTGTGGTGGTGGTTCAAGCAGCAACAAGGCTTCAGCGACAATTGAAGGTCCTGAAGAAACCGTCGCCATGTATAAACAGCGCTGCATTCAATGTCATGGCGATGAAATGCAAGGCCGGATGGGTGACGTAACGAACCTACAAAAAGTAGGCGCACGTCTAAGCAAAGATGAGATTGCAAATATTATTAAAAACGGCGGCAGCCGTATGCCTGCTATGGGCAAAAGTATCGAAGAAGCCGATATTAATAAGCTAGCGGAATGGCTTGCAACGAAAAAGTAAACGAGCTGTCTACACAGTTACATTTGGCAACGAGATAGCCGCACGGAATGGGGAGTACCACGTTTGTTATGACGTGCCCAACTCTGTGTGGCTTTTTTGTGTCCTACCATACTTGTATTGCCGCTTACGATAATAACCCAAACAAGAAAAGGGGCTACCCTTGAAGTAGAAATTCTACTTCGAGGGTAGCCCCTAATGTATAGCTGTACAAGTAAGGTATGTCGATGAGCATCATTCACTGTTCGGAAACCGGTAACGAATTGCTCAATCGACTCCTTGCTTATTTTGAAATATATCGTTCTCCTTGCTCTGGAAGCCGTTCAGCAGTATGAACTCGCGATGCTTCTTCAATATCGCCGTATGCCCAATGCTTCGCTTGTACGTCGCTCCAAGTCGGCTTCGTAACCTCAAGCAAAGGCCCACGTTTCAACAAACGATTCACCATTTTCACAACCTCAGCACGTGTCACGTTCGCATTAGGTCGGAATTGGTTATCCTTGTAGCCTTGAATAACGTTCGCTTCATGAAGCGCTGCTATCTCTTTGGCAGCCCAATGTTCCTGCACATCTGCGAACGAAACAGCCTTGCTCGCCTTTAACTGCATCCAACGCGAAGCGATAGCTGTGAATTCCGCTCTAGTCAGCGTGCGATTAGGCTCGAATTCACTTGCACTCACGCCTAGAAGAATCCCTTTCGCTTTAAGCTCTTCGATTGCTGCAAACGCCCAGTGACTTGATGTCACATCATCAAAGCTTGCCGTTGATGATGCCGCTCCTACTCCTGCTTGTTTGCCATCCTTCGAGATTCTCCATAGCATAGCAGCCAATTCAGCACGTGTAATCAAATGTTCTGGACGGAATAATCCATCTGGATAACCTTTAATGTAAGGCAAGTGCTCTACTTGTTGTTTCTCTTGCTTATCATGTTTCACACTAGATGTTTCTGTCGTCAAAGTTACAGTGGAACCTGCATCCGAGCTGTCGCTTCCGGAATTGCCGCTACCTGTGCTTGGTGGCGTATCCATTTTCACAATCGTGAACGTACTGAACTTATCAATCACGATGGACAGACCTACGATGTTTCCTAATGAATCACGATCGATCACGCCTTGTTTCAATTGCTTGCTTCCGTCACTATGCTGAATATATACATGCAATGACTGAAGGTAATTGGCCTGTGAAGCCACGTCCTTTGGTGCATTCAGCTTGTCCAACGGGAATACGAGCTTTGTCTCACGAGCCGTGTAGTTCGTTTCGATTACCATAGGTGTTCCAACTACGTTAACGACTTTGCTGCCAGCCGCTTGTTTCACAATAGGATCACTAGCTGCTTGCTGCTTCAGTTGGCTCTGTTGCTGTTCATTTCGAATCGGTACAAAACGGAAGAATAGGTCACTTCCATCTTGCTGCAACTGATGCAATGTAGCTTTGGCTAGAACGAGATGTACCCCGCTCGTCTCAATCGTCATATCTAACGTGTTCGCCATCTGCGAATAAGAGGCGATAGGAACCTCAACCGCTGTTTCATTCGCTTGATCGTTAGGGTCTTCCGTTACAACAACCCGCATCGATGAAGCTTTTTGATCTTTAGCCTGATTTTGCGCCGATTGCGCCTTATTCGCGTCGACAATGACCTTGTCGATCTTCGTGCCGTCAGACAATACCTTGCGTGATACAACGACTTGCTCGACATCCTTTTGTCCTTCCCCTGCACGAATCGGAACGGTTCTTGTGTTCTTTTCGCTTACAATTTGCAAGGAAGCTTTCTTCACAATAACTAAGAAGGTACGTTCTACTTTAACTCCATCTTTCTCCACAACAGCAGTCAAAATGACCGTTGTATCTCGTTCAGGAGATGGATGCACTCCTCCGCTGCTCGTTAACACAGCAGGATCGCTTGATGTCCAAGTTACCGTTGTACCATGCTTACCAGACAGAGGTAACTGTATGTGTTTCGTTACACTTTCCCAACTATCTCCCGCTCCGTATCCGATCGACAGCTCTCTCGCAGCGTCGCTAACTTCGCTCTGCTTAGACGGGCGGTAAGCCTTAATTTTATATACCTTTTTCGTGATTCCATCCTGAGCTGTTACTACGACTTCAATCTCGTTCTCCCCTACTTGCAACGGGAACATATATCCCGTCTGTGGGTTGTATGTCGCACCTGTAACCGAAATCGTTGAATTCGGGCTATAGACGATATCTGTCACCGCTAATTGCTCCGTGCTACTTTCCACACGTACCGTGTAATCTTTAGTACTGCTTGTAAATGCTGGACTAAGCGTTCCAGGTGCAACTGCTAGCTTCAGCAAGTCCGCTTCCCCGCTCGCTTCTTTCCTCACACGAATCGTGTACGTTTTCTTCGTTACACCGTCTGATGCCGTCGTTTGTACCGTAATCGTATTTTCCCCAACCTGCAATTTAATTGGCTCTGAGGCTTGTCCGCTTGCCACAGGCACCCCATTAATATTCAGGATGGCGTTGCTATCGTATACCGTTCCCGTCACCGTGACGCTATACACGTCATTCGTAACGGACGCCGTATAATCCGTAATGTCTGCCTTGAAAGCTGGCGCAAGCTGACCTGGTGAAATGGCAAGATCAAGCAGATCTGCATTGTCACTATTCGTAACCGTAAATAGCGTCGTGCTGTGACTTCCGATTACGCCCGCGACTGTGACCTTAAAGTAATAGGTTCCGGTATTCAATGAGCTAGGAATAGCTACCGATACCACAGCACGATTAGCATTCACCACTCCATCCGCCGTTATCGGTATCGAGATTGGACGTTTATTCCCATCTACCAATTCAACCTGTACAGCAGCTCCATCAGCTACATGGGATGTTGTGATGTTAACAGGTACCGTACGTGCCGTTCCATTAACTACTCGGTCTGGTTGAGCCGACACGTTCGATATAGCAGGTAGCGCATTATTAATCGTTGTAACTACGTTGCTGCTGTTCTTAACGTTTGCGTCTGTCTGCGAGATGCCCGTCAAGGTGAGCGTATCCAAGCCGTCCGCTCCCGGCGGAACGATTAAGTCAACCGTAACGGTTTGAATGGCGCCGTTTCCTGGAACTGTAACCTGTTGAGCACCTCTTACTACGGTGTTCCATCCTTTGGACGAGGCCACATTCAAGTTAAAGACGTCCGATTTGGGCTGAAAGTTTTGTAGTTTAAATACGTACGACACTGTGCTATTAGAAGTGGTTGTCTTCGATGCTGGCGCAATGACTTGCAACGCTCCGGCAGTAGTCCACGTTTCCGAGGACTGGATAACCCACTTTTGGTTAGGACGCAGTGTATGGTTGTTCCATTGCAAATGGTATCCCGCATCGGCATATGCCGAATTCGATGTGTTGGACAAGTTCCCCTTAGAAGCTTGGTCGTTTCCAGCAGTGTATGGACCGCTATAATACTTGTCAGCAGGGGTTGTATTTTTTCCGGCAAAGCCCATCAAACCAAATTTGTTCATATTATTATTTTTTACATATACCATATTTAGTAGCGGGTCCCAATAAGACATGGCATTATCTTCGCCGCCAAATGTAGCGTCGCCACCATGAATCAACTTGAGATCGCTGTACGTTTTAGTCCCTGATTTATTTTCAACGGACCACTCTTTCTCATAGTATCTTGCATTCGGCGGATAATAGGCCTTCTGTTTCAGCTCTATGTTTCCTCCATCAAGTGCCCACGTCGTCACGATTGTGTTAGCATCGGGTGTCGTTATGACCCCCTCGCCAAATGGTGCACTAACTATGTTCGGGCCAGACTGGCTGTTAAAATAAGTCGAATAATGTCTTTTAGTCGCACCCGACTCCGTATAAAACAGATTCGTTCCCCAGCTAAATTCTCTATAATATTGATATACATAGTGGCTGTCTTGCCATAAGTAAGCTGCGATTGCCCCATCATTTTTAATTGCTATTTTCAAAGGATCTTGCACACCGTTGACTAATTGCCCACCAATAATTTTTTGTTCTGGAGCCGCCTCCACCTTACCCACAAAAGGCGTCGAGCCAAATGAGCCCCAGACAAGAACGAATACTAGCAATAAAATAATCCGACTTCGAATATTGTTTTTAACCACTTCTCTATGCCCCTTTTCACTAAATTTATGAAACAATCAGACAATCTAGTTGCAACCCTGTTCATCTCAGTTATTGTTTCTGTTCTATATCATCTTATCTATGTGTACTGAAAAAATAGTGAACGACTATAGACCTACCTTGGCATGACTTATTACATACAAAAAAGCTGCCCGCTTAGAAAGCAGACAGCTTCATATGAACTCTTCTTAATTAACCATGCTAAATTTCTTCATTAATGACCGCATAAATGCGTGCATGCCATTCCTCTGATAATGATCCTCCGAGCTCACTTTCATACTGTTCACGATACTGTTGAATAAACTGCTTCGCCCTTGCTTTCTCCCCATTATCGACGTATAGCTCTACTATGCGGGCAGCAATATGCTCGTTCCAAGAATCTATTTTAATGAGTTGACGGGCATGAATGAGCGCTTTGCGAAAATCTCCCTGCTTCTGCATATCATCAATGATGTCCTCCATTAGCCACAAATAACGCTGTCTGAGATCTTCACGATGTGTCGTCATCCAAATGCCATCCAGCCCTTCGCACCAGTCACCACGGTACAAATTAGCGGATTGTTCAGGCACGCTAACGTTCAAATGACGTGATTGAGATGCCGATTGAGATTGAGATTCCATAAACAAATCGGTATCATGCCAAACATTCGTTAGTACTAACTTATACAATCGATCACGGTATGAGACGTGAATATAGTCTTGAAGCGATATCTCTGCTATCGCGCGCCGGATTTGATACACACAAGTATGAACGTACGTTTTTGCCTTGTCAGGATCAGAATTCGGAAATACATCATTTATAATCTGATCCAGCGTTGCTGATCCTTTAAATAACAAATACGCAAATAATTCTTCAACTTTTATCGTACGCCACTTGATCTTCCCCAATGGGCCCTCTACTTGCAAGCGTCCTAAACTATAAATACACGGCAAATGATGTTCCGACAGCCTCCCTGTAGGCTGTAGCGCAGCCATAGTCAGCACATTGTCCGCTACTTGCTGAGCACTTTCTTTATTTGCTTCAGTAAGAGCTTTTGTACGAGGTTCCACATTTTTTTCCGTATAAGTTTCCGCATGGGCTTCCACCTCCGTATGCCTTTCCTTTACATCCACTCCGCCTACACCTACACGACGACGATGAATCCGCTCTAATGTGCGGTTAAGGCGTTCCTTCTTCACAGGCTTTAGTATGTAGTCAACAGCGCTTAATTCAAATGCTTGCACCGCATATTGATTGTAAGCTGTAACGAATACAACGTTAACCATCGGCCTTGCATCCAATAACCGCTCAGCAAATGTAAGACCATTAAGGCCTGGCATTTGAATATCCAACAAGACGATGTCCGGCTCATGCGCGATAGCCCATTCCAACGCTCGCTCCGCATGAGCGAACAACATGACCTCCGAAGCCAGCTGCTCGTCTTTCAATAAGTCCTCCATCTCATCCAGAGCTGGCAGTTCGTCATCAACGACAACTATTCGATAAGACATGATTACTCCTTTTCCGCGTGGATTCGCATCGTGACTATAGTACCGCCGCCATCACGGCGCTCCATAATCAGCGAAGTTCCATATAGGCTTCGCAATCTACGGTTAATGTTGGCGAGTCCAATCCCTCTACGCTTTTCTCCTGCTAGAGAAGAAGCAAGCACCTCGCCACCACAATCTAGTACAGCCGGGTCAGCACCTACCCCATCATCGGACACCGTTAATTCAATCCACGCACCCACTCTACGGGAGGTGATAAGAACGGTGCCCCCTTCCACTTTTTCCATTATGCCATGATGAACAGCGTTCTCCACGATGGGCTGGAGCAACAGCGGTGGTAACCTGAATTCTTGCTCTTCCAGTACAAACTCCACGTTCAGCCGCTCCCCAAAGCGAGCTCGCTCAAGCGATAAATACGCTTCAATTAGACGAAGTTCACTCGCAAAAGACACCTCGGTCTCTTGATTATTAAAGTCAAAGTTGCCGCGCAGAAAGTCGCTTAGGGCATGCAGCAGTTCTCGCGTCTTATCCGAATCTCGCTTGCTCATCCATACGATTGTATTAATGGAATTAAACAGGAAATGAGGTTTAATCTGCGCACGCAGCATATCCCTCTCAGACTGAACAAGCTGTGCCACCGTTCCTTTCAACTGCACAAGCGTCCTCACTCTACCGCGAAGATCCGTCCAGTCGTAAGGCTTATGAATAAAGTCGTTAGCCCCAGCCTCGAATCCGGCTTGATTCAAATGCGTATTTGAGCCTGCTGTAGCCATCAAGACAGGCAACTCCAACTGGTTGTACATTTGCCTAATAATGCGGCACAAATCAAAGCCTGACATTTTAGGCATCATCACATCCATAATGCACAGATTAAAGCGATTTCCATGCTCCAACAGCACAAGAGCAGCTTCACCGCTGCGTGCAAATTCGCATGTGTATCCTTCTAACTCAAGCAAGTTAGCGAGTGCCTTTATACTGGCATAGTTATCATCGACTAGCAGGATATGCCCAGCCCCCTGTACAAAGGCGGAGTCTGACAGCTTATCACGCTCCTTGACAGGCAGCGCTGCCGCGCTCTTAGCGATTTGCCGCTCTTGGCTTTCAGCTGTGCTTCTACTATATCGAATTTCTTCTTGCCTCGACACCTCACTTGCTTCCTTGCCTACGACAGCTTCTTGTTGACTGAACTCAACAGCAGGTAGAGTAAATGTAAACGAGCTGCCCTCTCCAACCGTCGAACGCACATGAATATGCCCACCTTGAATCTCAACCAGTTGCTTCGTAATGGGAAGCCCTATTCCAATTCCCGAAGTGTCCGTATACGATTCATTGCCAAGTTGCTCATACTCTTTAAAAATGCGGTCCAATTGATTGTGCTCAATACCTACCCCCGTATCACTGACGGTAATTGCTTCCCAATTCCCTTGGTTGACACAGGTAACTTTAATAACTCCTATATCGGTATGTTTAAGCGCATTGTCCAATAAATTGTACAAAATTTGCATCAAACGATTCTCATCGGCGACGACATAATGCTGCCTAGGCTTAACTTCATTTAAGATTGCGACTGCTCCGCTCATATTTAAATGACGGAAAATCTCAATAACGACGGATACGACGCGATGCACATCTATCGAACTGGCTTGAAGTCGGAGCCGCTGATTTTTAATTTGCTCGTAGTCCAATATGTCTTTGACTAAGTAACTCATTCGTCGAGCCGTGCCATGCATCAGACGCAAATCCGACTCTTGAGCTGCATTGAGTTGGCCTCCGGCTCCACCCATCATCGATTGACTAATGTTAATAATCGCATTTAACGGCGTCTTAAGCTCATGTGACGTACGGACTAGAAACTTCTCTTGTTCCTTCATCTTGTCTACTAGTTGCTCTGACAACAGTTTAATTTGATTGTAAGCATTTGAGAATCGACTTGAGAAAAATAACCCCTGAACCAAGACAAATATCGGGAGTCCAAGTGGCGGAACATCCGTAATAGGGCCGACCCATCCTACTCTAGAAATCATAAGCCCGATCACTTGCATCGAAGCCAACACACTAATAAAAATGTAAAATGACCCCTGAAGCTTATGTCGCATGGCTTGAATGGACATCACCACGATATATAGAAGTCCAATAACATTCACAACTAACAAATAGTACATAAGCTGTGAATTGAAGCTCATCGAGGTCAATAGAATCACAATTATCGCGATTATACAATGAACACCTGCTACACGAATCAGTCTAGCTGAACCGTATGGCTTAAATTGATGAAATGCATGTGCTAAGAAAAAATAAGAAGCTCCGATACCGGAAATAAACTGAATCTTAATCAAAATCTCAAACGGAATACTCGGTATATATTCGATCAGCACCTTTTCGCCGTGAGACGCAACGTATGCCGCTCCTGAAAGACAAAATAACGGAAAGTAAAATGCTGATGTTCCCTCTCGCCGATGAACATTTTCGCCCAAAAAATAAACAAACATAAAGAAAAAGCAAGATATAATGATGACGTCGTAAAAGCCTTTACGCTTCTCCAACTTATGAATAGCCTCTTGCGTACCTATGTAGATCGAATCCGAAACACCGTTGTTCATTTTAAAATGAAAATTAGAAACGTGGAAAGTAAGTTCCACTTCTCTCTTATCTGTAGAAAAATGACCGATATACGGATAGTTGTACGGAATAGACATCTCTGGAGTTGTCCCTACTTGTCCAGTTGAACCGATCAGTTTGCCGTCGACATACAGCCTACTCGCCATTTTGGCATTCGTTACTCGGATCGCATATTCCCGATTACCACTTGGTAATTCCACCTTAAGTCGATAAGTGGCATAATTCACATCATTGCTGAACACACGCCAAATGTCCGTATTCCACTGATGAGGAACATTCACATAAGAATAACCAGATGCTTCTGAGCTTGGCGATATGAGCTGATTGGGGATATACTCCCATTGTCCACTCAACGCGACTGCATGTTTAGTATCCATTTGGCATCCGGTCAAATCCATTGATCCTTGCTGATTGACCGCACAAGATTCCGAACGCTGTTCTAAAAATGGCAGGCCAAGCAGTAAAAACAAAATAACAGCCCAGAAACAAAGCTCTACGATGGGCCTTCGACGAAGTTGTTGTATCATTGATGACATAAATTAATTCCCTCTAGTAAATAGTGTAGGTACCTTAGGCGCTTACATATTTTATTCGCCGCTGCCGTCATCCCCATCATCCGAATTCGAATTTCTACTACTGTAACTGCTTGACGAATTGCGGCTGCCGTAATCATGTGAAGAGCCCCTACTACTGCTGTAATCATTTGACGAGCTACCACTGCTGGATGTACTTGACGAACTACCGCTATCAGAATCATTGAACATTATAATCGCAATTACAACAATAATTAAAAAAAATGCAATCTCACTTGATGTTGGAGTAATATTCATGAATACATCCATCCCAGTTAGCCTCCGTTTCAGCAACCTCAGGTATTAACGCTTTATTAATCGCCACCTTCGTCGCCATCCCAACCTTCCACCTTATTAGGCCTCAGTCTCATAGGAACGGTGTTCCATGATGGCATAAGCGGAAGCAAGGTTAGGCTGATGAGAGATACTAATATGAATGACATATTCATGCGCACTCAGACCGAGACGACTCCAAGCCCGCTCACTCAAGCGGCAGTATGGCTTGCCAAGGTGATCTGGCAACACCTCTATATCTTGAAAGCCGACCTTTGCTCCAATTCCAGTGCCTATTGCCTTTACAACCGCTTCCTTAGCTGCAAACCGCCCAGCAACAAACTCCGTTTGGCGCCCACCACGTTCTTGATGCAACACTTGCTCTTCACTCGTTAACAGACGTGCAATAAATCTTTTGCTTATATCACCAGATAAAATGCGCTGGATGCGTTCTATTTCTACGATGTCGTGACCGATACCATAAATCATAGCTCTTTCCCCCTAGCTTCAAGCATGATGCTTCATGCTTTTCATCTTCAATAATATGGATATTGTATCATAGCTAAATTTGGAGGACGAGCATTATTACACCGCTTACGTTAGAGGAATTAGAAATCCAATGTTGACGTTGTCATATTAAAAATCATTTGTTAACCTATTAAATATATGATTTGGTTAACGATTATGTTGAAGTGATAGGATGAAGACTTGCATAAAGGAGCAACGATCATGGATCAAGTTCGGCAACAGGAACTGCTGGTGAAGGACAGACAGTATGTCTGGCATCCTTTTACGCAAATGAAAGATTATGAGCAGCGCGATCATGTACTGATCGAGCGTGCTGAAGGAATTTTCTTGTACGATGCCAATGGTAATCGCTATTATGACACCGTTTCCTCTTGGTGGTGCAATGTTCACGGGCACGGGAATCCGCGCATTAAAGCAGCAATTGCCGAGCAGTTGAACGCGTTTGACCATATTATGTTCAGCGGCTTAACGCACGCTCCTGGTATAGAGCTAGCTGAAAAGCTAGTACACATTACACCCGCTGGGCTGACAAAAGTGTTCTATTCAGACAACGGCTCTACGGCAGTCGAAGTGGCGCTAAAAATGTCGTT
Source organism: Paenibacillus sp. 481 (assembly GCF_021223605.1). NCBI lineage: Bacteria > Bacillati > Bacillota > Bacilli > Caryophanales > Paenibacillaceae > Paenibacillus > Paenibacillus sp. 481. The sequence continues at coordinate 1,792,396 of NZ_CP075175.1, forward strand.
TCAGTACTGGCAGCAGACAGGCCGACCAACGAAGACGAAGTTCGTCTTCCTCGATGGCAGCTATCATGGTGATACGTTAGGTGCCGTTAGTGTCGGCGGCATTGGGCTTTATCACGCGCTGTTCAAGCCGCTGTTGTTTCAGGGGCATCGCGTGTCAGCACCTGATTTGCGGAGGGCAAATCGTAAGGGCGACGAGGGTGGCGAGGGCAGGGATTCTTCTGCGGGGGTTCGCGCTTGGCCTGAGGGCGACGAGGGCAGGGATTCTTCTGCGAGGGCTCTCACTTGGCCCGAGGGCGACGAGGGCAGGGATTCTTCTGCGAGGGCTCTCACTTGGCCCGAGGGCGGCGAAGGTGAGGCTTCTTCTGCGAGGGTTCGCGCTTTATTCGAGCGCGAGGTAGCTGAAGCTGCCCTAGCGGAGGTTCGCGCCTTGTTCGAGCGCGAAGCAGAGTCCATAGCGGGCATCGTCGTGGAGCCGATGCTGCAAGGTGCTGGCGGCATGATTATGACGCCTGCTGCTTATTTGGTAGGGCTGCGGGAGCTGTGCACGCAGTATGACGTTCACCTAATCGCCGATGAGGTGGCGACAGGCTTTGGGCGAACAGGTACAATGTTCGCCTGTGAGCATGCGGGCATCAGCCCTGACATCATGTGCCTTAGCAAAGGGCTGACGGCCGGAGTGATGCCGCTCGCGGCGACACTGTGCCGCGAGTCCATTTACGCCGCGTTCTATGACGACTACGCGACGCAAAAAACGTTCTTCCACGGTCACAGCTTCACCGGAAATCCGGTGGCGTGTGCCGTGGCGTTAGCGAGCCTGCGCCTGTTCGAGGAGGAACGCACACTCGAACAGGCGCAGGCCACGATCCACGCACTGCGCGAAGCTGTGCGTGGCATTGCCGAACTGCCGCACGTAGCCGATGCGCGGCAACTCGGCCTTGTAGCGGCGTTCGACTTGTACGAAGACGTCGAACAACGCCGCCCCTTCCCGCCCGAGCGACGCATCGGGGCGGCCATCTACGAAGCGGGCTTCGCTGAAGGACTGATCCTGCGCCCGCTTGGCGACACCATCTACTACTGGCTGCCGCTCTGCGCCACGCCAGACGACGTCCGCGACATCGCCGCACGCACAACGCGCGTGCTCAGCCGCTTGCTCGGCTAAACGCCACACGGGCGGGAGTATTCCATGCTCATGCTAGCCATGGAACACCCCCGCCCGTTTTTTAACGCTGCGAACTAAAATTTAATTTTCACACGCGTCAGACGACTAAATAACAAATAACCAAGGCCACCTAACAAAATAAAACCGATATAGAAGCCAGATTTCTCACCAAAGAAGCTATTACTCAGTATAATTCCTCCGACTAGCGAGCAGCAAAATGCAAAGCCGAGACCGAGCATCTTTTCGATTATTGGAAAGATAGCAATTCTCCCGTTATGCTCCAAATTATTGTGCTTGTACAGCCAAGCTCCAAAAAGTAAACAGAAAATGATAATAGGAAGGATAGTCATGTAATATTCCGTATCTGGATAATTAACTACCCAGCCGAGAATCGAAAAATTGCTTGGCGGTCCACCGCTCCACGCATATACGCGATACGGATAAAAGATATCTTTAATAATTCTGTAACATTCATCAAAAAATTGAAATAAAAATAGAAAAATTCCAGTTAGAACCGTTTGTGATAACCAACTCCCGCATACCGTGCCTAAACCTAGGGTGAACGTGTACACGGCAATAGCAGCAACACTCACGTGCATACTAGCAAGAATCACTTCATGAACGTCAATAAACTGCGCTAGCGCAGACGTTTCTATCACAAGTATATCTATGGCTCCATTAACAACCATTGATCCTGTAATAAAAACAACGCCCAGCAGCCACTTCACACCGTATACCGTACTACGATGATAAGGAAGAGAGAATGTCATTTCACTGATTTTGTTACGCCGCTCGAAGCCTATTTGCCAGACAGACATTAGAAAAGCTAGCGACCCTAGCAACAATCTTGCAAATGCATAATTTTCTCCCCAGTTATAGGAACTATTACCTCTCAACTCGTATTCTTTATACATGGCAACTTTACGTGCTATAACATCATCAGATGTAAGCAACCATTCTTCTATCCTTAAAAAACCCATCATCATAAACATACCCAGTAGCATGAACCACAGCATAAATCGAACTTGTCGATATTCCTTCCACCATAGCGCCCGTGCAAATAAATCACGCCACATCGCCATCACCGTCCCCTCCCGATTTCCACGTAAACCAATCTTCCAAAGAGAGAGGAAGTTCCTCTAACAGTATCGTCTCGGCACCGCGAAGGGTGTTAACAGCCACAGCCGATTCCAGTAGTACCGTATACACACGCCCAACTTGCTGCAACACATAGATTCCCTCCTGTTGCAACCACGTTGGCGGCTCGGCATCCGGGAAGACGACTTGCATTTTACGCACTTCCATGCGCAAGCTTTCCAGCTCCCATATCTCATCGGTACGCCCATCCCGCAGCAGCACGACCGTATCTGCGATCCGATCAAGCTCATGCAACATATGCGACGAAATAAGAATAGACGCATCTTCACGCAACGATTCCATAATGAGCGAGAGCAATTGTTTTTTCGCTACAGCATCGACCCCGTTCGTCGGCTCGTCCAACATAATAAAGCGTGCGCGAGTCGCAAGCCCCAACGCTGTACTAAATAGCATCTTCATTCCTTTAGACAGCTTGCGCACAGGCTTATGTATCGGAAGACGAAAGCGTTCCATCGCTTCCATAAAGAAAAAATAATCAAATGAAGGGTACAGCATCGCAAACCAATTCGCGCACTGCTTAATCGTATAGCTCTCCAGCGCATCGGGCGCATCCGGTATAAAGACGACATCCCGCTTCACTTCCGGCCGCCGATGGATATCGATATCTTCAAAGCACACAGTGCCCTGATCCGGCGTATAAATGCCTGCCATCGTACGCATCAACGTCGTTTTGCCCGTTCCATTGCGACCAATAAGACCAATTACACGCCCCGGTGGAATATGAAAATGAGCACCATTAAGCACTGCTTTTCCCTCAATATGCTTATGTACCGCTTGTACTTGTATCATGACTACCCTCCCACAATACTTTACACACCTGTTTCATCATCTTCAGAAACTCTTCTTCTTGTAATCCAAGATGCTTAGCCTCTACCGCCAAGCGCTGCATTTCTTCCTTCATTTTAATCAGCCGCTCCTCTGCCATGCCTGGAGAAAACGATTCCGAAATAAACGTTCCCTTGCCACGCAGTGTAATAAAGACACCTTGCCGTTCTAATTCTTGATACGCCTTACTAACGGTGTTCGGATTAACGACAAGCCCCGATGACAACTCTCGGACGGATGGTACTTTCTCTCCTGGCTTCATAGCGCCTTTAGCAATAAGCTCCTTCATCTGCTCCACAATTTGCTCGTAAATCGGTGTTGCACTACGCTCTTGTATACGAATCATCTCACCCCTCCTTCAGTGCGAAATACTAACCTCTTGAACCCATGTTTGTTAATTCCATTTTATGGTGTACTATTTGAACTAATACACATAATACACTCGAAAAATGATGAAGTCAACACCTGATGCAATCGTTCGCCTCCCATGTAGAGTACGCTGCAAGATATGGTACAATAAACAATGCTTTAACAGCACATTTTTGCATGCAAATAAAGAGAGGAGAGTGTCGTATGCGGCATTCATTTTCGCTATCTATCGGGTCTGATCGTACGATTCGCGGGGACGTATGGCTTCCGCCTGTTGCAATTAATCCATCTCATCCTACCTCGTCTAACTCTGATGTGTACGCTAACGGGATTCTTATCATTGCGCACGGCTTCAAAGGATTCAAAGACTGGGGCATGTTTCCCTATACAGCAGCTCAGCTCGCAGAACGTACAGGAATGGTCACGATTACGTTCAACTTTACTTTTAATGGTGTAGGGGAAGAACTAACTATCTTTGATGAGCCGGAACGTTTTGCCGTTAATACATATGCTCGTGAACAGGAGGATTTAAGTGCCCTTACAACGGCAGTGCGGAGTAAACATTTTCAGCAATGGTTAGAGGAATTAGCAACGGCTAAGGCTGATGTTACACGCGTACAAATTGCTTATCATCTACCGCCTACGTGCGCATTGCCACCAAAAGACGAGAAAGCTGAGAACGACGAAATAGCGGCCAAAGCGGCTGCTGCGATAGTGCCGATTTATTTACTTGGGCATAGCCGTGGCGGAGCAAGCTGCATCCTGTTCGCTTTAGAGCATCCTTCCCTCGTAAGCGGAGTTATTTCGTGGAATGGGGTAACCAACGTCGATCTGTTCTCTGCACAGCAAAAAGAAGAACTGCTCACGTCAGGACGCTCGCAAGTGCTAAATGCACGTACAGGAGAAGCGCTGCCCCTCGATAGCATCGTACTGCAAGACTTGGCAGCGAATAAAGAGCGCTACGATATTATTAATCGCATTAAAGATGCTGCTTATCCGCTCCTGCTCGTCCAAGGCTCAGAAGATTTGCCAGGCTTTCGAGAAGGTTCGGCGCGATTAGTTGCAAACTATTCCGGCACGGAGTGGGCGACGATTGAAGGTGGGACCCACACTTTTCAAGCTGTGCATCCATTTCAAGGCACAACACCTGAATTAGAGGCAGCGATCGGCACCACTGCTCGGTGGCTACAAGAGCAGCATGCTAATGCTAATGCTAATGCTAATGCTAATGCTAATGCTAAATAATATGCACAATCCAATACATCATCAACACTCTATCCAAACAAGATAAAGTGCCGCTGTCACCTTTGTAAATGTTCATTTCTAGGGGACAAATAGCTAAATTGTCTACACCTAAGAGGACAACAACCCTATATACCGCCTGAGGTGCCTTTTGAACAGACATCTTCTACATATAGATTCGAACCAGAAATAAGTATCTATATAGAGGGAGAAAAACGTTCAGCATTCACCACCTCCTCTGTGTATGAATGTCCACTATTTGAAAGACAATCTAGGATCAAATGGCACGTACAGTGGACACACATCGATGTTGTTTCTATACATTCAGCTATTCCATTATAGACACCAGGAAAAAGACAGGAGTTGCCGCATTACTATGCTATCTAAAAATCAGTTAATTACCGTCGTAGTTACGACGATCGGGGGATTAACCGCAGCCTACTTGCTTGGCATACCACTTATTTTAGGCTTTGCTCTCGGCTTCGCTACCCTTACTTTATACTCACGTAAGCAAGGCGTTGCTTGGTCTACATTGACACACGCGATGCGTGACGGGGCAACCCATACGCTCGAAGTCGTATGGATACTTGTAATGGTCGGGTTAGTCATTCCGACATGGACACTTAGCGGTACGATCCCTTATTTGATCGAACAAGGTTTGCAATGGATTCATCCCGCATACATGGTTACGCTGACGTTCTGGTTTGCAGCGCTGTTCTCGATGCTGCTCGGTACATCGACAGGCACGCTTAGCGCTGTCGGCATCCCGATGATGGGTGCCGCCGCTATCGCCGGCGTTCCATTGCCGCTTATGGCAGGGGCACTCGTATCAGGTGCCTTCGTCGGAGACCGAACATCGCCGTTCTCCAGTGCGCATCGACTGGTCGCTGACTCGACGGGTACAACGGTCTCACGGCAATACCCAGCCATGGCACCGACGACGCTGCTTGGACTAGGAGCAGCGACCGCGTTCTTTCTCTTTATGGATCTGAACGGCAGTTGGGCAACGGGTAGCTCCGTGGTTCACCTTGACGCATTTCGCCAGCAATTCACGTTCAGCCCATGGCTTGTGTTGCCAGCCGTTGTCCTCATCGGCGCCATTTTGTTCCGCTTGAAGACGCGTTATGCGTTTATGCTCTCCATTGCGACCGCCATCGTACTTGGCGTTTGGTTGCAAGATGTTGCACCTATGGATTGGGTGCGCAGCATGCTGTTCGGCTATGAGAACACAGCACTGCCTTCTTTGCATACGAAGGGCTTACTAAGTATGCTCGATTTGGTGCTATTAATTGCGTTGGCTGGGTCTTACAACGGCATCTTGGAGGCGACACGCACGTTAGAACCGTACATGGTTGCCCTGATGGGACAGCAACCATCCTTGCCTAGTGCCACCGTTAAAGTAGGCTTGTTTGGCTTGGCACTTGGACTCGTGTCCTGTACCCAAACGCTGCCCATTATGATGGCTGGGCGCAACGTGCTGCCGCTATGGTCATCCCGTTTTCCTAAGGAGCAATTGTCACGCGTCATAGCTGACACCGCACTTGTATTCGCAGCCATGGTTCCTTGGAACATGCTTGCTGTACTATGTGGTACGATTTTAGGCGTGCCCGTTCATGAATATGTACCGTATGCCGTGTTCTTATGGAGCTTGCCGCTCTTTACGCTCATCGTGTCTACACTGATGCGTAGGCGCTATATCACTTATGTTGAAAATAAAAAGGCCGGCTAGAATTGTCTGTTCGGCGAACCCTATAAACAGAACATGAACGAACTTATATGCAAAAAGGAAGATCAAAATGAACCTATCTCAAGTCATGTCCGAATTGGAAGCGTACGGTTCAGAGCAGCACCGGAAAACGTTTCGCCGCCACGGCGCCCAAGATCCGTTGTTTGGTGTCACCTTCGGTAACTTAACCAAACTCAAAAAGACGATCAAGTGCAATCACGCACTCGCCGAAGAGCTGTTCGCGACCGGAAATACGGATGCACAGACACTAGCTACTATGGTTGCTGATCCACAAGCGATGACCAAGTCAGATATCGAACGTTGGCTGTCCAAAATGAACTACTATACGTTAATTGACGTGTTTATGTCCAACGTTGTTATCAAATCAGCTTATGCTGAAGAGCTTGCTAACCAGTGGATCCTGTCCACAGACGAATGGATTGGCAGAGCTGGCTGGCAGTTAGTTGCATTGCTGGCACTTCACCATAAGCAATTAAGTGACGAGCCGTTCGTTCGCTATGCGCAGCTCGTCAAGGATGAAGTGCATCAACGCCCGAATCGGACGCGGGAGGCCATGAACGGAGCGCTTATCGCCATCGGCATCCGCAATGAGCAGCTTGAAACATTGATCAGAGAACTGGTTCCGCTAATTGGCCCGATTCACGTCGATCATGGAGAGACAAATTGCAAAACGCCCGACCCGATTCCTTATATTGAAAAAGCAAAAGCTCGCAAAAAATAAATCGCTAGCCCTTTCACTAGCGATACTACTGACCAAGTCAAGCGCATGATCCGCATCAAAAAAAGGAACACCACTCAGCCGCGTAGACAACACGGCGAGTGTGTTCCTTTTCTTTTTCCAACTTTCCGATCACATCATGATCGCATTACAGCTTAAATACCAGGAATCGGTGAGCGCTTATGCTCTGTCTTCCGGTATTGTTGTTCGATCTTTTCACGCACATCGTCCGGCACTACTTTGCCTTCCAAATAGTCGCTGTTGTGCTCGTATGTAATCCCTAGCTCTTTCTCGTCCGTCTGACCTTCCCATAGGCCAGCCGTAGGCGCTTTGTCGATCACACTTGAAGGCACATTCAAATGACTCGCCAATTGACGAACTTGACGCTTGTTCAACGAAGCAAGCGGTGTAATATCAACTGCGCCGTCGCCCCACTTCGTGTAGAAGCCAGTTAACGCTTCTGAAGCGTGATCGGTACCGACCACGAGCAAATTCAAATCAAATGCCAACGCGTATTGTGTAACCATCCGAATACGCGCCTTCACGTTGCCCTTGCCTGGAATGCTTAGATGGCGAGGATTGTTCATATGCTTGAACGATTGCTCGACTTCAAGTGCGATTTCATTTACCGCATCTTCAATGTTCGTCTCAATCGTATGTTTCAATTGGAACGCTTCCGCCACAGCATAGCTGTCCGCGATGTCTACTTGCTCGCCATAAGGCTGGAAGACGCCAAGCGTCATATACGGCTGGCCTGTTTCAGCGGCCAGCTCGTCAGTCGCCTGCTTGCACAGGCCAGCTGCTACCGCGCTGTCAATACCGCCACTGATGGCGATCAACAATCCAGTTGTGCCCGCTTGTTTCACATATTGCTTTAAAAAATCGACGCGCTTGCGGATTTCCGCAACGGGATCAATTTGTGCTTGAACATTGAAGCGCTCGATAATTTCCTGCTGCAAACTCATCGTCCTGTCCCCTTTCAAGACTCATTTCTGTGTAAAAAATCCCCGCACAGCTTAAGCGCGGGGGTTTTTGTCCATAAGCATCGCGGCTTACAGACGTCGTTTATTAACGGCAGAAACGGTCAAACGCAGCTTGCAATTCCGCTGCAATGTCTTCTGCCGAACGGTTTTCAATGCTAAGACGCTCGATAAAATGAACAAGTTCGCCGTCTTTCATCAGGGCGATCGATGGCGAAGAAGGCGGGTATGGCGCAAAGTATTCGCGCGCTTTTGCCGTTGCCTCTTTATCTTGGCCAGCAAACACCGTGAACAAGTGATCCGGTGTTACATCATGCTCCAACGCTTGGCGAATACCTGGACGACATTGACCTGCCGCACAGCCACACACCGAGTTTACAACGACAAGCGCTGTTCCCTTAGCAGTTGGCAACTTTTCTTCAACCTCTTCAGCTGTACGCAACTCGACGACTCCCATGTTCGTCAATTCCGTACGCATTGGTTGTACCATATCGGACATATATTGCTCAAAAGACATAGACATTAGCGTCACTCCTTACCTCAGTAGGTCATTCAGATAGATTGCAGGTTCCTCAACTTATCCTTTTACTCTATCGTTTAATATTGTAACCACGGGTAAGGATGGAAAGCAAGGGAAAGCGCAAGCAACGACATAAAAATCGAGCTTGGCCCCCCCTTTTTCATTTACGTTGAAGGACGATTAGGCCCGTTCAGCCGCTTATCCTGTACGCCAGGGTTACGATCTTTTCCAGAACTGTTTTGCTTTGCTTGCTGCTGTTGAGCTTTTGAATCTTGGCTCATTGGAAGACCTCCTTTCCAATATATCGCCATTATTATGTACGTAGTTATGCAGCGCTATCCAGTTGATTAAGTCCGTTCAGACGATTTGATTGATTCTGTTGCATCTTTTAATGCTGTTGCATCGTTTGTTTCTGTTGCTTCGAGCAATTCTGTTGCAACATTTGATTCTGTCGACCCCGTTGAGTCGGCAAGAATTCGCTCTTTATAACGCGTCATCACGAAAGCAATAGCTAACAGCCCACCAAACATCCACTGTGCAGGGGCAAGACCGAGCACCAATGAATCGTGAATTTTCACCAAACTGGTCAACATCCCGATGATCCCCCATGCTAACGCAACGACTCGCGCGTCATAAAGCGATCCGAGCGACCGCCGACTTAGCCAGAGCATACATAGCATGACCACGCACAGCAGAGATTCCAACGGCGGGATGCCATCAGGCGTCATCCCGCTTGGCAGCGGCAAAGATGTGAAGCTTGGCGCACTAGAACCGTTCAGCGTATACACCCAGCCGTACGCAGCAACTGCCGCTAGCACACCATGAACAGCTAGATCCGCTAACATAAGCACACTTAGCTGATGCTTACGCAAGTAGACAGCTGTCCAAGCGGCTAATCCGATTACGAGCAGAATGTTGCCATTCGTCGAAGTACCGCTCAAGTACAGCATTGCGCTCGTCTGCTCCCATATAATAGACGGCGAGTCCCACAAGTAGCCTATCTTCTCATTGAGCATAAGCATGATGACTACGGCTAAAGCCCAATCTGTCCACGCACGTGATGCGCCTTCCATCCGCGCACGAAAGGAGATAGCGACAACGCCGATAAGCAGAGAAGCAACACTAACGAGCATTGCCCACTGTATGGTCACTGCTCCAATTTGAATGACGTCCACGTTTCAGCCCCCATATATAAACTAAGATTAGATTTCTATCCTATCTTACATGAGGCTCCGTGACCGTTCAAACTATGGCTCAGCTTGTAATCTAACACCGTGTCCATATGCCTTGCGGCGGTGATATGGATGCCGTAGGAAGCAGGTAGCCCCTTGGAGACACGGTATTGCATGTATTCACCACTAAAGCTTGGGGTGCCATTCAGCAGCAACCTTTATTGGATTGAGTTCATCAACTCATAATAATAGTTGGAGTCTTGGGTCTTATTAAGACTATACCAAGCATCTAGTGTGTTCGATGAGAACACATCCAGTCCTCTCAAGACGTGCATAGCAAATTCTAACGGAGCTATTCCAGATGCCGTGATCAGTTTTCCATCCGTTACAGCAGGTTCCATTTTGTAATAATGCTCGCCCGTGTAAGAGGGACAGATCATTTTAAGGTATTCCCGATCATTGCTTGTATGCCAACGTGAATTCAGCAATCCCGTCTGGGCAAGCCCCATGGTAGCGCCACAAATCGCTGCAACCCATATCCCTTCCTGTAAACACCTCTCAACGATTGTAAAGATCGGTTGGTGAATGGCTTCTGTCCACGTATCTCCACCGGGTAAAATCAATGCATCTATGCTTTCCATGCTGCACTCATCCAGCGTGATGTCAGGTAGTATTTTCAATCCGCCCATCGTAGTTACAAGCTTCTTCTCCAGGCCCACGGTAACTATTTTAGATGGGGACAACCCCTTTTTATAAAATCTTCCCGAGTTCAGTTCGGCAGTTAAGTAACCTATTTCCCAGTCTGACATGGTGTCGAACACATAAAGGTATATCGTATTATTCATTTGCACGCTCTCCTTATTTTACAATTCATCAAGTAGTACCAACCATCTATATCTAGCGGTAATCAGTGATTCTTGCTCATTTTAAAATAGCTTCACTGACATCTATATGTCAGTGAAGCTATTAAAGTTGAACATATTCCATTAACTCCGACGCATCAGCAACAAGCTCTGCATAAAAAATGCCAGCATATTATCGTTTTTTGACATAACACGTTCCCTCATCTTGTATGATCGGAGGAGGGGAAGCTACCCGACTGCATTCATCATGGCGAAACGTAACGATGAACGTTGTCCCTCCCCCTTCCTTTGTCTGGACTTGAATCGTTCCTTGATGCCGCTCCATAATACTTAAGCAGAGCGCCAGCCCAAGCCCTGTTCCTTTGGCCTTCGTCGTAAAAAAGGGCTCGAACAATTTACTCACAATGTCGTCTGACATTCCTGGTCCTGTATCTCTAACGAGCATTTGTACACCTTCATCGCTAAGCCGCGTCTCCAACGTAAGCGTTCCTCGCTTCTCCATTGCCTCCATAGCATTGCGGGCCAAATTTAAAATAAGCTGCTTTATCTCCTTTGGATTAAGCTGTAACGTCGGTAGCTGCTCCGCGAGATTAAGCTCTATTTCTTGACCACGCATATTCGCATCCGCCCATAAGAGCGGGGTTAATTGGGACAACATCTCATGCAGATCCACTTGCTCCTTTTCCACAATACGATTCTGAGCTAACGATAAAAAATCATTAATAATCCCATTTGCTCGATCAAGCTCCTCCATGACGATGCGATAGTACTCGTGCAAATGGCTTGGACTTTTTTCACGTATTAATTGAATAAAGCCACGCACGACAGCCATCGGATTCCGGATCTCATGGGTAATACTTGCCGCCATTTGGCCGACTAGACTTAGTCGCTCCATATTGCTCGCTTCAGCGCGTAGCTTCGTTAACTCCGTTATATCGTGAGCCATACCGATCGCCCCGACGATCTCCCCCGTTTCGTCGTTCAGAATCGCTGAGGCCATAATCGCAAATACCCTTTTTTCAATATCTGTCACGATCATTTCGGTCTCTTCACCTTTTAATGCACGCATAACAAGCAGCTTGTCTTTCGTAATAAATCGAATGGGAGGCGGCAAATCCTCATAGCGAGCCCCTAGCAAATCTCCCTTTGTTACAGTTGGGGTAAATGTTTGCATCGTTCGAATCATTTCGCTATTAATAGCGGTAACCTTAGCGTTGGCATCTACAGCAATTACACAGAGTGGCGTTGCATCAATGAGCTGGCTTAGTTTCTGAACTTCTTGACGGTACTGTCGCGATACTGTTTGATAGCTTTGCTGCAATAAACTTCTTTCTAATACGCGTTCGATAAAAAAGATGACGTACCATGCAGTCACAATGAATACGGTTGCATAAATAGCAATAACGAGTCCCGCATCGACTCCAAAGCTGATCCCACTTTTCCACATACTCATTCGATAAACGAGGAAATGAAGCACCACGCCCACAGCAATAAAAGACAAGACAGTGATTATTTTGGCACGTGAGCCTTGCCGATGAAATCTAGGGATATATGCGTAAATAAACGGGGTAACATACAACAGAATATCGCTCCATATGGAACTGTCCGGTTGCCCGCCCAACGTGTTTAACCCTACTAATGTCAATACATATCCTATAATCACAATGAGGGCTAAGCGGAAACCGCCGTACAGTATGGCGAGCATGTAAGGCAATAAGCGAAAATCAAAGGGTTGCCATGGATGACTGTAAAATGAAAAGGCTACACATAACAATACCGTTATGGCGGAGGCAAGGCTGATCATAAGGTGTGATCGTGTGCGGCGACCTGGCTGCATTAACACAAACTGACATGAGAATACAGGAATACAGACGACGAAAATTTGTAGGATCGTTTCTGTTAAAGCAGTGTACATGCTCATCTCCCCTTAATGAGGTGGGAATATTGCCATGATTAAAGCATAATTAAACCGTTTTGACAACGCGCTGGACGCATGTTTTAATAAACATTTATTTAATGAACTGTTTTCGCTACAATAAGTAAGTATAAGCTGCAATTACGTATATAATTTTACAATAAATGATACGTGTTTTAAATAAGGAGAACGAATAAATATGCAAACTGATGTAATTATTATTGGCGGCGGCCCTTCCGGTCTAATGGCAGCTATTGCAGCTGCTGAACACGGTGGACGCGTTATGCTCGTGGATAAAGGGGATAAGCTCGGGCGCAAGCTGGGCATTTCCGGCGGCGGGCGTTGCAATGTAACGAATAACAAGAGCTTTGATGAAATTATTCGCCATATCCCCGGAAACGGGCGATTTTTGTATAGTGCGTTTAGCCATTTCAGCAATACGGATATTATCGCCTTCTTCGAGCAGCTTGGCATCGCGTTGAAGGAAGAAGACAATGGCCGTATGTTTCCCGTGACGGATAAGGCGAAGACGGTTGTCGACTCTCTCATAGGAGAAGTCCGACGCCTTGGTGTTGATATTCGTATCAATCATCCTGTGGATGAAGTGCTGTACAATCACGAAGAAGGCCGCGTGCGTGGTGTTCGCTTTCGTGACGGCAGTATCGTTACTACAAAGGCGGTTATTATTGCAACTGGAGGCAAGTCTGTCCCTCAGACCGGTTCAACAGGCGATGGTTATCCTTGGGCGGAAACGGCAGGCCATACGATCACAGACCTGTATCCGACAGAGGTTCCACTCACGTCGAACGCCTTTTTCATTCGTGAAAAGACGTTGCAAGGATTGTCTCTGCGCGATATTCGTTTAGCGGTGTGGAACGAAAAAGGGAAAAAAATTGTTGAGCATGAAGGGGATATGATCTTCACTCACTTTGGCATCTCTGGGCCGACTGCGCTGCGCTGTAGCCAGTTTGTCGTGAAAGAGAAGAAGCGTACTGGCAGAGAGACGGTACAGCTTACAATCGACCTCAAGCCCGATCAATCGGTGGACGAGTTGGTTCAAAGTACGCTTAGTCTATATGCGAACGAACCGAAGAAAGCCGTTAAGAACATTCTTAAAACGGTCATTCCTGAAAAAATGGTTCCGCTGCTGCTCCAACTCGCGGAGATCGATGAATCCATCACGTATGACCATATTCCGAAGCAGCCATGGCACGAGATGTGCAAGCTAATGAAGGCGTTCCCGATCAAAATAAACGGGACCTTGTCCATTGAAGCAGCCTTCGTTACGGGTGGAGGCATTCACTTAAAAGAGCTTGATCCGAAAACGATGGGCTCCAAGTTAATGGAAGGACTCTATTTCTGTGGCGAGGTGTTAGATATTCACGGTTATACGGGTGGCTATAACATTACGGCTGCCTTTACAACTGGATATACGGCAGGCAAGCACGCTGCGATCCAGTTAACTCATAAAGTTTAGCTGCCTTGTTGCAACGTTTTCAACGTATTCTTATCAAGGATGGATTGAGAGCACGCGAGCTATTACATGTAAACGCGCAGTTTTTGAGCATGTGTAGATTCTTATAGGAGAAATCCTGCAAATGTGCAGCAATATTTATCTGCAATAAGCTAATGCATCCCTTTAGAGACGATAAAACTGTACATTTGCACTTATTTTATCATTCAAGCCGCAAATGATGAAAATAGATGTAGATTTGCAGGTAATCCCTATCTCTTCATGAAAACTTGATTCCTCAACAAGCCAAAGGCACAACAGCACAAAAGACACTGTCGTTTGACAGTGTCTTCGGCTTGTTGAGAAACCTCTGTTTGTTAAGTCAAAGCTTTCTCTTAATTGAGATAACGGCAAGCAACTCCGCACTTAGCGGTTGGTGGTCAGCTGATTCACTGTGCCTTCTCTCCTAACGGTCGCCACAGTTGCTATTTCAGCGAATATGAACCCATTCAACATGTAACGGTTATGATGGCGCTTATTACGATGAAAACAGCTGGATGTTGAATGAAATCGGTGAAATAAGCTCACCTATAACCGTTAGAAATCAAAACGGGGTAAATCGGGCGATATAGTCACTGTGGCAACCGTTAAGAACTAATTTTGCTTTCTCGACAGCCTGGACACTGTCATTTGACAGTGTCTTTACTTTAATACAAACACAGCATTAAAAAGGACGAGGAACCCCCCGTCCTACGCTTCACTATGAGTTACATAACCTTAACGTACTCACACGATCGTTACATGTGAATGCCGCCTTCAAAATGGTTCGTCGTATCCTCATCATCATGCCAGCCGAACGCCTCCTCATCCCGATGCGACAAATCATCGCCTGTCGGGTCCACTCTGACATAATTATCGTTATCGACCCAATCTTCGTTCACCAGATGAGCAGGTATCGAAATCATATCTAAGCCGTATGCCGCATTCATAATCGACGACTCTGTGAGTGCCGCCTCTTCAATCAGCTGTCCACCGAACGCTTCTGCAATTTCAAAAGCAGAAGTAAGGTCACGGTTATCGACATGAACGTGCAATATACGTGAGCTTGCGCTAGCATCTGCTTGTTCCGAGCTGTCCTCGTCGAACACGGGCGTGTAACCTAGTTCCTGCAATGTGTCGAATGCGAGCTTGGCACTAGCCGCATCTGGAAATTGAAATCGAATGGCCGCTTCTTGCATCCATGATCCTCCTCATGTAGGGCTATTACTACCTCTCGCTTAATATGCCCGACCGCAGGACAATTATGACAACTAACAGCACACATTAGTTGTCGTTCCGAATCGATTTATGCATAGCAACACGCTCCGACGCAAAAGTTAAACTAACAAGCATCGCTAAGCCCGCTCCTGCCACCATAAATAGCGGCACTGCCCACACAGGTGCGATGACAACACCCGCCGCACCAGCCCATAAAGCTCCTGGCAGCCAACTTAACATAAGCGCCGCGTGCATAGCTCCGCCCTTAATGTCCGCAGGCTTAAAGGTAAACATCGCCGGCAGCTCACCCTCCATAAAATGCTTCCAGTAACTGCTCAACCAATACCCCATAATGAGACACAGAACAGGCAACATGATCAACGCAATAATCTCATTTTTCAAACCAGTCATAACAGAAGCATAGACTCCAACACTTGTAAGCTGCAAATAGAACATGAGATTGCTTCCCCCACGCAGCAACGCTTTTACCCCAATTGCACCGATGCGCTGTGCATGTGTTCGACATCTCATGACATAGCCTGATTTCCGAAACAATAGCGGTCTCGATCCCCGCAACGACGAGGGCCTTTCTATATTTTGCCCGCTAACTAACAATGCTCCGGTCAGCTTCATCCTCTTTGCATAGTCTGCCTTTACATCACGTTCAAATGTGTAGCGAGCCCTGACTCTCCATCGTACTAATAACATCGTGATGTAGAGTACGACCATGCTGATTCCAAGCAATATGAACGGCATCTCCACAAGTAAACATAGTCCAACTCCGTAAGCTAGTAGTCCCACAAAAATGAGCAGTTGCAGCAAGGCCCGACGCCAACCACTCCAACACACATGAACAGCATTACGCAGCACAGCAGCTAAGCAACTGCTGATCCATACGCTGCCTGCCAAGCTACTAATCGCCAATAGATTCAGCTCGTAACCACGTACGAGCCAAGGCAGTAAGACGACCGCAGTCATCATAACGATCAGGGCCTGCTTTACCGCGCACTCGATGCAGCCAAAACGGACGAACGTCTGCCACCATTTTGTCTTTTGACGTAAAAATAATATGTCGCCCGCTTCCGACCACGTACGTAAATCAGCAAACAAGATCGGAATTAACAACGGGAGCAGCCACAGCGTTACAGGCACATTTAACCAAGCCTGTGGTAATGGCTCATTCCACCAGCCCCAATAAAATCGGATGCCCAGCAGCAAAGACGGGATTACAAAATAAAGCGCCACCGTCCAATCTATCGCGCTTCGTACTGCTTTCCATTCCGAAATTGCATGTTGACGATAACGATGCAGAACTAACGCATATGGCCCCTTCATGTTAGCGCCTCAAAGCACTCAAATAGCGTGCCATCTGGAATTCCACTCACAGCTCTCACTTCATCTAACGTTCCTCGGGCAACAATTTGGCCCTGATGAAGTAAAATAAAAGAGTCGCACACGCGTTCCGCCGTATCAAGGACGTGCGTACACATTAACACGCCCGCTCCACGCTCTTTTTCCGCTTGGAGCATGCGAAGAAAACGCCCTGTCGCACGTGGATCTAGCCCAACGAACGGCTCGTCTACAATATACAACGCTGGCTTTAAAATGAATGCAATAATAAGCATCAGCTTCTGTTGCATCCCTTTTGAGAAGGTGGACGGAAAGTGATGCTTCACTTCTTGGAGCTGGAACATCTCTAACAGTTCATCCGCTCGCTCGTGCAGCGTCTCCTCTGGGATCTCATGGGCGGCAGACGCTAACTGCAAATGCTCCCATAACGTCAGCGTATCATATAAAATAGGCTGTTCCGGCACATAGGCATAAATCCCCGTGCCATCCCCAATCCGGATTTCCCCTTTAACTTCCTGCATAGTACCAAGTATCGTCTTAATCGTCGTACTTTTCCCAGCTCCGTTAGGTCCGATTAATCCGACAAGCTGTCCTGTTCCAACTTCGAATTGGATGTGGTGAACTTTAGCATTCCCTGTCTCATAACCTGCCGATTCAATGTTGACTTCTAATACATTCAGAATAAATCCCCCTACACGCTCGAACTACTTATACATCAACTTACTAGCATGCAAATAGTCGAGTAGTATGCTTCTCTCCAATTCCATCTCTTGATTAATTTTTCGTTCAATTTGTGACAATACCTTATCTGGCGATACATGAGAGTAAATATATTGGTTGATGTAGGACCGGTACCCACCCATTACTGCTAGATCCAGCGGAGTTGGACGAGACACAATCATCCGATCTGCTAATTCCATATACAACGGGTTCACCAGTTGTCCGCCTAGAAATGTACTAGTGTGCTTTTTTTCGAGCAAATCACGACGAGATGGTAAATGAGCGGTTACAACCGAATCTGTACTTCCGTTCTGATGAACCATCTTCATAAATTCCCAAGCGAGTGGTTTGTTCTTCGCATGTTCAGACATCATGAGTGAGCTGGCATCGGAAAATCCATATAAGCCAAAGGGAAGGCTTGTCGCGCGCCAAAGTCCTGCTGTGTTAGGTGCCCAATCATGTAGCCTATACTCCCCCCACGCCCCCATGTAAACCATAGCTAAATTCCCCGAGCGGAGCATTTTCTGTCCTGTTTCATTCCATATGCTCGTGTTCGCACCAAGTCCGCGCTGATTTACTTCGCGGGCTAAGGACAGACCCTGCTTAATCAACAGACTGTTCCGATTAAACATTAAGCTTTCGTCAAAGAGGGCCATTGTTGACTCAGATAGCTCCAAAGCTTCGGAATCCCACTGTGCAATAAAAATGCCATCCTTCTTTAACTCTCTTGCCATTTTTAGCCAATTTTTAGATTCTTTCATATAAGCAGCAAGCTCTTCAGGCTCTGATGGGAAACCGTATTTCTCTATAATATCCTTGCGATAGAAAGTTACTTTGGGTGAAAAAGTAATAGGCAAAGCGATCAGCGCCTTTTTATCAAAGGACTTGGCCATCTCCCACAATGTAGGCGCAATATCCATCTTCAAACGCCCTGCATCAAATGGCGGATCCAACAAGTTGACAATTCCTTCGATCGCATTGAACTCTCCAAGATTTTTATTTTCAATCTCCATAATATCAGGTGGACTTCCATCCTCCATTGCCTGTAAATACGCTTCCACATGATTATCAAACGTAAATTCCTTTACTTCTACTTCTACGTCTGGATAAAGCTTCTCAAACTGCTTTGCATGAGACTTATAGTTGCCATCGTAGCTCCATACGGTCAATCGCTGCGGGAGTTGTTCTGCAGACGGCTCGACTTTATCCTGTGGTGCTGTCGCAATATGCTCTGTCCGACAGCCAACAATGGGCAATATAAGAAATATGAACATGACGAAAATCGAGCTGAGCCTCGCCAAGTAAGCACGCGACATGAATCAACCTCCGTGTTCAGCTGCTGCAACTAGACATTCCATCACTCCGAATTCGTGGAATCTCGCTTCGAACTCATCTGCAGCTAGCGGTGGACTAATAAAGTAACCCTGAAATAGCTCGCAACCTAAGGAATGCAAGTAAGCAAGCTCTTCAGCAGTTTCAACTCCTTCTGCAATCACTTTTAATTGCAAGCTATGTCCCAATTGAATGATAGCTTGCACGATCGATGCATTTGCATGATCGCTAGGCAAATATCTAACAAATGACCGATCCATTTTAAGGACATGAACGGGCAATGTTTTTAAACGGCTAAGCGAAGAATAGCCTGTGCCAAAATCATCAATGGCAATTTGAATGCCCCTCTTTTTCAGTTGCCTCAACACATAGCTAGCTTGCTCAACGTGCTTATGTACGTAGCTTTCGGTAATTTCTAAAATTAAATATTGCGGTTCCATGCCTGTTTCTTGCATAATCCGATCGACTACCGCAACAAAATCTTGATTAAGAAACTGCCTTAACGAGACGTTGACCGAAATACAAAATGGCGGAAGACCACTCTTCATCCATACACCATGCTGTAGACAAGCTTGGCGCAGCACCCATTCACCGATCGGGATAATAAGTCCCGTTTCTTCGGCTATCGGAATAAATTGAACAGGTGGGATGTAACCGAGCTCTGGATGAGGCCAGCGAATAAGTGCTTCAACCGTGCTAATCGAATCGTGTGCATCTATAATAGGTTGGAAGTGTAGTCTCAGTTCGTCACGCTCGATCGCCTTGCGTAGATGACTTACGAGCATGTTACGATCTGACACGATATCCTTGTGCATGTGATCATAAAAAACGTAACTTTGTCCCCCTCGCTCCTTAGCAGCATACAAAGCAGTCTTTGCCCTTTGCACCAATTCTGTAGAAGCTAAACCGTCCGTCGGATACATAACAATGCCGACATTCGGTGTTACATAAAGCTCATCTGCTTCCACAAGAAAACTTTCGCTAAACATACTCATGATTCGTTGTGCTACTACCTTGGCCTCATGACGCTGACCATCTTCCAACATAATAACGAACTCATATCCCCCTAAGCAGGCACACACATGTCCTCCGCTTACGATAGATATGGTGCTACTCAAACGCTGCGCCACTTTAATAAGTAATTGATCCCCCGAATTGTGCCCAAGTGAATCATTGATAGGCTTAAAGCGATCCAATTCGATAAATAAAAGAGCAAGTGACGAGGATTGAGCTTCTGCCTGTTCAAGAGCTTTATTCAATGTAAGATGAAAATAGTGTCGATTGGGCAGCTTAGTTAAAGGATCATAGAATGCAAGCTGCTGCATTCTCTCTTCTGACTTTTCCAACATCGTTGTTTGCTCGACCAACTTTTCATTCATCCGATGCATTTCTTTGAACATGTCGATTAAACGCTCAGAAGTGATTCTAAAATTGTGAACAAGCGAACGAACCTCCCAAATCCGACTATCTGGCCAAGGAAGTGATTGAGAAGTAAGTAGCTTCATAGGCATACCTGTTGTAATATCCATTAAATTAGCGAGCGAGCGGACGATAAAGCGATTTACGAGCAGTGCAAACCCCGCAGCGCCTACACAAAATAAAAATAACGTCAAAAATTTATGCAAGTAAACCTGAATCGAAATATGTAAAAAATGAGAGATCGGTATAAAGGCGATTAAACGGTCTACGGGATGCTGCTGCAACTTTATTTCAATCGCATAGAAACCGTCATTCCATCTCCTCGTGTCGTAGTCATAATCTTCTTCTGCTGGCAACCAACGATAGAAAGATGACTCGACATAATAATTACGCTCAGCAATAGTCCTGCTTACTAAGCCATCAGGTACAACTAGCAGTGAGCGTTCTGCTTCCATTTGATGTTTGCTGCGAGCACCGCTCGCAAACCATGTCTGATCGCTGACAGCAAGCGTACGTCCTCGCTTGTCGAGCGTGAGGAGCTTGATTAACCCGTCTGAAGATTGGTTAATTAGCGTGTATTCCAATTTTCCTAATTCGATAACGGCACCAATGCTTAAACCTTGTTTGTCTTTCTCATCCATCGCAATCAAATCATCAATGACATCGCGGGTCTGAGTCTCAACCATAATTAAAGAATCCTGCTCAATATCAGCCTGAATTTGTTCGCTATCTAGCACTAAATTGAATACAAAAGGAACGAATACGATAGCAATCGACAAATGGGTTAACAGTTGACTAAGATATACTCTTTTTTCACGTATTTCCGGCAGTATTCGCCTCCAAGGGAGGTACGTTATAATCATGTCTGCGATAAAGCCATTGATAAAACCGTTCATGGCAAACATAAAATATTGCATCAGCGCTTCTGAACCAAAACTCTCAGACTGCAAATAAAAGAACAACGTCGCAAAGGGGGCACCGATGAAAAACCAAAAAAGACCATCCCACACCATGAGGTGCTCCCGTTTACGTTCATATACATAACCGACCAGTATAAGTTCAAGCCCAATAAGCAATATCGTAATCGAAGCATTCTCAGAAAAATAAAAACAAAGGCTGACGGCTAATGCCGTGCCTGCTGACCAATACGAACCATATAGGACGAGAATGACGAGCAGCGCTGCACTGCAAAACGTAATTTCTGCACCATAGGAAAATCGAATTCCATATTGGGTAAAAATAGCGGCCATTGATGCTAATACAAGGAAGATGAGGCCCGTACGGAACGAGCTAAACGGTAGAAGAGAACGCGCCATAACATTGCTACTCCTTTACAAGATGGACGGACACGGTCATTTTGTTAATGTATTCGACACTGAACAAAATTTTCCTACCCTATTTTGGAATAAAAAACCGATAACTTTGTCGTTATCGGTCAAGGAAGCAAATGATGTTCATTCACTTAAGCATTTATGGCATGGGCTAACTAGATGATGTTAGATGATGAAGTCGATTCAGAAGTTTCGGAAGTGTTAGCAGCATCGGCCTGACGACCGGCTGTTTGCACATTTCGCTTCGGCATAAATAACGTAATAATGAGACTAATAACAGCGATTACGACTAGGATTAGAAAGACATTGGACAATCCCTGCTCTAAAAATGAACGCAGGCTCGCCATCATATCCGGACTTAGCTGCTGGGCACTCTCATGACTAAGCAACTTGTTCAAATCTTCGTCCGTAACGGCTGCTCCCTGCTCTTTTACAGCTGACATGATGCTCGCATTTAAATACGTACCAAACGCCGCAATACCTAGCGTCTGTCCTAATGTCCGCACGAACGTATGTAAAGCCGTAGAAGCCCCTCTTACATTCCAAGCAACAGACGATTGCACGATAATCGTGAACACAGTAAAAGAAAGTCCAAATCCTAAACCAGAAAGGAACATGAGCGCAATGATGACCCAAATAGGTGTAGTAGCGCTTAATGACGCCAGCCATACTGCCCCAATCACAACGCCTGTCATACCAAGCGTAGCTGTAATTCTGGCACCGCTCTTAATCAGCAAGCGGCCCCCCACGATTGCACCAATAAGCCAGCCGATCGACATGGGCGTTAAGGACATGCCCGAATCGGTCGCTTTCATGCCGAGTACGCCTTGAATCCACAACGGCATGTACGAGTTAATCCCAATCAGGACACCACTTACAAGGAAGCCAACAGCGTTCGATACCGCTACGTCTCTGATCCGAAACAGCTCTAACGGTACAATCGGCTCTTCAGCCTTTAACTCGATAAAATAAAAGGCGACCAACAAGATAACCGAGCCCACGAGGCACAACACAATATACGGTGAGCTCCAAGGCAGGCCTTGTCCACCTGTAATAAGTGCAAACAAGAGCATCGTCATGCCGATCGTAAACGTGATAGCACCCGCATAATCAATTTTTTTTCGTTGCGGCTCCACCTTCTCTTTGAAAAAGGCCATAATCATCCATACGGAAATGAAACCGAACGGTATGTTAATAAAGAAAATCCAATGCCACGATAACGAATCGACGAAAAAGCCTCCCGCAAGCGGGCCAACCAAACCTGCAATCCCCCAAATGGAGCTGACAAGGCCTTGAACTTTCGCTCGTTCTTCATAGTTGTAAATATCACCGATAATCGTAAAAGTAACAGGTAGCACGGCGCCGGCGCCGATACCTTGAATCGCACGGTATATGACCATTTGCGTCATATTTTCCGCTAAACCACATAGCATAGAGCCGATCACGAATAAAACGGAACCGATAATAAAAATATTTTTGCGGCCGTATAGATCGGACAGCTTGCCGAATAATGGCGTTGATACTGCTGTTGTCAGTAAGTAAGCAGCATAGATCCAGCTAATTAGATGCAATCCGCCAAGATCAGACACGATTTGGGGAATAGCCGTACTGACGACCGTCACTTCAATCGCGGCAAGAAAGGTAGACAGCAGTAATGCCATTGTGACAAGTTGCCGACTTCGCCCCGGACTCATAGTTGCTTGCTCTCTCAAAATGTTCTCTCCTTTGTGTCTAATTACACGTATTACTTAATAATAAGGTTGCCCGCTACTAAATCCAATCTTTTTAATAACGAGTGTTGTGCTTCATTTATTTCATCCCACAGCTCATCATGGGTTGCAATAAGGAGCGCACTGCCACGCTGTGCCTGCTGCAAGCACCATGTTCGCACGTATTGTGCGTTATTTAAATCAAGCCCTGCCGTCGGCTCATCCAGCAAAATGAGCGCTGGTGCATGCACGGTAGCAAGACGTAGGCTCATTTTCCGCTTGGCGCCAGCATGTAAGTCATGTGGATGCAGATGACGCAAAGACCATAGTTCATCCTCCATCAACATGCGCTCAATAAGTTCGTCCAATGGCGCAGCATGTATGGAGTGATCCGCTCGAACACGTTGCCCGTGATGTTCAGGTTGTTCAGGTTGTTTATGTGTCCCAGAGTGCCCCTGCTGCTCACGTTGTGCTTGTTGTACTTGTTGTGCTTGTTGCGCATCCTGTATCGCCTGTCGATACTCCTCCCACACCGTATCCGCAAAAAATAAATACTCCGGCCGCTGCGGCACATAGCCGATCAAACGTGACAGCTCATATGCGTTCCAGCGATGCAGCTCACGTCCGCATAACGAGATACTCCCATGTTGCATGCGCAAAGATTTCGTCAATAAGCGAAACAAGGTCGATTTTCCAGAGCCGTTACATCCGTGTAAAATGTGGCATTGCCCGCTACGCATCGTAAACGAAACATGATCCAACGTTGGCTTCACCCCGCTATCATTACGACTGCTAGCTGAGCTCGTTGGATGCTGCGAATGCTTGCGAGCGGTCGGAGCATACGAATAAGAAAGAGACTTTACTTCCAAGATAGATGCTACTTCGAGGACATTATGTTCACCATTTCTTAGGTCTGGCATGCTCGCATCCTTTAAAATGGAATCCTCTGTCACAACAGGCGGTATATGCTCTGCCTGATCCATCTGATCCGACTGGGTCAAGTTGTTAGGCTCGCTTAACTTGTTAGGCTTGGTCAGCTCATTTTGCAGCCGCCCTTGAGCAAGTTGAATAACACGCGCAGCAGGCCATCGCTGAGTGCGCTGCTCATCCAAACGCGACATCGCAAGTATAAGCGTGCGCTCCGAGTTATGCCACTGCTTTAGCGCCGTTTCCAATGCTGCATACGAAGCAGCATCCATATGACTCCAAGCATCGTCAATAATAAGCAGCTCCGGCTCCAGAGCAAGCATAGCTGCAAGCGCAACGCGCTGCTTCTCCCCACCGGACAGATGCAACACAGATCGCTCACGCAGTTCCACTAAGCGAGCCGCATGAAGCTGCTCCTCCATACGGCTGACAATGACTTCCGGTGGCAGCCCCACATTTTCCGGACCAAAAGCAATTTCATCCTCAACCGTTCCAATAACGAACTGCTCATCAGGATCTTGGAGCACTAGCCCTACTTCGACACCACAGTCCGTAGGTGCAGACAGCCACTCTTCGCCTATAACGTCACCACAATCCGCGCGCCACACTGTCCCCTGCAAGCTACCATGATGCTGGCGCAGCGTGCGAGCCAGTAGTTTACATAGTGTTGTCTTACCACTACCATTCGCCCCTGCTATGATGAGAACCTCACCACGCCTAATAGCTAACTCCTCAATGTCGAGCGAGTGAACGGAAGCGAGCGAATGCAAGGATGACGATCGTGCTGCCCCTGCGCCTACATAGCTAAAGGTCACGCGTGATAAACGCATGACCTCCTGAGTCCGAGTATGTTTAAAGTTTGTCATTTTCGTTCCGCTCCTAAGGCAAAGCCGCGCACATAAGGAGTTGCTGCCAGACGATCACCAATCCATTTCGCAAGCACCCCTGTTAACAGTGCAGCACTTAAACAACGGATGATGAGCGTGCCAACGAGAACCCATGATGCATACTTAATATATCCAAACATAAAGGCAGAAACGATGAACCACAGTGGCACAGCAGCCACACTTACAAAAATAAGTTCTTTCCATCCAAATCTGCGATATCGATAAAAATAAAACAAAGGCTCAATAACGACAGCGTAGCAAGCAGCCGCTGCAATAACAGACCAAGCGCCATAAGCGGTGCCAATAAGCAGCTGTATACACGCGCCGAGCGCATATGTCATGACCGCCGCGCCTGGCTTGCGGATTATGTACATCGCTAGTATGCCGTATATCATATATAAGCCAACAATAGATGATGTTAGCAAAGGTCCTCCAGCTGCATGTAGCAGCTTATTGACGTGCGATAAGCCGCTCGTCAGCACGCCATTTGCCGCTGCCAATAGCGCCATAAGTACCCAATCAGCGATCGTTAATGATGTTAAAGAAAAGGTAACACGTGATTTCACTTGAGGTTGCACAATCATTCCTCCAAATCATAATGTGGCTATGCCCTTCTTAAAATTTACTAGGGAAGTTCGCACTTGGCAAGAACTAATTGTTAACCTCATCATCGTAATTGTTGGTTGTTTATTAAAATGTTAATGTAAATGGTTCGTTAAACAGCCCCATCCGTTCAATCTGTCCAATCTGTCCAATCAGCCCTATCAACCCCACATCATCGTAGCCATCATGGCAGCAAACACGGCCGCTGCCATCACCTTCCCAATTGGCGCGATGTACAAAGTGCGCCAATACGTGCGCTCTGCGACCGCGCCGAACCGCTTCGCTTCCATCGTGGTCGCCACTTCCTGTGCGTGGCGGAGCGCATTCACCGCCACGGTGAGCACGTAGCGGCCAGCTATGCTTAGCCGCTGCTTCAGCCCGCGCGCAGGCGCACGCGGACGCAGCCGCTGCGCGTGGCGAATATGCGCCGCTTCCGCCGCCAATAGCGGCACGAAGCGCAGCGCGATCGCGACCGCATACGCAAAGCGTGGCGGTAGCCGCAAATGATGCGCTAAGGCCACGACGACGTCGCGCGGCTTCGTAGTCGTCGCGAATAGCAGCGACGATAAGAACAACGTTAGCGTCCGCAACGTCAACGCAAGCGAGTCGCGCAACGCCTCTAACGTCAACGTCAGACTACCAAACGTCAACCACGGCGTCTCTCCTGGGAGGACAAGCCACTGAAACAGCACGAGCGGTCCGCCAAAGCCTAGCAGCCAAATGGCAGCTTGTCTCCACTGCCGCCCACTCCATCCGCTTCCTATTACGCCTGCGCCCACAACAGTAGCAAACCAACCGATTTGCCACGCCAGGTCCATCGTCCATATGACAGCCCAACCCGCGCTTAGGAGCGCGATAGCCTTCGTTATCGGGTCCCATTGATGCAACCACGTGCGCATCATTTACCCTTCTCCTTCTCTAGCTGAACGCGCTTGTTCATCCAGCACATCAAGCAATTGCTGTGCCATTTCCGTCATACTTGGTTCCCCTAGTGTCGTCAAGAACAACGCCATTGCGCGCGCGCTGACACCAGTCCCGTTCCCCCGTAGCACCTCTGCTTCCAGCACCGCGTATGCTTGCTCGGCATCCACACGCTGCTTCGAGCCACATTTAAGCTTGATGACGGTCTCTTTTAGCGCCCACAGTCGATCCAACAAATGCTGCTGCTCTAACGCTAAGCCTATTTTTCCCGCCCGAATAAAATCGTGCATAATGTCCATCGTAAGTAGCGGCTGTGCTTGTTTCTGCACAAGCGCAGCTGCGGCGGCATCCATCACGTTCATAATAAGCGCGATCACTTTTGAAGAATCCATATTTTTACGATCAAAAACAGCATAATTCATGAACTCAAAGCTCATACCACTAATAACAGTCACAAGATCGTTCCAATAAGGCTCGGCTTGCTGACCATATACTTCCGCGACAACGTGCCGCAGCCCAAAAAAGCGCTTCGCACGAAATTCATACACCAGTTCGCGTATTTCTGGTTTCTGATGCATATGAGCCTCTTTGCGTTGCAGAGCAAGGAACATGCTGAACCGTTTAACATTTTCCAATGAGAACAAAATAAGCTGTTCGAGCTTGGCGCGAGGAGGGATCTGCGCTGCAATCGTTTCGCGCAACGTGTCATACATCAGTTGATAATGATATTTGTAAATCATCATGAGCAGCTCTTCCTTTGAACGAAAGAACGAATACACGGAACCTTTCGCAATACCAGTCTTGTCGGCAATTTCTTGGATGGACGTATCATGGTAGCCTTTTTCGGCAAACAACGTTAAAGCCGCCTCCATAATAAGTCGCTTTTTTTGTTCCACAATTTGCACCCCTAGCTATATTTTTGACCGCTCAGTCAAGCGATGTAATTTGTTAAATTAAAGATATCACAAAGCAACAGCGGAAATAAACATTTCAGCAAAAAATCGGAATTGACTACATGGTCATAACAGAGTATATTACATAAATGAGAAAGGATTGACCACGAAGTCAAAGTAACAAATGGTAAGCACATTATGCTGGTAACAGCTTCATTTGTAGATGACTAATCAGTCGATTTCGAATTGTAGAAAGAAAGGTGAATACATTGACCAACACGATGAACCCAACGGCTTCTAAGCGTAATCGAAATATGGTGCTGTTCGGGTTAATTATGGGTATGTTCTTTAGTGCCTTGGAGCAGACCATAGTAGGTACAGCCATGCCGACGATTATTAAGGAGCTAAATGGCTTTGAGATTTTTGCTTGGGTAACGACGGCATACATGATCAGCTCCACCGCGGTCATTCCGCTTGCGGGTAAGCTAGCTGACATGTTCGGCAGCCGCTTCATTTATTTGATCGGCTGGATTATTTTCGTTGCTGGCTCAGCACTATGCGCCACGGCAACTACGATGGAACAACTTGTCCTTTATCGCGCCGTGCAAGGTATTGGCGGCGGTATGCTTATGCCGATGTCACAGACGATTATCGGAATGATATTTTCTCCTACTGAACGTGCCAAATGGCAAGGCGTATTCGGCGGTATTTTTGGTCTAAGCTCGGTCATTGGACCGTTCTTCGGCGGACTTATTGTAGACAACATTAGCTGGCACTGGATTTTCTTAATTAACGTGCCGTTCGGCTTAATTTCTACGGTTCTTATTTTTATCGGGATGAAATCTTTGGATGCTCCGCGCGTCAAAGGCAAACAGCTTAACATTGACTGGGCCGGTATTTTCACCCTGATCCCAGGTATTATTTTATTGTTGCTCGGTCTGTCGCTCGATCGCGAGCAATACGCATGGACATCACCGCTAAGCGTGCTCGTTTTTGGAGCAGCTATCGCACTATGTGTCGCATTTGTCTTTATTGAAAAACGGGCTGCTGACCCGATTATCGATATGTCACTCTTTAAGAGTCGCGTATTTAACGTATCTGTCGGACTCGGATTTTTAATCGGACTTGGTATGTTCGGCGCGATTATGTTCGTGCCTATGTTTATGCAGGGCGTGCTCGGGGTATCGGCGACAGAAGCCGGTTCAACGATGACGCCGATGATGATCGCGCTTATCATCGCCAGCATTATTGGCGGTCGACTCGCACTGCGTTTCCGCTACCGCGCCATCATGGCGACGGGCATGATCATTAGCGCAATTGGCTTCTTCCTGATGAGTACAATGGGCGTGGATACGGCTCAGATCACAGCGTATAGCTACATGGTCGTACTCGGCTTCGGTATCGGTCTTGTGATGCCGCTCATTACGATTGTTGTGCAAAATGAGTTCTCACGTGAGCAGCTCGGTACGGTTACCTCTGCTACGACATTTTTCCGCTCCATTGGCGGTACGATCGGAACGACGCTATTCAATGTCATTATGAACGGTGTCATTGCAACGAACATTACGAATGCAATGGCAACAGCTGATCCAATGTCAAAAGGGATCTTGGAGCAAGCCGGCACGGATTCAAACATGCTGTATCAGTTGCTTATTAATTCTGAAGCGCTGCCGGTTCCAGCGGAAGCGAAGACGAACTTGCTTAACATCGTGCGTGATGTATGGTCCTCTTCGTTCTCGACCGTATTTTTAACAGGCTTAGGTTTTATTGTCGTCGGCATTTTTGTATCTTTGCTTATTGGTAAAGGCAAGATCTCGTTGGACACAACGAAACAGCAACACACAGACAATGAAGCGCAACCGCAATAAAGGACTTACATGGTTTACTTTCTGGGCTATTTCAACAGCCCGTCACCGTGCTAACACACAGTGGCGGGCTATTTTATTTTGCAATCTAATCCTTTGCAGCCTGCTAAATGATCAACCAACAGCTTACTGACCGTCGGTCCACATAAACAATGACACTAGGGTGTGTATGCAAACCTAAGCGAGTCGCTAACCTCTAATGGTTATGAGCGTGGCTATTCCTAGGGATAACCACGATTTTAAAATCTAATGGTTCTGGTGGTGCTTATTCCATAGAAATGAGCTGAATTCCAACAAAAAACGTTAACTAAGCACTCTGATAACCGTTAGAAATCAACATCAATGAATAAGAGCGAAATAAGCTCGGTGAGATCCGTTAGCGGCGGGTGCCATAAGAAGAATCAATCCTTCGATGAAGATGTAGTGGTAACTGTCGCACTTCATTTTACAATTCGTCTCTTATTAAAGCAGCACTCGACCAGATGGCATTCTGTATACGTCTTCATGTCCAGATTGCGCTTTTTACGGGCTTACGGCGATTTTTTACTTGGAATGACGGGAGTCGCTTGGTGTTCATCCAGCAGATATAGAATACGGTTGATTTCGTAGGCGTGGTTCGCCAAGACGCAACTTTGAGGTAGATCCATCGACGCTAAGATCTCATATCCTTTGACCAAATTATGGGCCTGTCTTCCGGTCAATTCGAAGCGAAGCGGATTCCCAAGCGCGTCTACAACAGCATAGTATGTCATTCCGTATAACGCGATGATCTTTTGGAGGACGTCCTCCTTGGGGTTTGCGATCCGGCGGTAGCAGTTCTTTAATTCGATCCCATTGATCGTCTCTGATTTCGTATCGGCTCTTCATCTCCTTGATTCGCCACGAGTTAAGCCGTTTTTATAGTATGTATACACGCCCTAGTCTACAGTTAGCACAGGCAGGTAGCCCGCCCCTCTTTTTCCACCTTGTTGATGATCGTATCTATTCCTTGTTTTTTCTTTTGGACGCGTTTCTTGTCGAACCTTAAAATTAGATAAAATTACATATTAGTAACAAAATTGTTATTGTATCTGATTGAACCGCGCCCTATAATCATGGTTGATTTTGGAATATTAGGAGGGTTTACATTTGAAGGGTAGAAAATTAAAACTGCTGGTCGTGCTCATGACCACGATGTCGTTATTGGCAGGTTGTATGGGAGAGAAGCCTGTACTTGAGGAACTTGACGGAGGCAAAGGAACAATCAAAATTCTTTCTGATAATGAGCAATGGTTCTACTCCCAGTATGGAAATACGTTTAAACTTAAGCATCCAAACATTGATTTTGAAATCATTAGTACGAAGCATCATCAACGTCCAGACATGACCCAAGATGAGCGTGAAAAACTAGAAAAGAAATTAATTACTGAAAAGAAGCCGGACGTGTTGTTTCTTAACCAAAAAATATTTAGTGAATTTATTCAAGATGGAAAACTATACAACTTAGAACCTGTCATCAAGCAAGAGCAGTTTGACTTACAAGGTTATATGCCCGGATTTATAGATATGCTTCGGGAAATGGGGAGCGGTTCCATTTACGGACTTACACCTGAGATTAACACCCAAGTCATTTATTACAATGCTGATCTGTTTAAAAAACAGGGGATTGATCTCCCCCAGAACAAAATGACATGGTCTGATCTTCTTGCCTTATCAGCACGCTTTAACTCGAGCGGAACGAATTCAAAAGACAAAATCGTCGGGTTTAGTGAAGAGGGGTATCGCGGAAAAGCGGAGCTTCTATTCAAAATGGCAGCTACGGCAGGGCTGACACCGCTCGACTCGAAAGGAGAGACCATCCAGATTCAAACGGAAAGCTGGAAAAAAGTAATGACCACAGCGACTGAGGCTTTTCGGAATAACAGCGTATACACGGCTCCCGATGAAAAAAATATAGATATGCTAATGGAGCGTGGAAACAAATTTGCAGAGGGAAAGGCTGCAATGATGATGTCTTATCCTTATTATGCAAGAAGCATTGATGACATGAAATATTATGACAAGAAGGCCAAGGAGTTTGAGTGGGGCATGGTAACAGCACCTATCGATCCCGCCGCTCCCGATGAATCTGCGTTTACCAATCTTGATACCATTTTAGCAATCTCCAAGGATGCAACGAATAAACGTGCCGCTTGGGAGTTTGTGAAGTTTGTTAATGGTATTGAAATGGCTCAAGCCACTTCACGATCATCATTTGGATCTTTACCGACACGCAACCAATTTTATAAAGAAATTAGCGGAAAAAGTACCGACGTGTTCTATGCCTTAAAGCCAAAAGCGAACGGGCAAAATAGCTGGTATAGTTCAGTACCGTGGAAATTTAGTCAAAAGTTCTTTGACATTATAAATGAACATATGCAAGCCGTTATTGATAAAAAGAAAACGGTGGACCAAGCACTTGCTGAGATTCAGCAAAAAGCCCAAGCAGAATTGAAACTGGCGAGGGATCAAGAAAAAGCAGATAAGAAAGACACGAAATAAACGCACCTGTCTTAAGAGAGCGAGTCTTGTTCGAACATGAAGCGTGAGATGAGTCGCCAAGCTACGGAGAGGGGATGTCTATTCATGTTGTTACGCAATGGGAAACTGCCGATCTTGCTATTAACGATGATGTTGTTCATTACGGCCTGTGGCAAGTCCGAAAGTGACAAGTTCGGCAAAGATACGGTTGGCAAGCTAAAGGTACTTTATGCGGTTGCAGGTGAAGAGGAAAAAGCGTTTAATTCGAAATACGGCAATTACTTTAGATTTGCCTATCCCAAGATAGAGCTTGATTTCATTAGTACAAATCACTTGTACTATCCCAACAAAGATGTCAGCATCTCACAATCCAAGCAACTGGTACAACAACTCATCAAAGAGACCAAGCCCGATGTGATCCTACTCGACGAAGCTCAATTTACCTCATTTACGCAAGATGGAAAGCTATTAAATTTAGATTCGATGATTAAACAGGATGGATTTGATCTACACGGGTATATGCCCGGTTATATGGATCTGGTTCGACATAAAGGAGCAGGCTCTATTTATGGGCTCTCCCCTGAAATCAACGCCGAAGTTCTTTATTACAATGCTGAGTTGTTCAAAAAAAATGGCGTAGAGCTTCCACGTGATAAGATGACGTGGCCAGAAGTTCTTGCGTTGGCTGGACGCTTCAGCAATAGCGCGTCGAGCGGAGACCAGAAAGATAAAGTCGTCGGCATGGTTGACAACAACTTTGGGGAGCCTGTAGATTTTCTGTTGAAAATGGCCGGCACTTCAGGCTTGTCTCCCGTTGATGCCAAGGGTGAGAATTTGACCGTTCAATCTGAGCGCTGGAAAGACTTTATGACAGCGGCAACCGATGCCCTCCGCAGTCAAGGCTTAGTTATCCCCTCCATGGAGCAGCATATCCAAGCACTGCAAGGATGGGACAAATTTTTGCAAGGAACTGCTGCCATGACTATGCAGCCCGTTGGCTACGCCAAGTGGATAAAAGAATCAAAAGACACAGGTGCCCAACCAAAACCAATCGATTGGGGATTCGTGACCGCGCCTATCGATACAACATACCCCGATGAATCAGCGTTTATGAATCTAGGACAGTTGTTTGCCATCTCAAGCGATACGGCGAATAAGGAAGCTGCATGGGAGTTCGTTAAATTAGTAAACGGAGCGGAATTGGCTCAGGCGATAGCAGGTTCAGCCTTTGACGGTTTACCCGTACGCAGCGAAGCCTTTAAAGAAGTGGACGGCAAGAAGACAACGTCATTGTATACGTTGAAGCCGCGAGCGGATGGCCGGAATATGTGGTCTTGGTCCAAAACGGTGCCACCAGACTTTGAATCTACATTTCGCTTGCTCGTAAATGACAATATGCAAGCGGTTATACAGAAAAAGAAAACAGTAGAGCAAGCACTAGCTGAAATTCAGCAAAATGGTCAAGTTGCTTTGAAGAAGGCTAAAGAGCAGGAAAAAGCGAACGAGAAAAAGTGAAATGATTCTATCTCGGTCGCTGCCATAAAAGTGTTCTATTATAAATGAGCATTCTTAAATACGTCCGTCACTGTTGATTAACTACAGTGGCGGATTTTTTTGCGAATATGTTCAATTGTGTACGTTCTAGCTGTTCCAGCTATTTCAAAAATATTTTCAGTTTTCTTCCATAAAATGCTTAAATATAAAATTATGTTTAGCATCTCTCAAGTATGTGCATTACAATGGCTCATGTGCACAATATACATAATATGGAGGTCAACATGATACGTAAAAAATTGATGCCTAGCTTTATACTTGGACTTGTTTTCTGTTTGGTGCTTTCGATCACACCAGCATTTGGTGCAACGAAAATCGGTGAACCAGCGTGGAACCCTGAGAATGGATGGAAGAGATATACGAACACTGCTCATGAAATTTCATACACCGGTCAAGGTTACTGGGGTAATTATAATTCGACGCATTACAACTCAGAATTAGGAGCAGCTGTAAAGTTCAATGTTGTCGGCACATCTTTTAGAGTCATTGCAAAACATTTTCTTCCATCATCTGAAAATGTCTCCGTTCTCATTGACGGAAAATACTATGGAACTATGAACATGAAGGCGATTGAAATTGGCGATCCTAATTCCTCTTCCAGCCCACCGCGTCTGGCTTACGAAGTTACAGGATTGTCGCCAGGGGAACATTCTGTTGAGCTTATTAAAAATTCATATGACAAATACATTGTACTATCGGCTATAGATGTACCTCAACAAAACGCTTTGAAACCGTACAACCCTAATATTTCTGTGCCAAAGCTTAGTGTAACTTCAGCAACTTATTCGGTATATTTGAATGAAACGTTCGACGTTCAGCTTAGATTAGATAACGTAAATAACATTTATGCAGAAGACTTTAGCATCGACTATGACAAGTCCCGCTTCCAGTTCGTAAGCGCTGTGGCAGATAATAAACTTACAATCGTGCATCAAGAAAATACCGACACACTAAGATTTATTACCGCGAGTAAAGGTCGCTATAATGGCATTAACGGCAGCAGCACGCTTGTAACCTTGAAGTTTAAAGCAATTGGCGTAGGCAATGGTAATGTAGCTGCGATTAAAGCTAAGATTGCTGACAACGGAAAAACAGAAATTACGCTTGCACCAGATAAGCTTGGCGGGTGGACATTCAAGGTGCTTGGGAGTACGGATTACAGCCTAAAGCACCTCGGTGAGGTCGCTTTCTTCTATAAAGAGGACAAATCCAACTTGTCGAACAACGTGAAGAGCATTTTGGGCGACCGCGGCCTAGTTGAAGACGTCGATTTGACCCATATCGTGAAGACCGTGTTGGCTAACCCGCAATATCAAGTAGCAGCTAAGAAATAATTAAACTCAACAGCAAGCTCAAGTAAGCCCGCTCCCTGTTCAACAATCTCTTCCGTCTCTGATCACTGTCCTCTCGCAAACGAGCGCAACGAGTGTACGGTAGAGCAACCAAATTGTTGAACGGGTTCGGGCTTACTATTTAATGTAGTTAATGATTAATTTAAGAGGCGAATGCGATCCTTTCTTTTATTTTTTGAATAACCTCACCCGCTGTTAACTTCGCTCCTGCTGGAAGATTGAGCAGTGATGCCGCTGATTCAGTTAGAAATACATGCTCTTCTTTTCCATCCAGCACCACAAGCAAGCTTTGTCCC
This sequence comes from Paenibacillus sp. 481, assembly GCF_021223605.1. Classification (NCBI taxonomy): domain Bacteria; kingdom Bacillati; phylum Bacillota; class Bacilli; order Caryophanales; family Paenibacillaceae; genus Paenibacillus; species Paenibacillus sp. 481. The sequence continues at coordinate 1,827,432 of NZ_CP075175.1, forward strand.
TCCACCTCCACATAGCGAACCTGTTCGTCTTTTGCAGCAATCTCCCGCGCACTAATATAAATGTGAAGCAGATCTTTGCTGCGCTTCTCCCCACCCATTAAGATGGGTTCCTTATCGTTAGCAACAATAATGCCATCTGGTACGCTGCCATTCATGGCAAACCATAGCTTCTCCGCCGTTGGCTGAAGCAGATCTTTGATGCTCGCACCTTTGTAGGCTTGAATCTGTTCTGCTGACACCGTCGCATCCACCGCGATTGAAAATCCAGACAGTTGTAACAGGCCCACTTCCCCTTGCGCCTTGTTTTTTGCCACCTTTTTATGCAACGTGTAATCTTGAAGTGCTACCTGCTCAGGGGAAAGATGCAAGGCAGCATATCCAACTAAAGAGCTGATCGTTCCTCCGACTAACAAAGCTCCCATTAAGATCACCCATTTCCTCACCATCGGCTCTCCCCTTCCCTATTTGCTCGTACTCGTCGTGCCACGCCACACGAATCGATTATTTTGTTTAAAAGAATCAAATGTACGGGAGTAATGATCGCCATACCAAGGGTCCATATAAGACACATATTGCGCAGCGTTTGTACCGACATGATGCCCATCTAGGACAAAAAAGTGTCCAATCGCCGCCCCATTTGTCCACCGAATAAAGGTGATCATAGGTTTACCCGCATCAATCTCAGCCTTTACCCATTGCAGCGTAGGAAGATTGTAAAAGATGCTTCCTGTTACGCCGTAATTTTGCAGCCCACGTAGGATTTCACGATCGGTCGCCGGAGCGTTGACGAGACTCCCTTTCGTAAAGCGGACAAACTGCTCCTGGGTCACCGTTTTACCATAGTGTTGCAGAACGGATACAGCTACCCCTGCCCAACACCAGTTGCTCATTTTTTGCTTCACATTAGGAACGGGGAGTTTGTTTCCAGGGGTAGTTGTAGGATCGCCTTTAATAAAGGCCGAGGCCACATAGTGCTTTTCATTATTTTTGTAAAAATAAAACCAACGATTATCGTTCTGTCCTGTCCAGTAATCGCGGAGCGTATCGCCTCGTTCCCAGCCATCAAAAAAAACTTCGGTGTTGCCAGCAATCGTGTACAGCAATCTGGATTGCAGCGTCACCCCAGCTCTTACATTGACCCCAATCGGTGCCGTAATCCCTTTAAAATTCGCGGTTTGATCAAGCGCAGTTGCCGTTACATTTGCAGTTACAGTCGCAGTTGTCTGAACAACTTTGTTAACGGTCACATTTTGTCCGTTTGCCGTTCGCTCGGAAGCAACAGCTCCCAAAGGTGTTGCACTAACGAAGAGTACAGCGAGGCTTAATAGGAGCAGTAACATTTTTCGCTTCATTTCCTAACCTCCTATGACTGAGAAGCATGTTATGCATAGCCATAGGGATTATATAGAGCCCCTTTAAGAATTAGACCTGCAAAATGATAGACCTTATCCCATCCTGAGCGGCACGGAGATAGTTGCTGGATAAAGGAAAAGGCACTTCATCCACTACCGTGCGATTTGCAACGGGGATCGGAGAAGTGCCTTTACTTATTGATAAGCTTAATTAATAAGCTTCGTTGATAAACTGATTCAGATGCATATCCGCTCAGATGTTAAGCTGCTAATTGAGCCGCTATCACACCCCCAGCCACAACACATCCTACTTCATATACGTTTTGTGCCACATCGCAAATACGTACAGCGTCCACAATTTACGTGAGTAGTCGCCCTGCCCATTCTTATGGCGGCCGAACATATCCTCAATTGCGCTCAAGTTAAAGATGTGGTCGATGCCGCTAGCGGACAACTCTTCCCACATGATGTTAGCCCGCTCCGTGCGCAACCAATCGCGCATCGGTACAGGGAACCCAAGCTTCGGACGGTGCAGGATCGAGTCCGGAATAATGCCCTCCATCGCTTTACGCAGCGCGAATTTCGTCGTACCTTCCGCAATGCGGTACTTCATCGGAATGCGACGCGCAACATCAAACACCTTGCGGTCAAGGAACGGCACGCGCAGCTCCAACGAGTGCGCCATCGTCAACTTATCCGCCTTCATCAAGATGTCGCCAGGCATCCACAAGTTCATGTCGATGTACTGCATACGCGATACCGGATCGAGGTGTTGCGTACGATCATAGTACGTACGCGCAATATCGAACGGCTTCGTAAATGACGCAAGCTGATCCGCACTCGCGCGTAGCAACGATACCTTCGCATCGTCCGTGAAGATGTTAGCGTTGCCCAAGAAGCGCTCTTCGAGCGGTGTCGTACCGCGCAGCAAATAGTTCTTGCCGTAGAAAGACGGCATTTTGCGCACCAATTGATTAACGGTGCGTTTCATGCCATCCGGCATCCAATCCAAGTAGCGCAGCGAATTCGGCTCGTTGTAAATACGATAGCCGCCGAACAGCTCGTCCGCGCCTTCACCGGACAGAACGACCGTAACATGTTCCTTCGCCAAACGCGCTACTTCATACAGCGCGATTGCTGAAGGGTCCGCAATCGGCTCATCCAAATGCCAGATCGCACGCGGAACCGCATCAAAATACATCTCTTGCGTGATGATGCGATCATAATGCTCCGTATCAATTTGACGCGCTGTATCACGCGCAATAATCGTCTCATTGTTCGCACCTTCAAAGCCGACACTAAACGTCTTAATCGGCTCAAAACCGCGCATCATCGTAGATGTAATCGTCGAGTCGATACCACTCGACAAGAAGCAGCCGCGCTGCACTTCACTATGCAAATGATGCTCAACCGAATCGCGCATCACATCGCGAATTTCTTCAAGTACTTGCGACAACGGACGATCCACCGGATCGAACATCGGGTCCCAGTACTTCTGAATCGTTGGCTTGCCCTCAAACGGAATCGTAATCGTATGCGCTGGCGGCAGCTTATGGATGCCCGCATACATCGTATTCGGGTCCGGTACGTATTGGAACGTCAAATAGTTGTACAGACTGTTCATATTCAACTGTCGAGCCGCGCCCGCAGCTAACAAGCTTTTAATTTCAGAGCCGAAAATAAACTTCTCATCATCCATATAATAATAAAGAGGCTTAATACCAAAATGGTCACGTGCAATGAACATCTCCTGCTTGTTACGATCCCAAATCGCAAAGCCAAACATCCCGCGCAAATGATGCACGCAGTTCGCACCATACTCTTCATACAAGTGGATAATAACTTCCGTATCCGCATGTGTTTTAAATTGATGCCCCCGCGAAATTAGATCCTCACGCAGTTCCATGTAGTTATAAATTTCTCCGTTGAAAATAATCCAGACGGAATCATCTTCATTGCTCAGCGGCTGCGCCCCTACAGCAACGTCGATAATCGACAAGCGGCGAAAACCGAGTCCGACGCGGTCTCCAATCCACAGTTTCGCATCATCTGGTCCCCGATGATGAATGAGGTCCATCATGCTGCTAATAATATGCTCAGACGGTTGTTCCCCGTTAAATTGCAATATACCTGCAATACCACACATGTTTCCAAATCCCTTCGCTATTACGTAAGTAAATATTTGTAGGTTAACGTTAAATTTGTTTCAAGGTTAGTCGTTGTTATTGTTGTTAGTCATGGCCTGCTGCTAAATCATAACGAAATAAAACAATGATCAGCCCCAACTACTATCAGGCTTGTACATGAATGCATACATCTAATCATTATAAACGATTTTCGCCTAAATGCGACACAGGGCTAAGTACTCGTTTTAGACTTGTAAGTTTAACCTTTTTTGCCTGAATAAAAAATATGCTACCAAATAATAATTAAATATTGCTAGGTGCTCCTATGCGTGTTGGCTCTGCTTTTCGTGTAAAATAAAGCTTAGAACCACAAGTACTGGCAAGTACCTATTCGTGTAAACAAACAAAACGGAGGGTTGTTTTTATGGTAGCTTGGATCGGAGCTGGAGTCTTACTTATCATCCTGTTATTGTTATGGCTTGTTCCACAATATGGCCTGAATCAAATAACAAGAATGAAGAAATCTACGTATGAAATGTGTCTGAACATCTTGGAGCAATGCAACATTTTTAGCAAGCAGCAGTTCGATGATTGTAAAAAAGAGCAAGTGTACGTGTATAGTCGTGATGGCTTAAAGCTGCATGGCTATTATGTCGAAAAGTATCCTCATTCCAAACGAACAATCGTGATTGTACATGGCTACACGTCCGCTTTAACTTGGTCAGCGCAGTTTATGGATATGTTTTTCCGCCAAGGATTTAACGTCCTGCTCGTGGATCAGCGTCGCCATGGACAAAGCGAAGGCGAATACACGACATACGGCTATTATGAAAAGTACGACATTCAAGCTTGGGTCGACTGGATTATAGCGCGTAAAGGTGAACAGGCTGTCATTGGATTACACGGACAGTCGTTAGGAGGAGGCACCGTACTTGAATATGTATCGATTCATTCTCCGCAAGTACGCTTTGTCATTGCCGACTGCCCTTATTCCGACTTAACGACGCTACTTAAATACCAGATTTCGAAGCTGAACCATATGCCGACATGGCCATTTTTGAAGCTAATCGATCGCTTGCTTCATCGTAAGGCAGGTTTTCGTATGCAGGATGTAAGTCCTGAAAGAGCGATTGCTGAAAGCGATCTGCCCATTATGTTCGTGCATGGTGCAGCAGATAAATATGTACCTACGTACATGAGCGAGCGGATGTACGATATCAAGCAAGGCCCTAAGAAGCTACTGCTCATTGAAGGCGCAGAGCATGCTGTCGCTTACTGTGTAAATAAGCAGCAATACGAGGAAGCTGTCGTGGAATTCGTGGTCCACACGATAGGAAAGCCGACTGAAGAGGAATGGTCTGAAGCGAGTCCCGTCTACAGTACTGAAGCGCAAGTCCAGACGGAGGCGGGCGCATTTGCTGTTGGCCAAGATCCAGCACCGATTTCTTAAGCTGCCATATGGTCTATTGCAAGTTGAATAAAAGGCTGTCCATTCATTTAACCGTTGGTTTAAGAATGGACAGCCTTTTACTTTTATATATTGGCACTACAGCGCTAAGGCGTATACTAAGGCTTATAGATGCCTTTCATGTATTGATAAGTTCGATCGTACACTTCACGCTGGATCGGATCCACTGAGCGCGCTGCTTTCATAAGCGTCTTCACCTGTTGATAATATACACCTACGCTGTGCATATATCCGTGCTCTGCGCCTTTACTTAAATAAGCATAATACCGCTGCCGTAGAGCCTCATTCTCCAAAATCTTATCCTCCAACTCTATTTCGACGCCCATCCCTGCTGACCGTGCAGCTTGAGCTATCGTATCCAAACGATCCGTTTGTGCGTCTGCCCCAAACATATAATTCGGCTGCATAAAAGCCGCATCAAACCCATACTCTTTCCAGTTATCCCAACCCGAAGCAAAATAAAATGGAATCCATTGCAGCGTTAAGCCCTTAGACCGAATATACTCCCCCGTTAGCTTTAATAGTTCCTGATCATTGCCTGCTAAAAAAGAGGGAATGGATTCATTATGCCAATAAAATGATACCAGCTTCAGATCGCTGTAACCTCTCTGCTCCCACCGCGCTAACGTTTCATCGATATACCATTTCATAACCTTGTATCGATTGCGCAATGCTTCCGCTTCCCCGACCTGTTCAGGATTAAGGTTCTCACTAATGCCATCCCCATCTACGTCTCCAAAATCATTCTGGTCAGGTCGTGGGTGTGGGATGGTAAGTACAACTTTTGCTTCGTATGGTTTCTCGGGTAGCGCTCGCTTCGCTTCCTTCACGGCTTCATTTAAAGCTCCAAGCTCCTTGTCTTCACGAAACAAACGATTTAAAAATAACTCAAAGTGCTGCTTACTCGTCGGCTTGCGAGCGGACGGCATATAGCCTGTACCATCATTAAGAGAGTCATATGGAAGAAACACGAATCCATCAAACATAAAGTCTTGTACGCGCTCTGTATGATCAGCACCATACGTGACGTAAGTGACATACGGCTCAAAGTCTTCCTTCGTAAAGGAAATCCAGTCACTCGGATTGTATTTCCATTCCCCTGTAAAAATAAGCACCTCATTATGAATCCCGCCCACTTGAGGCGCTCCCTTCGCAGGGTAATTCAGCTGCGGCTTCTCGGGCACTAACGAAGGAACTAGTACCCTGCCCTGCATGTCATTACGGCCACTCACTTCAATTTCATCTATAAAAATAAACACCTCAACTGGCAACACGATTTTTACATATTTGGCCACGGTATCTTTACCTGAAACGGTAAGCACCTGCTTGCGCTTCACCTTATCCGTATTAGGAAGTTGATTCGTAACGCGCTCCATCTGCTCCCAATCTTGTCCATTAACAGACAGACTCACATCCATATACGAAGGAAAATAAATACCTGACCCGCTATCTTGTAGCAAGCTTAGCTTAATCTGCTCTATCGATGCACCGTGTCCTAAATCAAGTGTAACGATGCGTGCTGCCTGCCGCAGCCGTCCTACATAGGCTGTGTCGTTATAATCTAACCCTCCGAACACGCCATCGGTTAACTGCCGGCCCCCGTCATCAGCATATTTTTGCTCCATTAAACTAAAATGTTTGTCCAGTGGATACGGAGTTTCAAGCGTATAGCTCTTTCCATACGCTACATTTTGCAGAGGAGACCGCTCTTGCGAAATAACCGTACTCGCTCTATCGTCAAGTGATGCAAATACAGAGGAAGAAGACGCCAGCAAGAGAAGCGGTATCAACACCAAGCTTATTTTTCTTATTACATGATAAGTAGTACGATTCAACATGCAAAATACCTCCATTCGTATATATCGATCCTCTTACGCCTTTACACTCCCCGGTGTTATCCCCCAATATTTACGGAACACCTTTGTAAAGTAACTCACATCGCGATACCCGACTTGATTGGCCACACCGTACACTAAAGCACCGTTCAGCAATAATTGCTTAGCCCGCTCCATTTTCCGCTCCAACACATAAGTTGAGAACGATTTACCTGTCTCTTGTTTAAATAGACGACTTAAATAAGAAGCATTAACGAACAGTCGATCCGCGATCATATGGAGGGTAAGTTCCTCCTGCAATCCCTCTTCGATCATATCGAGAATCGTACGAATGGTGCGGTGATTAACCGCCTTTCCGCTCAACTCGGTGTAAGCAATTATACTTTCTACGGTTCCCCTCAAGCTGCCATAAATTTGCTCCCGCGTCGTACCAACATGTATATTTTGCAAAAATACAAAATGCTCATCTGTTACCTCTTTTACCATCCAGCCTTGCTTTCGAATGACAATAATAAAGATGCTGCATAAATACATCACCTGCTCCTGCATCAGCTCCAGAGAATCCAGCTTGTCCAACGCTTGTTCCCACACCGTAGTAAACACATGTATAGCCTTGTCTCTATCACCTGTCAACAAAGCCATTTCCAACTCTTTTTCAGAACAAAGCTCAAGCACCTCATGGGAAGGTAGCGCGGTTTCCAGCACCTGATACGGAATTGCAATACCTCCACCGTATATTTGCCGTTTTTGCAGCGCAGCACATGCTTCCTCATAGCTCTTCCCTAGCTGTTCTATCGGCCCGATAGTCCCGCAAATCCCCGCACTGGCCATCATGTTTAGGCAGATTCCGATATTCGAAAGCAATTTGGAGACGATAGTATGAATGCGCAGCATGGCCTTATTTTCATCCTCTTCGAATCGAATCGGAAACATAACATTGACCGCACCTTGTCGACTCACGCTTATCCAACACTGCTCATCAAGCAATAATTGCTCGACTACATTCGTCAGCTTGAATTGCAAAGTAGCTGCATCCCCTTTGCTCTCACGCTCAATGTTCGGGTACTCGTCCAAATCGATCACAACGGCGGCATAACGATAATCCCGCTCTAAATGAACCCCCAGCTCCGCATTCAAACTCCATATTTGTTCGGGAACATAATGGCCGCGCAACACATTTAAAAGGAAATTGTTCTGCAAGCATGGCAAATGGCAATGCCATTTGTCCCGCAGCGACGCTTGATTTTGCCGCTCCGCCAGATCATTTCGATATTGCTGTGCTGCCTCCAGTACGGTTTGCAAAATTTCTGATTCTCCTGCAGGCTTCAGCAAATATTTAAAAATACCAAGCTCAACCGCAGCTTGTGTGTAAGAAAAATCATCATGCCCTGTTAATATGATGATGTTGATATATTTATCACGCTCATGAACAAGGCGTGCCAAGGTTAGCCCGTCCATCTCCGGCATCTGAATATCGAGGATAACAATATCAGGCATCTTTCGTTCTACGAGTTGAAGTGCTTCTAATCCGTTAGCAGCCATTCCTACGACCTCAATGTCATGCTCTTCCCAAGGTATGTGGTAGGCTAGGCTATTCCGCAAACGAATTTCATCTTCTACGATCAACAGATTCATCATCTCGTCCCCCCTCGGTCAATTTCCATCGTCAACCAAGCCGCATTGTACATGCTCCGCACTCCAAGAATATTTTTGCCGACAGTTCGTAATCGGGATGCATAGCGTGACAATTGTTCCTTGTTCTTCTTTACTATTGAGCATCAAAGAAGCCTCTTCCCCGTATACCAGCTTCATTCTAGAAAGGACATTACGAAGCCCATATAAATCTTGCGTATTCATCTGTACCAGCGATAATGGCTTATCTTTGTTCTTATGGATGGAACCCAACTCGGATTGAATGTAGCGCAGCCGCTCTACACTCATGCCGATCCCGTTATCCTCTACAGCTAGCAACAAATACTCATTGCTTATGTTACTCGTAAGAAGCAGCCTTGCATCCTGCTGATCCCTTACAAGGCCATGTATAATCGCATTTTCGACAAGCGGTTGTAGCAACAACTTTAATACCGGTAACATCTTGCTATCTTCAGCAATGTCATACTCGACCTGAAAGCTATCCAGCAAACGAATTTGTTGAATGCGGATATAGTCATGCATGTGGGAAAATGTCTGTTCGACTGTGACCGTTTCTTCCCCTTTGTCTAGGCTGAGCCTATAAAATCGAGATAAATGAATAACCATATCGCTAATTTCTTCTGCATCATAATTTTTAGCTGTCCAATATATAGAATCAAGCGTGTTATACAAAAAGTGAGGGTTTATTTGCGACTGCAAAAATTTAAGCTCCGCATGCGCAAGCATTAACTGCTGCTCATAATGATCCTGAATTAAGTGCTTCTGCTGCTGCGCCATCTCATTGTATGCATGCATTAAATAGCCAAACTCATCTTGCCGATCCGTTTGTAGGCGATAGTCGTAGTTGCCCAGTCTTAGCTGCTTCATTGCACCAGAGAGTGTTTGCAGGGGCGATGCGATACGAGTATACACACTCCAAGCAATTGTGATCGATAACAAAATGCTAATTCCTATAATCGCATACGTGTACAAATGAACCCTTTCGGTTTCTTTCAACATACTTTCAAGCGGTAGAAGCATAACCAATTGCCATAAATAATCTTCTGAAGCACTTTTAATCGTTAAGTAAGGTTTTTTATGTATAAATGCTGACTCTGCTTCTCCCCCACTGCTATCCACTTTGGCAATGCGGGTACCATCCTTAGCAATCCATTCTACACTTGCATATTCGTCCACTAAAAATGATTCAAGTAAATACCTAATTTCTGTCTTACTAATGGTGATTACAAGTATATATGGGGCTCGATCAGGATTGTTAAAGTCTATTGTTTTTACTAAAGATACGGAATTGGTACCTGTAACTCCCCCAAAAGTTTGCTTTCCACATATGCGCTCTTTCGAGTGTATAAAAATAGGATTGCCCTGTGAACGGGAAGCAATCTGTTCTAAACACGCCCTTACTTCTCTCTCCGTTACAGCCTTCGGCCCATGTTTGGTGGAGATAAGCATGCCTGATTGATTATGGTATAACGATATTTGTGAAATCGGATTGTCCGATGTGATATAGTCTGACAATACGGTAGTAATTTCATTTAGGTTAGTTAACATAGAAGGAGTTAATTGCGAGTCTAATAATTTTATGCGTTGCATCAACATCTGATTATCCGCGATAATCGCGATGTAGTTCTCCATCTTATGCATAGACATATCCATATTCATGGAGACGACATTCAAGTTATCTTGCCCACGATTCATCGCTTGATTTAAGACGATATCGCGCGAGTATAAGTTCGCAATCAAACTTACTGTCACCAGTGGAAGTAACACGATTAAAAAATAAATGGTTAAACGAAATTGGGTTTTCTTCGTATATTGTTGATACAACCAACAAGCTAGCTTCATCGTCCTCCCTCGCTTTGAACTGTCTCAAACCAATCATTCACTTCTGTTGTCATGCTCTTTCCGCCCAACCCATTCCAACGCTTAACATACTCATCAAAATAATCTAATGGCTGAATGCCCATTATCATATCATTGAACATAACCTTTAGCTCATCAAGTTGTGGATTGTTCATATACATCGAACGCGTGGGCCAACCCTCAAACGCATTCCTCATTACATGCTTTTCTGCTTGAAGCACATTCTCATACAACTGGTATTGTTCACCTAGGGAATGAAGTCTCTCCTTGAGTACTCTACGATCATTGGTCTTGACTAATTTCGAGTAAATGCCTCGATAAGCATGTTTATCATGCGCTTTGAAATTAGTCACTAGGTTGCCGCTCTCTTCATTCCATATCTCATCTTTAAAGCCATATTCGAGCACATGCTTACCCTCACCCACGATAAAGTCGAGCATGCGGATTACTTCAGCGGCTTTCTTGCTATCTTTCGGAATCACTTGATATCCCCATATTTCGGGTAACTCATATGTACCTCTCTGTCCATTCTTCCCGATTGGAGCGTCGATTGCTATCCACTCCGCATCTGGCTCTACTTCCTTATGCTGTGCAATAGCTGCTCGTGTTTCAAACCAATCCCCGACGAACATCCCTACTTTGCCAGGTTTAATAATGAGTTCATTATAACTCGTCTTAAAATCGTATAAGAGGGAACTTGGACTAATCATCCCTTCTTGATATAGCTGCGCCAAAAAAGCTACTGCTTCCTTCATCTCTGGCTGTATATTTGCAAATACTAGCTTATCATTACGAATGACCCAATGGTCTAACTGAATGCCGAATGCCCCTAGAATCGGACTCGTGTACCTTAAATATGGCATCATAGCAAATCCATAAGTATCTCGTAATCCGTTCCTATCGGGATCTTGTGTTGAGAAAGCCCGAATGACCTGCTCCATTTGAGCTAAGGTTTGGGGAGGTTGAAGCCCGAGCGTATGTAGCCAATCTTTGCGGACAAATAGGACATCATGGCCTCTCGTTTCATTTAAAGAAGGAATCGCATAAATAAGACCGTTCTTGCTAACTTTATCCCACACCTGTTGAGGGATTGCCGCCTTTAAATGGGGGCCATACCGATCAAGTAATTCATTTAATGGCATTAATTTATTTTCATGTACATAACGTGATAAGAACGCTGAAGAATGAATACTCATCATGTCCGGTACACGGCCTGATAAAAAATATCTGTTGATCGTTTTTTCATAACTGATCGGAGACGGGTGTATGATTTCGATATCCAACTCCGTATGATCCTCAATATAATTCAAATAAGGATTGTCATTCTCATCGAACTCATCAGGATACTTCATACTTAAATCGTGTGTGACGATCCATACTTTCTTCTTCCATTTTTGTGCTGTAAGTTTACGAGGCTTCATTTCTGAAGTATTCATCGTTGCACTTTCATTTGTACAGGCAGTGAATAAGATCGTAATTGAAGTCACAATCATTCCCACAGTCATTAGGCTACGATACCTCATACACGGAAAATATCCCCTTTCGAGTAAACGGTTGTTTTTATTTATCATAACTGAATGTTATTTTTTAGGATACTACAAAAATGATTTTTAAATAAATAAGGCCTGAATCTCCTTTGGAACCAAGCAAGTACGTATTCATCTTCATATGATAGTAATATAACGTTGTCGGAGGAGATTGTATGCGGCTTGCTCAATTAAAACGAACTTATGACGCCGTATTTAGTCTAGGGGATCGCTGCTTCACTTCAGGAAAATTGATTGATTACGGCTTACGGCCATATAGCGGAGTGCTGGATTGGGTAAAGACGGATACGTTAGCTAATGTCAGTATGCTGCTGCGTAATCGTTTTGCTAGTTATATGGAGCTTCAACATATGAGAGTAATTGACTATCATGACAACGGCACGAAATTGCTAGTTAAAGACACGATGTACAATATGATTTCTGGCCATGATTTTAAAGTAGCAGAAAATCCTCATCATCAGCTTGTTACTTATCCGGCCTTTAGGGAGAAAATCAATCGTCGTATACACCGTTTTTATACAATGCTTGAGCACGCACAATGCCTATTATTTGTAAGAACCAAGGGATCTTACGAAGAAGCCTTAGAGCTGCAAAGCGTGCTTTCTTCATTTGTAAAACATCAATTTCACGTCCTACTCATTAATGATACCCATCATTATGTCGTGTTTGAAAATGACTGGAACATTCCGAACGTGTGCGCGATTCAGACTCCGTTATATACGGAGGGAAATAAAGAGTTATGGGATTGTATTTTTACAGGCATTCAATATATCGGTTCGCTGCATGGAGATAAAGAAGTGTAACAAGCAGAAGGATAACACAGTGGTTAAAAAAAGCCGGACAGCTCGCGGGGAAATGCCCCACTGCTGTCCGGCTCCGTCTATATTAGTATTTCGAGTTAGATTGCTCGCCTTTTACGATTGCAACACCGGAGCTTGCGCCAACACGGCTTGCGCCCGCAGCAACCATTGCCAGCATGTCTTCACGGCTACGTACGCCGCCAGAAGCTTTAACGCCGATATCAGGACCGACTGTTTTGCGCATCAACGCGATGTCTTCCACCGTTGCGCCGCCTGTCGAGAAGCCTGTAGACGTTTTTACGAAGTCAGCACCAGCGCGAACGGAAAGTTCGCAAGCGCGTACTTTTTCTTCTTCTGTCAGCAAGCAAGCTTCGATAATAACTTTTACGATCGCTTTGCCTTTAGCTGCTTCAACAACTACGCGAATGTCACGCTCAACAAGCTCGTCCAGCTTGTCTTTCAACGCACCGATATTAATAACTGTATCGATTTCTGTCGCGCCATTTTCAATCGCATTTGCTGTTTCGAATGCTTTTACTTCTGGTGTAGAAGCGCCAAGCGGGAATCCGATTACCGTACAAACTTTAACTTCTGGCGTGTCTTTCAACACCTCATAAGCTGTCTTTACGTTTGCAGGGTTTACGCATACGGATGCGAAACGGTGCTCCTTCGCCTCTTGCGCCAATGTGATGATAGCTTCTTTAGAAGCATCAGCTTTCAACAATGTATGATCAATCATCGCTGCCATTTTTTCTACATTCATTTTAAAATCCCCCTTATCGGTAAAATATTATTGTATAACGTTCCTCTATATTCTACAAGAACAGACCAATAAGTGTTGCGGACAATACAGACGCAAGTGTCGAACCGAACAACAATTTAAGTCCGAATTGAGCAACTTGGTCACCGCGTTTTTCGTTCAACGCTTTAACGGAACCTGTAATGATACCGATGGAGCTGAAGTTCGCGAAGCTTACCAAGAATACAGATACGATAGCGACTGTACGCTCAGACAAGCTGCCAGCGATCTTTTGGAAGTCCATCATCGCTACGAATTCGTTAGTAACGAGCTTCGTCGCCATAATACCACCAGCACGAACTGCCTCATCCCAAGGAATACCCATAACGAATGCGATTGGTGCAAAGATGTAACCGAGTACATTTGAGAACGAAATTTGGAAAATAGCTTCAAACAAGAAGTTGATCATGTTCATCAATGCGATAAAACCGATCAACATCGCACCAACGATAATTGCAACTTTGAAACCGTCCATGATGCTTTCGCTGATCATTTGGAAGAAGGACTCTTTTGGCTTGTTTTCGTCAACAGCTGATACAGCCACATCTTCTTCTGGCTTCAATTTGTATGGGTTAATCAAGTTCGCTACGATCAACGCAGAGAAGATGTTCAACAAAATTGCAACTACAACGTACTTCGGTGGCAACATTGTCATGTAAGCACCAACGATTGCGATACTTACCGCACTCATCGCCGACGTACACAATGTGTACAAGCGCTGCTTAGATACATGATCCAATTGCTCTTTAGTTGTAAGGAATACTTCCGATTGTCCAAGCAAAGCAGAAGATACAGCTACATAGTTCTCCAACTTACCCATGCCATTTAGCTTACTCAAGCCCATACCAACATATTTAATGATGAAAGGCATAATTTTAACGTAGTTCAAAATTCCGAGCAGTACCGAGATAAAGATAATCGGCAACAATACTGTGATGAAAAAGTTAGGGATAGCGTTTTCATTTTGAAGCCCACCAAACACGAAATTAGCGCCACCTATACCGAACTGCACTAGCTTGTCAAATACGTGGGCAACACCTGAAATAACGGTAATACCGACTTGCGTATTCATAACGACAAATCCAATTACGACCTGTGCAGCTAGCATTGCAAAGATTGATTTGTATCGAATTTCTTTACGATTGCTGCTGATTGCGTATCCAAGCACGAATACGAGCAATAAGCCTGCAATGACGAATAGATACTTTAACATAAGTTCTCCAGCTCCTGTTGTACACATATTTTAAACGTTTGCAATTAAGCTTGTGTTGTTTTTTTATAGCTTGACTATAACAAGCGACTGAACCTTTGTAAACCTCATTATGAACAAATGACACGCTAATATTAAAAAAATTTTAAGTTTAGTCAAAATTGATTTGTTTCATAGCTTTTTTCATTGTTTTTATTTCCATTTCACAAATTTTATTGGATTTTTACGCCAATTTAGCTTAGTTTAAATCTTTATTCTGTGAACAAATGTAAATGTGTGCGTTTTCTTTTTGCGAGGTTCGAAGTAAGCAATCGTAAAAAAAAGAAAATCACTTAGAGACAGTATCCCGTGATTTCCTCTTTTTTATAACGAATATATTTTTGTACAACTTATACGGGTTGCAATAACATTTGTGCTGTTAATTGATCGGTAATAAGGACGTTTGCATACTTCGCGTGTAACGCTCCCTTTATGCCATCGACTTTGGATGCACCGCCAGCGATTAGGATAGACTTTTCTTTATGCTTCAACTCTTCAAGCTCAATGCCAATCGTACGTGCATTTAACGGTTCGTGGCAAATACGGCCTTCTACATTAAAGAAACGAGCTGCGATATCGCCGGTAGCCTGCTCTGAAATAATCTCCATCTCTTGCTCAGCGAGGTAACCCACCTGAAACAACAAATTGCCGATCAGCGGAACGCCTACCGTGAAGACGGCAATATTCGCTTGCTTCCCCATATCGAGCAGCTTGCGAATATGTCGATCCGCTTCAATCGCCTGCTTAACGACAACATGATCAACTATAGCCGGCAGTGGTAGATGATAGGAGGCCGCGTTAAAGGCTTGGCCGAATAGATGCAGCGTTTCGGAGTCATACGTTTGCTGCTCCGAATGGCTGACCCCACCGTTTAACTGGACAAGCTGCACATTTTTCACCATTGTCTTTTTCTTTAAAGAAGACGCCACTTGGTACAACGTTCTTCCCCAAGTAATGCCGATAATGTCACCGTCTTTAATCGTCTGATGCAAATACTCAGCACCAAGCTTGCCTAAGTGCTGCATAATCAGATGTTCATCATGCAGCAGCCCAGGAGCGACTATTGCGGTTTGTAGACCGAACTTGTGCTGCAAATCAAATTCAAGCTGTTTGCTGTCTTCACAGCGATCAATAATTTGAATTTGCACAATCCCTTCTTCTTTAGCCTGCTGGAGCAGGCGTGACACGGTTGGTCGGGATATGTGAAGCTGACTAGCAATTTCCTGCTGACTGTAGTCGTGCAAATAGTACAGTTTTGCTGCTTCGACTATCTTCTTGTATTTGTCGTCCTCCATAGCTCCCCCATGAATCGGCACCTAAGACATGAATTGCTTTGCTCAACGCGTAGTGCATTTAGTACGTGTAATGCATTTAGTACGTGAAGTGCATGTACTACGTGTAGTGCGTTATACACCTATTTGAACACTTGAGTCTGTTCTCGAAGTCGATCGGATTGACTGCGCAATATTTCAGATGAAGCAGCCATCTCCTCCATAACGGCGGTATGCTCTTGCGTAGCACTCGCCACTTGTCGTGTACCGGCAGCAATTTCGCCTGCCACTTCGGTCATCTGTCTTGTCCGCTCAAGCGTAGTCGCAAACTGTTCCGTTTGCTCACTCACCGCTTCAGCAATAAACTGGACCGCTTGTGACGCCTGCTTCGTCACATCTGCAATCGTGGCCAACGCCCCTGTGGCAGCATCCTCTTTCTCCGCTTCGGCGCTAACCGATTTCACTTGCGACGTAATCAGTTGCACAGCTTGCTCCACCTGTGCTTGCATGTGCACGATTCGCTCGTTGATGTCGTCAACTGCCAACGCACTTTGCTCAGCTAGCTTGCGAACTTGCGAAGCGATAACCGCGAAGCCCGCTCCCTGCTCACCCGCTCGCGCCGCTTCAATTGAAGCATTCAAAGCGAGCAAATGCGTCTGATCGGCAATTTCGCGTACCGTTACCGATATGCTACCGATTTGCCCCGCTTGGTCATTCAAGCGCTGCACCTGTTCGATCGATTGCTGCCCCGACACCGCAGCCTTCAGCATGCCCCCAATAATCGAGCGCAAAATGTCTTCGCTCTCCGCAAGCGTTTTCAACATATTTGACGTCATGCGTTCCGTCGCCTCTGCACGCTCCTGTACCGTAATAGCAGAAGCATGAATATGCTCAACGGTCGACATCGTTTCTGACGTCCAATTCGCCTGTCGCTCAGCACCTTCGTTCATATGCTCAGCTGTTCGGGAAATTTGTTCAATTTGAGTAGCCGCATGCGTCATCGCTTGGCTCAGTGACACCGTATTGCTTGTCGTAATATCGACACTGCTCTGAATTTCAGCAATCATATGCCGCAAGTTGCCAATCATCGTACCAAACGACTCGGTTAACACTTTAATCTCATCATTTTGCTTATAGGTCGGTAAACTGACATGCAAATTGCCTTGTGCAGCATCATTAGCTGCCTTCGTCAATTGAATAAGCGGCTTTACGATAATACGTGCAGCGAGCCAACTTAACAGACATGTCCAAAATACGCCCTTAAACAAGACTAACATATCATACAACGTGTCGTTCATGTTCGGGGCAATATAAGGCTTCAACACAAAAATAAACAAACTACTCGTCCCATACGTGACTAACGAAACGACAAACATACCGAGCACCATTTTTTTTTGCAATCCGAATTTCATCTCTATCTCTCCCCCATGCGAAATCAAGAAAAAACTGACCAGATCGTTTCGAGCAAATCGTTGCGATCTGGTCAGTCGTTAATCCTTTTGTTATGCATGTGGTTCGTCTTTACGAGCAATGAGCAGCAAGATCGTGATGAGTAAAAATGCGACGAACGCTAGCAATGGAATCGTGATCCAACCAAACCAATCTAAATAATCGTAGTTACACGGCACTCCCATTTGGCAAGGTGATGACTCTGCCATACCTGGCACTTTTTGCACCATGTAATGGTAAATAGCTACTGCCCCACCCACGATAGTGAGCGGCAATGTATACCGTACGATCTCTTTGTCGTCTCTGTAGGCGGCAATGCCCAGCAGTAGAACGAGCGGATACATAAAAATACGCTGCACCCAGCAAAGCTTGCACGGCTCGAACAGTAAAATTTCGCTCATATACAGGCTTCCACTGGTCGCTACCAGCGCTACAATCCAAGCGAAGTACAATGCGTATTGGCGGATGAAAGACATGATTCCCCTCCTTGCTTCTCCTTGCTTCTCCTTGCTTCTCCTTGCTACCCCTACCTATTCAGCTGCTTCAATAAATGCTTTCAAGCTGTTGTAATTATTGTACTCGCCTGTGTACAGCTTACCGTTTACGATAACACTCGGTGTACCTTTAACGCCACCCTGCTGCACGATGCCTAGATCTTTCGTAATCTCGCTATCCATCGATTTCTGATCTACAGCTTGTCCGATTGCATTCAGATCCAACTCAGGAGCTACGCGCTTCGCAACATCTAGCAAATACTCTTTTGTCGCCCACTCACTGCCCGGGTTACCTTGAGAGTTGTAAAGCTCATGATGATATTTCCAGAACGCTTCTGGGTTTTGTTTAAACACTGCTTCGCCTACCACTGCCGCTGTCTGTGAATCAGGAGCTAAGAATGGATTGTTCACAAATGTGAACTTCGCTTTGCCTGTATCAATAAAATCTGCTTTCAGCTTCGGATACATTTCAGCGTCCCAACTTTTACAAGCCGGGCATTTGTAGTCTCCGAATTCAACGATGTTAATTTTCGCGTCTGCTGCACCCAATGTCGGCTGCCCTGTTAAGTCCAAATTCACCGCAGGAGCATTTTGCTGGGCTTGCGTTTGTTCTTGCTGCTCGGATTCCTTATTTAAAAAGAATAAAGCTCCGATTAGTACGACAAGTATGACAGGAAATAGCATGAGCACCATTTTGTTGTTGCCCTTTTTTCCGCTATGCTTTGATGATGTACGAGTTTGCTTTGCCAAATTAGGTCACCTCTTTAATCTATATTTTTTAAAATAAAATTGCCCTAGTTTTAATTTAATGGATAGCGCGTCAATTTTCCATTTCTTTTGACAAAAAAACGTATTAATTTTGTGACACGATGCATAGTAACGTCGCTTTCTGGAAGTTGTTTGGGTGATTTGCAGAATCTTAATAGTTTTTATCTATTAAGTAAATAGATTTTATATATTTAAGTAATAAAAAGTTCTGTTACATAATGAATGTAAGAGATGTACGACTATATCGGAGGTGCTCAATGGCGTCTTTAAACGAATGGAAAGCAAATTTGTATGATGATAAGCTGCAGTTCGTTTCAGATTATGGAAAAAGTGTAGTGGACTTGCTGCAACCCCAAGCAGGTGAACGCATTTTGGACTTAGGCTGTGGAACAGGTGACTTAACGTCGCTCATTGCCGCAAGTGGAGCGACTGTGCACGGTGTCGATTATTCAGCTTCGATGATTGAGACTGCTCGGAAGAAGTATCCGCGCGAGGCATTTTTCGTTGCAGATGCGGAGCAGGCGCTGACGGGTGAACAATATGACGCGGTATTTTCAAATGCCGCGCTCCACTGGATGAACGCGCCACAAGCTGTCATTGCGAACGTATGGAAAGCACTTGTTTTGGGTGGTCGTTTTGTAGCTGAGCTTGGAGGTCACGGTAATGTTGCAACAATTTATGAGGGCGTTGTTAATGCCGTGAATGAAATGTACGGCATAGATGTTACGGGCAAATGTCCGTGGTATTTCCCCACGCTTGGACAATATAGCAGCTTGCTGGAGCAGCAAGGCTTTCGTGTGTTGTACGCGGTTCATTTTGATCGACCGACTGCGTTGATGGATGGCGAGCAAGGTTTGCATGATTGGTTAGACAGCTTTGCCGGCGACTTTTTGGTGGATTTGAAGCTTAGTTATAAGGAAAAAGAACAGTTATTTGCGAGAGTTGCTGATCGATGCAGACCGCAGCTCTTTCGTAATGGCGGGTGGATTGCGGATTATAGACGACTGCGATTTGCCGCCACTAAGCTTTAATGTAGACGTTCACCATTTTCAAACAAGCTGAAAGTTCGATATATTGCGACTTGGATTTCAACCATATTTTGTGCATACTAGGTCTATCGCCAAGCTGATATACTTCGGTCGACACACTTCGGCAACATATGAGCGAGCACGATAGAACAGTGAGGTATGCACATGAGACCGGAATATAAACAATACATCGCTACACGTGTTTTTAAAGCTTCAAACGGGATTGCACAAGCTATTTTCATTACGATTGGGATTGGCTTGCTTATTGAAAGCATAGGCAAGCTTAGCGGCTCAGCATCATTCGTGCAAATTGGCACGGTGACGAAGTTGCTCATGGCCCCGAGCATTGGGGTCGGAATTGCCTTTATGTTAGGCGCCAATATGCTCACTGTGTTCAGCGCGATGATGACGGCTACTGTAGGCGCGGGGGCGCTGAAAATAACAGACGCAGGCGTTGTCCTGTCTGTAGGCGAGCCTGTCGGCGCATTGCTGGCGGCCACGCTGACGGTGTACATCGGCAAACGTGTGACCGGTAAAACACCGCTAGATATGATGGCTATTCCACTAGCGTCCATCATCGTTGGCGGGGTAGTCGGCATATGGCTGAGCAAGGTCATTTCACCTGTGCTGCTTACGGCAGGCAGCTTTATAAAGGAAACGACTAGCATTAGCCCCTTTATAAGCTCGATTGTCATCGCGGTCGTCTGGGGCCTATTGCTGTTGTCGCCCGCTTCATCCGCAGGCTTAGCGATTGCGCTCAATTTAGATGGGCTTGCTGGCGGTGCGGCGCTCGCTGGTTGCGCGGCGCATTTTTTCGGGTTCGCGGTCATTTCCGCTAGGGAGAATGATTTGGGCGGTGTGCTTGTACAAGCCATTTGCACCCCTAAAGTGCAGCTACCCAATATCACCAAAAACTATCGTATCGTCATCCCGACGGTTATCGCTAGCGCCATCATGGGGCCTGTATCAACGCTCGTATATGGGATTGAAGCACCTAGCCAAATTGCGGGACTTGGCATATGCTCGTTAATTGCTCCCATGTCACTACTGTCTACATACGATCCAAGCTTTATTGTTCCAGCTATGTTCATTACGTACGTACTCATTCCAATTGGCGTGTCCTACCCCATCTACTGGCTGCTACGCAAGCGAAATTGGATTAAACCGGGGGACTTGGCACTGCCTAAAGCTTAATTGAGGCAGGGTCACTTTTTGTCAGGATACGCAAAAAGAAAAACAGAAAGTCGCTGGCTGCACTCAGCTTTGTTCGTAAGCTGAGCTCAGCCAGCGACTTTTTTTAAGGCGCAACGACTTTCTGTTTATATGTTCATTACCGGTGTTTATGGTTAGCAGTATCTTCGCAATGCTCTTCTCGCAAATGCTCCAACGTCATCTGGATGAGCATCCGAATGTGATGGTCATTCAGCGAGTAAAATACGTTCTTACCCTCTTTGCGCGACTTCGCAATCCCAAGCGACCTCATCAGTCTTAAATGGTGAGATGTCGTCGCAATCGACTGCCCTGTAAGAATCGCCATATCGCACACACATAACTCTTCGCCTTCATCAAGCAAGCAGGCCATTTTCATCCGTGTCGGATCGGATAGTGCTTTAAACATTTGCGCCATGCCCTGCACTTCATGATCGTACACGCGGCCTTTAAGGGCATTAATCTTTTCAGCGTCATAACAAACGATTTCACACACATCATCTTTTGCGGTTGTTTTCGGTTTCTGTGCTGCCATGTTATCCACCTCTTATAATAATCAAACTTATATTTGATTATTAACTAAACTGATTCAAGTATACCGCGAATTTGTTATTTATTCGAGTTTTAATGGTTGAATATACACAACAAAAAATTGTCGCCGATCCCCGGGGGTTTAAACACTGTTGGGGGTCGACGACATTTTTAATTAGGCCTATTTGCACGTTCAATCATTTCCACGAGGATTCTTCATCATACAGACGCTAAGAACAACGAATTAATGATGTTCTACAAGTCCGCTCATGTGAAGACATATTTAGAAGAAATACGGGATAAGAACTGGAGTTATTATTCTAGGATGCATCCTTCGAGAGTTAACGTACTTGTTGCAGAACTATAATAGGGAACCGTGAGGTTAGCTATACTTTTGACACCGATAGCCTTTACTTTAACTCCATCATTAGCTGCAAATCCGCCATTTGCATTTTCCGTTAGAAGCCCGGATTTAAGCGTTACTGTACCTAACAATGGCTGTTGAAGCATGATTCCGAATCGAAGCTTATCCGCCACTCCACATCTAATGACATTATTACCTTCGAGTACCGGAGAATGAAGGTATTGCACATTAATACCTTCGTATAGCGCCTCGATAATCGTATTGTTCCGAATCACGAAATCGTAGCCTACGCCTGTTGTTGTACCAGCCTCGAAATCGATGCCTCGATGACCGCCCTCAAGAGTGTTGTTCTCGATGAGAACGTTAGACACTCTCGTACCATAGAGCTTAATATGAGCACCATTTGGCGTTACCGTGTACACTCGACTCACATTATTAACGATACGAATATTTGAACAGAACGATGGAGTCGGCTCACCTGGAGACACCCTCACTGCCCCACTAGCAGACTCAATGAAAGTGTTCCCTTGAATAAGTACATCAGTAGTATGACCTACCTTAGCGTTGTTGCTTCCTGTTATATGGATGGAGGTATTCTTCTTCTCCGTGCTACAGTTAATAAACGTACTATTTAAGATTTGAATCTTAGATGAGCCATTAATATCTATAGCTTCTTCCCGAGTATCTTTGAAATAGGAATCAACGACTGTGAAATTAGTAATCGATTCATTAAAGTCGACTCCCTCAAAAATGCCTACAGCTCGAAGTCGAGTAGCACTCCCACCATGTACGAATGCGGACGCCAGAAGCGTACCTCCGCCATACGTTTCATAGGATATATCACTTAGCTGGGCATTGCTACAGTGCTGA
This sequence comes from Paenibacillus sp. 481, assembly GCF_021223605.1. Classification (NCBI taxonomy): domain Bacteria; kingdom Bacillati; phylum Bacillota; class Bacilli; order Caryophanales; family Paenibacillaceae; genus Paenibacillus; species Paenibacillus sp. 481. The sequence goes on from NZ_CP075175.1 coordinate 1,850,105, forward strand.
ATCCAAATAGCTGGATACCACCAACCTGTAAATTTGAGTCGACGGAACTCAGGGGACACCACGTCCTTAGCGATGAGACAGTAGTTCGAGATCGTAGAGTGGAATGTTAAATCCTCCGCGATCAATCCTGATCCACCGTTCTTCTCAAATAAATAGGACTCCACATTACCGTATTGATCCGCCGGATTTTTCTTAGGAATCGGATGCTCTAAGCTAATTAGAGTAGCGTGCCCACCCTTCAGAGTTACCCCATTGGGTACGAGGATCGACGAGGCAGGAGTGAACCGATACTTGCGGTTATCCTCGAATTTAAGGATGCCTCCCCCTAATGCCTCTAGACTTGTAATCTTACTGCGAACGACATCCGTGTAATCCTGCGTTCCTTCTACATAGGGTACTGTTACGATTGGTTGACTCATGCTCATCAAACCGCCTCCTAATAAGTTATGATCTAGGTGCGAGGTCTAAGCTGTATCTGGGAGAAGTAGCGACCTACAACTCCCAGTTAATGAGAAGTACTTATGATTAGACATGGAATTAAAATGACATAAAAAAATGGGATTCAACAGGTGTGAATGAGCTAAGATACGATCAATTTGCAGATAAAAAAGAAGGGAAGATGGTTACTGAAAAATGTATGTTGACTCAACACAACTCGGGAAAGGGGAACTTATGTTCTTATTTTAACATGAGAATAGTCGAATGACAACCCTTTTTTAACCTTTTAGGCAATCATTTTTCCCCTGCAAGATTACTTGTTTATTGTGAACCTCAGCATCTCAGATAGGAGAAATATCTAAGTAGAAACCAAATAAAAAGACAGCGCTCAGTGAGCCCTGCCTAGGGGTGATTTAACACAATCAAAAGCCAAATAACCATTAATAACATTAACCGAACAGCACATTAAGGAGATGTGGAAACTCTCAAATCACCCAAGTAATTCGTTTCTATTTCAGTTTCAACAATTCCGCCTTCTTCACGATTAGCGAAGTAAGCCTTTGCTTTAGGTCTGGAACTAATCGTCTTACATAAGGATTCATCTATATATAACCATACCGTGGAGATTAGTAAGAAAATTTTAGACATCAGCGAAAATGAGGTCTATGATTTCCGGCGCGAGCAGAATTAAAGCTCTGGAGTGAGTTACGGCAAAAATGCCATTCCCTATCACCATGTAAAGGGAATGGCATTTTTATCTTTAACGGATACGTGCGCGCTATCCGCGATGTAATATCGCCAAGGCTTGTCTGCATACTCCTCCGCGTAAGGAATATTGATGCGCGGCGCGCAGACGATACGCTCTTCCCCCGGCCACGCCCCGGCTTCAAGCCATAGCTCCTCGCTTACGAGCAGATTAATGCCATTGAACGCTTTGTCGATGGACAAAGCCTGACATAGCTTGCCCGGGCCGTTGCACAGGTCGGCTGGCTTGCGCGATTTGATCGAGCGATGCTGCCGCATCCATTGCTCATCAGCAAGCGTCAACGGCTCAACGGCGCGGATCAGCACCACTTGCGGCTCGTCCTGCTGCGCAGCAACGACGTTTAAACAATAGTACATACCATAAATCATATACACGTAAGAAGTGCCGCCATCGTGAAACATGACTTCCGTACGCTGGGTACGGCGATTTCCGAACGCGTGACATCCCTTGTCTTCCGCTCCCCCGTAAGCTTCCGTTTCTACGATACGGCTGCGAACAACTCCATCCTCCGTGCGTCGTGCCAGCGTCGCACCTAGCAACAGCGGTGCAAGCTCCAGTGCACTTGCACGGCACAACGCTCTATCGATGCGCTCGGTAGGCTGCATCATAACTCTTTTTGCAATATCCACTCGTGATCCCACCTTCCACATGCACTCCACTCAAACCATATGCCCTTTGACCGCTTAGCGCTCGTCCACTCCGCTGCTCGGCTGCAATCATGCTAACTCGCCACAAGACTCTACACACAACTACTAACTAGCCGCATACTCGCATATTTCTTGATACGAACAACGGCGGCACCTACGCCGATCCTCTGTCGGCTCGAACGCTTCCATCGGCAGAGGTACATTGGCCTTGGGATCTGCCAACACCGATTGCATCGCCACAATGCTGCCGACCACATGCTCCTCAAGCTCACTCATTTCTTCTGCCGTCACTCGGTCTTCGTAGCACTGTCCACTAAGTAAATATTCCGTTCGTATATCCAGACGATCATAAGGTACCTCATAAAGACGGTGTACATACAAACCATACAACCGCAACTGCGTCTTATTACGCTCATCTTCCTGTCCCGTCTTCCAATCCACAATGATGTAGCGATCGTCGTGCCTGAACATAAAGTCGAGCTTCACATATATTTTCGTCCCTGCGATCTCCATCGTGTTGAGCCGCTCCAGCTCAATAAGCCGAGAACCCTCGGCCATATAATCTGCCAAGCTCCGACTATCTAGGAAGCGATCCGCCAAAATAGGAATGCGACTGCGAATCGTGTCAATTAGCTTGGGCGGCAGACCGCCGTCGTAATACATTTCATGCAGCATCTTACGCTTGTTCGGCTGCTCCATCCAAGCCGCCATCTGTTGCGAATCTTTGTACGCTTGATTGAGCAAATTGCGAACTCGCTGCACAAGCTCCGCTGATTCGAGCAGCTGTCCGGCTTGAAACCAGCGCATGAGCGATTGCTCCGCCATCTTATGCATCGCATCTCCGAATACGAGATATAGATTCGTCATTTGCTTCAAGCGATACGTCTGACGCACCAAAGGCGGCGCATCGCGAAGCCATCCATTATGGGCACCATAATAATGATAAAAATATTTCCGCCGACACTCTTCAAACAAATGATGCCGCGATGGTGACCACGACCATTCAGGATAATTTGTGCGCTGCATAGCTGCTTCTACTCCTCCGCACCGTTAGTGATAGATACGATCATTATATCATGTCCCATCTACTATCGTGGGTATATCCCTCTTCATCATCCTGAGACAGATCCGGTATTTTCACATCTTAATTGAGGACTATCGTACTTCCACTTTAAAAGCATATGCAACCGAACCTTCTGACCAAGCACCATAAACAGAATAGACATAAACACCTTTTTCTGCTGGAACCAACATTTTATTGGATTCGATTATTTTTTGCCTAACCCCTTCTTTATCAGAGGCGATATTCCATCTGTGTGCTCCCCATGTATGATCTTGAGGTGAATCGTCAAACTGAATAGTCAGCTTTGATGTTGCAGGAATGACAACCGCCTGTTTTTCTTTCATTACTTCCAAGGGAGAACCATAAGTAGGCTCGAGCTCCCAAAAGGAAGAGACTAAATAAGTATGTATCTTGATAGGATTATTTTCGACGCTTACTTCAAGTATGGGTAACGGTTTATGGTTGGAACACCCCGCCATTAACAATGTAATTACAAACAAAAGAAATAATGTTTTGAACGTTCGCAAGCTCATCCCTCCCACAATATATCGCTGTTTCTTGCTTCTGATTCATTAGAGCGCTCATTATTTATGGTTTAGAAGTTCATTTAATGAATGGTAGATTTCCTGAATAAAATAAAAAAAGGAAGAGAGTCTCTTCCTTTTTTCGATAGATATTTATGTTCTTGTTATACCGATGAATCGAAGTTGCTCCGCTTGCTACACTTCGTTAGTGCAACCAACGCAATTCACCAGCGTTAAGTTTTGCCGAGACTCTATTTTGCAAATCGGTATCCGAAACCCAAGCTATACTATCCGTCAGCACATTCCAACAATCTCTTCCTTTTTGATTGTTGTATAAATCCATGTCACGATGCGCAATTTTACTATATCCGTCAGCCTCGTTGCCTACTAGCTCACTCGCAGGCTTTGTTTCATGCGCTGTTCCATACAGGCTTGCCCAGTTTTTACTAACATATTTGCACATCAAAGCATTCCAAATGGCATGACGATACGCATCAGACACATCCCCTAATCCATTCCTGCCATATTTCGCTTGTGTGAATTGGAACGCTTTTTTCGATGTAGAAACCGTAATTGCTGCGTTAACGGGATGACTTGCGACGAGTGCCTTTTCCGCCAATGTTAAACGTGACCATTGATCGTAAGAAATGTTCTCTTGGATAGCCTCTTCATCAAAATGTCGAACAATTTCGGCAGGTGATAGGTTTGGATGTTGCTTCTTGAAATGATCAATTTGTTGATAGAATGCAATTGCAGGATCATCTTTCGGTAAATCTTTATAGAAGTCGCTATTAAAAAAGGTCTCGAATGTGATTTCCTTCATTCCCTGTTGTTCCATGTTCTGCGAGATGCTTTGCACAGTTGGATCGGCTTGAGCTGAAGCTGATAGTGGGGTAAGAACAGCGGTAGAGAGTACAGAAATTGCAATGATAGATTTTTTCAAAATCATCGAAACAACATCTCCCTTGAAAATAATATTTAGATTCACTTCCAGTATATAACTATTAATTCTACTGTCAATATATATTTTCTAATTAATTGAATAGATGTATTTATAATTAAACATCTAACTAAATAAACCATTTATATAAAAAAATCAGCCCCAGATTCTCGCGCATTACACGGAGATACCCACTGGGCTGATTGTATTCATCTTTATATTGATTTCATATATTTACATCGTCTCGAAAAAAACACGGCCATAAATGTCTTCCCGAAACATTCTACTGCAAGGAAGACTCCCTCACAATAATCCGGTGCGGAATAATAAGCTGATTATGATGCACAGTCTCGCCCTTAATCGCACGAATCAACGTTTGCGATGCCGTATATCCCAATTGATAAATGCCGATATCCACCGAAGTAAGCGGCGGCGTAGCCAATTCAGCGAGCGATATGTTATTGAAGCTCACTAGACTCAAGTCCTGTGGGATTTTATAGCCTAGCTCCGCCAATCCGCGCATCACGCCAAATGCGACAATATCGTCGATGGCGACAAGCGCAGTTGGCCGCTCTGGCAAGTTCATAAAGAAGGACATCGCGCGATAACCGCTCTCCTGCAAGAACTCACCCTCCACAATCCATTCCGGATGCGCCTCTAGATCATTCTCCCGCAGCGCCTGCAAATACCCTTCCAATCGATCCTTCGACAAAATTAAATTGGACGGCCCACTCACAAACCCGATGCGGCGATGCCCTTGCGCGATCAAATGACGCGTCGCATCATACGAAGCGAGCACATTGTTATTGTCCACGGCCAAAATATCTGGATGCTCTTCACTACGACCGATCAGCACAAACGGAAACTTTTGCCCCTTCAAAAATTCAATCAATGGATCGTGACGTCGCGAGTAAAGCAAGATGACACCGTCAACACGTCGTCCCCGCACTAAGCGCGTAACCGCTTCCAGCTCTTCTTGCTCGGTCGCCCCTGTCGTCATCATCAGATCGAATCCGACGCGACTGGACTGAGTGACAATACCTCGAATCACTTCCGCAAAAAATAAATTCAAAAACAGCTCATCCGCTGGGCGCGGCAAAATTAGAGCAATTGTATTCGTTGTCTTGGATACTAGACTTTTAGCCATCACATTCGGATGGTAACCAAGCTCGTTCATGACTTCGCGCACTCGCGCCGAAGTCTTCGGACTAATACGCGGATTGTTAGACAACACGCGCGATACCGTGGAAGGGGAGACCCCCGCTTGCTTGGCGACATCAATAATCGTTACGGACATTTGCTCCCTCCTTCTCATCGTCCCGATACCTGCGTTATTGTTAATCCCAACCATTTCAATCCAATCCTTCACTAATGTTAGCTTACCTGATCATCAGTTGTAAAGGTTTACAAGTTAAACCGCTTAACCTTTTTCCGCCCCCGCCGTTAGGCCTTCGACAAGGAAGCGCTGGAACGCCATAAACAAAACCGTAATCGGCAAGGCAACAAGCACACATCCTGCGGCAAACACCGTAAACTGGGTCGCAAATTGGTCCCCGACCATGCTGTATAGACCGACGGCGAGCGTCAGCTTCTCCTTCGTTCGCAGCACCATCTGAGCAAAAATAAAATCGTTAAACGCCCCCGCAAACGACGTCACGGACAAAAATACAATTAACGGTCGCGACAAGGGCAGAAAAATACGCGTGAAGACAATCCAATGATTCGCCCCATCGATACGGGCTGCGTCCTCCAAGCTTTGCGGAATCGTATCAAAATAGCCTTTGACGAGCAAATACCCCATCGCCGCTCCCGCCGTATACACAAACATAAGTGCCGAATGCTTGTTGAGCAAATTCATATTTAGCAGCAAAATGTAAACCGCCACCATGCTCATAAACGACGGGAACATGCCAAGTACGAACAAAAAGCTCATTAACCCTTTTCGCCCATAGAACCGGAATCTCGAAAAAGCATAGCCCGCCAGCAGGACGAACAGCGTACTGAACACCATCGAGACGAACGCAATTTTAAGTGTGTTCACATACCACATCGCAAACGGAAACTTTACAAACAGATCACGGTAGTGTTGCAGCGTCAGTTGCTCCGGAATAAACGTTTCACTAAACAACGACGTCCCTGGACGCAGCGAGGACAACACAACCCACAATGCAGGGTACAGCGCGATAATCGCAATGATGGCGAGCAGGACGTGCGTCGTGATGACCCATACTTTTTTGCGCAGCTTGTATACGTACATCATCGCAAACCATCCTCCTCTTTAAAGGCACGCGTGCGGCGGAAATTCCACACCGAGATACTTGCCAACAGGACAAAAATAACGATGCTGATGACCGAAGCAAAATTGTACTTCCCATTCGTAATCGACAAATTGTACAGCCACGTAATTAAGATGTCCGTACTACCTGCGAATTGATAATCGCTGTTGGCCGGCCTGCCGTTCGTCATTAAATAAATAACGTTGAAGTTGTTAAAGTTGCCCGCGAACTGCGTGATCAGAATCGGTGACAGCGAGAACATGACGCTCGGAAACGTAATTTTGCGAAACTTCTGAAAGGATGATGCGCCGTCTACTTCAGCTGCTTCGTACATGTCACGCGGAATAGTCGTTAAAATGCCGATTATTAAGAGCATCGAAATCGGAAATCCGAGCCACATATTCGCCAGCAAGATCGTGACCTTCGCCCATAACGGATCAGACAGCCAGTTCGGGCCTTCCATGCCGAACCAAGCTAAATACTGATTAATCGGGCCAAATTGAGCGTTGAACATGTTGCGCATAATGAGCAAAGACACGAAAGCAGGAATCGCAAACGGTAGCATAAAAATCGTACGCCAGAACGCTTTAAAGCGCGTTATGGGCTGCTGCACGAGCAGTGCGATCGCAAAGCCTCCGAAAAACGTCGTCACCGTGGATAGCACGGCCCACACGACCGTCCATGAAAATACGCCGTAGAACGTATTGGCCCATGCATGTAGCGAAAATAAATCTGTGAACGCCGCGAATCCCGTCCAATCAACCAAATTGGCTGGCGGCAAATGCTTCGGTGACGAGTAGTTCGTAAATGCAATAAGTACGGAAAACACAAGCGGCAGTACACTGAAAAAGAAAATAAATAATAAAGGCGGTGATAAAATAAGCTGTGGAAATTGTTGCTCAAACAGATGCTTTACACTTGCTGCAAAGCGACGCGGCTTGCCCCCTTGCTCCCTTAGCAAGCCATTCCGATAAGCATCGCGAATGTTATACACATAAAGCGCAATAAATAAGAGCACAACGAACAACACAATTAAGCCCTGTACGAGCAAAAAGATAGAGTGGTCGCCCGCTACTTTTTGGTACACCCTGCCCACTAACTCTAATCGCTGCTTCTTCTCGCCAAGCGTCATTAAGCCCCAAAGCGATTGGCCAACATTCGTCAGAGCATAATACCAGCCCCACACATAAACGGCGACGAGTAATCCACCTTTAACGAATTGTCGATTATACAATTGGCCTAATCCCATAACGATGGCGGATAGAACAGCAGCTACAATCCGATACGGTTTCATCAAGCACTCCCCCGATAGTAGAAGCTACTTGCTCTGCTGCGCAATGGCCGTCTTAATATCCTCTACCGCCTTGTTCAGCGTCTTTGAAATGTCCGCGCCATCCCAAATCGGCTCTAACGTCGCCGTAATCGGGCCCCATACCGCACGCATTTCAATGATATAAGGCATGGGCTGCACATGTTTGAACTGCTCGATAAACGCAAGGGAGTTCTCATTTTTTTGAATGTTCGGATCGTGTTCCATTCCGTTGCGGGCAGGGATGATGCCTGTCATGGCATAGTTGGTGGACAACGATGTTTGTGAAGTTACATAATCGATAAACAACTTAGACGCATTTGGATATGTGCTGAAGGTGCTGACAAAGTATGATTTCACTCCTGCAAACGGAAGCGGTTGCTTGCCATTCGGCATCGGAGGAAGCGGGACAGAACCGACCTCGAAGCCGAGCTTCTCTTTAGTGAAATTGCCTAGCTGCCACACGCCGTCCATATTGATCGGCAGTTTGCCTGTCTGGAACAAGTTCGTCTTGACGTCAAAGGTGATGTCTGCGGCTTTAATCGGAATCGCTTCGCGCAAGCTACGATAGAACTCCATCGCCTTGACTGCTTCCGGCTTATTTAAGCCGATGTCTTGTGGATCGGTGCCATTGTTGCCGAAAATGTACCCGCCGTTACCCGCAACGAAAGCGTAGTTGAAGTAATAATTGTTGACCTCGTACAGGAAGCCGAATTTATTTTTTGCTGGTTCGTTGTAGCTTTTAGCAAACGTAATGATGCTGTCCCATGAAGCGAGATCCTCTTTTTTGACTAAATCTTTGTTGTAAAAAAGCAGAAACGTTTCCATATTGCGCGGATAGCCGTAAACAACGCCATCCATCGTCACCGCCGCAACCGCAGCTGGCGCAAAATGACGTTTCGTCTCTTCGGCGTAGAAATCGTTCGGCATAATCAAGCCCGCCGCTACCGCCTCGCCAAGAAAATCATGCGGCATGACCATGATGTCCGCACCAAGACCTGCTGGGCCATCCGTTTTCAGCCTGTTCATTTGCTCTGTAGGCTTTACTTCCTGAAACTCGACCGGAATATTGTATTTCGCGCTAAATTGCTTAGCCATCTCTTCGAGGAAGGCTTGTTGCTCACTCCCTTCCCAAATGACTAGCTTAGCGTCATCTTCAGGCTGAATGTCTTCCTCCGAAGCGGCATCCGTTCCAGCAGCAGGTTGTTGTGCACTTCCGTTGCCCTTTCCATTGCCTGCACCTCCCGCTCCCGCACCTGAACCGTCACCTGTAGTCGTACTTCCTGTTGTGGCACTGTTTGAAGCTGCCGTGCCAGCATTCGCGTTATCGGACGATTGCGGCCCACACGCGGTTATCGAAAACACCATTAACATCAAGGTAGCAAGCATGAACCAAGCCTTTGTTAGCTTCATGATTTACAACTCCCCGAATCATAATAGAGCGCTTACAGGTTTCGCATGAGAGCTATACGAGTAACGTGTCGACTCTCATGTACCTGTTTAACCTAACGATGTATCATACGATGCGTTGTCGACTGGCGCATAACGATGTGCCCACTTCTGTAAACTTACTGCTGCCAGTTTACAACAACCGTCCCCGTACCACTGCTTGGCGTCGTATACGTGCGGTTGCTGCCGCCTTCCCACACCGCGCTGCTACCTTGCTTTTTAACAAATTTATATTCAATCGTCGTATTTGCCGGAACACTAACATCCATATACCAATTAGGATATTGGTAGACCACTTGATTGTACATCGGCCCTATCGCTTTATTAAGATTCCATGCGCCTAGCTCAGGAATGCTGCCCGACAGGTACACATTTTCACCGAACGTCGTTTGCGCACCTTGGATCACGAAACGTACATGTACTTGCGGACCTGTAAGCACTTCAATCGCGGGGTACACATTGCTCAATGCACTGTTCGCGGTCTGAATCTTTACTTCATATCTACCCGCGCCAGCACCAGCGCTATTCAGCGGAGGAACTTTCACTTGGATATGCGAATCTTCCCACGCTAAGATATTCGCCCCTGTAATTGCCGTTCCACCCAAGTAAACGGTACCCTTCTGCGTGCCAAATGCACGGCCATCAATCGTCAACGTGTTGCCCGCTGCTACCATCGTCGGGCCGACATGACCGATGCGCGGCTCCACTTCCGGGGTCGTGTAATGCCATACCGCTACAGCACCCGCTGCTAATGTAAATGGTGAAGCCTCCCTATTGGCGACCGTCAATCCAGCGCCATTCAACAAGCCACCAAGACTATCCACATACTGCCCATTAGGCAAGGATGTCAGCAAGCCGTTAATAGGTACACCGCTGCTCAAATTACGGTTCACCGCCACTAAAGCTACACTCTTGCCGAACTTGCGCTCGAAGATGAACACATCATCATTGAGCCAACGCTCTTGCGTCGTTCCGTAGCCAAACGCCGGATTCACTTTGCGCAGCGGTGCCAATTTACCCATGATTTGATACGCAGTCGTATTCGTTGAAAATGACGGAATGCGCGCACGATTATCCGGATCGTTGCCGCCTGTCATGTACTGCTCCGTGCCATAATATAAAGCAGGCACGCCACGTGAAGTCAGCGTGAACGCCAACGCCTGATCCAGCTTGCGCTTATTGCTGTTATCCATATGGAAGCGATCCATATCGTGATTATCGATAAACGTAACTTGATCGTTAACGTAACGATAATCAGCCGCTGTCCCTGCAATCATGCTATGCAAACTGTGCATCGATTGCGTGTTATCGCGGAACACTTGGCGAACCGTTTGCGCAAAACGAAAGTCCAACAAGCTCATGCCGCTTTCATTGGCAAATGCATGATTGTCTGCGCTCACTTCGTTGACGCCAAGAAACCATTCCCCGAACGTGAACACCGGTGATGTTGCATAAATAGACGACATCCAATTTTTTTGCCAGCCGAACGGCATATGCTTCACCGCATCGACACGAATGCCATCCACTCCCATGTTCAGCCACATTTGAATCGCATCCTTGAAATATTGATCGATGGCAGGATGGTTATGGTTAAAATCTGCGAGATCAAACAGGTTACGGTAAATGCCATTTTCAACAGTAGAAAAATCCGTTCCCCCATTATGGTGATACATCGCTGTCGGATCATTACTGTATCCCGCTACGAGCGTCCCGTTGTCGTACAGCTTCCCATTTTCCGCAAAATTAGGGTCCGTCTCCATCGCAGGCGACGTATGATTCGGCGCAAAATCAATAATCACTTTTATATGTTTGGCATGTGCCGTCGCAATCAATTGTTGGAATTCGCTTAGCGAACCGAACGCAGGATTCGGTTTCTTAAAGTCCCGCGCCCAATAGCCGTGGTATGAGGTGTTGTTGATGCCCGAATAGTTAATGGCAGTAAATATATTTTCAACAGGCTGTGAAATCCATAATGCGGTCACTCCCATACCTGTAAAATAACCGTCGTTTATTTTGTCAATAATGCCTTGCCAATCTCCGCCACAGTACAGCTTCAAGTTGCTGCACGTCCCGTCAAACGAGGCTCCCGCCGGATTATTGCTCGGATTGCCGTCATGGAAACGGTCGGTCACGATCTGGTAAATGACATCTGTACTAAAATTAGCTGTGTTCGTCACAGCCGTGTCCGGTGCAGCCTGCACAGGCGGTGATGACCATACGAGTAAAAGGGTTGATACCGTGATAAGCCAAGCCGTCCAGCGAGCTAGAAGTTTCATGAACATTTCCCCCCTTTAAAAGATATGTGCGGTTACGATGATGTTCGAACTCACTCACCTCCTAACACAAAAACCCCGGTCGTCTCCAGAAGAGATAACCGGGGTTGTTCTTTAAGCAATGACGCTTAAAAAAGGCATAGCCCTTAAATTGTCCTTACGCTGCAAGTGCGTTAGTCTGCTGTCCGTAAGTGCAACCAATATTTCAAGTTATTAGTGCTGTTACATGTTAATTATAACCTTGTTGTGCAAACGTTTCTAGCTGCATTGTATGCGTTTACAACCATAATTGTCAATACGATTTAGGTGACCTGATTTATGCTTTTTTTGTATGGATGTGCTAAAAAAACGCTACGCTTACTGGTCTGCAACCTGCTTCATGACCGCAAAGCCGTATGCTTCTAGCTGTATCGTCAGCGCGTCCCCCACACTTGCAATCGAGGCATCGGACGCTAGCTCCGTGCGCCAAGCCTTGCCGTCTAGCGGCAGCTCTGTGCGCAACACCGTGCTCTTTGCAGCAGCATTTAATGCAATTAAGAAGCGCTCACCCGACTCGCTCCAACGCTCGTACATCAAGACACGAGAGCCTGCTTCTGCCTGCAAAAAGCGAATCCCCACCGAGCGCAAGGCTGCATGCTTGCGGCGCAGTGCAATCACATCGCGATAAAAGTTAAACAACTCGCGATCCTGCTTCTCCTCGTCCCACTCCATACAGCGGCGGCAGTCGGGATCGCCCTCTCCTTCTATGCCGATCTCATTCCCGTAGTAGACGCAAGGCACGCCTGGATGCGTAAATTGAAACAGCGTCGCCAGCTTCATCCGGCGCTTATCCCCGCCGCACTGGGTCAGCAGACGAGGTGTGTCATGACTGTCTAGCAAGTTGAATGCTACTTCAGTTGCTTGCTGCGGGTAGTAAGCCAGTTGCGTGCCAACCAAGCTTGAAAATTCAGCAGCATCTACTGTCTCTTTGGCAAAAAAGTCGAGCATCGCGTCTGTTAACGGATAGTTCATCACCGCGTCAAATTGGTCGCCTTGCAGCCACGCCATGGAGTCGTGCCAAATCTCACCCAAAATGTACGCTTCAGGGTTGGCCTGCTTCACGACTTGGCGGAATTCACGCCAGAACTGATGATCCACCTCATTGGCGACGTCCAAACGCCAACCGTCGATGCCCACTTCCTCAATCCAGTAGCGGGCAGCATCCAGCAAATACTGTTTCACTTCTGGATGCTCGGTGTTCAGCTTCGGCATAATCGGCTCGAATGCGAACGTTTCGTATGTCGGAATGCCATCCTCGACACGTAGCGGATAATCATGTACGTAGAACCAGTCCTTGTACGCGGACTGTTCCCCATGCTCCAACACATCCACGAATGGTGGGAATGTGCGCCCTGCGTGGTTGAACACAGCATCCAGCAAGACGCGGATACCTCGAGCATGACAGGCGGCAACGAGTTCTTTAAGCTTCTCGTTGGAACCAAAATGCGGGTCCACCTTCTTGTAATCGCGCGTATCATACTTGTGATTCGTCGTCGCTTCAAAGACAGGCGTAAAGTAAATCGCCGTTATGCCTAGCTCGCTCAAATGATCCAAGTGCTGAATAACACCTTCTAGATCACCGCCGAAGAAGTTGTCTGGCTTCGGCTCCCCGCCCCACGGCTGCACATTGGGCGGATCATTTTGCTTATCCCCGTTCGCAAAGCGCTCGGGAAAAATTTGATAGAACACGGCCTCCTTCACCCAAGTAGGCGGTTCAAATACATCGACTCCGTTCAAGTACGGGAACTCGAACGACTCAAAATAATGCTCCGGCAGCTCCTTACGGAAGCCGCGCTCAGTTAAATACCACTGCTCCTGCGCATCCTCAAGCCGGAACGCATACCGCAGACGGCGGTACGGCGGCTTATACGCCGCTTCCCAATAATCGAACAGCGCGTCGGATGTGAACTTGCGCATCGGCACGCTCACCGTTGTCCGCTGGAACGCGTATTTGTCGACCGCAATCACGTCGACGGCGGTAACGTCATCTTTTTTCGTGCGTATCCGAATATGAACAGTCTCGCGGTCGTACGCGTAAGACCCATTTTGCTTGGAACGGTGATAAATCGCTTCTAATTGCATAACCCATCAACCTTTCTTCTACCCATTTGAATTCCATGTACATGACACAAATCAATGTAAGCAAACGCAAACAACCCCGTTTTCCGAAGAAAACGGGGTTGTTATTTAGTTCAACCGGAAGGAACCACGACCGGGACTAAATAAGGCATCGCCCTTATGTTAGCGCATACATCCTTGCGCTTTTATTGTAGTTTATGCTTTATTTTTACTCAAATACCGTCACATTTAATTGACACGCGTTGTCTATTGCCCGCTAAGCTTTTTCGTCAATTTGCTCGGTTTTTCATATATTGCGAACATCTTTTTTAAACATTTAATGCCTTGTGTTTTGAGAGCACTTTTTGTATACATTAGTAATCTCCTATGGCATAATATAAGCATGGGAATATATGTTCCCTGATGCCGATTAATCTTATATGTGAGGTGATTTTTTTGTACCAGGTTGAACATGTAATGAATTGGTTTTTATCAAAGGAAGCCATGACACCAAAAAAAATACAAAAAATTCTGTACTACGCCTACTCATGGTATCTTACGCTAGAAAATGAAGATATTGAACAGCTTGACAAAAAACTGTTTCACGAACGTTTCGAAGCATGGATACACGGTCCTGTAATTCCTAAGATCTACAGTATGTATAGAGATAAAGGTTATCAGATTATCGAGAAATTTGAAGGTTTTCTCCCTCATTTTGATGAAGATACAGAAGAAATACTACAGCAGGTTTGGGACGAATATGGTCACTATAACGGTACTGAATTGGAGACAATTTCCCATCAAGAAAGTCCTTGGATTAAAGCGAGAGAAGGGCACCAGCCACTCGACCGTTGTACGGTAACTATTGAGGACAAAGATATGTTTGAATGCTATATTCAACGTATACATTAACAATTCATGGCTAAGAAGAAGGTTAAAAATACGACTACTGTCTCCAGCAAAGTATCCAATCCTAATCATCCTTTAACAACGAAACCTACAATTACGTTTGACTTTTCATACAGTGGTTGGCTTAAGAGTGTAAAGAGAAGGGAATTTACGAATATGTTAAGGGATGATTCTCAGTTTGCCGAATTCCTCATTCAACTATTCACTAAAATTATCCCCACTGTGCAATATAACTGGAATACCATAAAAACGAATGCTAAGTATCAGTTCCCTCATTGTCATACTATTTCACAAGATAAGATCAGTGAAGTGGATCAAATTACATATGAGATCCACGGTAAGGCCTTACGTGATGAAATGTTTAATGATGAATTAAATTACTGGCAGCTCGGAATATCTCAATCACTAAGAGTGATAGCTTTATACAATCACTATAATAATACGATGTATCCCCTATTTCTTGATTATCATCATGAATTACACCCTAGCATTAACCACAATCAAGATGATATATACGCCTATAATTATTGTCCTTATCATAAATTTTCTTAGCCCCGCATTAAAACGGGGCTCTTTTATGCTACAGTAGTATTTTTTCTCCGATACATTACTTACGACTTCACCCATGCCGCCTTCAAGTTCATCTATGCAATACAATCCTCACTGTCATACAAATCATTTTCGATTAGAGGCGACACACAGCAGGCATATGATCACCCTTCCTAAATCAACGCAACTCCCTGAAACATTTAACATTTGTGTATAATTCACCTCTTTTTTGCTATGGAGTAAATCAATAAAAGGCGACAAGGAGAGCGCTCCGCGCCTTCAACTTAAACGTTCGTTGTCAGTCGAGGTGACGAGCATCGCGATCACTTTTGGCTAAAACAGAATACAACAAAATTTAATATTAAATCATTATTATTTCTATATCTAAAAGATAATCTTCAAATTAATTACTTTTATATAGAAAATGAATATTTTAACTTTTATTTCATTTACAAACAAACAAGACTCGTATACTATTATTTGTATGAAGAACATAAATCCCCCTGCATTGTGCATCCTTGTAATGTTCTTTTCTTCTTAGATGTTACAACTAGACTAAAGTTGTTTAATTACATTTTAGGAGGTATTTTCATGTCCAAAGGTAAAATCTTTATTCCGGTATTACTCTCAGCAACGCTTCTATTTCCTGTATTAAGTTCTCCCGTACTTGTAAACGCTCAAAGCGCAATCACACAAGAGTCAGTCTCCCAAAATCAATTAGCTTCAGACTTCAAATTTATTTTTGAAGAGGCTTCTACTAAAAAGAACGGCAAATATGTATTAGACGAGAAAAAAGTTGCTCAAAAATTTGGGCAAGAGAACGTGGCATCTATTGCTGCATTCATTAAACTCGCTAATGGTGAACAGCTTACGGCAGCAGATGTAAAAAATGTTCCTAACGCAATGGGCGATGTTGTCGAGGAATCTTGGGGATCTTGCATGCAAGAGAAGATCTTGCAATATACCGGACTTGGATTTTTAACAGGTGGAATGAAAGAGCTTATTGAAAAGAAATTGTGGGATAAGTTAGCGGTAGAAATTATCAAGATCGTAGGCAAGAGTGCCATTAAAGGTGGCGTTGTAGGACTTGCAGCCAGCCTTGCTTGGTTTAGTATCGCTTGCATCGGAAAGTAGTCTGACATAAAGGAGTGCATGCATTATCAAATACTTAAGAGACTTTTTCATTTTTCTAGTGTTGCAGCTCATCTTCTTCTTAGTCATCAAAACTGATTCTGGTGTAACTATTCTCGAAATGGTTGCGCTATCTCTTGTATTTGCAGTTATTACATTTTTACTAGATCAAATCCTGCGTAAAAGAAGGCATTCATAGCAACCGGATTATCCCACTACCATCACTACAATTACTTAACAACATGAACCATACACAAAGCAACAACCGTTCCCTAGGAGTATCAACAGGGGACGGTTGTTGTGTGTTGTATATCATGGCCTACACTCAAGGCTTCACCCACGCTGCCTTTAAGTTCATCTCAGCAATACAATCTTCACCGTCATACAAATCATTTTCGATCAGAGGCGACACGGGGTAGAGATGCATTCGCGTCTCGCAGCAGGGCTTTACCATTTGCAATAGCTCCTCTAACTCGCCCGCCCCTACACTACCACCTGTTTCCAGCCATTTTGCCATGTCGTCCGCATCTAATATCGCTGGCATCCGTTCATCGAACTCGGAAATAAGTGGATTCGCCTTCGTCATCACGATCGTGCACGTACGATAAGTCTCGCCCTGCGCATTTTTCCATTCCTCATACAGGCCCGCCAGTCCAAAAACACCGCGTGTACGTAGCACAAGACGAACCGGATAGCTCTTTTTCCCGACTTGACGCCAATAATAGAAACCGTTGCACGGAATCACGCAGCGCTGCCGCTCAACCATTTTCCAATACGCCTCATTACTGTACACCGAACGCAAATCGGCATTCACGCCATCCTTCGCCCAAAACGGGACAAGCCCCCAACGAAACGCATCCAGCACCCGCTCCCCACGATGAAGCCGCACAATAGGTACTTCCTGCGTTGGACTAATGTTGAACCGCGGCCGATAATGAAACATAACCTTGTCCACCTGAAAATACTGCGCCACCTCTGGCAGCTCAGCAGACATCGAATAACGTTTGCACATATGCTCATCCTCCTGTTGTCACGTAGTGTTTGTAACAGGAGGATTTTTCATACATATTACTCGCATACTGCTTCTATATGCTTGATTATTTCAGCTTTATTTCTGGTAACTTCATCGTCCAGTTTATATTTCTAAAATTGATGTCCGTTGCTGTGCGCGTCAAGGTTAGCTTGTCTGGAATATGACCCAAACCTTTAATTAAAAAGTTAGCATCATCAACAAGTTCTACATAGTTTTTATCTGGATAACTAGTGTAGCCCCCCTCCAGATATACACGATACTCATTTCCGTGCTCATCGTGAGCAATCCAGTTGTCACCACCTTCATTATTATTAAGAATACCTTTTACTTTTAACTGTAACGATGGCTTCTCCCCGTCCAGCCCGCTGATATAAAACCCATCCGACTTCAAGATATGAATCTCATCCCCTCTAGCCTTGAAAAGTGCAGGTTGGGACGGCAATTCGCTCACTTTAAATGAAATGGAGTCATTTGTGGTAATAGGCAAATTATAATTATCAATTCCTAGCACAGCTGGTGTAGGAAGAGTCTTATACGTACTAAAAGTATACATACATGTCACCCACGCTGAGTCGCCCTTCCCCTCACGAGTACAGGTTGTATATAGCGGAAAGGCAACTTTATTATCAAAATTGAACATATAATTCTTATCGTTTCTCGGACTACGAGCAATATAGCTACCCTTGTTATCCTTCAAATAAAATCCTACTTGATGATAGACCTCTAGAATCAGATCTTCATTAGGTGGTGCGACATTGACAGGCAGCTTGGTCTGAACCTCGATTTGAAAAGCACTCGCATGATAAATCATGCGCGTAGGCTTAATTCGCGTACCATCTGGAGCAACATACTCACCATTCAATGGGACAATCTTCATCTGCTTTCTCGCCGCCGTCATATCTACGTCTAGACTAAACCGCCAGTCTCCCTTAACGATCGTCGATTCAATATCACTCTGCGGGTATCTTTCGTAACCGAGATGGTCGACATTCCCCTTAATGGTTACACGATCTGTCTCCAAAGGTCCGTACAAAGCGAGGTCTGTAATATAGTAGCCATCCTCTGCGTTCTGCGTCCTCCCACCTTGAGCAAGGATCGATTTCCCGTTGGCATCCACTACGTCGATTGAATCTGTACTCAGCAAATTACTGTTAAACTCCCCATCCGGTTTGCGCACACGGTAGGCCATAACAAGACGCGTCGTATCGACGACAATTTCTTTAATTTCCAGCGTGTAGCCTTGGTCTTCCACTTTTATATTTGTAAAATGATGAATGCCTCGATTCTCAGACTGCAATAGCCCTACATCGCTTGTCTCACCTGCGCCAAATAGGGAATGAACCCAATTCGCTATGGTCGGTTGTGTGAAAATGAAGGATGCGATGATAAATAAGAGAATAGCGGCAGCCAGCCGCTTTCGGCTCAACCTCATCCATTGTCGTTTAACTCGCTTATCCTGCTTATCCTTCAAGAGACTATGCAGACCTTCTGTTGCTTGCTTCTGATCCACTGAATTTTGCAACGCTTGATTCTGACCTACTTGATTGTGCGACGCTTGGCTTGTCCCACTGCCGAACACCTCGTCAAATAGTGGACTAGCCACTTGCTTGGATAAATCGTAATCGGCTTTGACGATCGGCCCTTCAGCAACAATCACCCCCATTACATTCGCCGTAAATGAATCATCGAGCTTGTCAGCGTACAGCATGCGATGCATCATGTTCTGCTCTTCCATGCAAGCATCCAGCAGCTTGCGGCAGGACGAGCAGCCATCCATATGCGGCATCATAGTCTCAAGCTGCCCATTTGCAAGCAGCTCATCCATTCGCTCATAGGTAAGACATTTCATAGACATGCTGACCTCCTTCTTGCACGATTTCCTGTCTTAACGCGTGCTTGGCGCGGTGCAATGCATTTTTCACCTGATGCATCGATAAATCCGTTACTTCGCATATTTCCTCATAGGTAAGCTCATTCGTATAACGCAGCATAATGACCATTCGCTGCACTGGCGGTAGCTGATGAATATAATGCTGCACGTGCTGCTTCGATTCTGCACGAAGAAATAACGTTTCCGGCGTTGTCTCATCCGCCATGAGCTCTTGATCCAATTCCATGAACGAAAGCTGCTTTCGTTTAAATCGATCTTGATACGTTCTAACGACGATGGAATATAACCACGCGGCAAAGCTTCTATTTCGATCGTGTTCAGCTAGCTTGCGGTACGCCTTAATGAAGGCGTCCTGCGCTGTATCCTGTGCGTCTTCATGACTGGCTCCCATGCCAATGAGCAAGCCGTACATTTGCCGTTTATATTTGTTGACTAGGATGGCGTACAGTTCCTGTCTACCATCTAATATTTGCTCAATGATGTCTTTATCTGATTGCGTGCTGCTCATGGCCATCCCCCTTCATCGTTGTCTGTTCCCTTTTCTGTTCATACATATGGACGAGCCAAATCGGTGTAACTTCTCACTTTCCCATCACTTTTTTCAAAAAGAAGAAAGCTAAAGCTCTCCTCCCTTCCATTTAAACAGCAATATAGTCGTACTGGAACTTCTCGTTGCCAACATAGTATGAATATTGTATGATATGAGCAATTAAGCAGTCATACAATTTCGGGGGCCTGAGGAATCAGGCTGAGATAGTAGCTAATCCACCGCTACTGACCGTTAATCTGATCTGGGTAATGCCAGCGTAGAGAACATATGAGAACGTATATTTCGTCGTGCGATTTCGCAGTATACGACTTTGGACTCTTTCTACCGTCTGGCATTTTCCAGACGGTTTTTTGTATGCACCGATAAGCGACACACAAAGGGAGAGGGTCTTTTTGCAACATCAGACAGCAGGTAGCAACAAATTAAAGTTCACTGACATTTTGATTACGGTGATGATCGGTATCGTGTTTGGCGTCATCTTTAAGTTATGGGATAGTGTGTACAGCATGGCGAAGCCACTGTTCCCACAAGCAGGACAACTGACTTATGGCATGTGGTTTATGGCAGGGCCGTTTGCTTACTTGCTTATTCGTAAGCCGGGAGTTGCACTGCTCGCAAGCCTTGCGGCAGCTAACTTATCCGCATTGCTCGGATCAGCATGGGGCTTGGAGACGATTGTGTACGGATTGGTGCAAGGCTTGGCTGCTGAATTGGTATTTGCAGCCGTTCGCTATCGGAAATATGGGCTGGCGATTGCAGGTATCGCGGGCATTATGTCGGCGGCAGGCTCATTCCTCGTCGATCTCGGATACAGCTATGCCAACTATGAGACGTGGGTACTCGTACTGAAATACGGGCTGCGCGTTGTCAGTGCGTTCTTGTTTGCAGGTGTGTTCGCCTATGCGTTGATGAAGGCGCTAGAAGCGACTGGTGTTACGAGATCGATTCGCCCCGCTTCGCGAGAAGATTATGCATCGTTGGATCGCTAGAACGGACTTGATGATAAGAAAGCTAGATGTCTAACGACTGATTTACGATAAGGTGGTAAACCATGCAACAAACACAAGGCACAACATCTGTTTCGCTTACTCGTTTGCGCCTGAAATTCCCGGGAGAGGAATCCTTGCTGTTCAAGGACCTCTCCCTTGACGTTTCCGTCGGGCAGAAGGTACTGCTGCTTGGGCCAAGTGGCTGTGGCAAGTCTACCTTGCTGCAAGTGCTAAGCGGCATTATTCCGCAATCGCTAGAAGTTCCTCTCAAGTATGAGGATCGGCAGCTACCACGTCATTGGGGCTATGTGTTCCAAGACCCTGACACCCAATTTTGCATGCCGTACGTGGACGAAGAGCTGGCCTTCGTGTTGGAGAACCTATCCATTCCTCGCGAACAAATGCCTGCACGAATGCAGGCTATTTTGGAGCGGGTCGGATTGCATTTTACGGACTTGCATACGCCGATCCAGTCCTTATCCCAAGGGATGAAACAGCGATTGGCGCTTGCTTCCGTGCTGCTGCTTGAGCCAGAGGTGTTGTTTCTGGATGAGCCATCAGCTTTGCTCGATCCGGAAGGAACCGAGCAAGTTTGGGATACGGTCAAAGATATCGCGGGTGCGTGCACGATTCTGATTGTCGAGCACAAAATAGAGCACGTCATCGACGTGGTGGATCGGGTGCTGCTGTTCGACAATGAGGGACATATTATGGCCGATGGTCGGCCTGAGGAGATTTTTACAGCGCATAAAAATAAGCTGATCGACTACGGCATCTGGTATCCCGGTGTCTGGCAAGATTATGCCGATTCGGAGTCCTACCAGACGATTGTGCGGAGTAGGCAGTCGGAGCTGCGGGAGCAGCGAGAGCAACGGGAGCTGCGCGAGCAACGAGAGCAAACGCATGAGGCAGCGATGCTTGAGACAAGGCCAACTGCAAGTATTACTGAAGATGCTACTGAACTTTTCACTAAAAAGCCCATCCTATCCTTGCAAGATTTCGCAGGCTACCGCGAGCAAGAGATTAAAGTCTGTGTACCGAAGGCCGAAGTCTATCCTGGAGAATGGATTGCGATAGTAGGCGAAAATGGCGCTGGTAAGAGCACGCTGCTGCTATCCCTGATGCAGTTGCTTAGCACGACTGGTAAGTATATTATCGCTGGCAGGCTGGTGCCGAAAGCGAAGAAACGTTGGTTCGGAACAAGTAACCCGCAGCCCCCTGCGGAGCTAGCCTTCGTCTTTCAAAATCCTGAGATGCAGTTTCTGACGAACTCCGTCTACGAAGAGTTAGCGTACGAACTCCGTCTAATGGAAAGGACAGACACCGAGATCGAACAGCAGGTAACGAGAATGCTTAACGCGTTCGAGCTTGATTCAGTCGGATTGCAGCGGCATCCGTACCACTTGTCGCTTGGGCAGAAGCGCAGGCTAAGCGTAGCCTCCGCTATGATGCGAGAACGCCCGGTACTGCTGCTTGATGAGCCTACGTTCGGGCAAGATGCCCGCAACACATTCGCTATTCTCGACAAATTAGAACGGCTCCGCGCAGCTGGAACCGCGATTATAATGGTCACGCACGATCAGCATATTGTGCAGCACTTTGCGGATCGCGTGTGGCAAGTAGAGCATGGCCGGCTTACAGAATCGGTATGGTCGGCTGAACACGCAAGCGCAAGCGTAAGCGCGACCAGAACCACAACAGCAACAGCAATCAGAACTGAAACTGAAACTGGGACTGGAACAGGAACAGGAGCAGGAACTGCAACTGCAACTGCAACCAGACCCAGACCCAGAACCGAAACCGCAGCCAAAGCCGAAGCCGAGACCGTGGCTGGGAACGGAATCGGGACATTCATTCAGACCGGAGCTGACTCAAAAGGAGGAGTACAATCCGTACTCCCGAGCAAACAGGAGGCGCCGTGCACATGAACCTACTCATGCCGAACAAGGAGACATGGCTGCACCGTGTCAACCCAGCTTATAAGCTGCTCGTCTTTATTCTTTTACTGCTAATCGCGCTGTTAAATCAGAACTTTGATTTTGCCTTATATCAATTCATCATGTATACCTTGCTGCTTCTGCTGTTTAGCGGCCACTCTATTAAAAAAGTGCTGCTGCTCATCGCCCCCTTCATCATGCTGTTCATCTCAACAGCATCGACCATGATGATGTTCGGCAAAGGCGTGAACATCTGGTGGTCATGGGGACTCATTCGCATCTCGGAGGAAAGCTTCTATCACGGTCTTCTCCTCGGCTGCAAGACGTTAAGCTTTGGCATGCTGGGCTTAACTTTCGCCCTGACGACGAAGCCGATTCTACTCTTTTATGCCTTGATGCAGCAGTTTCGGCTGCCGCCGCAGTACGCGTACAGCTTTATCGCATCCTTGCGCATGCTGCCGGCCATTTGGGACGACCTGCGCACACGGTCTCATGCGCTGAAGGTACGCGGCGTCCGCTATAAGCGCGGCATTAAAGGCGTCTATCAACGGCTCAGCCTATACGCCCTGCCGCTGCTCGCAGACAGCATCCGCCGTGCGCAGCGCGTCGCCATAGCCATGGAAGCGAAGCGATTCCAAATGGGGCAAGCTCGCACCTACTATTACATCACACGCTACCACCGCTTGGATGTCTGGTTTACGCTGTTCATGCTCGCCGTGATACTTATCGCATACGGGTTGGCGCGACGTGTCCCTTTAGTTGGATAGCCCATTAGATAGCCCATTATATAGCCTCCCTCCACCATACACGGAGCCACATCAACACAGAAGAGCGTGCTTATTTCACATAAGCACGCTCTTTTTATTTAATAAACAATCGTTGACAGCTTCCAGTGTATAGCGCTATCATTTCCAAATGTAAATACTATTTATAGGGGCCATGCCGATGAAAAAACCGACCATGAAAGAAATTGCGAGACGTGCTAATGTTTCCGTTGCAACAGTGAGCTATGTCCTAAACAATGCTCCGAATCAAACGATTCCTGAAAAAACACGCTCGCTCATTCACCAAATTGCGAATGAGCTCAACTTTATTCCTAACTTGGCAGCTCGCTCCCTCGTTAAGAAAAGAACCGGACTTGTCGGTATTCTCATTAACAAACATGCCGAGCAGCCTGTATGGAAACGGTATAGCCAGCACCTTTTTGTGGACGAATTAGAACAGCTACTGACAGCTGCTGGCTTCCATACCTTATTGATTTCGCTAGATGCATCAAACCCTAAGTTGGATGTCATTGCCGAGCGTAAACTGGAAGCCGCTTTCCTGATCGATGTTAAAGAGGACATTTTTTATTCCATTTCGAATAAGTTTGTGGAAGGCGTGCCGTTAATTTTAATTGATAGTCTGATAGATGACACATTATTTAACCAGATTAATTATGATTATGAGTCCGCATTCCAACAAGCATTTCGTTCCTTGGAGCCTCCATACTGCCTCGTCATGGAGCATCATCATAATCAGGCATTAGTGAACAAGATAAAGTCAGCTTCAGGATTAACGGACGAACATATTTTCATTGTAAAAAATGTACCGGATCTTGCCGACTATATACGTATAGCACCATTTAAAAGCGTCGTTGTCATTAATGAAATGATAGGCAACTATATCGAACGGGCCAACCTTTTCGAACAACTTGCGGTCATTTGTACTTGCAGTTGTCCGGAAATACTAAGCGCGACGACACATAAAGTTGTGTTTCAAGAAGAGAAAAGTGCTGTCGCATTTGAGCTGATGAAACAGCTCTTACATAGTGCCGCACAAAAACCATATAAGCATAATCAATTTCTTATCCAAGCAAAGGTATAATTTTTTTTACGTTTCACTTAAACGATTAAGTGAAACAAAAGGAGGATCATATGCTAGACGCACAAGTCACCATTTCCGAGCCAACAAGCACTAGCAAACCTGCTGCACCAACACAAGCGCAGCCATTAACGAATCTATGGCGAAACAAGCAGTATGTTCTACTTTTTTTCGCCTATACCTTTGCGCTGTTCGGCAATTCCTTTCATACTATCGCGCTCAATTTATGGGTCCTGAACGAAACGGGCAGCGCCAAAATGATGTCGGTTATTTTGGTATGCCACCTTGTTGTCGCGGCCTTGTTCGGATCCGTTGCGGGCACCGTCGTCGATCGATTTAATCGACGCACGATCATGATGATCGCTGATATATTACGATGCCTATTAGTGATCACGATTGCTGTATGCGTAGCTATTCCTAACACGCCGTTTATTTTTATCGTCATCCTAACGGGATTAGTTACGTTTCTAAGTCTTTTTCAGGGACCTGCGTTCAATGCGTCATTAATTAATATCGTAGGCAAAGAACATATCCAAAAAGCATCCGGCTATTTAAATATTGCCGATAACATTGCCCGCATCGTCGGGTACGCCGTAGGCGGCATATTTGTGGCTGCGTTCGGTGGGGCTTGGGCCATTTTTATAGATGGCATGACATTTCTACTCTCCTTTGTTCTTATATGGCTAGCTGGCTCATTTCCATCACCGCGGACGAACACAGGTTCACAGCGGAAGTTTATTGACGACTTTCGTATCGGGTTTCGCTTTGTACGGACCAATCCGTTTGCCAAAGCTGTTACCGTGCTGCTGCCGTTTTTGGCACTTTGCTTTATGTCCGCGTTGATGCTGACGCAAGTTATGGCTGTGAAGGTGTGGCAAGCAACACCGTTTGAGTTCGGCCTGATCGAAGCTTGTATCCCATTAGGCTATATGATTGGTGCGGGAATTATTGTCGCGTTCGGCTCCAAAATCAAGCGGCGCGGTAGACTCGTTATGTTCAATTTATTGCTCATGGGACCAGCCTATTTGATTCTTTCTTATAGTTCATCGACCATAACAGCGATCCCAACGATTCTCTTAGTCGGTTTTACGTTTTCGTTCTGTACGCTGCTCGTTAATATTATTTTGCGGCTTGAGATTTCGGAGGAGCTTCAGGGGCGCGTATTTGGCATTATGGGGTCGCTTATCAGCGTCATGCCGTCTGTAGGCTTAGTTGTGGCATCTTATTTTGCCGATATTTATGGCGCTGGCTCGGTTATGCGTGTTATCGGAATCATTCTGCTGCTATTCGCACTTGTCGCTGTTGTGAAGTTGAAAGAGATCAGAAACTATAATTAGTACATTTGCGAAAAAAGAGTCTCCCCAGTTCTTATTTAAGATAGCTGAGGAGACTCTCTCGTAGTTATCAAAGCTTCACCTAAAAAAATTTGCATCGAGAATTCCTACATTTTTACACTTTTCGCCACTACAAGCCACAAGCCCTTATGCTAGACTTTGGGCCGTTTCATTTCCTGCTTTCGCTAGTCGATCGGCATTCTGAAAACGTTCTGTTCGCAAACTCTTACTTCGCTTGTTTTGCCGCTGGCCAACTTGATATGACTTCCCCTGTTTTAGCATCAAATCCTACAGATTGTGTAACGTTTACTACTTTTTTAGTCGGGTCTTCATTGGAATGCATAACATTATATTCCCACGAACGTTCGTTTTTCACCTCGTATACCGTTGTGAACTTTTGTTTTTTCCCATCTAGCAGCTGCTTTAATTCCGTATTTATGTTTGATTTCATTTCGGCGTCCATCTTATCCAAATTCAGTTCCAGCTTATAGCCCATTTTCTTATCTTTCAAATTGACGCCTATATATTGAGAAGATTGCTGAGAATAACTAGGGTTATCCTTTGGGAGGATAAACATCGATTCCTCATTTACTTGTGGCATGACGCTCACTTCTACTTTATCGTATTGATAAGGTGCCTTTAGCGGCTTGCTCTTAAGTGTATCTTCGATTTGCTTGTAAATGGCCCGATACTCTCCCTTTAACTCAGACACTTTAAACTGTAAAAATAATTGACGAAGTTTACCCGAAGACTTATCTAATTCGATTGTTACATCACCATTTTTAGATTGTAGGCTAACTATTTCAAGCTTCTTGTTTTCGCCCATTTCGCGCGTAATGATTTTACCTTCTTCAAGCTTAAAAGCTTTGTCATTGCTGTACTGCTTAATGATTTTATTCGCTGCGTCTACGTATTTTTTATCTATCTTGGCAATAGGGGAAAATCCTTTCGCTTTCGCTGATGCCGCTACCGTTGTTTCACTTATTTTCATCGCAGAAGCAGATACACTTGTATCCGCACTAAATCCAGTCAACAGCATGCTTAACGCTAGTGTCGATGTGATGATAATAGCTTTTTTAAGTACCATTTGTGAACTCTCCTTTGTGATATTTAATTTGATATATAAGTTAATTTCTGCGTACTTCTAATTCCCTACACGCGCTTATCTAACGGAATATCTAATTCCATTCGCGATACTGTTCCCGCTGGGCTAAACTGAACCTTAACCGATTCTTTTCCTTTTTTCGATAACCGGTACTCTCTCCACTTCGGATTATCAGCCTTTACCGTATATGTGGACAGATCAATACCGAACACACTTTTAGCCAGCGGGCTAGCTGCTTGGATCACCTCCTGATTCGTTAAACTCTTTTCGGCAGCAGGAGCATCCACCTCAGACCCGTTGCTAACGGAGTACACCTTGCCTGTTGCCGCACTCATCATTACGCTTTGCTTAGCTCGCCATTCCGGCTTTCCCTGCTGCTCTAGACGAAGATGTTGGAATTGATATACATGCGATTCCCCCATTTTTGACACAAACACATCTCTAAATGGCTTTTCCGTTCCATTCAGCACCTTCTTAAGAGCGTTATTCGCGATTGTGCTATATTTAGGGTCCATTTTATCGATATCTAAATGAAACTGATAATCCAACAACTTACGATCTTTTATATTAAAAGTTACATATTGAAAAATCTTCTTATCACTCGCGTTATATTCCCCTTCGCTGAAGGAAATCATTTCTCGGTTTCTTTCCTTGTTAATAAACAACGCAGCTTGTTTCCATTGGATAGGCTCTGCCAGCGGCATCTTCTGCAAGCTGTCTTTGACCATCTTATAATGCTTCTCATGCTCGCCCTTCAGCTCAGACGTGTTAAATTTTAAGCCTATAGAAACTATCTTCCCTGTGGGCATGTCTAATTCGATCACGGCAGCCCGCTTTTTCGCTTGCAGACTTAACCTTACTTGTTTCGTACCATCTAACCGATCTACTTCTGTATAGTGTCCGTATTCAAGCTTGAACACCTTGCCGTTACTGTGTGGCTTCATTGCCTTGTAAGCTGCGTCTACAACCTTCTTGTCGATATCCTTGATTGGTATAATCTTCGCAAAATTATATTCACCCGGCTTCGTCACCTTCATCTCCGTCTTTTTCATTTCAGATGCTTGTGCGGATGCAGGATTAACCGTAAAAAGTAAGCTTAATGCCAATGTTGATGCGATAATAGGTGCTTTTTTGAGTAACATTGTTGGAACTCTCCCTCTTCTGATATATAAAAAAACACAACCTCGTCTATTAAACGAAGTTGTGCGTATATAACTTTCCTATTTCTGACTGTAAATTTAATTATTCCGTCCACTGGGCACGCAGCGCGAACAACTCCCGCAGCTCAGATGTAGACAGCTCCGTCACCCATGCTTCACCGCTGCCCACCACTTGATCGCTCAAATGCTGCTTCTGCTCGATCATTTCGTCGATGCGCTCCTCCAGCGTGCCGAGTGCAATAAGCTTATGCACCTGTACATCGCGTGTCTGCCCAATACGAAAGGCGCGGTCAGACGCTTGATTCTCGACCGCCGGATTCCACCAGCGATCATAGTGAAACACATGGTTCGCGGCTGTCAGGTTCAAGCCTGTTCCGCCTGCCTTTAATGACAGTATAAAAATGCTCGCTCGCTCCGCTTCAGGCAGCGACGCGTCTTGGAAATGCTCGACCATCTCGTCACGTGACGCCTTAGGCACGCCGCCATGCAGGAAGTACACGCGCTCTTGTCGGCCCTGCTCCAGCACGGCTTTCAGCATATGCCCAGTCTCTACATACTGGGTAAAAATCAAGCAACTGTCACCCTCACTCCGCAACTCGTCCACCATCTCAAGCAGTCGGACAAGCTTGCCAGAACGCTCGGGCTCCCAGCCTGTAGCATCTTCTTTATGATAAAGTGCAGGATGGTTGCACACCTGCTTCAACTTCGCCAACGCCGCCAAAATAGCGCCACGCCGCTCCATCGTCTCCAATTGGTCAATCCGATTAAACATGTCGTCCAGCACTTGCTCGTACAAGGCTGCCTGCTCAACAGAAAGCGTGACGTACGCTTTCGCTTCGTTCTTCTCCGGCAGCTCAAGCTGGATCGCCGGATCTTTCTTCAGACGCCGCAGCAAAAATGGTTTCACCAGCTTCTGCACGAGCCCGATCCATTCCGTGTCCCGTGTCCGCTCAATCGGGTTCACGTAGGTGCGGCGAAACTGTGCCAGCGTGCCTAGGTAGCCTGGGTTAATGAAGTCAAAGATCGACCATAGCTCGGTCAATCGATTTTCCATCGGCGTACCCGTGAGCGCGATGCGATGGTGAGCGTTAAGCTTGCGCATCGCAATCGATTGCTTCGTGTACGGATTTTTAATATTTTGCGCTTCGTCTAGGCAAATGGTCGACCACTTGATGGCGCTAAGCCCGTCGTGGTCATTTAGCGCCGTTGTATAGGTGGTCAGCACTAAGTGTGCTGCTGACATCTCGGCAATCATCTGCTCGCCTTGCGCACGTTTGCTGCCGTAATGCATATAAATGCGTAGGCTAGGCGCAAAGCGCTCCAGCTCCTTCTGCCAATTGCCCAACACCGACGTTGGGCAGACGAGCAACGAAGGCGGCCCGGATGGTTCTTCCTCTACACAGCGCAGCAAGTAGGCGATCCATTGAATCGTCTTGCCGAGTCCCATGTCATCGGCCAAGCAAGCGCCAAGCCCGAAGCGACGCAGAAACGTAAGCCACGAGTAGCCTTCCTGCTGATAAGGACGCAGCGTGCCTAGTAGCTTAGACGGTGGATCGAACACAGGCAACGAGGTATTCCGCTGCAACTGCTCGAACAGTGCCCGCAAATGGTCATTCAACTCCACTTCAAGCCACGCGCTGTTCATGTCGTCGATTTCCCACTCTTCGTCCTGCTCCGTCTTCGCTTGAGCCGCTGCTTCAGCCAAGTGCAGCTCAAGCACTTCGCCCAACGTCAGTCCTTCTGTGCCCACTTTGCGCACCATACGACGTATTTGCGCCAAATCATCTGGGCTAAGCTGAATCCATTGCCCACGAATCCGTACTAACCTACGTCCTTGCTCCGCCAACTCGCGGAACTCTGTTTCGGTCAGCTCTAAATCACCAATCGCCACTTTCCAATCGAAATCCATCATATGTTCGAGTCCGATTAACGATTGGGAGCTACCGCCCGCAGACGTTTTCACCTTGGCCCGCAGCCTTGTCTTCAGCTGCTGTACCCGCTGCCACCATGCTGGCACGACGACAATGAAGCCCGCCTCCGTCAACATTAGGCTACCTTCGGCCAAGAACGTCCACGCCTCCGCTTCTGTAAGCTGCCGCTTTAATTGGCTGCCATTATCTTCTTTCAACTCAAGCCAAGGCAGCAGGCGCCATACTTTGGCCATCGCTCTTTCCAGCACTTGCGGTGCGACATCAGCCCATGACTCTGGGAACGCGCCCGTAACGGGCTGAATATGTGCAATGGGTGTAGCAAGCGTGCTTTCGTCTATGAGCTCATCATCACTCGCGAGCGCACTCGCTTCACTACGCTCAGCCTCGCTCCGTTCTTGACTCGTTTCCCCGCTTATTTCACGTAATTCGAATTGACAGGCGATCTCCACATCTGGCTGCTCCCGATCCCGCAATAATAATTGAAGCTTCCACGGGTCGCTGTCTTCCTCCGGCTCGTCCAGACGAAAGACGAGACGGCAAGGCGCATCATCGCGAATCCAACCGATAGATTGCAGCCAATCTTCCGCATCCATTCCAGTCGCCTCACCATTTGCCGAAGCCTTATATGGCGGCGGCGCACGGAATTGCAGCAATTCTGGGCGTGCAGTAATCGCACGCTCCCACCACTCTGCACGGTGAGTATAGGCGGTACCAACCTCTTGACCGACGAAAGACTCGGGCGTAGCGGTTAGTTGACCTTTGCTTAGTTCTATCATTAAACTGTCGAACCAGTTTACAAGTCCAAGGTCTTCTAATCGTTCCGCCTGCGCTTGAAGCCGTTCCACCGCTTGAAGCTCCTCAGCTGTCCATAAAGGCTCCCAGCCTAGTCCGCCCTGCCGCCACGCGGCAAAGGAAGGACGCAGTCGGCCCTCAGTCAGTACTTGCGCATATAACTGCGCAACTTCCTTCACGATTTGGGCCGTATCTCCCCATATCACGTCCGACCAACGCACGGTCGTGCCTTGCACGAACAAGTCCATTGCAAGTACAGGCGATATTGCAACACCTTCTTGCCTGCGGCCCTCAACAACGTCAAGCATCGTACCGTAGAACGACGGCGCATGCCAGCCGAACAAGATATGCTTGAACTCAACCAACTCCCGCCGCATACCCGCGGGCCAGATCAAGAAGCCGCCATCTGTCGTCCGGTGGCATTCCACCTTCCATGGCAACACATTTATCATGGCAGCAGCGCTCCTTTACGTAATTCCTCCCGCAGCGCACGCAGGCGTGCATACCGATGGAGCAAGCTATGTACATAGCTCTCCCACAGTGGTTCACGACCGCTTGCCGCATACAGTTCGCGCAGCTCGTGCAGTAACTTAACTGCTGCACGGTATTGTTCACGCGAGCGATCCTCAATTTGCCGCTCGATCGCTTGATGGTACAACGGTAGCAGCAATTCCGGTGCTTCACGCTGCATAAGACGTAGCTCCGCCTTAGCGATTTCATCTGGTGTTACACGACGAAGGATCTGCACATTTGCCCAATCGCGAAAACGCTGCTTATCGATTAAGAAAGACGACAAATAAGGCGTCACATTTGGCATTAATGTCATGGCCAGCGACTCGTACATCGGATTGTCAGGCTCTCTTTCATACATCTGCTTCCAATAACTCCAATACGCCTCAACGTCTGCCCGACTACGAGTAAGACGAATGAGTGGAGCAAGCCCTTTTAACCAAATCCAGAGCTTGTCATATTGCTTCTTATCAGCATGTTCGTGCAAATAACCTAAATAACGTCCCGCTTCGCGATATTTATTTATTCTAGCTAACCGCTCCACTGCCTGTTCATCCTCGCCTAGCAAGGCCTGCAATTGAATGAGTGCAGCTTCCACCGCATCATTCACTCGTGGCGGATCCACATCGCTGTCGAACATCATTCTAGGCTTACTTTCCGCAGCGATTCTTGCTACTCGCGCTTCTTCATCCAATTGCGCAACTAAACGATCGCGCTCCTGCGTGAGCATCGATGGTTCATTCAGCAAGGTTGACCAAAAAAGCGCATACACTTCTTGACCGTCCACGATCGCCATCTCGCCATTAAAAGCCAGTTCACCAGCTTTCATACCGAGCGCACTTACGTATGTCGGATAAGTAACTGACAGCTCAGCCTCTTTCGCTTCAGTCAGTAATGATCCCAGTTCCTCAATACTCGATTGTGCCAGTTCTTTCATGCCTGCATCTTTATAGGCATAAGCGCGGGAAGACGCTCCGCTAGCTCGATTCGACAACTGCTGGAGCACATACATGATCCCATGCATGCGATAGAGCACATAAAGCTCCTCATCCATCCCCTCAGCTTCCCGATCCATTTCAGTCTTCACCCATGCCGTTATTTCTGTAACGGAGGATTGATAATCGGTAAATGAACGATCAAATTTCCGCTCGAAAAACTGATGCCACTCCTCAGCCGTTCCCGAGTGATCAAGCGACATCTGCCTTACTTTTTTACGGCGCTCGGCATCTTCCTTCACGAGCGCTCGTTTACGAGCCGCGCTAACCGCGCGTTCCTGCGACATACAAGCCTGACGAAGCTCTGACAAGTACAATTCGGGACTCAAACCTGCTTCTGCACACAACTGAAAAAAGACAGCTGCCATATGTTTGCAATAGTCGTTGTATGGGCAATTGCATGAACTGTTATCGAAGGGGCTGCTATGAATCCTAACAGCATAATTCGTATTTCCGTTCACAATCGCCGTAACAATCATATCACTGCCCATTTCCGAGACACGCAGAGCAGTTACAGCATGAGCTCGATAATACCGCCAGCCGCGTTCCAGAACTTTATATTCAAATGTATTCGCAATCTGTTCTGTAAGTCTATTGACCACGTTTTTTAGCAATGCTTGTTGTGACAAGAGAACCTCCACATTTTGCGGTGATCGACCTAAGAAGCCGTTCTATGACAAAAATTAGCCGCATCGTTATTATTTCAGTTTACACAAAATATGACCTGCATAGAAGGTGCAACGACAGTTATTTATTTATAATAAGTTTAAAACGGTGTAAACAGGTTGAAAATGTGCAGTCATCCCTTTAAGATATGGATAAATGCATGATTTACCAAAAATAACTAGGAGGACTTGAATAGATGTTAGTCAGAAAAATGACGAGCGCCTCTATCTCAGCCACATTGACACTTTTGATCATTGCTGCTTGCTATCCGGCCCCCTTGTATGAACACCCCTTTGTTAACGTTGAAACTTATGCAAATTCGTTTATCGGCATATTGCCCATTTACATGATTTACATCATGCCAGTTATGTTTCTCTATGGCAGTACAACCTCTGCACTTACTGAAAAAATGACCTCACTGTTAAACATACCATATAAATCAGTTTTTGCATGGCTTCTCCATTCCGCATTCGGCGTATTATTTTCTGCCGTTCTCATCTTTGTCATTATAGATGAAGCCGTTTCAGTGTTTGCCATATGGTCAATCGTGACGATTCTGGCCGCTAGCTTGTATTATGTCACTGATATGTGGCTGTATACTCGTTACGACAATATGTCTCTCCCACTCTCATGCGTGCTTATTAGTCTGCTCACACCACCGTCCCTTTTTATTTTAAGCCTTGCTGCCCTGCATATATAACTAAACGATACATAACATCATAAAAAGTGAAGGGAGTCGGTGCCTCGTGACAAGATGGTATGTGTTCTTAGGTGTGAGTATTTACTTATTTCTCACGTTAATGTTTGATGGCGGGGACGCTTATACCCTGTGGTTTATCATTATTATCGCCTTTCTATTATCTATTGTTAAGAAACTCAACAAACTATTGCAACATTTTGAAAATAATAAGGACTCGCGCATGTAATGGGAATGAGGATGGCGACAACATACTCTGTATCGTGGCAATTGCGGATGAGAAAGACTGATAGCCTTTAACAACAATTACTGTTGTTAAAGGCTATAGTCGTATATAAGGGGAAGTTGCATTACATATCCACCTTAAAGGGAAGGGGGGCAACTTACGAGGGTGCGTTAATTCATTAACTATCCAAGTCATATCCTATCCAAATCATATCGCTAGTTCGTTGCTTTAAGTAAGTCTATGGTGTGCGTCAATAAGCGTGCATCTCCTGAATCTCCATGACCAGGCACAACAGCCTTGATGCCGTTGTATTTCTTACTTACTTTTTTGATGGCTTGTGGCCATTCCGCCACATACGAGCCGGGCGTCTGCACGATTGATTTCGAATCCAAGGACTTTACTAAACATCCTCCAAATAGCATCTTATGCTGTGGCAACCACACGACGATATTATCTTCCGTGTGCCCTTTTCCCGGGTAGAACGTTTCCACCTTTACATCGCCAAACTGCAGCTTGGACACGTTCTTTAAGTCCCCAAGTGGTCGTTTAAACCCTTGCTGCTCGGCTAAATCAGCAGTTAGCGGTGTGCTATGTACCTTGACCCCTTTATTACTTAGTGTCTTCATGCCTCCTACACGATCATCGTGGGCATGTGTGACAATGGCGGTTGTGACTTCTTTTTTAGGAAATTGCTTCTTTAACAGTTGCAGCAACTGCTCGGTAAGCTCATCATTCCAAGGTGTATCAATAAGCACTAAGCCTTTAGATGTCTCAAGAATCAATCCATTGGCAGGGATACGATTTCCACCGATTACCCCAATGCTTGTATGCATCCATACATTCGGTTTAAGCTGCTTAATAGATACATCATTCACTTGATTTTTGTTCGTTGTATGCTCTACTTTTTCTACTGTTTCTGTCGCATGCGCATATGTCTGCATCGTTCCACCCGCAAAGATACTCCCACCTAATAATGCTGCGCAGACCCCTGTTTTTAACAACTTTGCACTTTTCAAAATAATCATTCCTTCCACGTTGTGTAGTCTATTGTTGAGTAACCTATTGATGTGCAATCTATGTGTTATTGCTCTTGCTCACTAACTCAATCGAACGGTTCAATAGCCCGGCGTTCCCCCATTTACCGTGACCAGGAACGACAAGTTTGGCTTGCCCATACTTATGTTTGACGCGTAGCAACGATTCTGGCCATTCCGCCATATTCGCATCGGCTACATTCCCTAGCGCCTTGGCATCTTGCCCAAGCACTAAACAACCGCCGAACAACGTATTCGTTTGCGGTAGCCACACGACCACATTATCCTTGCCATGCCCCTCGCCGGGATAGAACACTTCAAACTGTGTCCCGCCTACCATAAACTGCGGCTCCCCATCCAAGAATGCGTTTGGCTCTGCATAGCCCGCTTCTTTCGCCAGCCTTGCCGTCATATCCGTGCTTCGCACCTCAATGTCGCGTTCAATCAAACCACTAACGCCGCCCATTCGATCCTCATGCGCATGAGTTACAATAGCGAGTACAACTTTTTGCTTAAAATACGACTCAATCATATGAACAAGTTGCCCTGCCAGCTTATCGCTCCAAGTCGCATCTAGGAGTACGATGCCTTGCTTGGTCTGCACAATCAGGCCATTGGCAGGCACTTTGTTCCCATTTATCGATTTATAGCTCGTATGTATCCATACATTTTTGCCTGCTTTTTTTAAGATCACTTTGTTATCCATGCTCTTAATTTCAGTCACTAGTCCGGAAAAAGAGCTCAACTTGGTCGGCATCGCCTGAAGCTTGATCGTGTCGGATGCTGGATCCGTCTGCCCACCGCTGCACGCGGTTAAGCTCGCTGTAACAAGCATGGTTAGTGCCAGAGCTGCTATTTTTTTATATAACGATTGCTGTTTCCTCGATTTCATGTTCTTCTCTCCTGAACGGATGTAAGATTGGACTTCTCATCGACTCGATTAGCTATTTAACGACATGATATAATTGGCATATGTGATATTCTTGTTGGTAGTTCTAAGTTTGCCTGAAGAACCGATGCACAACAATGAACAGACCATTATGATTTCCTCATAAATGCCTAACATCTTATTTCTTACAGAAATGGCCTTGATTTTTACCCTCATTTGTTAAATGATTATATATATTCCTAATTGGTAAGGAGTGGCATCAATTCAATGGAGTCATTTGCCTGTCTCTACATCATAAACGGGGAGCCGTATACGGCGAATGAACGAATGAACTTAACGAAGGATGAAACGATCATTGGACGAGCTGGTAAAGATTCAGCCCCTGACATTTCGTTCGCCAACGCCTATATTTCCCGTCAGCACGCCGTCATTCATTACAAACAGAATCAAGCTTATATTACGGATCTTGGCAGTAAGCACGGTACAGAAGTAGGCGGCATGATGTTAAAGCCGTTTACACCTTATTTGCTGAATCACTCGGACGCGATCCGACTGTCTAAAGGCATGGTTGAGCTGCATCTGGCATACAACTTTGTGGATTACACGATGGAATTAGCGCCCATTTCGGTGCCAAGTTCCGATCAGCTGCTAGAGCCAACTGATGATTTGAACAACGCATTTTTCTTGGATGCGGAAAAAGGAGTTTGTTCCATCCAAGGCTCTGAAATTACCCTCTCGCAAAAAGAGTGGTGCCTGCTTCACCTACTGCACGCGAATTTGAACAGCTTTGTTTCGCTGGACCAAATTAAACGGGAAGTGTGGCCGGAGCGCGTCATCGACGACCTCCCGCATGTGGGGCTCGAGGAAGTCAACTCACTCGTATATCGAGTGCGTCGCAAAGCGCAAGGTGCGCTGCACATTAAGTCGGTGCGAGGACGGGGCTACATATTGGAACTTCAGCTGCAAGTTCACGCGTAACAGCCGCAGGCGAATTGATCGCTTGCGGCTGTTGTTTCATTGTTATATAGTAAACAAATATAGACTTCTTAATACTTACATTTATCATTCATTATTGAAAGTGAGTAAATTCGTATAAAATTAACCAATAATATACTATTTTTAATTCATTTGAATAATGGAATCCATTGTAAAAAATAACATCCCCTATTTTGAACTTCATTTCTGCATAACTCCATCCGATAGATGAATATACAAGAGCTCTTGCGCGCAAAAGATTCACTCTTGTACAACTTAATCTTTCAAAAAAGGGTGAAGTTTATGGTCAAAAATCGTTCTGTCAAAAAAGTTACGCAACTCCTTCTTGCAACCGTGATGTCCATCTCTATTTTGTTCCCAACATCTGCGGTTCACGCCACTTCGGCTCCAGCAGTCGTAGACATCGGCAAAAATGCAAAAACATTTACAAGCTATGATGTTACCGATAATAGAAATCCTGATAATTCCGTAACGTTGTCAACAAAAGTAACCGTCATTGATGATCCGAACGCGGACAAAAAAATAGCGATTATTAACACGAGCGGCAGTTACATGAAAGCGAATCCAATCGTGAACCACGAGTACATCGGTCCGATGAATTTGCGCTCTACGATGAAGTATCCTTCTGAATATCATGTGGGGTTAAAAATTGAAGATCCGCACGCGAAGTTTTACTCCGTAACGCCAACGAATGAAAACGAGGTGAGCCGTGTAACGAAGACGGTTAGCTACGGCATTGGCGGCAGCATTAATGTTTCGGAGCAGCCTTCGTTCGGGATCGAGGCTAGAGCAGACTGGTCGGATTCGATCAGCTACGACCAGCCTAGCTATAAGACAGATTTGATTAAGCAGGATACAAAAGAAGTTCGCTGGAACGTGAACTATACAGGCTACCAAGGGTATGATCGCAACTCCTATCACGGCTTGTATGGCAATCAAATGTTTATGTGGGGCCGCGCATACTTCGGCTTTGCGAATCAGAATCTGATTGGCATTGATTCCTTGTCCCAGCTGACAAAGAACGGCTTCTCCCCTTCTACGATTAGTGTCGTTATCGTAGACAAGGACTACAAAGGCGTAACTCCTGTCTATTTGGAGACAGAGAAAAAATATGACTTGTACACGTTGTACCAAGGTACATTTGGCGATATACAGTGGGTCGGTCAAAACGATAAAAATGTAAGCAGCACGTCATACGGCCGCTACATTGAAATCGATTGGAACAAGAACACGGCTAGTTAATCGTTAATACTTAAAAGCTTCTGGATATCGTTTGATTTGCCCCCTTAGAACAGACATTGGAAACTCTCCTAGGTTATCCGATCAGATTCTAGGGGGCATTTCACTTTCACTATAGGCGATAGCTTAGCGATTATCACTCGTGAAAATTGTTAGTTTGTTGCAGATACTAGCTTCATGATAGATGTGAAATGACCTGAGTTAAACTCATTTCACTCATTGAATTTATTCTCAAGTGAAACTTTTCAAAGTTGATTTCCTTTGTCACTTCATTTGGCACAATCACACATTTTAAGCCCGCTGCTATTGCAGCTCTTGCCCCATTTGCTGAATCTTCGAACGCTACGGCTTCGTCTGCGTTAATATTCAAGGCTTCGAGTGTTTTTATGTACAAAGTTGGGTCTGGTTTGACTTTTTCGACTTCGTCACCCGTTTTGATTACTTCGAAGTAATCAAGTATCTGAAGTTGTTTTAAAAATCCTTCAACCCATTCCCTTGAAGAACTTGAAGCCAAGCCTATTTTAAGTCCTAGATTTTGAGCTTCAATCAGATATTCCTTCACACCTTCTCTGATATCCAGTAGCTCCATTTTCGCTTTGTGGTTTTCTTTGGTTAAATTCATAATTATTTCGATGCTTTCTACACCTAACTTTTCTTCAATAAATGCATGTAACGCTGCATCATCCGTGCCAATGCATTTAACGAATACCTCCAAAGGAAAATCCACATTGTAGCCCTGAAGCACTTCTTTGAAAGCAAGATACCACACCGTTTCCGTATCAATAATTAAGCCGTCAAAATCAAAAACGATTGCCTTAATCAATTTTATCCCCCCTAGACATGTTTCTTAAACTGCCCGTCAGTTCAGCAAGAAGCAGCCGTTCGTCGAAGCTTATTGATTGTCTCATTTACAGTAAAATGGGACGAGACGACCAACATATTTTTCTTAATCGACGTTGTGTTCTCGTCTTCCTTGCTGTCTAGATAACGGAACCGGGCTAAATAATGTTACAGATTGTAGTCCGAATACGCGCACATCCAAGCACGCCAGAGAAAGTCATCTTCTAACTGTTGCGAGCGATAAGTGAGAAACATACAGTTAAGACCGTTGTTCCTAAGAACACGTTTTTATTCATGAGGGACTCCTAAGATTAATCAGGGCCAATTGAAAACTGGCGAGGGATATGACCAAGTCGTTCAATCAAGCGGTTTCTTTTTTTTATTAATTATTTTTAAAATCAAAAAACAAATAAGTCCGTAACATGCTAGTCGGGTGAGATCCCACCATAGTGGATACTGATCTGTAAAAAATGTGGATTCAACTGCGAAAATAGCTAGAAAGAAAACAAGTGGTACAATTGAAGCTCTCAAGTACTT
The DNA here is from genome assembly GCF_021223605.1 of Paenibacillus sp. 481. Classification (NCBI taxonomy): domain Bacteria; kingdom Bacillati; phylum Bacillota; class Bacilli; order Caryophanales; family Paenibacillaceae; genus Paenibacillus; species Paenibacillus sp. 481. The sequence goes on from NZ_CP075175.1 coordinate 1,889,690, forward strand.
TTTAATATTTTTAGTTTCATCTTGAAAATAGAAAAAAATTTGAAGCGTAATAACAAGCGCGATTGCTTTTAAGTAAGGATTTGTATCCAACTTCCCCAGTAGGAGTTGACTACCCACCATAATTATCACAAGAAGTACATATTTCATACCATGAACCTCCTTCATTCAAAAGGGCCAGACTAAGCTGGCCCTCAGGCTGTCGAGAAAGCAAAGCTAGTTCTTAACCGTTGCCACAGTGGCTATATCGCCAGATTTGCCTCGCTTTGATTTCTAACGGTTATAGATGAGCTTATTTCTCCAATTTCATTCAAAATCCAGCTGTTTTCATCGTAATAAGCGCCCTCATAACCGTTAAATTTTGAATGGGTTCATTTTCGCTGAAATAACAACTGTGGCAACCGTTAGGAGTGGAGGCAGAGTGAATCAGCTGACTACCAACCGATAAGTGCGAAGCTGCTTGCCGTTACCTCAATGAAGAGAAACTCTCGTCTTAACAAACAGAGGCTTCTCGTCAAGCTGAGAGCCAGACTAAACTGATCCTAATCCAAGCTTATAGCAGTATAAGAGCGCCGTTTCCAATACCCATTAACTTCAATTTGGAAAATGGTTTGACGGCAGTATCTTGCCATATGTTGTATGAAAAAGAAAAACAGGAAGGAACCCTACATTTTTGTTAGAGTAGTCCCTCCCTGTATCTTCAAGGCTTCTTCTTCAAGAGCAATTTACTTATAATACCGTTTCGAATTAAAATGAAAAAGACTTCAGGTAATAATACGAGACTAATAAAGTATAAAACAATAAAAGGAAGGTTGAGTGTGAGAAATTCATATCTTACTGTGGACTCTGGCCTTACAATCAGAAACAACCACAAAGGTACGGAAATCAACCACATCAACATAGTTGAAGCAATCATGCTCAGTACGTTTGCCCAAAGTAAACAAAATATGATAGAAACAATAATAGGTACAGTCATAGAGGATAGCGATCCACCTATTAATAATAAAATGAACACAACAATCGGGTATGCCAGAACAACACTCGTTTGAAAAAGCTTGCTCTTATACATAAACATCTAGACCGACCCTTCCCATTTTCACAATCCGAGTGGATTTCGACTACATCGAAACATAGTTAACCAAGAAAAATTAAATCCATTGCCACATGATACTGATTCTTATTGCAATCAGCATGTATCATCGTATTTTCCTTTTATTTAAAATGTAGACTACATATATTAGACCGAAGTAGATACCAAATTTAACAATATCTATTAGGATTGAAGTAGATCGTGCAACAACAAATTCTTCTATGCAAATGATCAAAGTTATAACCATTATGAGCTGCATAATATAAAGAGAGTAAGCTTTAAAGTTTTCTTTTTCTGCTGAAAATAATATAAAGGTAAACAGTAGCCCTAATGAAATTACGACTCTGAGATATATATTTACATCTAGAGCGACAAGTGAGAAACATACAGTTAAGAACGTTGTTCCTAAGAACACGTTTTTATTCATGAGGGACTCCTAAGATTATCAGGGCCAATTGAAAATTGGCGAGGGATAAGACCAAGTCGCTCAATCGAGCGGCTTCTTTTTTTATTAATTATTTTCAAAATCAAAAAACAAATAAGTCCATAACATGCTAGTCGGGTGAGATCCCACCATAGTGTATATTGACCTGTAAAAAATGTGGCTTCAACTGCGAAAATAGCTAGAAAAAACACAAGTGGTACGATTGAAGCTCTCAAGTGCTTTTTAATATTTTTAGTTTCATCTTGAAAATAGAAAAAATTTAAAGCGTAATAACAAGCGCGATTGCTTTTAAGTAAGGATTTGCATCCAACTTTCCCAGTAGGAGTTGACTACCCACCATAATCATCATTAGAAGTACATATTTCATACCATGAACCTCCTTCATTCAAAAGGGCCAGACTAAGCTGGCCCTCAGGCTGTCGAGAGAGTAAAGTCAGTTCTTAACGGTTGCCACAGTGACTATATCGCCAGATTTGCCTCGTTTTGATTTCTAACGGTTATAGCTGAGCTTATTTCTCCAATTTCATTCAAAATCCAGCTGTTTTCATCGTAATAAATGCTCTCATAACCGTTAAACTTTGAATGGGCTCGTATTCGCTGAAATAACAACTGTGGCGACCGTTAGAAGAGGAGGCTCAATGAATCAGCTGACAGCTCATAGGATGGGTTTAGTTTACGGCGAAATCCGCGAGGTAGAATACAAAAATGTGCGGTACATACCCGAATATAAACGAGATCGTGGTTTTTCCGTAAATACGTCCAGTCTAATCCTTTTTCTCGACAGAACGAAGTTTATCCTTATTTATAAAATAGACAAAATAAAACAACCCCGTGTACACAATTATTCTAAAGAGTTCCCATACCATAATACTGTGGTCTTCGATTAGGTAGACTTCTGTAATTAAAAACGCTGCAAAGACTAAATTTAGTTGTAAAACAAAGATGATAACAGCTTTTCTGTTCTTTGACTCAGACCATATTAATAGGCCCGAGAAAAGCCCTACAATGATAAATGCTTTGATAAAGATGTTAACTCCAAATAGATTTAGTGCAAGAATCACCACAAAAATGAACAGGGCAGTATACATATCCTTTCTTTTCATATAGTCTCCTTTCGAACCAAAAAGACCAGCATAAGACTGGTCTTTTTGAAATTTGTGATTATAGTGGATGGAGCCAACCATTTCCCAGATCCTCATGCGGTTGACTTATTGTCACTTTCTCTAGCTTTGTTCTGTCTGAGTTGCTATAAATGTACACCACAAACTTATAAACATATTTTTTGTGGTAAGAAGAATATTCTTTCACTAACTTTGTTGTTGTCCATTTGTAATTCACGAACATGGACATTATTTCGGCTGCTGTTGCAGCAGAAGCACTTATGGCCGCTTGGCTTTGCTCACCTCTAGCCCATCTGAGAGCCGCCAAAGTAACTAAAAAGCCGAAAGCATTTTTCAAGCTTGTTGTGATCGCTTGCAGTCCTTGATTCACATGATCGTTATTCGTTGTTCGAATAACTTCCCAACCAGGAGCACCAGGATCTTCCCTGTCAGCGCCTACATCACCTTGAACAGAAATGACATTCTTAATAATACTTGCTGTTGCTTCCTTTCGGTCGATTGAGTTTTGGTCAACAAAATCTGCATCGCCCACAAAAAACACTTCAATGCCATTAATGTATTCGGAGTCAACTTTGTGTATGCTTGCTGCGCTCTCGTTGTATGTAGTTCGTGCTGCCTCACTTGCATGAGCAAAAGAACTGCCCAGTGGAACAGTTAAGACACTGACTGCGACTACTGTGGAAAGTACAGTATTTAATACCATTTTGTTGCCCTCCTTGGATTTGGTGTTCAGCAATGAACACGTATATTTGAACAAGGAGATAATATCATGAAAAAAACAGCAGTTACCTTACAGTTTGTTCAGGTAAATACAAAAATGTAAAATGTCATTTTTGATTAAGAACATACCCCAACTTTCTAGCCCTAACAATGTATTTAGGTTGTTGGGGATTGTCCTCTATCTTGCTGCGGAGGCGGTATATAAACACATGTAGCTTCTGAATGTCAAAATAGCCACACTCTTCGTCACTACACCACACATGAGCAATCAAAGTGTTAAAAGGCACTACCTCTCCCATATTCCTTGCAAGTCTTTGCAGTAGTCTAAGCTCTAGGCGAGACAAGGGAATTTGCTGCTCATTTTTGATGATTAAAGACCTGTCGATGTCAATGTAGCAGTCTTTTTCCAACGTGATAAACTCGTGCCTTCCAGCCATTACAACCACTTCCTTCATGATCATAATAAAGAATCGCCCTTACTGGTAAGGACGATTCAGGTTTGTATATTAAAAAGAGAAGAGTTCAGATACAAGAGAAGTGTAAAATATGTTCCTATTGTTCTTTGCGGAAGTTTCAATAACAAACATACGAGATTACACTTGTGTTCAAACGAACAGCCTAATGTGTTGGAGTTGGTTGTGCAAGCTTCCAGTTCCAAAAATCCGCACCATTGGCGGTGATCAAATGCCCGAGCCATTGGGCGAAGCTCATCTGCAAATAATAATTTACCCAGCCCGTATTACCCGCCAAATATAAACCTGCTGCTGTATTTCGAATACAGAATCTCGTTGACTGACTTCGGGCTATGGTAAGATGGTGCGGTGATTTTTGTTCTAGCTGTTCGGCCAACTGTTCTAAGCTGAATATTTCAATTCCAGGATCTGTACCGATACTAAATAACCTAGCCCCATTATGAAGCTTTAAAAATTCGATGTAATCACTATGAAGTATAAACTTGTGTTGCTCGTAGAAGGCACGTAGTTGATCTGTGGATGCTGGTGGGTGGAATGAGAATCTAGCAACGTGCCAGACTCCATAGACGTTCGGAACAACTAAGGAATAGCGATGTAACCGCTGTTTGAGTCCATGTACAATATCGACGGTTCTGTACTTGTTGTTCACCGTAATCCCCATTTCATGGCGTAATTACATGGGATAAGGGGTTGCAGTCTCGATGGTTGTGGCTTTCGCGCATGCAGAGGGAAGAGGATCTTTGTTATGCACCATTTTGTATACTGTACATGAGTGATTTTTTAATGGCTGCGTCTATTTGGGGTAGACGTAGCCTTTACTTCGTCACAAGCAAGTGAATCACCCCCTTCAAAGAAACGTGTCCATTCAAAATTTAGTGCTTGTCCGATACGCATAGCTACAGAAACACTCGGCATCCGCCTACCATTTTCAATATTGGAATAAGAGCTGCGTTGGATCAACGACATCTTTGCGACCTCGATTTGTGTCCTAGCCCCGCGATGTTGGATGAGCCATTTGCGTGGCTGCTTCATTGTAGAACCTCCCTTTTCGTAATTCGTGACCATACACTCTTTTGAAACTGTAGTACATAAGTATCAAGTTCTTGGCTAATTTGCACGACTCGCTCGTCACTCAAGCTCTGGTGTTCATGTACAGCCCTATCCAGCTGCTTCCTTAGGCTGTTCATTTTGTATAGCAACATATCTTCGTTACTGCACTGTACCAAGCTCATCGTCTGTCACCTCTCATGTACAGTTTTGGCTTGAATAACCCAAGTTTATCATGGGTTTCAGCAAACTCTTGTTTTTACTTTAGATTACACCACACCTAAAAAATAGAACAAAAAAACGCCCCAAAGGGCGCTTGTATTTATTCTACTGCCAACCGTGATCATTGTTAAACATGGTTATATCTGGGACATCACTTGCTATTGGAAATGAAAACAACAGTGCAAGTAAAATGATTACTTTCCATCGTTTCATCACGAATCCCCCTTACGTATAAACAAATTACCCCCAAAGACGCTTAAATTGTTTTATTTCCAGCCGGGATCATTAACAGAAAACATCACAACATCTGGGGAAAATATCGTTGAAAATAGCAATGCAAATAAAACAACTGTTTTCCATCGTTTCATGTTAGTGATTCCTCCTTAATATTAAACAAATTCCTGAGCATTTCTAAAGCTGTATTTCCTAATAAAGCACCATGTTTGATATGTAAGTCTAAAACCAAGCTCAAGCAATGACGCTCGTTCTCGTAATCGTTAACCTTTGCATACCTAGTACCACTTTCAATAAAACAATTAACACCATGTATGATATCGCCAACTATAATATTGTATTGCCCTTTTAACTTGTAGAAATGGGCAAGCTCAATTTGTTTATACGGCGTTCTATAAGTAATTGCAAGTATCTTTTCTTCCAGTTTTAGCAACTCATTGATTCGAGACAAATCTTCACTTCTAAGGTGTAACCCTACAAGTTTGTTCACTACATGCAGCAACGAATTATCGTTGCAATTCTCTAAGCATTTTTCCAGAATCGATATGGCAGCTTGTGTGTCACCTTTTCTGGTATACAGTGATGCGGTCGTGACTTCGACATGATTTTGAACGTACGGGAATGCGGCTGTGTATTTACTATACTGCTCCAAGTATGCATTGCACGAATCATAATTACCCAGATGATCGTGCGAATCAACTATTATTCCAGTAGAATCAACTTTAATTTTGCTAAGTGATGGTTCTTGATCGAGGACTTTACTGCACAGTTCAATACTATCTTCGAACAATCGCAAATTGTAGGCGTGAACCCCCAGTTTATAATAAAAGGTTACGCTCTCTGATTCAGATAGAAACTGTGTGAATTGTAATATACGTCTACCCATTTCGTATGTCTTTTTTAATCTGGTAAAGTCATCTCGTTCAATTAAATACTCTTGATACATCCCTTTTGCTAGGTAGGGCATAACCCCATGATCACGAGAGTAATTTTTAATTACTTTGTATAATGCAAGTTTTGTTGTGGGGGAATCTTGATTCATAGTGATGTTGTATAGCTTCTCGACAGCTTCGTAGCTATCCTCTTGAGTAGATTGGAGATACTTATTCGATATTTTAGCCAGGAGTTTCGTGTTTGATTTAGTAATTGCTTCTTCTAGAATCCTAATAAGCTCATCGGATCGTGATGATGCTTCAATATAATGTTCCACCGTTTCCTCAAATGAAATACCCATTGCACTCGTAATTCGATATACTGTCGCAAATTCGGGCTGTTTAACTTCACCATTTTCAATCTTAGAAATATGGCCTTTATCAATTTGGGAAAGTACTGCAAGCCGCCTTAATGATATATTCATTTCCGCTCTACGTTGTTTAAGGAGGTCGCTTATAGATGAATAATGCAGCGGACCGGGGGACATATTCGTTATCCTCCTTGCAAACATGTAATATTTGTATTTATATTACCATGTCTTTCCTCCTTCGTAAATCAGCACTATTTAAAAATAAAAAAGCTGACTTCGGTTGAGTACCGATGTCAGCTCCCCTTCATATCGAGTATTCCTTCGATCCCCTAAGCGTCAATTCACCACTTCTGCGATGTCACAAATGCGGAAAGATACCGCCACCATGCTCACAGGTGATCCCGTCAGTCGCAGCGCCGCAGCTTGCGCTTCCATGAGATCAAAATATTTGTTATATATTTTGGCTTCGTCCAGCTTAGCTGTATAGTATGGCTGTTCTTCCACGTAATAACGGCCGTCCTCGAATTTCAGTACATGACCTGTGCGTTGTTTAGACATGTGTCACCTCTTGGCATTTTCATCATTATTGGGGGCGATCAATCGAAAATAATTTCCCAAGCGTCGCGTAATCATTTCCGGCCATCCGACTGACTGGATTGAGCTTCGCCGCGTGGATGCGGCCATGTTCATATATCTCTTCTGCGAGTTGAAAGCGGACTACACGGGCAATTAACAAATCACAAGCAGGCGATGCCTCGTCGCTGCCACCAAGCGGTATGGAACGTTCAAGCACACATTCCATTCTAATCTTCGCTTCAGCGATACCAGGTACGCGTATAGACTCACTCGTGACTGGCGTTAAGCCAGCTAAAGCTACCTCACTTTCGTGCGGCGGCAAGTTAGCCGCTGTCACATTGACAGCCTCGACCACCGACTCATCGACAATGTGGATAACCAGTTCCCCTGTTGCGATTGCATTTCTCGCCGTATCTTTCATCACGCCTTGCTTGCGCTGTACAGATACCGACAACATCGGCGGCGCACTCGATACGATCGAAAAAAAGCTAAAGGGAGCTGCATTCAGCACCCCATCCTCCGCTAATGTCGTGACAAAAGCAATCGGCCGTGGCACAACACTGCCAATGAGCAGCTTATAATTATCGTGGTCGCTTTGCATGGCTGGATCAATAGAAATCATAGACACCATATATTCGTCCCCCTATTTCTCCTCGTTTGCATCCCAGTCCTTATACGTTTCCGCACCCATTTATTATTGCAAATATTGCGCCTTAAACCAAGCCGCTGCCGCATCAACTTCCGAATACGTCAACTGATGACCGGAATTTTCCCAGTGCAATTTAGCCGTCGCACCCGCGGTGCTTAGCAGTTGCTCCAAATCTTCCGATTCGCCCGCTCTAATTAGCGGATCGTTCTTACCTGCCGCGATAAAGACGGCTGTTCCAGTTAAATCAGGCAACTCAATGCCTCTACGCGGCACCATCGGATGATGCAGAATCGCGCCCTTCAACGCATCTTTATAGTGGAACAGCAAGCTACCTGCGATATTCGCCCCGTTGGAATAGCCAACAGCGACAACATTGTTGCGATCAAATTCATAATCAACAGCAGCCTGATCGAGGAAATCGTTCAATTCTTTCGTACGGAATATGAGATCCTGCTCATCAAACACACCTTCTGCCAAACGTCTGAAGAAGCGTGGCATCCCATTTTCCAATACGTTTCCTCTGACACTTAATACGGACGATTGTGGTGAAATTTCTTGGGCAAGTGGCAGCAAATCACGCTCTGTACCGCCTGTTCCGTGAAGTAGCAAAAGCGTTGGTGCTGTTAGGTCAGTTCCTTTTTGAAAAATATGTTGCATGATTATTTATCCCCCTCTAATGTACTTATTTTAGTGTTCTTACTTCAACCGGTAGTAAGTTCGCTGCAATCTCGGCGCGACGCTCTTCAAGCCATGGTGGCAGCATAAGAGATTCACCAAGTGCATCATGCTCTTCATCACGTGCAAAGCCGGGTTCATCGGTAGCTATTTCGAACAAAATGCCGCCTGCCTCACGAAAATATAGCGCTTGGAAATATTGTCGATCCATAATTGGTGTCGGCTTGAAGCCATGCTGCTCAACTTTACTCCGCCACTGCTCATGCTCCTGAACGTCTTTGGCACGCCATGCAATGTGATGGACTGTACCTGCTCCACCAATGCCTCGCTCCAGCTTCGTTGATGAAACATCAATCAGGTTGCCAAACTCACCAGCAGCTTGAAAGCGAACACAGCCTGCATGCTCGCCAACTTTTTGCAAGCCAAGGACGTTCTCAAGCACTTCGATCGTTTGAAGTGGATTAATGCTGAATAGCACAGCACCGCCAAACCCTTTTATCGCCTTATCCGTCGGTACGCCACCGAACGACCACTTGCTATTCGCACCTACAGCACGCTCGACGAGTTCGAGCCGCAAGCCTTCCTTATCGGTAAACTGTAAATATTGTTCCGAAAATCTTGCCGCCTTCATAACCGAAACGTTAAACCGTTTCAAGCGCTCTTCCCAAAATGAAAGTGAACCCGGTGGCACGATAAAGGTAGTAACTCCTACCTGACCACCGCCAATCCGGCCTCGACGCGAATCCGGCCAAGGAAAGAACGTCATAATCGTCCCCGGACTTCCTTCCTCGTTGCCAAAATAGAGATGGTATACGTCTGGCGCATCGAAATTAATCGTCTTCTTAACGAGTCGCAAACCAAGTATGCCCGCATAGAAGTTGACATTGTCCTGAGGGTGTTTAGCAAAGGCCGTAATATGATGAATGCCCGCTGTGCGTAAAGTCATTACAGTCCCTCCTTTTCAACCAGCTTTAGTGCTTTAATTTATATATACGTATAGGCTATCCAAAATAAATTAATCTTAGTTTTAATATTCTCTAATTAAAGATAAATTAAAGTGATGCATCTGTCAAGAGGGCGACTCTCACCTCAGACCCAGACTCAGACTCCAATACAGACCCGATCCATCTCCCATTTTACAAATAGATAGCAAAAAGCGACCTTCCCCTACTTAAAGGAGTTGGTCGCCTCATTTAACTATCCCCCGCCACTACGGATTAATAGCGTACACTTGAATTTTGCCATAAAACTCGCTTACCTGACTTATTGACTTCAGCCGCCGATGCTGACCAATTTTTGTCCCTGTCGCAACAAGTTTTCGTAATCGTATTTCGCCTTGATTGGGTTCAACTGAAGTTCATCAACAGCAGCACCATCGAGCTTAAAATAAGCCTTTAACGTTTCATATTGTGTCTTTCCTCGTTGTGTTGAACGATCTTCAATCGCTTCTTTCCAAGCAATATTAGCTTTATCCATCAATAATTCGAGCGCGGAGCCTGTCTCATATCTGATGTCTCGTTGTAAAAAGCTCGGTGAATAGGCTTCCCCATTGGCAATATAATTAAAGGCTTGCATAAACGTAATATGGTACGGTTTCTCTTTGAGGGCCAATACCGTTAAATTCCCGCCCGTTAACTGACTATAACGATACTCGATGTATCGTGCAGAGCCTTCAATTGCCTCTGTTTTGGTTTCGGCAATCAATTGTGGCCACTTCTGATAACGGTAATTACGTACGAGCGTCCAATCGTACAGCAATTGCTGAATCGTCTCTGGACTGTTGCTCGTCATTGCCTGATCCAATAATGAAAACTCAACTCCCATTAGAGCATAATTTTCTTTATTGGCAAGATAGTCAACAATATGATCGCTACCGTTTAAATCATACGTCCACTCTTTTTGCTTATACGTATGAAACGCCTCATGCAACAAAAATGAAGCAAAATCAAAATAAAGATCAGGGTCATTCAACATTTTAGGATGATATTTATAGTACATAACCTCGGTATCATTTATTGTTAACGTCGAGAAGTTAGCAGGGAACCACGCTGAAAGCGCCCTTACATCAAAACGGCTTAAACGATACACCTTAGGCAACCGCAAAGAGTCAGGCGTTTTAATTTCAGCGGTAAATAAATTGCTCTCCATTTGTGGGACATTCACCACATAAGCTTCACGGCGCCAAAATCCTCGATCTTTATTCGTACCAATAAGAACTAACGGCTCTTTATCAAACCGATAATCCTTATCCCACAGCTTATCACTCGATTTTTCGAAATTTGTATATATGGTGGATAGTTCCCGGAGCATGCGTTGATCCGTTTCATTTAATGACTCAAAAGTGGTTCGATAAAACTTATTTGAAAGGATCGTTAGCAGCAGCACCGCCACTAATGCCACGCCTATACATACAATCGCTTTTTTTGACTTTTTCATTATACACCTCATCACTTTCGTTTTATTAACATACCCACTTCATAGTTGTCTTCCTCATTTATCGCTAAATCGGATTATCTTGTGGGCAGCCTCAATTTTAACAAGACAAGACAATAACGTTAATGCATTCCCCTTACATTAAACTTACAATTTTGAAATAAAAAAACCTCACCAGATTGGTGAGGGCTTACAGTTATATGGTTACCGTCCATTGCTCGGCACAGCAAAAACCTGCTCGGGGTTGGTTTTTTAGCTAATCCGCTAATGTCCTTTAACAGATCTCACAGAGCTTATTTCGCTCATATTGGACAGAAAAATAAGGGCTAGTAGAATGAACACATAAAAAACCAAGGAGCGGATTTACTATGCCAAAACAAAGACGCTCATTTACAGCTGAGTTTAAGTTACTACTTTACTATATCATGTCAGACTTATTTATATCATATAGAACATGGTCGTTTTTTCTTTCCGTATGCAACATGGTTGATTCAAAAAGCTAAAAAAGTAGACCACCCTGTGCTAAGGTATACGGCCTACTTTAGGTAAATGTATGAACTACTTGCTCATTCAAAACAGCTGGTATCTCTACTTGTGTGTTTACTCCGATTTGTCCCGATGCAACAAACAGTTTCGCACTCTTGGAATTTTTGTGATGTGCGTGTAATTCCCCACTGGCGCTGGCATAGCGGTAAGATTTGTTCTCATAATTTCCGTGCATAATAGCGACACCACGTCATTTTGGATTGTATGCTATATTCATTGCGGAAGTCATTTGGACACACTTCACCGTAAAATATGACTCCTAGAAAAAAAAGAAATGGAGTATCCATAACCGGATGATAAATATTTACGCGATTTCTTTTTCATCTGTGGACACTCCCCCTCTATCTAAAAATAACAAAGTTTTCCTGTGGCATACGTAGTTCATCGGATATAGTCAAAACATTCACACATTATCTCAGCTTACTTATGTTTTGTGACTAATAAACCGCTATCGGCCCATAAGGACCAGCGATAATTTCAATTTTTGTTTCAAAAATATCTGTTAAAATTTCTGGGTCCATAATCTCTTCTACCGTGCCAAAAGCGGCAATTTGTCCATTTTTCATTGCACAAATTCGATCCGAATATTTGGCTGCAAAATTGATATCATGCATAACAGTCAGAATCGTTCTTCCAAATTCGTTAGCAGCATGTCTCAAATGCTCCATCATTTGAACAGAACGAGCAATATCAAGATTGTTCAGCGGTTCGTCCAAAAGTACATATTCCGTCTCTTGGCACAAAACCATTGCAACATATGCCCTTTGCCTTTGACCACCTGAAAGCTCATCTAAATATCTATTTTCTAGATCTGTCAAATCTAAAAAATCGATATATTTCGAAATAATAGCCTCATCCTCTTTCGTTAGCCTTCCCTTTGAATAAGGAAAACGTCCAAATCCAGCTAGTTGTCGGACAGTAAGCCTCGTTACAAAATGATTTTCTTGTCGCAAAATAGTCACGATTTTGGCTAAGTCATTCGATTTAGATGTAGTAACATCCATGTTGGCCACCATAATTTGACCTTCATCCATATCCAGAAGTCTGCCAATCATCAAAAGTGTCGTAGACTTTCCAGCACCATTGGGTCCAATTAAAGAAGTGAATCCAGCTTTTGGTATTTCAATATCCAAAGGCCCTATTTTAACCTTATCCGTATAAGACTTTCTAACATTATTAATTTTTATCATAGAGCCCTCTTCCTTAAAATTACAGATAAGAATAAAATTCCACCGAACAGCTCGATAATAACTGAAACTACCCCTTGAGCATTAAATACATGATACATCAGAAAATACGCACTCGTTAATATCAAAAAACCTATCGCAAGAGCCATTGGAAACATATATCTATGGTCATAAGTTGGCGCCGCTTGATAACTCAATGTTGCTACTAAAAATCCATAGAAAGTAAGTGGTCCAATTAAAGCCGTTGAAATTGACATCAACACAGAAACTAATATAAGCGTATAAATGATACTAGATTGATGTTTAACTCCAAAAGAAGTAGCGGCATCTTTTCCAAGTGACAATACATTTAATTTCTTCGAATAAGCAAGCAGTAACAATGCGACAACGATTACGATTGGAATTACAATTGGATAATAATCAGCATCTGCATTATTGACAGAACCAAACAATCTTGCCTGTAAAATATCAAACTCAGACGGTGCAAGAAGTCTTCTCATAAACGTTGATACAGAGTTCAGTCCCGTACCAATAATAATGCCTACCAAAAGCATAAGTTGTAAGTTACCATACTTTCCAGAAAGCAACCATCCATAAAGGATCAAACTCATCAAGACCATCATAATGACTTGAAATAGAAATGATCCAGTACCACTAAAATTGATTAGTGCACCAGCACCAAAGAAAAATACGGTGCTCGTTTGAATGGTTGAGTAAAGTGATTCGAAACCTAAGAGTGAAGGGGTTATAATTCGATTATTCGTAATCGATTGAAAAGCCACTGTCGCCAAGCTTTGACAAATTGCAGCAATAACCATTGCAATAAGAGCTTCTATCCTTCTCATAACAACTGGAATAAAAGAAGGTGAATCTATTGGAACCGGATTGTTATAAACTAAAAGTCCATATGAAGAAAGAATGCCCAAAACCATTAATGTAATTAGCAAAATCCAATAACGTCTTTCCTCTTTCTTAGAACGAAAAGCTCTAGCTGATCTATTTTTATTAGGAGGGCTAGAATAGATTTTGACATTTTCTTTATTTCTATATTCCAATGCGTTCATCTTAGCCCCCTATGTTTTCTTTGTCTCAATAAAATAGCAATAAATACGGCTGATCCTAATGTTCCTAGTATTAAAGAGACAGGTACTTCAAAAGGCATGATAATGGTTCGAGAAATGATGTCACAGAACGTTATCGTACCCATGCCTATCACGCATACCCAAGGCAAATTACTTCTAAGATCATCTCCCCTAAACATGGAAACAATATTAGGGACAATTAAGCCTAAGAAAGGTAAGTTACCAATAACAGCCGCAACAATGCCAACAGCAAAAGAAATAAGACCCGTAGCAAAAAGAATGAGCCTGCCATAATTTACGCCAAGACTTGTTGCAACATCTTCCCCTAGTCCAGCTAAAGTCAATCTATTAGCAAAAATAAAAATTAAAATGGTAACGATAACAATTAGCCATAAGTATTCATATCTTCCAATTTGAACGGCCGCAAAAGAGCCTACGAACCAACTTTCAATACTTTGCGTTCTTTGATACAGGAGTCCCAAAAAAGTGGAAACCGCAGATATGACTGCTCCAAGCATCAGCCCAATGATCGGGACAATTAAAGACGAACGAAGCTTAACTCTTCTTAAAAATAAAAAGAAAATCATAGTCCCTATGAAAGAAAAAAGGATTGCACCAGTCATTCTTAGAACTAAACTTGGAGCTGGAAATAATAAATAAACCGTAAGGAGTCCTAAACCTGCCCATTCAATAGTTCCCGTTGTGGTAGGTTCAACTAAACGATTCTGTGTAATCAGTTGCATAACGAGTCCTGCCATTGCCATGGCAGCACCAGTAAGCATTAATGCAGCTGTTCTTGGAACACGAGTTATGAGAAACATATCCCATCCATCTGCTTGTCCACGTATATCATAAACTCCAGTAAACAGTGATATAATCCCTAAAGTAATAACAACGATAATTGCTAGTATAAAAGATTTTGTCCATATTTTATTGTGGTTATAAAACTGGGGTTGAGAATTAATCTCAACCCCAGTTTTAATATTGTTCGGCACTATACTATGCTCCTTTACACTACTTAGCTAATGTGTTCGCAATGTTTTTAAATAATTCTAAGTAAGTTTGGATGGATTCATTTACGTAAGTGTCAGCTGGTGCATAAACGATACTTCCTTTAGAAACAGCCGTTGTTTTTTGAAGTGCCGGTGATTTGTCAATAACATCCTTAGCAGGAACTTTATTTGTTTCACCAGATATTGCAGCATCGCGATCTAGTACGAAAATCCAATCAGGATTACTTTGTGCAATTGCTTCAACAGAAATTTCATCACCTTGATGATCGGTAGAACTAGCTTTAACTTCTAATGCCGGAGTCCATCCAAAAATCTCATACATTGGTCCCCAAACACGTCCCGTTTTAGGAGCTGAATAACCAATACTTCCACCAGCAACAATAACACTCATCACTTTATCTTTTCCATTATAGGCAGACTTAGCGTCTGCAATAGCTTTATCAAAATCAGCTGTCAATTGCTTAGCCTCTTCATTTTTATCAAAGATTTTCCCCAAAGTAATGGTAGACTCTTTAAGTCCATTGACTAAGTTTTCTCCAGGCTTAGCAGCGTCCTTAGAAACATCAACATTCAGATCAATAACAGCTGCTGTTGGTACTAATTTTTTAATTTCTTCATAATGGCCAGCAAATCTTTGACCAACAATGACAAGTTCAGGGTTTGCAGCTGCAATAACTTCAAGATTTGGTTCACGGTGATTTCCAACATCTTTAACTTTTTCGTTAGTCACATAGGGTGAATCCGCAGGCATTACAGGCTTTGGAACAGCCGCTAACTCAATATTCCAAGCAGCTAAAGTTTCAAACGTTCTATTATCCAAAGCAATTACATTTTTAGGGTTTACAGGAACAGTAACCGTTCCATGTGCATCAGTGATTTGAACAGTTGCAGGTTTAGCAGCATCGTTTGCTTTCCCATTTGTTTCAGGTTTGCTAGTTTCATTACTTGGATTTGTACAAGCTGCCAACATCACAACCAAAATTGCCATAAGGACAGTAAAATTAAACTTCTTCATTACTTATATCTCTCCCCTTTTCCACTTTCAATAGATTATTGAATTGATAATATAGATATCAATTTCACATCGTGCATTGCAATAACTCAAATTACTGATAACGATTATCACTTTCAATGACATGACTTAGTATATCAAAGGCTAAAAAATATATCAATAACATTTAAGGAAAGAGTATCTATAAATAGATCGCTCCAGTTGTGTTTTTAAAGGACTCCATCTTAATCGTGAGGGTTTAGAACCTGCTTAAGGGCGTGCCTTCAAACTATAACTGTAGATGAGTGTATGATAAACCATTCGCATGAGAAGGCGATGCAAAATCTTCGATGATCAATATTCGCAGTCTTTCTATTAAGTACTTGAAAAAAATAAACGTGGAGATGAAGAAGAATTTATTGAAGGATGGGAATGTCTACATCGAATTTAAGTTTGATAGAGTGCATCAAATCTTATTACCAACAAACGAATAGTGGACTGTCAACATAAAATCAGACAACTTTTATAAGGACTTTTCTTCTGTAGTCAACCGGACTCACGTAGCCTAACGTCCCATGTATGCGGTATTTGTTATACCAATTGATATAATCATTTAACTCAAGCGTGAGATGTTGTAGGTTATGAAAGTTCATTTGGTTAATAAACTCTGTCTTCATAATTTTAAAGGTAGCTTCAGCAACGGCGTTGTCATAGGGACAGCCTTTCATACTTCATGAGCGACTGATCTGGAATGTAGAAAATGTCATTTCTAGATATTCGATTCAAATTATTTCATTCTACCTTCATTGTACAAACTACTTCACACAAAGAAATTATTTCCATATAAAAAGTCAGATAGATCAAGGCCTGATCCATCTGACTTTCATTTTTAGTCACAATTTTAAATATATTAAGTCTCATCTGTTGATAAAATTAGTCTCATTTGTAAGTATTACTCACACATATCAGACAACGAGGCTAATCTAAATTTTATACGCCTTCATCGCCTTGCGGATTTCTTTCCACGATGGACGTTTTCCGTACATTAACACGCCCGTGCGATAAATTTTCGCAGACAACCAACCGAACAATACTACCGCAGCAAGCAGCAGCGCGATCGATATCCAGAACTCCCACCATTCTACAGTTCCCGTACCTACACGCAACAGCATCGACACCGGAGTGAAGAACGGGATAAACGATGTTACTTTGACGATCATCGCATTTGGAGTACCGATACAGAAAATACCGATATAGAACGCCGCCAACGACAAAATCGTAATCGGAGCAATCGCTTGCGCCAAATCTTCTGTCCGGCTTACAATGGACCCGATAGACGCGTACAGTGTTGCATACAAGAAGAAACCTAGAATGTACAGCAACAATCCGTAAATGATAACTAGCGGATCAATCGTCGAAATATCGATATCGATAGCTTTCAATGGTTCAATATTGTGCGGTAAAGACAAGTTTACGGCAATCACGGCAATAAATACGACGATTTGCAACAAGCCGAGAATGAACATGCCGATAATTTTACCGAACATTTGCGCGAGCGGTGATACGCTGGAAATTAAAATTTCCATGATGCGCGAGCTTTTTTCCTGTGTGACTTCGGCAGCAATCATATTGCCTGTAATTTGGTTCGTCATGAAAAACAGGAAGATGAGTGCAAATACAACGATGAATGAAGCCGCGCCATCTGGCTTCTCTTCTTCTTTCATTTGACCTGTTGCCGTGTCTTTCGCAAGCGTCACAGATTCCAGTGCTACAGGCACGCTAAGCTGCTTGATCTGTTCCGGCGTTAACAAGTCTTTAACGAGAAACTCCGATTTAATACCGGTTAACACCGTCGCAATTACTCTTTCATCTCCCATATCAAGTTTGTCCTTACCACGGAAGACGACCTTAGGAAACTCTTTACTGCCCCCAGCACTAGCCTCAAATGTTAAGTAGCCCTCGATCTTGCCACTCTCAACATCCTTATCCAGTTGATCCTGTGAAGATTTTGGATACGATACCACTTTATAATCGGTGTTCTTGCCAAATTGCTGTTCGAACGACTTCTCCACATCCGTAACGTTCCCCTGTACAAGTCCAATTACAGTAGGTTCGTTACTTGAAAACAACGAGAATATATAAGGCAAGTTGGTGCCCAAAGCTAGAATAAGGGCCAACACTACCGTCGATACGACGAACGCCTTATTCATCATTTTCGTACGCAACGTAAAGCCAACAACGGTCCACATACTACGCATTCGAATCACCACCTACCGCCTTAATAAAGATTTCGTTCATTGTCGGTTCCTTCACTTCAAAATGGTACACATCCGTTTGTGCCATCGCCATTTGCAAAATTTCTTTTGCAGCTAACTCATTTTGAATCATCAAATGGTAGCCATCTTCGGTACGCTCTACTGCGTTCACCCCAGCTAAGCTTCCCAAGCCATCGATATTTCCACTTGTGCGCAGAATAACTTTCTCACGTGGGTAGCTGGCTTTAATCTCACGCACAGAACCTTGCACCACCGCATTGCCTTTTTTCAAAATCGTGACGTTGCGGCACAGTTCTTCCACATGCTCCATGCGATGCGTCGAGAACAGAATCGTCGTTCCCTGGTCGCGCAATTCCTTGACCGTCTCTTTCAACAACTCAACGTTAACCGGGTCTAGCCCGCTAAACGCCTCGTCCATAATGACGAGCTTCGGATTGTGCACAATGGAGGCAATGAAGCCGATTTTTTGCTGGTTCCCTTTCGACAGCTCTTCAATCTTCTTATTATAATTTTCGGGCACTTGGAATCTTTCCAGCCAATATTTCAAACTCTTGTCCGCATCCTTGCGGGACATGCCACGCAACTGCGCCAAGTAAGTCACTTGTTCGCTCACTTTGATCTTCGGGTACATCCCCCGCTCCTCCGGCAAGTAGCCAAACACCGAATGTAGCTCCTTGCTGTACGCCTTGCCGTTGTACAAGATCTGTCCCTCATCTGGATAAATGAGGCCCAGCACCATGCGCATCGTTGTCGTTTTACCCGCACCATTGGCACCAAGCAAACCGTAAATCTCTCCTTGTTCCACATCAAAGCTAATGCCGTTAACGGCTCTCTTGTCGCCATACTGCTTAATTACTTCGGTTAATTGTAAAGGCTTCATCTCTCTTTAACTCCCCCTTGTTCATAAACACGAATCATGTATAGCAATATATCATCCAACTCCAGCGCTTGTGTGCGGAGAGGTACAATATCATGGGTGTGTAAAAAATGTTCCAAGCGATTCGCATCCGAAGCTACTAGCCTCACCATTTGACGCTCCTGAATCGCTTCTGCTAAGCCAGGTACCTCGCTGAAATCTTGAGCATCTCCCTCAACATAGAACTGTTTCCAGCTATCGAACAAAGCATCTTTCTCTGTAAAAGCAAGTACGCGGCCCTTATGCATAAACAATACATAATCGGCGAGACGTTTAACCTCCTCGATAATGTGCGTTGCAATAATAATAGACCGTCCTTTTTCGCCTTGGTCCATAAATTGTTGCAACTCTTCTATCATCGTGCGCCATGCTAGTGGATCTAGCCCCGATGAGGGCTCGTCAAGCAGCAGCAGTTCGGGATGATGGGATAAAGCTAAAATAATATCCAGCTTACGCCGCATCCCTTTGGACATTTTATTGAGCTTCGTCTTAGGTGGCACATCATACTTAGCCATCAAACGCTGATACAATTGCCAGTCCCAGTTCGGTTGCCAGTATGCAATAAACTTAGACAACTTTTCAGCCGTCAAATCATCATCATCCGTATTCGGTAATTCTGGTACAAAACCGATTCGCTGCTTAATATGAACATCTTGCTCATCGCAATAACGTTGATCGAACAATCTTATTTCGCCTTGTTCTGGATGCAGTAACCCCATGCACATGCCCATAAATGTACTTTTACCAGAACCGTTTTCACCTACAATAGCGGTCACAAAGCCTTGCGGAAAATTCAAGCTAAGCGGACCTATTTTCAGCCTATCGCGGCTCTTTTCTACATTCCGTAATTCGATTACGTGTTGCTCAACCATGTCCGTCCCCCCTTATCGAAGCTCGAAACTGTTACTACCACTTTCGTTGAAGCACCTCTACGAATAATTCCTCTAGTTCCGATCGCTTCATCTGTACACGCTGAGCCGCACTAACGGCTGTCTCAAGCGCTTCCTCTACCGCCTTCCGCTTGAATCGATCACGCTCATCGATTTGAACTTGTGCTACAAATGTTCCCGTCCCTTGTCTTGTCCGTAGCAACCCTTCCGCCTCCAAGTCCTGATATACACGTCGTACTGTAATGACACTGCACTGTACTTGATTTGCCAGTTCCCGAATGGAAGGTAGCAATGTTCCTTCTGCTAAGTGACCACTCCATATTAATCCGCGCAATTGGTGCTCAATTTGAGCGTATAGCGGCTCTGCACTATGCTCATTAATTTGTATCGGAATAAACACCGCTTGGACCACCTCCCTTACTCTGAATGCTCTACTCTACATTCCACTACATCTATACAAAATCGCGTCTTCTTAACGCTCTAAACATCGTCTTATACCCAAGCCCGACGGCTAGCACACTCACGATTAGTGCAATCACTCCACCGATCCAAGCGTATTGATTTGCGACAACCATAATCGAAGCTAAAATGCTGCCTCCACTATAACTGATAACACCAGTGACGATAGAAATAACAACCATATACCCCCACGTAAACCATGCATACGTTTTACCCTGCTTTGAAACTTCCATTGTTATATACATCGTGCCCGTAACAATCGAATATGCCAGCAAAATAAGTAATACGGTCGCGCTATTGTTGAGTGTGAATACAAGCTCATTATTAAAATAGTCCGCTCCAAGTATTTGTATCGTGTATTGAACACCGAAGAACAAGGTGAAATTCACTGCTAAAGCTAGAAAGAAGTGCATAATTCGCGCCGTTACAATTGTCTGCAACGAGATAGGTAGCGTTCTAAGCTTCATATTCCATTTCGTGTACGTATCTTCTTTCATAAAGCGTGTAGATCTACTCGAAAAGAAAAAACCGAAGCTAGGTAGAGCTAACAACACCGTAAAATCAAATGTCCACTTGATGACGCTAAAGTGTTCCTCGGATCTATTGACTCCGAAAAAACCGATAGCCGCGATACCACTCATATACAAAGTAAACACTAGCGTTAACAAAAATCCGTACCGAAACCGGGAAATATCTGTACGCACAAGCATCCAAGAATCTTTAACAAGTTTACTCAACACGATCCCTCTCCCCCTATCAGACAGCAGTGTAGCAATACAGTGATCTGACTGTGCTGCCCAGTGTGCTTACTGTGTATATCTTTATACACAGTATAATGACTGTATATACACGGTGTCAATAGCTGGAATCACAAATTCGTTAGCGGATATAAAAAAACAACCCGTTTACAGGAACAAGGCAATAACTGCTTGTCCTGAAAACGGATTGTTTAAATACGCGGTTTAGCACTGATTAGCACGATGTAGCACTGGATAGCGCTAGATGTACTATAGCCCAAAAATAGCATCAATCATTGGTTTTGTGTGTCCGCCCGGATACAACACATACAACAGCGTATATACTGTCGCGCCTGTGATCGCTGTGGCGAACCAAATAATCGACGTCACCCTACCAAGCTTACGATGCGTTTTGTACTTTGCTTTATATCCTGTATACAAAGTCGTTAGGCCGAATACAGCGGCGACTGTTGCCAACACAATATGAAACAATAAGAATACTAAATAGTACGGTTTTAAATCGTCTGGCCCGCCCCAGCTTGTGTTTCCTACAAAAATAGTACGGGACACATAAATAATAAAGAAACTTAGTGCTGCTACAGCTGCATACATCATCGTCTTCTTATGCGCTTCGCGTTTGCCTTTTACGATTTGCGCCCAACCGATTGCAACGAGAATTGCGCTTGTTACAATTAGTGTCGTGCTCATTGCAGGCATTAGATTGTGCAGATCCACGGATTAAACGCCCTCCTCTTAATCTTTAGCAAGGTAGGCTTTCCTATGTAGGGAAGTCTACGTACGTATCCATTATAAAGCATTAAACTTCATTCAACCGCTCTTTTGGAGTGGATGCCACAAAATCGTCATCATCTTTGCCTTCACGTGTGAACCATTGCTTAAACACGTAGGCCAAGATCAGACCATATACGATCTCTTGTACCAACTTCATAATGATTCCGCCGAGCTGTTGGTCTTCCACTACGTTAAACCAGTTGAAAAATTGCGGTCCATCAAACGACGCCAGCACTACTGCGGGATCGCCTGTAATACAATACCCCATCGCTTCTATCCAAGCATCCTTGTCGCTATAAGTAGCATATAACGGGTCAGATGCAAAAATAATTAACGCACAGGCTGGCGTAATAAGCACGCCATTCAAAAAGATATAGCCCATCTTCTTAACATCCGCTATTTGAGTCCAAGCCTGAACGGGATTAACGACAGGCCACCACATAAGCAGCGCCGTTACGAACAACAGGACGTAATAGCTAATATGAGCCGCATAATTCGTCATTAAGAAATCGTGTACATCAGGCACATGATAGATAGAGAAAAATGCGTTAAACATCACTGCACATAAGATCGGATGCGTGAGTGGCAGCAACTTCTTCAACCATGCCCGTTCCAGCAAGAAGCGCCATAACCAACCCGGTATACCTAACAAAAGTAACGGTGGCACGATAATATACGTAATCGACATGAGTATCATATGAAACGTGAACATCATATGGCTCATCATATAAATAGGTCCACCCTGCGCTAAGTAAAGGAGCAGTATGCCAATGATGAACATAATCTTCCGTTTCAGCGGTACGGGAGCCGAACCTATAAATTGATTTCGATATATACCCGTAAGCCCTAAATACAAAATGATAACGAGTACCGCAGAAAGGAGAAGTAACGGACTCCATAAATCGTATAAACTAAAATATTGCGTTAAACCGAACATACTAAATCATTCCTTTCAGCCGTTAGTCGCCACCATTTCGCCACATTTTGGGCTATTACGGAAAAAGAGGCGACGCTGTCGGCGTCCCCTCTTTTTCATTATATCATCGAATAACCTGCTTACCACCATACCCAGAACAGAGCCATAATGATACCAGTGAAGGCGATAAAAGCGCCACCGAACATAAATAATATCGGAAGCATATGCCCTTTATCCTTCATGTGCATCCAATATCCCATTTGAATGCATACTTGTATAACAGCCATGACGAGCAAAATGACAATGATAAACGTCGTGTTTACTTCTCCAACAGAACCGACTGCCGCAAATGCGATCAATGTCAGTGCTACGGAGATAATAAATGCGACAATATGCTTTTGTGGACCTTCGTGCTTATGACGACGCTTTGATTCGTTATCCGAAACCGTATGCTGTGCTGCCATTCACTTACGCCACCTTTCCCATTAAGTAAACGACGGTAAAGATGAATACCCACACGACGTCAATAAAGTGCCAATACATTGCTGAAATGTACACTTTAGGCGCCGTTACGAAGTTTAGTCCTTTTTTGTATACTTGCACAATCAAGATCGTAATCCACGCTACCCCGAACGCAACGTGCGCGCCGTGGAAACCAACTAGCGTATAGAACGCGGTACTAAACGCACTAGTTGTAAACGTGTGTCCTAAATGATAGTACTCTACGAACTCGTAAATCTCTAAGCCTAAGAATCCGAAGCCTAAAATAACGGTTACGATAAGCCAGTTAAGCATCTTCTTCTTATCGCCTTGATGCAAAGCCTGAACGGCAAACACGCTCGTCAAGGAACTAATCAACAAGATAGCTGTTGCAATAGCAACAATCGGAAGCTTAAACAGCTCATCAGCTGTAGGGCCATCACCGATATTGTTGCGTAGGGCGAGGAACGTTGCGAACAACGTACCAAACAATACTGCTTCACCGCCAAGGAACAACCAGAAGCCAAGTACCTTGTTACGACCTTCTAAGGTCGCTTTTTCCGGTTCATGGGGCCATTGGCCTTCGTGATGTGCGGGTGCACTCATTGTTTAACCCCCTTTTCTTCCAACTCTTCCTTGTGAATATGGAAACCATGATCGTCGATAACGGAACGAAGGAACATGCTTCCGAACGTAACAACCAAACCGAAGATTGCTACAATATGGTTATTGAACAAGAAGTTCAATGTGCTTTGACCAAAGTCATCTTTTGCAAACATAAAGCCAAATCCGGCAATAAACAAGCCGACAGACATAACGAATGGCAAGATAGAAGCGTTTGGCATATGGATGTCACCAAGTGGTTCAGCTGGTGTCATCTCTTTATTGCCGTCCATCTTCTCTTTCCACCAAGCATCATAACCGCGTACAAGCGGAGTTTGCTTGAAGTTGTACTCTGGCGGTGGAGAAGGAATCGTCCACTCCAATGTACGACCGTCTTCCCAAGGATCGTCAGCAACAACTTGCTTCTGCATCGTCGTCATGACAACGTTGTACATGAACATCAGTACACCGACACCCATCATAAGAGCACCGATTGTACTTACCAAGTTCATCGTATCAAAGCCTTGGTTTGGCAAGTATGTAAATACGCGGCGTGGCATACCTGTCAAGCCGAGGAAATGCTGAACAAAGAACGTCAATTGGAAACCGATATTGAACATCCAGAACGTAGCTTTTCCCAAACCTTCATGCAATACTTTACCGAACATTTTCGGCCACCAGTAATGGAGACCGGAGAACAAACCGAGTACAAGACCACCAACGATAACGTAGTGGAAATGCGCTACTACAAAATACGTATCATGGAACTGGAAGTCAGCTGGTGCAGACGCAAGCATAACGCCCGTCACACCACCCATAACGAATGTAGGTACGAAGCTGATTGCGTACAAGTTCGCTGATGTGAACTTGATTGATCCGCCCCACATGGTGAACAACCAGTTAAAGATTTTAATACCCGTCGGTACTGCGATAAGCATCGTTGCAATGGAGAACAATGCGTTCGCGACTGGACCTAAGCCAACTGTAAACATGTGGTGAGCCCATACCATGAAGCCCAAAAAACCAATCAGTACAGTCGCAAATACCATCGAGCTGTAACCGAACAAACGTTTACGTGAGAATGTGCTAATAACGTCCGAGATAATACCAAATGCTGGCAAAATCAAAATATATACTTCTGGATGACCGAAGATCCAGAAAATGTGCTGCCATAATACGACGCTACCACCGTTCGGAACATAGAAGAAGTTTCCGCCGAACAAACGGTCAAACGTCAGCAAAATCAAACCAACTGTAATAGCTGGGAAAGCGAACAAAATCAATGCTGACGTAATGAAGGATGCCCATGTGAACATTGGCATACGCATATACGTCATACCTGGCGCACGCATGTTAATGATTGTCGCCAAGAAGTTAATACCACCAAGCAATGTACCGATACCGGAAATTTGAAGTCCTATCGTATAGAAGTCCATCCCGTGATGCGGGCTGTATTCTGTACTGGACAACGGCACGTAAGCCGTCCAACCTGCGTCAGGCACACCGCCTACTAACCAGCTCAAGTTCAAGAGCAATCCACCGAAGAAGAATGTCCAGAAGCCTAGAGAGTTAAGAAACGGGAACGCAACGTCGCGCGCCCCGATTTGCAATGGAACAATCGCATTCATAAGTGCGAAGATGATCGGCATAACACCAAGGAAGATCATCGTTGTACCGTGCATAGTTATCAATTCGTTGAACGTTTGAGCGTCAACGAAGTCGTTCATAGGTTGAATCAACTGAATACGAATGAGGATGGCCTCAATACCACCAATACCGAAGAAAAACGCCCCGGCAATGAGGTACAAAATGCCAATCTTCTTATGGTCGACCGTCGTCAGCCAATCCATCAAGCCGGTATACCGCTTTACCGTATGAGCCAAGGTCGTTACCTCCCTAGAAGATGCTAATACTACTATAAATATTACTGCTTATTAATCGCCTTCAAAGAATCCAACTTGTAGTTCGCCAAGTAATCAACGATAGCGTCCATCTCTGAATCTGTCAGTGGAACAGCTGGCATCTTGTTAGCTGGCTTATGTTTCTCTGGATCTTTGATCCACTCACGCAAGTTCTCTTCCATCTTCGCTTGGTCAAGTGGTTCGTTCTCGTTATCACGATTTAGCAAAATACCTGCAACCGACTCCCGGCTTCCGATACCCTTCAAGTTAGGACCCATAGAAGGTGCATTATCGATAGCGTGGCAAGACAAGCAGTTTTGTTTGAACTTTTCATTCAATGCTTCATCGTCAGAAAACGGCTTCGCTTCGCCTTTCATGTCGCTTACCCATGCTGTAAATGTCTCGTTGCTGACCGACTTCACTTTGAAGTCCATCAATGCGTGGGAAGGTCCGCACAACTCTGCGCACTTTCCGCGGAATACGCCATCACGATTCGTCTCGATGTACATTTTGTTCTTATTGCCTTCTGGGTTCGTATCCATCTTACCTGCAATAGAAGGAATCCAGAAAGAGTGAAGAACGTCAGCCGTCTTCAACTCAATAGCAACTTTCTTACCTGTAGGAATAACTAAGTCCTGAGCAGTAATAATGCCATACTCTGGGTACTCGAATTCCCACCAGTAAAGGTGTGATGTAACTTTGACCTTAACTGCATCTTTGTCTTTACTGTAGTCTTCTGAAAATTCAAATACATACTTAACCGTTGGAACTGCCAAAATAACCAAAAGGATGATCGGAATAACCGTCCAAATGATCTCCAACTTATGACTTCCCTCAACTTGCTTCGGAATTTCGTTTGATCCCGGCCGTCTACGGTAGCGGATGACGACGTAAATAGCGATACCGAATACAACTATTACTACAAAAGTCATAATCGTAATCGACAACTGCATCAATCCTAATTGCTTCTCCGCTATAGGGCCTTGCGGGTTGAGAGTGGATAAATCCTCGCGACCGCAAGCGCTCAGGAGCAAGACGAGTCCGGCGAACAACGGAAGGAGTCGTTTCATAGCATGCCACCGTTTCATCATTGATCAACCCCACTTTTTACGTTTTCGCAGATTAGCACATCTCTTTGCCCATTCAAAAACTCTGCACCATAAGCATACTGTCCACAGTTAGTGAACATATACGCAATTGTTGCAGAAATGAAGGGCTGCTTGACCTATTTCAGTAGACGCGTAAGCCTTTCCAATCCTTGACTGAACAAAGAAAAGCAGGTCGTCATTCAAGCTTCGATGTCGTAATCCTGTCAATGAAACCAATCACTACCCTTAATATAATTTCCATATATTTATTTGTCAATGATTCCCGCCGAGTTCACAAAGTGTTCAGAAACATGGTTTTTCCCATAAAATCAACACTTGCAAACGCTTTCAGGCGGCTTGGTTTCATGCATTGTTCATGTCGAAATAAGTCGTTTTATGTCGGTTAAAACACCCTCTTTTCAGCACCAATCACCAATTAGAATAATCTATCTGTTATTTCGGAATAATACACAAATGAAATAAGGGGGGATCTCCTTGAATTCGATGTTTACATCAAAAAGGCATGCGACAGTTCACAAGATTGTCATATTTTCCGCCATATTTATCCTTTGTCTCATGGCAACAGCCTGTGCGGAGTACCGCGCGGATAGCGGTAAAGAGCGTGGCGGGCATTCATTGGGCAACTATGGAGACCGCATGACACGCGATTCTCGAATTGCTGAAGAGCGAGCATATTCGGAGCGAGGTGATTTAGAGCAATCAGTACCGTGGGCGAATC
This sequence comes from Paenibacillus sp. 481, assembly GCF_021223605.1. Lineage (NCBI taxonomy): Bacteria > Bacillati > Bacillota > Bacilli > Caryophanales > Paenibacillaceae > Paenibacillus > Paenibacillus sp. 481. The sequence continues at coordinate 1,917,231 of NZ_CP075175.1, forward strand.
CCATGTATGATCACTCCACACGGACGAAGTCCATACAGCCCCATTCTGGGCAATCTGGCAGCGTTCGTGCAGACAAAACGACTAGCACTGCCGTTAGCAAGCTAGCAGGAATTGATGTCGCCCATGTCATCGTCATGGACGGTGATGCATTTGCCTCTGTTACACTAGAGGCTGGTAGCTTAGGTACGAAAGGTCGCGGTGGACGAGCTTCACGCGAGCAAATAGGCATTACCAGTCAACAAAGTGCACCCTACTCACGGGAGCCTGGCTTGACTACGCCGCAGATCGTCACCCCGCACAGCGCTCAGCTTAGCTCTAGACAGAGCGACGGTTTGTCACATGAATTAAAGCAAACCGTTAGTGTCTGCGTGCGCAAATATATACCTGGCGTCCGCCGTGTATACGTGAGCGCCAATGGCACATTGTACAACGAGTTGACGCACTATGTGATGCGTGCGTACCCGCAACAGCAATTACAAGCTGACCGCGCTGAGATTGAACGGACGCTTCGCGACCATTTTAGGTAGCCGAACAGTTGAAACAGGAGCACATGTAGCAAATGCAGCAAGTAATAAATGAAATAAGTATTTCATTACGTTAATCAATCACATGTATGTATGAACGGAATGGTCTGTATGCATAGCTTGTATGAATAGTCTGTATGTGTGGTCTATATGAAAAATGATGAGCAAAATCAGTAAATAGTAAGTGAGCTAGACGCGAGCACCCACAAATAAGCGACATACACGAGGCGCACTACATCGAAACAGTGCGCCTGTATATTTATATATTGTGTTTACTCCTGATCTACGACACGCTGGAGTCCAATTTCCCCAATTCATTCTCCACTAATTGGGTCAATTCGTCTTCATAGCCTCCCATTATCCGATACTTCCGGATATATTCCTTCACAAACTTCCGTGGATTTTTCGGGCGGAAGATGCGAGTCATCTCCAACAAGCTTTCCTTCACTTCGTTGTGACCTTTTGTTGCCATGAAAATTCCCTCCCAAAGCGTTGTAGATCATGCTCCGACTGGAGTACAACTTGAGACTCTTCGCTTCACTTACTGGAATTTGCAACCTTTTAGCCCTATTATATCATATTCAAACGTACTGCAAAAACACACCAACATCACTCGTCTATTTATACGTTGGACATGATAATTATAGCAGCAATTGTTGACGCATAGCCCCATTCATATGACATAATTTAAATTCTAATTGTTATGACGAGGTGTCTAATTAAAATGATAAACGCTCAAATACCCCAAAATGTTTCGTCTACAATATATGTAAACGAGTGGAAACCTAGCTGTCCGACTGAAGTTAATATCGATACGAATCAATTACAGGCTGCAGTTGCATTGCTTGACCCCTTGTTTCCTCGGCTACGCTGTTTCTTATTAGCTCGGAACGAACGTCTCATTACTGAAATATATCGTAATGATGGTGCCCCAGAAGCGCTAAACGACTTGCGGTCTGCAACTAAGAGCTTTATTGCCGCTTTGCTGGGCATCGCCATGCACCAACATCGCATGCATGATGTCGAGATTCCTGTCTTGCCATTACTCGAATCCATTCATCACAAACGTTCTGCTGCTGATCCGTTATGGCAGCAATTGACGATACGCCACTTCCTGTCCATGTCCTCTGGACTCATGTGGCACACTGGCAAACGACTTGGCGAACAATGGATTCAGCGCTTCCACCAAAGCTCAAGCTGGAGAGGATTTTCTTTTCGTTTACCTGTACGCGCACATTCAATCGGTCAATTTCAGTACCGCAGTATCGATAGCCATCTTCTATCTGTATTACTCACCCGTATTACAGGTATGCGCGCGGACACATTCGCAGAGCAGCATTTATTCGGGCCGCTTGGCATTACCAATTATCGCTGGCAGCTATCACCTGACGATGATGCTGCCGGCCATATCGGCCTTGAATTAACAGGCAGAGATATGCTCAAATTCGGCCAACTCTTCCTAAATCAAGGTCAATGGCACCATGAGCACAATAAAAGCGACAGTAACGGCAACATCAATTGCAGTAGCAACGTCGATTGCAACAGCATCGGCAACGTCAATAACAACAATAGCAGCCTAACCTCGACATCTATAATCCCTGCAAACTGGGTGCGCGAGTCTCTCAAGCAACAAATTGAAGGGCTGCCTGCATACGGGCACTACGGCTATCAATGGTGGATTCAGCGGCTACGCTGTGCCCGTAAAAAGACCTACACACATGCCGCCTACGCACTCGGCCATGGAGGTCAAATTATTTACGTGATTCCAAAGTACGGGTTGACCCTTGTTTTTGCGTCTAATCCTCATGTAAATAGATATCGTCATCCTAGGCAATGGATTGAAGAACATTTGCTGCCTGCTTGTCATTAACAAGCAACTTTTTTTATTTTTCTGATTGCTTACAGTAATGTAAGCTGTCAAAAGGCTATGCTTACTGGCAAGTCTTGTCATCAATCGTTATAATGTTAAACAGCTAGATAAAAGGAGCGTTGACAGTGAAAGGTTTACGAGCACTTGGACTAGGCAGAGAAATTGCGCTGTTAGCCGTCATATTATTTATGGTGGAGTTCGTTAGAGGAGCTACGATCGTCAGCTTTATCCCTATTTACGGAAAAGACGTACTTCATATCAGTTTAGCGATTATCGGGACTGCGATTACAGCTCATTACTTAACAGATACGATTCTTAAAATTGGTATCGGTTATTTACTTGATCGGCTATCATCTCGGCTCATCATTAACATCGGGCTACTGATATCCTTAATTGGCGTAAGTCTGTTTTATTTTGGAGAGAATCCATGGGTATTTGTGCTTGCAGCTGCCTTATATGGTGTAGGAATATCTCCCATTTGGCTCGTTTGCCTCACCAAGGTCAACGAAGAACAGCGTGCAGCACAGATGGGTTTTTTATATATGATTTGGCTTGTCGGAATGGGTTCAGGACCGGTCGTATTAAATGTCATTCTTGATCTCAGTCCACGTTCTGCTTTCCTGCTGATCTTGATCTTGTCAGCACTCGCATGGGGCCTTAGCTTTTTCATCTCTGGAGGTGTGCACACTGGAGCACCTGCTTCCCCTGTTCCATTCAAAGAGCAATGGGTAGCACTACGGGAACGAATCAGTGCAATGAAGCCGCTGCTGCCAGGCATGGTGCTGCAAACATTGGGAGCAAGTATGCTCGTCCCTATTTTACCTACGTTTGCCTCAGAAACGTTATCCCTATCAAGTAGCCAATACTCCGTATTGCTGCTCATAGGTGGAGGCTGTACCGTGTTAGGACTTGTTCCGCTAGGCAAATGGTCGGATCATAAGGGGCGCAAGCCATTTTTAGTGATAGGATTTTCGATTTTTGCTATTACACTAGCTTCACTATCATTAACACCGTCGATTCCGTTGGCCTACGCACTGGCGGTTATCCTTGGTATTTCATATGCAGCTGTATTACCTGCTTGGAATGCGCTACTTGCATTATACGTCCCACCTAAGCAAAAGGGGTTAGGATGGAGTTTATTATCAACGGTTGAAGGGATCGGCGTGCTAATCGGCCCTGTGCTAGGGGGCGTTATTGCCAGCTATTTTGCCGCTTCAACGGTCGTATGGGTGAGTGCCAGCTTGTTTGCTGTCATCGCCATTATTTATATTTTGTTCCCTTCACGCTGGTTTGCAGAACGCTAACTACATAGAGGAGCAGCCTTAAAATTAAACTTTTCGAAAAAATGGGAGAGGTGAATATGGTTATATGTGGGAGTGGATGAGTGAACTTATTACCATGCTTAAACAAATTGATAGGCATCAAGTTGCGGATTGGCTGAAGCAATACTCCGAATTAGGGCCGTTGCCAGGCATTCTATTCCCTTTTATTGAAGCCTTCCTGCCATTTTTACCGTTGATCGTCTTTGTCATGGCGAATGCGGCTGCGTACGGCTTAGGGCTTGGCTTTTTATATTCATGGATTGGCTGCTGTGCAGGTGCCTTCGCTATATTCTGGCTTGCCCGCCTATTCGGTGGAAGGTTCGGCGCGTATATCCAAAGGAAGATGCCTGCTTCACAAAAGTTATTTAAGTGGATGCAGGAAAAAGGATTTACTCCCCTCTTCCTGCTCTTATGTTTTCCGTTCGTACCGTCATCGATAATTAACGTGGCCGCAGGGATCAGTACGATTTCGTTCCGCATGTTTATGATTGCCGTAATGGCCGGAAAATCAGTCATGATTTTTATGATGGCGTTTATTGGCCATGATTGGCAGGGCTTTATTACTCAGCCGTGGAGAATTATAGTGGCCTTAGTCGTGTTGTTGGGCTTGTGGTATGGCGGCAAGAAGCTGGAGGCCCGCTATCACATCTAAGCCAGAATAGTTTGAAACGGATGCGGGCAAATTATGAACAGCTTATCAGCGTCAACTAAGCCAAGTCGAATGATTTGCAGCTGAACACGCAGTTCATGAAAGGAGTAAACGCCCGCATGACGAACCAACAATCAGGCATGAACCCGATATCGAAAGAACGGGTGGAAGTTGACGGCATTTACGCAAATGAATGGGGACGCGAGGAATTGCTTTATCGCGGACAAAAGTATCCGGCCGATCATCAGCTCGGAGCTACGGAATGGGAATTGAAGGAGTTTATTTACGATACCCATGCTGAAGGCCATACGGATGAGCGGCTTGTGCCGAAGGCAGATAGCAAGATTGAACCACCTAAGCAGATACATCCACGCAAGCACACGGATCGCGGGGACAAGTAGTATAGGTTAGGTTGTTACGGGTAGCAGTACAAGCAGCACGGATATTATGGATAGTAATGGAAGTTCAGGCAGTGCAGTAATGAGAGTAATGGCAATAACAACATATAATTCGATTTTAAAAAAGCAACAGGGCCTCCGATTTCACATTGGAGGCCCTGTTCAACAGTAACTTCTTATCTTATAGGTGACGGCGAATAATATCAGCCAATTCTTGTGAAAATCCTTCTGCTCCGAGCTCACGCAACTCCTTTAAGCTGCGACGATAACGGACAAATGTTTCGTCCATATCCATTGCCTCTGCAAACAGACCCGCGAAACCACGCGCGCGACGGTCAATTTGGATAAGCAATTCAATGCCCTGTTCCGTTGTGAAGAACATAATTTCCAATTCGTCCAGATCACCACGGAAATGAGATGTTGGCACGAATTCAAACTCTTGGACAAACGGTAAAGAGCCGCCTAAGCGAGCTGCATATTCGCATTCTGCCTTGCGAAGACGAAATCCGAGTCGATTTACACCATCGATGATGATGCTTTGCTCAACAGTCGGTACGACTTCGATACGGTCATTGTCAGTCGGATCTATGGCGCTAGGGATGTCCAGCTCTGTTTTCAACCATACAGGGGCCGTTCCAATCGTTAATGGCACATTCGACGGCAAAATAAAGGAGAACGGGATTTCACGCGCTTCACTCGCTTGGATGGAGAAAGCATCGCTTACACGAAAACGAGCAAGTTCGTGCTGATATGTCGTCTTCCTGTCGTCCACTTCTTTCACATATTGTGACATTAACTGTAAGCGGATACCGTCAATTTGCTGCGCAACTTGTCCACCGTTTAGCTTCACAACACCGCGTACTTCTTCACCTGGCGCATAACGTGCTTTTTCTAACAACGTATCTACCTTGGCAGACCCAATTCCGATGCTAGCTAACATACGATTGAACATAGACATAGCATAAACCTCCTGTTATCGGTTGAAATTTTCCATTTCATGTAACGCCAAGTCAATAAGCACTGCAAATGGAATGTTGTCTACATATTTATGATACTATTACGGTCGATTATCAGCAATTGTTTCAAGCATTAACCCTTAAGCTGATAGTTAAATAATGGGTACGACCCATTCAAACCCGCGTCAGGCTTACTATGAGCAAGCACGTGCTACCATAGCACCATTGACAGTTTGTCCAAAACGGCGTAGCATACAATTTCTCGTCCTTCTTTGCATGAAGACGTGATGAGAAGGTAAATGTAATGAAGAGATGGAAAGGAGGAGCCAACTATGGCCGATTCCAAAATTAAAGGCTTTTTGAATGAGTTTAAACAGTTTGCAATGCGCGGTAACGTAATCGACTTAGCGGTCGGTGTTATCATCGGTGGTGCATTCAACAAAATCGTCACGTCGATCGTGAACGACTTAGTTATGCCTCCGATCGGAAAAGTCTTGGGTGGAGTAAACTTCAAAGATTTGTTCCTTCCTTTAGGAGCAAGTAAAACAGGTGAACCTATCAACTCCCTTGCCCAAGCCCAACAAGCAGGCGTGCCTGTTATTGCATACGGACAATTTATTAACGTCGTAATCGACTTCCTTATCGTTGCACTTTGCGTGTTTCTCGTCGTTAAAGGCATGAACATGTGGCATAGCAAAAAGGGCAAAGAAGAAGCACCAGCCGAGCCAACGACAAAGACATGCCCATACTGTGTGTCTGAAATTCCTCTAGCGGCAACACGCTGCGGACATTGTACATCTGTGCTTACTGAAGCAGAAGCAAAAGCATAATAAGCGAACATATATAAGCCCCTCCGTCCACTGCTTGGCAGTGAATAGAGGGGCTTTGTTCGTTACATTGTATTTAAATTACATCGGGCGATTCGGCTTATTCACCAACAGATCAACCATCATTTTTAAATGTGGGTCAATGACGAACTCTTCTTCGCCGTTGTCCATTTTTTTAATATGAATTTCTGTATAGTCTGTGTCTGCCGCGTTCGGCACGAACGTATAAGTTGCTTCGTCCTCGCAACGCACATCATAGCCCATTGCGCTAAACATCGCTACCAAATCGCTAACGCTCGGGCGCTCCCCTTTAGGAACCATTACAAGTCCCCTCAGCTTAGATACCTCTTTCGTGCCTTTATGTTCAACGTCAAAATGAACGATGTATTCCATGATGAAGTCCTCCTGGTACGAATTGCATTTCACACCTATACGATTAGTTTACCGTTAACATTATGCTGGCTCTTTAATCGTGAAACTATGCACATAAGACGTGAATAATCGCGTGCAACGCATTCGTTATTGTCGATATCATTTATATGGAATACGTTACATAGTCATAAGCGTTGCAGGAACATGTTGTAAACGAAACGATCATTAACGTTCTGAATCATTTTCACCAAAATCGAAATAACGTTTTAACGTTCGCTCGTACCGTTCACCGCACACTTGCTCTAGATCTGGGCCCCACTGCTGCTCTAGTTCATACAAGATAAGTTCCTGCGCAAAATGACCCATCACTAAATCAGTTACCGCTTCATGGCTAGTTACGAGCGCCTTAGCCATACGGCCTTCACCACGAGTTCCGATTATCGCTCGCTTGCGGTCGATGACGATTGAAAATTTACGCTGTTGAGGTTGTGACATACCTTGAAGTGCCGCTTGGGACGAACCTTGAACTTCTTCAGTAGTAGCACTAGATTCATCTTGAATCAAACTTCCAAGATCGGCTTGCTCTTCTCCCTCACCCTTAACATTGGGGTTCCGCCAATGCGCCGTTTGCTTCAGTAACGCAACGCTCCGTTTCACCCCATGCTTATGTTCTTCTATGTCTGCAATCGACCATAGCACGCGCACACCGCGCGCTTCCGCTTGCTCTAAGTCAGTTCTTAGTGCCGTCGCTTCCTCCGGCCAAACATCTGCAATAATCTCAAATTGCGCTTCATGCAGCGCCCGTCTTAACGCATCAGTGACCGCCCGCTCTCCTTCAATGGAGAAGAAGTCCGTGTCATCTGCTTGTGTGGCAGGCATATGCTGCTCCACATAGCGAAGCGATGCTTCCAACCGTGAATTGATCGTTCGTGTTAATTCCTCTGGCTGAATCGATGTATAATAAGACGGCTCACCTTGTCGATGGAGGACGAATCCATGGTCAACAAGCCGTTGCAGGGCTGCATATACATTTGAACGGGATACGCCTAGCTTTTTGGCTGCTTCGTACCCCGTCATTGGCCCCTGCTCGGACAAGCTAACGACGATTCTAGCTTCCATTTCTGTCAATCCGAGTGCTCGTAGATGTTGCACCAGGCTGTCTATCACACGAAATCCTCCTTCGACCTTCCCGTATATGCTAAGTAGACTACCTTCTATTGTAGCGTATCGTACGTTTGTTCGCACTTAAAAAAAGCAGGGGACAAGCCCCTGCCCTTCGCACGTCACGTATATGCTCTGCGCCTATCTATGCTATCTACTCTTTCTACCCAGTCTGCTAAATAAACGGTGTACCGCAGCGCTCGCACCATTTCGCATCAAGCTCCGAGTAAGCTGCACAGTTCGGGCAGCAGCGCGCCGAAAGTTCCGGTTCAGATTTCACATCGATCCGATTACCACCTAGTCGTGTTTGATAGGGCTGAACCGGCTCATCGTCCTCTTCATCGAACTTGTTGTAGCTTGACGGTGTATTCGACTTATTCAAAGTAACATACTTAGGTTCAGCATCTTTTACCTCTTGTTCGTCAAAAATCGTCGTTGACGAGGAGAAGTCGTTATCTGTATCTTCCATTGTAAACGTAGTCTTCGTTAATGCAGTAGGCGGCGGCTCGGGGAGCTTACTGCCGCAAGCTGGACAAAACTTAGAGCTCCATGCGGCAATTTCACCGCATTCGCAGCGCTTCTCATTTTTCAATAAGCTTTGACGCCATTCTAAATCACGAATTTCCCGCTCCAATAACAGATTGGCCTCCACTAGCTGACTAACGTCTGCCTCTGCCTTCACCAAGTTTTCCTTTTTATAAGCTTCGTATACGATTTCACCGATATTAAAAATGTTATGATCAATATCTTTTTGCCGTGTCGAAATCTGCGTCTCAATACGGTTAATTTCGATAACAACTTGAGCTTTTTCGGATGCCTTGGACGCTCCATCCTTTATTTTTTGCAACCAACGGTTCATCCCGGCTCCTCCATTCGCATCTTTCATTAATAAACACATCCTTATTTCAAACATTTAAACGTGATTCTAACAGACGAAACGCCTAATAGTGTGCATCTATGTGAACATATGCTTGACCATTACTAATAATGAGGAAAAACATGTATTCCATCTTTGATTCACCAAAAGTTATAATTAAACCTATTATGCCTTGTCTATTTTAACGCAGATTTGTGTCGAAAGTTGCTGTCGAAAAATCGAACAGATATTAACATAGATATACTAAATGGGTGATTATAACAAGAGGGAGCACAGAGGCAATGACAGAATTACCACGTTCTGAACGTGCAAAAGGCGATCAAGGCTCTAAAAATGATAAGCACGTTAAATATAATGGCACTGGTTATGGTAAACATACGACGGACGGTAAATCTAATGGTACGTCAAACACGCCGCCGGCACAGGCATTATGGGATAATCGCCCGCGCGGCATAGCAAAGTATTGGCCCGCTCCAATGGCCGATGAAATAACGAACCCGCTCACTGAGCCGCGACAGTCAAGCTTGTCACGCCAGAGTGTGCTGCGTGAGCAGCGGCATGAGCTAGGGCATGGTCAGCAGAGCGAGCAGTTGCGTGGGCAGCGCCACGAGTTGGGGCACGGGCAGCAGAGTGGGCAACATAGCGAGCAGCACGAAGCGGATTTGCTGTTTTTCGCATCCCTTGAAAAGCAGGGGATGCGCTTGCACAGCGCACAGCGCGATGCTGTACGCCATCATGCAGGCCCGCTGCTCTGCCTTGCAGGAGCAGGCTCTGGCAAGACGTCGGTGCTTACAACCCGCGCAGCCTACTTAATGGCCGTTCACGGTGTGGCGCCAGAAGCACTGTGGCTAGTCACCTTTACGAACAAGGCTGCTGCGGAAATGCGTGCGCGCCTTGGCCGCCTGCCTGGCGTGACCTACAAAATGGCACGCAACGTTCAGGCACGCACATTCCATTCCTTCGCGCTCGCCTTGCTGCAAGCCTATGCACCACCATTCACACTGCTCGCGGAAGAACGCGCTCGACACGGGTTTATGAAACGTGTGCTGCGTGAGTTGCGCTTGCATGATTCGCTGCAAGCAGAGACCGTATTGGCGGCACTTTCTGCCCTAAAGGCACGTATGCTGTCACCCGGGGAATGGAAGCCGACGGATATGACGGAACGTGACATGCAGCGGGCTATGCTTCGCTTTGAGGAGCAAAAAGCAGAGCGTTCGTTGAAAGATTTTGATGATTTGCTCGTTGATATCGTTCGCATGCTGCAAGAAGATGAGGCACTTCTGATGCGGCTGCGTCGTCGTTTTCGGTACGTTATGGTTGACGAGTTTCAAGATACGACGCCTGTGCAATATGAATTGATAAGACTCGTTACGAAGGACAGCCGCAATCTGGCTGTATTCGGGGATGATGATCAGACGATTTACACGTTTAATGGCGCTTGCCATAAATATATAACGGAATTTAAAGCTCGTTACACCGATGCAGTGCAAGTGACGCTAAGCTGGAATTTTCGCTCAACAAAGCCGATTGTCGGACTAGGGAACGCGATTATTCGTCATAACAACGAACGGCTTGCGAAGACGATGGTTGCTGTAGCACAAGATGCTAATTCTAGCACCGTCCCAGCGGCTCCGCTCTACGTTAACCCACGTGATGCGGACGATGAAGCGCGATTCGTCGCAGAACGAATTCAAACACGCGTCGCGAACGGCGCAAGGCCGTGGAGTGACTTCGCGGTATTATACCGCACCGCGCAGGCAAGCCGCGCTGTGGTGGAGTATTTCACCATGCACGAGATCCCGTTCCGGCAATTCGGAGCTGAGCCGTTGTTCTACGATCACGGGCTTGTTAGACCGCTTATCGATCATTTGCGGTTGGCGCTTCAGCCGCGGAACTTCAACGCCTTAGAGAGCGCCGTTGCCGCGCTGTACGTTTCCCGTGATGCGGGAATGACGTATATACGCGATGCGGATCAGCAACAGGCCAAAAAGTACCCGCTCGTCCATCTACAATCATGGACGCAGCTGGCCGACTTTCAGCGCGAGGCGGTTAAACCGCGCATTCGTTATATAAAAAAGCTGGCCGCAATGAAGCCAGCGCTAGCTATTCGCGATATGCGGCGTGAATTTTACGACAAGTATACGACGGCTCTTTCCGGTGAGCAGGCGACCGCTCATCAGGACAGCGCCGCTGAAACGCTGGAAGAGCTAGAAGCGTCCGCTAAGCGCTTTGACACAGTTGAAGCTTTTTTGAATCATATTGACCGCTTAGCCGCAGCGTACGCGGAAGTTCGCAAGCATAACGATGAAGATGCTGTCACGCTAATGACAATTCATCGTGCCAAAGGATTAGAGTTCCCAGAAGTATTTATGATCGGAGTCTCAGAAGGCATTCTGCCTCACCGGACGGCACTGCGTGACAAAGCGCCCGCCGATAAGCAAGCAGCGGCGAGCTTGTCCGCCAACGGCAATGAGCGTATTGAGCGCAGTGAGCTCAATGCGCAAACCAAGCGTCTCAACCACGTGCAGCACAGGCAAGGTGCAGGCTCCATCTCTAAAGGCAGCATGGCACCGTCAGGAGCATTAGAATCCGCATCTACTTCAGACAACTTATTGGAAGAAGAGCGGAGGCTTGCCTATGTAGCCGTAACGAGAGCTCGTGAGCAGCTTTATATTAGCTCGCCTGCACTTGTACACGGACAGAAAGCTGAAATTAGCCGCTTTATCCGAGAAGCTTGGACGTTATCAGCACAGTAAATGGAAAATAAGCGTATGACACAGATCATTAGTTTTGAAATGAAGGCAACTTTTCCGTTACAATAGAATAGTCGCAGAGATGTGATGCATCTGTTACCTGCACAATACGTTTGTTTGAGGGGATGCATATGTCTAAACAGTCTGAATTGATCCTGAATCAATATGAACAAGTAAAAGAGTTGCCTACTCTTTATCAATTGGCTCTAGAGCAGTTGGAGACCAAGATGAAAGTTATTCAAGCTGAATGGAAATTACGCAATGGCTATGCCCCATTTGAGCATATAAAAACTCGTTTGAAAGAGCCGAACAGCATTTTCAACAAATTGCAGCGTAAAGGTTTTCCTTTAACACTCGATTCGATTGTGAACAAAATTTATGATGTAGCTGGCATGCGCATCGTTTACGCATTTGTTAAAGATATTTATTTAATACTAGAGCATCTACAGACGCGGAACGACATTCGTATCGTCGAGATTAAAGACTATATCGCAGAGCCGAAGCCAAATGGCTACCAAAGCTTGCACGTTATTGTCCAAGTTCCACTCGTATTGTTCGAAGACGTACGATGGATTCATGTTGAAGTACAAATGCGTACGTTGGCGATGGATTTTTGGGCTAGTCTAGAGCACATTATATTTTATAAATTCGAACAGCAAGTACCTGCACATGTAACGAAAGAATTGACTGACGCTGCCAATGCCGTCGGTGAGCTCGATCGCAAAATGTTGGAGCTACGCAAAGAAATATTGTCCTATAACAATGAAGAGTGGGCCGAAGGTGTTCGCAGCATAGCGGTAAGCAATGGGGCTGATCATAACGAAACGAACAAGGAAAAGGATAGCAACAGCTTTTCTTGGACATCTTAAGCGTGATGCAAAAGGGTGTCGTAACAGACATCTCTCGCCGGAACAACACGGATTCCGTTAGTGCACGAATGAAGTAACGAGCAAGCAAATGCTAACTCGTCGTTCACATCGTTAATTAATAAGCTTGTTACAACATAAAGAGAGCCTGATGCGGAACGTAAGCTGTCCGCCAATCAGGCTCTCTTGTCTATATATTAATAAACGTATTATTGCAAAAACTGCTCCAACGTTGTTTGCTGCTCATAAATGGCAGCAGCAGCTGTCTTGCCAACGTAGCGAATATGCCACGGCTCATATATATAGCCAGTAATACTCTCCCCTTGTTGTGGATATCGGATAATGAATCCAAACTCATGGGCATGTTCAGCCAGCCACTTACCTTCTACTGTATCTCCAAAATGCTGTTCCAATTCGTTGTTCGCACTCGGGCTCGATACGTCCATCGCCAAGCCCGTCTGATGCTCGCTTGATCCTGGAACGGCACTCACACGCGATGCATACTGCTCGCCTTTCGTGTTCACGTAGTGATTATAGAGCGACTGCTGACGCTTATAAGAGCGATAGCCGGACACAGCATTTAGCTTCATGCCGTCTTCTTTGGCTTTCGCAAACAGCTCCTCAAGCGCTGTTGCCGCTACTTGTCGCAGCTGGCGCTTCTCATGCGGCCCTTTGAATGAAAATGGCACCTTAGGCTCTACTAAATCACTTGGCGTGTATCCATCTGGTAAGAAACGCTTTTTATTGACGACAACAAGCTCGGATTCTGCGTTTGTGACGACAGCTTTGCCGACCTTATTTTCAGTCGTACTGGCCAATGTATGCTTCGCTTTCAAACGCTCCACCTCTCCTTGTCCATTACTAGCCGCGTTATCCTTAGCTAAATCTCCCGTTTGCGATGTAAGAACTGGATCTATTTGTTCTTGGCCGGCTTGTCCAGCTGCCTTCACTTCCTTAGATGGTATTTGTTCACTCTGACATCCACTCAACACAATCGCTGTACCAAGCGCAAAAGCAAGGCATTTTGCTGCCATTCCGTTGTTGCTCATGCTAGCATCCCCTCTCCCAGTCTAGTCATTAGTAGATTAGACTAAGAGTCTATTATATCATTTTCTCCCTCTCTATTAGAACTATCACTAGACTTAATAAGTCGTTCGCCTATTAACAAAATAATAGAACCTCTCCCATCATAGCTACACGTTTCACATTTATACGGTTATACGGCCATCTGATTATACGTTTATATGACTACGCGGTTATGCGGTCATATGCCCTAGCACCTTTGACCATACAATGATATATGCTATTACATCATCCCCCCTATATAAACCTCGCCTTAACTCCTCACTCGCATGCGCAGCATCTATTAAAAGGAGGCGCAAAATGAGCACAAAGCAAACCGTGATCGGCATTCTCTCCTACCGCAATGGTACTCGATTTTTTGAGCCAAAGATGTTCCGTGAATGGATAGCTGCCGGAAAATCGTTAGGAGTGAGCGTGTATATATTTGACTCTTACGATGTACGCGAGAAATCACGCCAAATTTATGGCTTTACCCATAACGGCAAGGGCTGGGTAGGCAAGCTGCAACCTTGGCCAGATATCGTTATTGATCGACGACGCAGTAAAATTACACCTCACTACCGCGCCTTACGGCGCAAGAAGCTATTTCCCTTTATCAATGGACCTTTTATTTCAAAATTGCCCGCGACTAAGATGTTCGCCGCAGACGACCGCACGGCTCGGTGGGTGCCAGAAACAGCCCCGTATACTGCGAACAACCTCAAGCAGTTGGCCGCAAAATATGCAACGATATATGCGAAACCGAGCAACGGTACAGGGGGCTATGGTGTCGTGCGTATTAAGCGTACGAGTACGGGATCGTACTTAGTGTGGGGGCGACAACGTAATGCTCGTTTGCAGGAAATCAAGTTTAAAAATATAGCTGGAGTTAACGGATGGTTGCTCCATTGGTCGCGCAATCAGCGTAGAGGTACAGGAGGGTTTATGCTCCAGCAAGGCATTAATACGGAACATATTCCCAATCGCTCTATTGATGCCAGACTTATGTATCAGCGGGATGCGGAAGGAAAATGGCAAACGACAGGTATTGGCATGCGCATTAGCGCTGAGCGCAGTCCGAATTCCAACTTGATTAATCGCAACAGTTATGGCGCTAAATTCCGCCCCTTTTTAATTGAACGGTTTGGCGAAGCTCGCACGGACGAAATTGAAAAAGATTGTGAAGAACTAGCTAAGCAGTTAGCCGCCGTTATAGATAGTCGTGGGTTTAAATTATATGAAATCGGAATCGATCTCGCAGTCGATGTTGATGGGCGTGTCTGGCTAATTGAGGTTAACCCCAAACCAAGCAGAGATATATTAATTACGGTTGGCGATCATGCGGCACATCAAAGAGGACTTGAACTTCCGCTGGAGTATGCGATGTTTAAGGCTCGCCAACACCAATAAGAAGCATGGGACGACGCAAAATGAGAAGCATAACGCAATCCATCATTTTTGAAGCATACGTTCATTAAGCCAGTTAGCAAAAAGAAGCCAAAAAAGAAGCCCGTTCACTCCTACGCGGAGAAACGGGCTTCTTCATTCTTTAAACTTTAAACAGCAACTGTCTTCTTGCCGTGACCTGCTTCGTTACCGAAGTCAATATCATCGTCTTGCTCACTATTAAACGCCGCGCGATCAAATTCACCTTCGCTGTTGCCCACTAAGAGTGCAGCAACCGTCGTTCCAGTCGCATTGACCGCTGTCCGCGCCATATCGACAATCGCATCAACTGCCAGCACGAGGGCAAAGCCTTCGATCGGCAAGCCTGCTTGCACGAGGACAACTGTCGTCGAAATGGAGGCCGGGCCTGGTACACCAGCTACCCCAACCGACGCCAATGTTGCTGCGCCGATAATTAACAAGTAATCCGCGATGTTCAAGTCTATGCCGTACACACGAGCAACGAACACCGCTACGATTGCTGGATAAATACCACCGCAACCGTTCATATTAATCGTTGCCCCAAGTGGAGCAACGAAGCTCGCAACTCGATCAGACACTTTCATCCGTTTCGTAATCACTTCCAAGTTAACTGGCAGCGTCGCATAGCTGCTGCGTGTCGTAAAGGCAACCGCAATCGTCGGATACGCCTTCTTGAAGAAACGAATCGGGTTCACGCGCGCTACAAACGTAACGAGTACACCGTATGTGACGAGCATATGAATCAAGCACGCTACGTACACCGCTACAATAAACCATGCAAGCTCCTGTATTGTAGCTAACCCATATCGAGCTGCCATGGCTGTCATTAAGCCGAATACACCGTACGGCGTCAATTTAATCACAATCTTCGTCACGCGGAACATAATTTGCGACAGCGATTCGAAAAATGCTCTTACCGGCTGCACACGCTCCGGATTTCGTGATCCTTCAATAATAATAGCGATAGCGATAAACACCGCAAAAATGATAACTGGAACGACTTTACCCTCTGCCATTTCGTTAATCGGATTCGATGGCACCAGATCAAGCACTACTTCTTTAAATGTCGGAATTTCACGCTGCTCGAACTTCTGCAACGCTTCTGCACTTTGACCAATTCCTGCACCTGGGTCAATCACAAGTGCCGTACCTAAGCCAATCGCAGCTGCAATTGCTGTTGTAGCAAGGAAGATCGCGATTGTCTTTGTGCCTAGCTTTTTTAACACACTCGCATCTTTAACCGATGTAATGCTCGTAATAATGGCCGCAAAAACGAGCGGAATAACGACCATTTTAATTAAGCTTACATACACAGAGCCAATGATACCGATATCTGCCGAAGCTTTACCAAAGACCGCACCTACGGTTAAACCGAACGCCATCGCGAGTAGTACGCGCGTTCCAAAGCCGACCTTTTTCTTAGCTAACCACCATAGCACTATAACTAATAGAAACGCAGCGCCCCAACTTGCATATGTGGACCAATCCTGCGTTGAAATCCATGATTGATTCATCTTTATTTTACCCCCTTAAATACCTTCAGCCTTTGAACAAGATGCTAATATTAATAATTCCTACCTGTTTAATAGGTATTATAAAAAACAAGTGGCCCTTACGTCAATAACTTTTTTATAGTGCATATATTTTCCTGAATAGAGTGGTTTAAAAAATCTAGATGTTCGCTGATGTTCGCTATATAACGTTACATGTAGGGTATGGATACTTGAACAAATTTAGAAGTGTAACGAAAACGATGAACATGGTAGATCGAGTTATGAGTGGGACAAACATACACTGCTATACGCTGATCATAAAGTCATTTGATAGGATGGCTAAGCTTCATAAGCATAGCTTGTACAAGTCAGACTTCCTTATTAGGCAAGGCAGCAACAGAGGATGGTAACGCACAAACCAATAGCAAGCAGCAATAGTCTAGAATAAGGGCAGAAACTTCTGCCCCTCTTCTTCACACCGTACCTAGTTAGAAAAGACCACTGGTTCCTAGAGGCGCAAATTACTCTTTAATGCTCTTTAATAAACACAACTCGATCATGATATAAAAAATACTGTCTCCACTCTGGCCCAGGTCTGCGATACCTTTCCCGCTCAATAAGGCCTCCAAGCGGTACGGTAAGAAAGTCGCCTTTAATAAACCCCCTATTTCCATCAATTTTTAAAATATGCTTCCAGCCGCCCTCTTCTTTTTCAACAATCCAGCCTTCAGGAAGAGGATAATCATACTGAATCACTTTTTTTTCCACAAAGACAATTCTTCTCTTCTCACCCAATTCTCTGGCAATGACCCAACCATCTGGAAGTCGCTCCCTAGTCGCAATCACTTCTTTTTGATCTTCAGGTTGTGCCCCTATGATCCAAATAAGGCCCGTTCTCGTACTATTACGAGTAAATATGGCCCATCCAAAAGGTGGATTATCCATATAGTAGTGAGCCCATGCTATTGTTCCGTAATGAGGCAATCGTTCAGAGACTACATTCGCATTAATAGACTTGGGTGCAGATTTAAAATCTTATGCCTGAACACCAACAGTTGAAGCTAATAAGCCTACCGATACGAGGCAGCCTACTAAAGCTTTTTTCATTACGCAATGCACCTTCCCTAAAATAGAATGAGATAAAACACAACCTATACTATGTCCAGTACTCATGAGGTATTACTTCTAAATTTGGAGGATGGCTTGCGTCTATTATGTTCGGTGACATGTGTGGACGTTCCAAAAGTCAAAGGACCGAGAAGCATTTCTTTTGACTATAGTATGCGGGACATTTGAGGCGACTAGATGGCTGTATGGAGGCGTTATTCATGGTGCACAAGTGGTTCGGGATTACAATTTCATCATTTGTTTAATCGGGATTGGCGTATGTGCACAGGGAGGGCTCCAAAAATTGGAGATACATCGAGCATGGTTCGGCTATCTTATTGCATCTCGCATTGCCACCGCTTCGCTTACACGCAGATACGAAAATGGGTGTAGCCTAACAGCTGTGGGCTGTCGGGTTGTTGGGCTGTTGGGCTGTTGGGCGGGCTGCCCAGCTGTGGGCTGTCGGGCAGCTACATAGCTGTTGGGCGGGCTGCCCAGCTGTGGGCTGTCGGGCAGCTACACAGCTGTTGGGCTGTCGGGCGGCTACATAGCTGTTGGGCGGGCTGCCCAGCTGTGGGTTGTCGGGCAGCTACACAGCTGTTGGGCTGTTGGGATGCCCGGCTGCTCAGCTGTGGGCTGATCGCCTCTAATGGCTGCCACAGGTGCTATTTGCCCAAATTTACACGGTTTCGATTTCTAACGGATGCCAGAGAGCTTATTTGATGATCTGACATGTTAATTCAGCCATTTTCATAGTAATAAGCGCTACGATAACCGTTAGATTTCAAATAGGTTCTCATTAGTAGAAATAACGACTGTGGCAACCGTTAGAATCGAAAGGGACATTGCGACTGCCCTCAAAAGTCATACCTCACTGAGGGCAGAGTGTTTTTGCAATGGATTTAGAAAAAGATACGGCACAGACTGTACTATGAAATGAGAGTGTACAAAGACTACGGAGAATCAGGAAATCTGTATGAGAATTAGGAGTTCTGTATGAGCATCAAGAGCTCTATATGAGCATCAGGCATCCGGGTCAATATCAGCAAGCCAAAGAATGGCTTTAGAATTAACGAAGGCTGCAAGCTTCTTGATTCGCCACATGGTGGAGCCAGAGTGTGTCTTAGGACAAGCGAGAAACAACCGAGGTTCTTGGGGTGCTTGAGGTGCTTGAGGTGCTTGAGGCGCTTGAGGCACTTGAGGTACTTGAGGTGCTTGAGGCGCTTGAGGCGCTTGAGGCACTTGAGGCACTTGAGGCACTTGAGGCACTTGAGGCGCTTGGGCGCTTGGGGCGCTTGAGGCGCTTGAGGCGCTTGAGGCGCTTGAGGCGCTTGAGGCGCTTGAGGCGCTTGGGGCGCTTGGGGCGCTTGGGGCGCTTGAAGCTCTTGAGATTTTCAGTGTCTACTGCTTCGCTGCTTAGCCAAAGTAAATTTGGAGGTTGGGCAGCTTTCGCTCGCCCACAATATGCTCAAGTCGGGCACGATGACACAAAAAGCGCAAGTTCTGGGGCTGATATAGGGAACTGGAATGACCCTATAGCCTCAGGACCTGCGCTTTTTTCATCTAATACCGATGTAGATTTGGTGGTAGGTCTGTCTCACAGCAATAAAATCTACTGTAGAGTCAGACCCAGTTAGCACTATAAAGTAAGTCATAACGAATACTGACCATATTAATGGTTAGAATTCATCTTGAGTAGCTTGAGTTAGCCTTGAATACGAAGGCTGCGGCTCTCGACATCATCGGATACCGTGATGTTGAGTGTATCGCTAGCTGCTTCGTACGTCCAAGAAGCAGCGCCTTCAACGGCTGTCGGCTCAAAGCCGAGGTGCTTCATCTGGAACGTAAGCTGCGTACGACGCGCTGCGAAGCCATGGTTTGCGTAGCTGTAGCTAAGCGCAGCTCCATTTGCTTCACGGGAAGCCGTTACGCGCAGCACGTTGTAGCTGCCTTGCTCGAAGGCAAACGTTACGCCGTCATCCTCATACAACGTGTATGCGGATTCGCCTTCAGCTGCCAAGCCGTAGCTCGTAAACGTGATCGCATCGCGCTCAGCGTCGTCTTTACGATCGTCTGCATGCAACTTCGCCAAGCCCTCTGTGATGATGCCGCCTTCCTTCACGTAAATCGGCATCTTCTCAAGCGGTGCATCCGCCAAAATCGCACGACCACCTTCGTGACGCTCGCCTGTCCAGAAGTCGTACCATACGCCTTCTGGCAAGTATACGCCACGGAACGTTGTGCCTGGACGCAAGATCGGCGCAACGAGCATATCGCTACCGAACAAGAACTGGTCGCACATGTTCGTTACGTTCGGATCGTGCGGATATTCCAGCACGAGCGGACGAATAACAGGCATGCCTGTCTCTGACGCTTCACGGAACAACGTATACAAGTGCGGCATCAAGCGGTAGCGCAGCTCGATATAGCGACGGTTGATGTCCTCAACCTGCTCACCGAATGACCACGGCTCTTGACGAATCGTACCGATGTTCGAGTGGTTGCGGAAGTACGGGAAGAATACGCCCATCTGCATCCAACGCGTAAGCAATTCTGGTGATGTATCGTGCGCGAAGCCGCCAACGTCCGGACCTGCGAACGCCAAACCGGACATCCCCATGTTAAGCACCATCGGAATCGCCATCGACATATGCTCCCAGAAGCTGCGGTTGTCGCCTGTCCATACTGCTGCATAGCGCTGAATTCCGCTATAGCCAGCGCGCGTCAATACGAATGGACGCTCGCCGTCGATTTGCTCTTTCAAGCCCAGATACGTTGCACGCGACATCAGCATACCGTACAAGTTGTGCAACTCTTCATGCGTCATCGGTTTGCCGTTATTTTTGTGCATAACGTCCAGATCCATCGTCTTCGACTCGTTAAACACAGCTGGCTCGTTCATGTCGTTCCATACGCCACGAATACCGAGCTCTGTGTAGAAGCGGTGCTTCTCGCCCCACCAATGGCTTGCTGCATCATCTGTAAAGTCAGGGAACGCACTGTCGCCCGGCCATACTTTGCCGATAAACAGGTCGCCTTCTAGCTTCGCACAGAAATGACCAGCACGTACGCCTTCTTGGTAAATCGGGTAACGCGCATCCTGCTTCACACCTGGGTCCACGATCGGAACGATGCGAATACCCATTTCAGCTAGCTCGTTCATCATTGCTTCTGGATCTGGGAAGCGGTCTTGATCAAACGTAAATACACGGTACTCATCCATATAATGAATGTCGAGATATATAACATCACATGCAATTCCTTTTTCACGGAATGTGCGTGCTAGTTCCAACACTTCTTGTTGTGTCACATAGCTGTAACGGGATTGATGGTAGCCAAGCGCCCATTTTGGCGGCAAGGATACACGTCCTGTCAACGCTGTGTAACGTTGGATAACGTCTTTCATGTCTGGTCCAACCATCAGGTAAAGATCGAATGCACCGACATGGGAAGCGACGCGATATTGGTCGCCGTGATGGCGCATATCGAAGTCAGTCCGACCTGGGTTGTCCAAGAACAACCCGTAGACGCTGCCTTGATTCATATGCAACATAAACGGAATCGACTCATACAACGCCTCGATTTCTGGCACGTGCGGATCGAAGATGTCTGAGTTCCACATCGTGTAACGCTCACCGCGCTTATCAAGGAAGCTCGTCTTTTCACCCAAGCCGTACACATGCGACGTTTGCGGCATATCAAGCCAAGCTGCCGTTTCGCCGCGCTTCGTCCAGTTCAGCTTGCGCGATTGCGCCAAAGCCTTACCTGTCGCATCTTCCAAGCGCCAAGTCAAATCGGACTTCACAATAACGAGACGTGCATCGCTTGTTGCGCAAACGATTTCACAATCGGTTTCAGTAACCGATACGGCTACATTACCATCGATTTCTGTCGCCTCGTTGCGGAAAGCGCCAGACTTCAAGTTCTGCTTGCGCTCCTCTTCACCAAGTACGCCCGCAGACGTCGTCCAATCGATCGCTTCGCCGCGTTTGAACAAACGAATGCGTACCATACCTGTATTCAACCAGCGAACGCCCCACACTGCACGTTCACCATGAACAAGTGTAACTCCCTCTGTCTGCTCCAAGCGCACAAACGCGCCCGGCTTCATCGCCGTGTTGTCTCCACCCTCATTATTCCCGTCAGCATGCTGGTCCGGATGAATTGCTTCACTTGTCAACATATGCCTCTCTCCTTCTTTATCCATAGTGCTTCTATCTCTATTTATATGTGGTTAACACCTATTTTACCTAATGATACCACTGTGTTCCTATGACATGTTTAACGTCACAGCATAACTAATACAGCATCGGCCTCTACACGTTGTAGAGGCCGAAAGCCGCTTCATTATTTTTTCAAGTTGTCCCAAGCCTTGTGGAAGTCTGCGAACATTTTGTTAGCATCGGACTTGCCAGCAACATAAGCTTGAATCGCGTTACCGAACTCTTGTGTTGCGCCGTCTGGATATTTAAACCAGTTCCAACCCAATACTTTGTTCTCTTTGCTGTACTTCGTAATTTCCGTTGCAAGGTCGCCCAAATCTTCCGGAGAAGGATTAATTGTCGACATTGCAGGGATGAATTTGAAGTGCTTCGAAATATATTCTTTACCGATATCAGAAGAAACCATCCAGTTCAAGAACGTTTTTGCTTCTTCTTTCACTTTAGAGTTCTTGTTTACAACCCAGTTGTTAGGAACGCCGACAAGCAACTTGTCGTTTTTCGCTACATCATCGTTCAATGGCATTGGGAGCATACCCAAGTTCAAATTCGGGTTGATGCCGTCGATTTGTACTTGCGTCCAGTTTCCTTGCTGCATCATTGCTGCTTCACCGTTAGCAAACAACGTAACTTGCGTATTGTAGTCTGTCGTCAACGGATTTTTGTTGCCGTATTTCATTGTAAGGTCAAGCAGCTTCACCCAGTTCTCAAACTCAGGGTTACCTGCAAATTTAGATGTACCATCGTTCAAGCCTTTAATGAAAGCATTAGCGTCTGTTTGGTGAGCAAACGGTACGTTCAAGTTATGAATACCGAGAATCCACCATTCTTGATAGCCGTTCGCAAATGGCGTAATGCCAGCTGCTTGCAACTTCTTCGCTGCTTCTTCCAATTGTGGCAACGTTTTTGGTGCTTCTGTAATGCCCGCTTTAGCGAACAAATCTTTATTGTACACGAAGCCGTAGCCTTCCAAGTTCATCGGCATACCGTACAACTTGCCGTCTTTCGTCATTGGCTCTTTTGTAAATGGAATCACGTCTTTAACCCAAGGCTCATTCGACATGTCTTCCAAGTGCTCCATCCAAGTGTTCATCTCTGTGTAGCCGCCGTTGTTGAAAATGTCAGGTGCATCGTTAGCCGCGAACTTCGCTTTCAATGCAGCACCGTAGTCAGCGCCGCCGCCAACCGTTTGAATATCTAAGTTAATGTTCGGGTGAGCTTTTTCGAACTCTTTTTCCAAGCGTCCCAAAGCTTCCGCAATTTCTACTTTAATTTGAAACACCTTAACTGTCTTCACATCACCACTGCCGCCCTCTGTTGCGCCAGTCGTGCTATCTGATTTTGATCCGCAGCCTGCAACCATAACGGATACAGCCAACAACATCAGTAAGGACCATTTTGCCATTCGTTTCATCCGAAAGACCTCCTTTATATACAAACCTTTTGAACTCTCTTTTATGAAAAAAGATGTTTTGTTTTGCAGTTTTTCCTGTTTATAGATTGAGTATAGCTCCATTTGTGCAAACGTTTACACCGAAACTATTGACCGATCAGGTGTAATTCATTGACCGACTTAGGTGACGATGTTGACAATGTACACATAAGACTCGTCCAACACCTTTCAAGCTAACGCTTGTACAAGTGTTGGACGAGTCTTCGTCAATTACATATTAACCTTTTACCGAGCCAGCTGTAATGCCCTCGATAATATATTTTTGCATCGACAGGAAGAAGACTAAGACAGGCGTAATACCGAGCACAAGTGCTGGCAATGCCAAGTCCCACTGCTTCGTGAATTGTCCGAAGAACGAGAAAGTCGCGAGCGGAATCGTACGCAATTCCGGGCTTTGCAACATCAAGAACGGAAGCAAGTAGTCATTCCAGATCCACAAGCTGTTCAAAATGATGACCGTTACGAACATCGGCTTCAACAACGGGAATACGATTGTCCAGAACGTGCGGTACGGAGAGCATCCATCCACTGTTGCTGCCTCTTCAATTTCCAACGGAACCGATTTAATGAAGCCGTGGAACAAGAAGATGGACAACGGGCCACCAAAACCGAGATAAGCAACGATAAGTCCAAACATGCTGTCCGACAAGCCTACCATTCCCATGACCTTTACGAGTGGAATCATAATGGACTGGAACGGAATAACCATCGCCGCAACAAAGACGAGAAACAGTACATTGTTAAAGCGGCTGTTGTGACGCACCATCCGGTACGCTGCCATCGCGCTCATAAATGCAATCAATAAGTTACTTACGACAGTAATAAACAACGAGTTCATAAACGCTTGCGGGAATTTAGTAATTTCCCATGCACGCTTGTAGTTCTCCCACACAAACACTTCTGGCCAGCTCGCCGAGTTAGATAACAAATCGCCGAACGACTTAACCGAGTTAACTAATAAGAAGTAGAACGGGACGAGAAACAGCAATCCGAGAATAATCATGACGATCTCTACCGCTAATGTACGTCCACCATATTTTTTCATAATGTCCATTATACTTCAACCTCCTTGCTCTTCGTAACGCGAACTTGGACGAGCGTGATAATGGATACGACCACGAAGAATATCATTGCTTTCGCAGTACCGAGACCAAAACGGTTATTTTGGAAAGCTTCATTGTAAATATTCATTGCGACGGATTCCGTCGATTTGAATGGTCCACCCTTCGTAAGTGACAAGTTCAGGTCGAACATTTTGAACGCCCACGAAATCGCCAAGAACAAACATACCGTAACTGCTGGCATAATGAGTGGAACGATGACACTACGCAAAATTTGAAGCTTGGATGCGCCGTCAATTTCAGCAGCTTCCAATACGTCTTTCGGCACGTTCGTCATCGCAGCGATGTAAATAACCATCAAATAACCAGCTGTCTGCCAAACGAATACGATAATGATTCCCCAAAATGCAGTAACCTCATCACCAAGCCATGGCAAGTTGAAAAATCCGATGCCTGTCGCTTCACCAATAGCGGCGAAACCTCTAACAAAGATAAACTGCCAGATGAAACCGAGCAACAAACCGCCGATTACGTTCGGCATAAAGAATACGGTACGAAGCACATTCCGCATTTTAAGCGGCTTCGACAACAAGTAAGCAAGTCCGAAACCAACCAAGTTCGTTAAGATGATCCCGATAACCGTAAATTTAGTTGTAAACATAAAAGCATTTAAAAAATCAGAATCTGATGAGAATATTTGTTTAAAATTGTCCAATCCTACCCAATTAACCGTTCCTGCAACACCGTTCCAATCCGTGAACGAGTAGTAAACACCTAGCAAGAACGGGATAACAACGATCAATGTGAAAAAGAACGTCGCTGGGCCGATGAAGAACAACTGTTGTCCTAGTTGAGACAAGCTTTTGCGAGACATCCGCCTCTCCCCTTTACGATAAAAGATGTTGTGCGTTATTATCCTCAGTATGAACGTTCATGAAAGCGGTTGACACTGATGTTAATGAACGAAATGGTGTAAAATATTGATCAGGCCTAATTAAGTCAGCACGATGATCGTTACAAGAGGAGGTCATATGCGATGCGTTGGAACAGCATTCGTACTAAATTGATTTTATTTATGCTTATCGCAACGATAGTTCCTACCTTCGCCACGATGGCGATTTCATATAACTACACGACGGAAACGTTAAAGAAGCGAGCCATTCAGGAAAATAAGCAGCTTATTTTTCAAGGGCGACATAACTTAATGAACTTCTTGGAAAATATAAATCGAGCTTCGCTTACCGTATATACGGACTTTGAATTTATGCGATTACTCGAACGAGGCTATGATGATCCGAACGTCGAAGCTCACGTCTATACGACGTTGCAAAATATATCATCCTCGATGCGCGATATTTGGCAAGTGTATTTGTACCGGAATGAACATCAACGCGCCACACTTGTGACGCAAAATGTGCCCCGCCGCTCCTACGGCGTGGACCCGTATGGCGGAACAGTCACCCATACGGAATATGGCGTTCGCATGCAGCCGACGCATCAAAGTCATTCGTATGGCTTTGGTGATACGACTTATTATTTTCCGAGCGAGCAAGTATTTACCCTACATCGCCCTATATATCGGATTCCTTCTACGGAACAACTAGGCCTGCTCTCTATTGATGTGAAGTTAGAAGCATTAGCGGCCATTACAGAGCAATTGTTCGCGCAAGGAGAAGAAGATCTATACGTTGTCGATGATGATGGATATGTGTTCTATTCCAGTGACCAAGCGGTACAAGGCAAACGTTTGCACGAGGAGTGGTATGTAAACGGATTTGCGAATCGTGGCAACAGCGGCCATTTTGAACAGGATAACGCCCTATTTATTCATGAGCGCATTGAGGCACCTTTAGCGACGTGGACTTTAGTAAAAAAAATACCGAAGCCCTACTTGCTTCGTGACGCCAACCGTGCAGCCGTATTTAATATCGTGCTCTTAGGCGTATCGCTGCTCGTCATTATTGCGGCAACGGTCATCGTCTCGCTACGCATTACGAAACCGATCGCACAACTTGTCCATTATATGAACCAAGTGCAATCAGGCAAGCTAGACGTCGACATTCGCCCTGTAAGCAATGATGAGATCGGCGTTGTATCCAAACGATTCCGCAGCATGATGGATACGATTAACAATTTAATTTTGCGAGAATATAAGTTAGAGTTAGCCAACAAGACGAATCAATTAAAAGCGCTACAGGCGCAAATTAATCCGCATTTTATGAACAATGCGCTTCAATCTATTGGGACGTTGGCGTTGCAGCACAATGCGCCGCGTATTTATGGACTTATTTCGGCGTTGGCGCGCATGATGCGATACAGTATGTACAATGAAGAGAGCACGGCTACACTGCGTGAAGAGCTGGATCATGTGAAAGCTTACTTACAGCTGCAAGGGCAGCGGTTCGAAGATACGTTTACGGTTCACTACGATACCGAGCAAACGACGATGCATGTTCGACTGCCAAAGATGACGCTGCAACCTTTGGTAGAAAATTATTTTAAGCACGGCCTTAACCGCAGCGGATCGTTCGGAGAGTTG
Organism: Paenibacillus sp. 481; assembly: GCF_021223605.1. Taxonomy (NCBI): domain Bacteria; kingdom Bacillati; phylum Bacillota; class Bacilli; order Caryophanales; family Paenibacillaceae; genus Paenibacillus; species Paenibacillus sp. 481. Next base: position 1,944,169 of record NZ_CP075175.1, read on the forward strand.
AGTATTACTAGCCGTTGGGTGAGCGCAGGTTCTAGTGTCGAGCAGGAGGCGGATCCTGAGGTGGATCTTGAAATGGATCTGGAAACGGATCGTCCTTTGCTGTTAGAGCTTGTCGTTGAAGATAATGGGACCGGTATGGAGGCTGCACGTTTAACCGCATTAAATGAACGGTTAGGTTCATTAGAGCCCTTTCATACGAATACGGCAGCGCACGGAGCTGCGAATAGTCGTTTGTCCGTGTTGCAACAAGCCGTTACCCCTTATGAGGTCGTTCATTATTCAGATGGCTCAGGGCACGCTGTTCAACAAATAAATAACGGCATGTCTGCCGATAAATATGATACAGAGTCTTTATCACGTATCGGTCTTGTGAACGTACTGACAAGGCTGATGCTGTTTAATCAGGGAGAAGCACACATGCGAGTCGAGGCGGTCCAGCCTCACGGCACTCGCGTCGTTATACATTTACAGGTGGAGCGTGATGGGGAATGAAGGCAATCATTGTAGACGACGAGAAACACGTCCGCGAAGCCATTCGCCTGCTCGTACAGTGGGAAGAGCTAGGCATTGATACGATATATGAAGCTGTTGATGGTCAGCAAGCGATCGAACTTATCCAAGCCAATAAGCCGCAAATTGTCATGACAGATATGATGATGCCGAATGTGAACGGCACCGCGCTCTTGGAGTGGATTAGCCGCTTTGCTCCGACTAGTAAGCTAATCGTTATTAGTGGTCATGACGATTTTTCTCTAGTTCGCCATACGATGCAGCATGGCGGCATGGATTATATATTGAAGCCCATTGACCCAGATACGGTCAATGAGGCGGTCGCTAAAGCCGTATCGGCTTGGCGCAATGAAGAAGAGGAGCGCAGCGCACGCCAGAAGCAAAATATGCAAGTCAACGAGTTCAAGCCACTTGTGTCTGAGAAGCTCTGGTCTGCGCTGCTGGACGATAAATCTGCTCATGAGACGCCCGTGCGCAGGCTGCGCGAGGAATTCGGTCTACCTGCGAATATCAGATTCGTTCGCTTGGCTCTACTTCAGGTGGACGCTTCGGATGCCGCTTTCAAAGCTAAGTTCCGCGAGAATAGTGACTTGGTGTACTACTCGTTAGTCAATATTGCGAACGAGTTTATTAATCGGCACGGTCAGAAGCGCGGAGCCGCGTTCCGCAATTGGAACGCTCCCGGTGAAATCGGAATCGTGATGTGGAAGCAGGCCGATAGTATCGAGCGACTGCTGCAAGAGATGAACGAAGGCTTGCAGCTAACACTGCGCCGCAAAGTGCATATCGGCGTCAGCGGTGAGCTCGCCTTCCCAACATGCTTGCCCGCTGCCTATGCGGCAGCAAAAGGAGCGCTGTTGCGTCGCAATTTGCTAGAGCGCAATGTGTATGTGCACGTTGCTCCAACGGATATCCATGTACTCGGCAGTGCCGCAGGTATAATGGGTAGTACAGGCTCTAGCTTTGGTTCTGGTTCCAGTTCTGGTTCTGGATCGCTCGGCACTTCTGATGCGAGCGCAAGCGCAAGTAAAAGCTCAAGTTCCCAAGCAGGGAGCTTAAATATGGACTACAGTATGGATTACGCCGTGGAACACCACGCGCCGACGTCCAACGCAACGACTGGAACCCATGTGCAGCCATCGCAAGCTACATCTAAATTGCTTCGCCTGTCCGCCTATGAGGAAGTGTGGAAGCTTGCCGTATTAAGCGGACACGCCGATTCGATTGCGGCCGCCATTGAGCGCTGGGTCAATGATGTAAGCAAGCAGGAGCGCATTACGCCAGAGCAGCTTGAGCTATGGAGTCGAGATTGGGAAGTGCTTCGCGCGCGTATTACGCATGAAGCCGTTGGTGATGCAGCAGAAGAGCTGCTTGCACGCCACAATGAGCAGAGCGAGCTTGCTGCGGCTAATGCCGCCGAGCCTTTCTCGCTAGACAATTGGCGTCAAGCATGGCTGGGTTCGCTGACGCGACTTTCGCAGTTACTGCTCACGCATCAAGGCCAAGAGCAGCATATCATTTTCGATATCGCCAAATATGTCGAGCAGCACTATCACGAGGACTTGTCCTTGCAGGATATGGCGCAGCGTTTTTTTGTGAGCCGCGAATACATATCACGCAAGTTCAAACAACAATTTAACATTAATTTATCCGACTATATGGCTAACATACGGATCGAAAAAGCTAAAATGCTGCTATTCAATCCGCATCTACGCATCTCGCAAGTCGCGAACATGGTCGGCTACCATGACGAGAAATATTTTAGCAAAGTGTTTAAAAAGCAAACCGGAGTCTCACCAAACGAGTTCCGCAAACAACAAAAAGTGTAACGATACGAGCAGCTTTATGACCAAGCGAGAAGCAAACGGTCATAAGGCTGTTTTTGCATTCACTAAACAGGAACATTTCACACGGATGACTCGAATGCGTTATTTTTGGCCAAGTAGGTTTATATTGTGTATTATAGACGATTTGAGGAGGAACACTTTATGCAACAGTCCAACTGGAAGTGGCCGAACGTCATTGCCCTCATGAGTGTGCTCATTGTAAATGGACTTGCCAACTTTTTACCTTTTAACGGGAAAACAACTGGGGAAATATCTAATCTATTTCCCGTACTTATGACTCCAGCAGCCTACACATTTTCCATCTGGTTTCTTATCTACGCCCTCCTTATCGCTTTCGTTATTTATCAGGCACGGCCAAAAAATGAATCCCTGCCATCTGTACGGGCAATCGGCCCTTTATTCGTGTTAAGTTCGCTATTTAATATAGCTTGGATACTCATGTGGCATTTTTTGTACAACCAAGTGTGGGTGTCGTTAGTGGGTATGCTCGGATTGTTAGTGAGCTTAATATTTATCTACATGAATGTTCGTCGGGGTTCAACACCTAGTAAGGGGGAGCGTTGGTTCGTTTGGCTGCCATTCAGCATTTATTTAGCTTGGATTTGCGTTGCTACGCTAGTCAATATAGCCGTTGTGCTTTATGACCTGCAATGGGACAGCTTCTTAACTGCTGAAATTGCATGGACAGTCGCCATGCTCGCATGTGGAGCATTTATCGCATGGACAGTAGGAGGCCCGAATCGCGATGCTGCATTCTTGCTCGTATTTGTATGGGCATACGTTGGGATTGCCGTGAAACACCATTTCGTCACCGGTGTATTTTATACCGCGCTTGGACTGGCAGCACTGTTAGTTCTCCTGTCCCTCTCTTTGACGTTGAGACGTCGTCCCAAATAAACCATAAACGAGGCCCTGCTCGAATCGATTCTCGCACATCTATATGCAAGCTGATGCTCAAGCCGGACCTCGTTAACATACTACAATCGATCGCAGCGCTTACCCTCAATATAATATTGATCAGCGCTGTAAGTTGTAAACGCAACTTCAATTTCGGTTATACCGAGTGCTTGAATATGCTTCGTCACTGCCTGCGCAAATTGATCCCGCGCATTGTCTCCCCGCTCGAACCAAGCCACTTCCACAAATGGGAATGAAGGAACGACTTCACCTGCAAATACACCTACTGTTTGCAAACATTCGATTGTAAAATTATCTGTACCACATTGACATATCGCGGCCAGCTCGTCCACTAAGGGTTGGCTCACTCTCGCCAGCTGCTCTGGTTTAACTCCACGCACTAATAAATGGGGCATGTTGTACCTCCTGCCTCTTCTTTTTATTTCCCTCATCCTAGCACATCAAAAAAAGTGTTGTCTACCTAGGCATATACCGTGAACGGCTTACTTGTTACTGCATAGCATGCAACAACATGATTAAGGTGGAAAGGCGGTATTTGGGATATGGAAAGGTGGCAAGCAGGTGGGAAAAGCCGACGACAACGATCGAGTACTTCTTCCCGAAAAGTTGTAAAGCTCAAATCCAGTTCAAAGCAGCGACCTCAATCTCCACGAAAACATTCGCCTCAAAACCACGTCACTTTGTTTTTTTCATCCAATCTAAAAGAACAGACCACAGCAAACAAACCAGCAAGCAGTCCCAATCGACAGAGCCCAAAATCGCTTCCCATCCATAAGCAGACACCTCATTCACGCACAAAACGTGTACGCAGTAATAGTTACACGAATAGCAAACACTCCCGCCGTAATCGAGCACACGGGATCTTATTGTTTCCTGTTATTAAAAAAAGGACGCCCTCTCGTGTGCAAAAGGACCATACACAGCAGCTTCGTGTTGCGGGAGTCGTCAAGAGACTACTAGCAAGGGAATTGAGCACACATCATATTATTCCTTTTAATAAGGCGAACGTTCACGATCTTCGACTGCATATGAGCAGAGCGAAAAAAAACAATCGGCACAAACGTAAGGGCGCTAAAATTCACAATGCGCTCAAAAGTATGATTCAGTTGCGACCTCATCGGAAACGATTCTCTAAAAAAAGGAGAAGATGTCACTCGCAGCGACGCAACTGCTTCATACGCCCACCTTCTCCTCGCCGCCCCATTTTTCCACCCAAACGTCCGCCTGAATGTTGTCCACCACCATGCGGGAAAGGAGAACCGATTGTAGTTCCTGGTTCTCAAACGGTTTTTGGGGAGCAACGATTTCTGAATTTAAGCTTCGATCAGGCTCTGACGCTGCCATATCAAGACACGTCCGTAACGAGCACACTTTCATATGCGATTATTAATCGAGGCTCTTCGCCGCTTGTTATTCAATTGGAGATTAGCCCGAATGCACAAGACTTTGTGGTGGATAGCAGTGAAAGTATTCCGAGTGGGGCGATGAGGGTTATTACACCAAATCGATTTTTACGCTTTACGCGCTTAACACTAGCTCCAATTGAAGAAGGTGATGCCGGATACGCCGATGTGTACTATCAGAAGCAGACGTGGGGGTTAGCTCCTTGCTCACAAGCAAGCTAACAAAATAAGCTACCAATAACTGTCGAAGGAGGAAGGAAAGCGATGCCGAACTACAATGTGTTTCAAACGGACCCCAACAATTTACGCACGCTTATTTTCGGCAGTGACAGTACGGGGACGCCTCAAACGATTCTCACGGATACAAGCGGCCATATTTTGAATATACCGGTAGACGGTACGATTACTAGCGTGCTGGGGGCTACCATCACTGCGGGTACCCTTACTTCCGCAGGTACAGTTACGAACCTCCTTAACGGTACCATCACTAGCGTGCTGGGCGCTACGATCACCGCGGGGACTTTAACTTCCGCAGGCACAGTTACGAACCTGCTGAACGGTACCATCACTAGTGTACTTGGTGCCACCATCACTGCGGGGACTTTGACTTCCGCAGGCACAGTTACGAACCTGCTTAACGGCACCATCACTAGCGTGCTGGGGGCTACCATCACCGCAGGGACTTTAACTTCCGCGGGCACAGTTACGAACCTCCTTAACGGTACCATTACTAGCGTGCTGGGGGCCACCATCACCGCGGGGACTTTAACTTCCGCGGGCACAGTTACGAACCTCCTTAACGGTACCATCACTAGCGTGCTGGGGGCTACCATCACTGCGGGGACTTTGACTTCCGCGGGCACAGTTACGAACCTCCTTAATGGTACCATCACTAGCGTGCTGGGCGCCACCATCACTGCGGGGACTTTAACTTCCGCGGGCACAGTTACGAACCTCCTTAACGGTACCATTACTAGCGTGCTCGGCGCCACTATCACTGCGGGTACCCTTACTTCCGCAGGTACTATCACCAACCTGCTTAACGGCACCATCACTAGCGTACTCGGGGCCACCATCACTGCGGGTACCCTTACTTCCGCAGGCACTATCACCAACCTGCTCAACGGCACCATCACTAGTGTACTCGGCGCCACCATCACTGCGGGTACCCTTACTTCCGCAGGTACCGTCACCAACCTACTCAACGGCACCATCACTAGTGTACTCGGCGCCACCATCACTGCGGGTACGCTCACTTCCGCGGGCACTATCACCAACCTACTCAACGGCACCATCACTAGCGTGCTCGGCGCCACCATCACTGCAGGTACCCTTACTTCCGCAGGTACCATCACCAACCTGCTCAACGGTACCATTACTAGCGTACTCGGCGCCACCATCACTGCGGGTACCCTTACTTCCGCTGGTACCGTCACCAACCTGCTTAACGGCACCATCACTAGCGTGCTCGGCGCTACCATCACCGCAGGTACACTCACTTCCGCGGGAACCGTTACCAACCTGCTCAACGGCACCATCACTAGTGTACTCGGCGCCACCATCACCGCGGGGACTATCACCAACCTGCTTAACGGTACCATCACTAGTGTGCTCGGGGCCACCATCACCGCAGGTACCCTCACTTCCGCGGGCACCGTCACCAACCTGCTTAACGGCACCATCACTAGTGTGCTCGGTGCCACCATCACAGCAGGTACCCTTACTTCCGCGGGCACTATCACCAACCTGCTCAACGGTACCATCACTAGCGTGCTTGGCGCTACTATCACAGCGGGTACGCTCACTTCCGCGGGTACCGTCACCAACCTACTCAACGGCACCATCACTAGTGTACTCGGCGCCACCATCACCGCAGGTACCCTTACTTCCGCAGGTACTATCACCAACCTGCTTAACGGTACTATCACCAGCATACTCGGGGCCACCATCACTGCCGGAACTTTAAGCAGCGTTACTTCCATCTCACAAAAAAGCTTTGTCGAACAATCAACACTCGCTATTCAATCCAACACAACAGCATTCACCCCGTTACCAGCCGTAACGACCAGCGTCTTGGGGACCTACTCCTTTTTTGTCTACAATCGACAAGGCGGATCAATAACTACTCGCGCAGAAGTTAGCGCGGACGGGGTTCACTATTTAGTAGATACCACAGGCAGCACGATAGCTGCCGGTGCAACCGACGTAGTTGTGCCTGCTCGATTTTTGAAGTATACGCGTTTGTCATATGCCTCAGCACTACTGGCCGCACCTGCAACGATTGATGTCATTTTTAACGCACAAGGAACGTAGCCCGTATAGGCTTCATACAATACAATATAATCAATCGATGCATACGAAGCACATGGATTCCATGTGCTTCTCTGTTTTATTCGACCACTTCTTAACGCTACTACTTATCACTTGGAGGAACGCATATGAACAAGGTGCCCACACTCGGCATACTTATTCTCGCCCGTAACGAAGCGGAACAAATAGGAGCCTGCCTAGCTAGCGTCTCTGGTGCTGACGTTTGTCTTGTAGCCGACACTGGCTCAACAGATGGCACAGCTCAAATCGCACGCGACTGTCAAGCAACCGTTATTCATTTGGCATGGGAAGACCACTTTTCCACAGCTCGAAACAATGCTTTAATGCAACTTCACACAGACTGGGTGCTCGTATTAGATGCAGATGAACGCTGCCTTACATCTATATCCGACATTCGCACGCTTATTTATACGGCGCGGCATGAAGCCTTTACCGTGCAAATAGAAAGTCGCATTCACGATGAAGATGTTTATCTTAGCGTTACTCATCACACCGTACGCTTATTTCGTCGACGTGCCGAATATGAATACCGAGGAATCATTCACGAAGACATCGCCCCCTCCATTATTGAGCACGCAGGCAACGACTCTGTTTCTGCCAGCTTTATACGATTTGCCCATAACGGTCTGTTACCCTCCATCATGCAACGAAAAGATAAGCTAATCCGCAATGCTCGCTTACTCCGAGCTGCCTTGCTACTCAATCAGCATGATCCTTTCATCTTATATGGATTAGGTGTCACCGCCTGTCAACTCCAGCATCCCGATCAAGCCATAGACTGGTTTCAACTAGCCCTGCTACATGCCCCCAAAGATGCCTCCTACCGTTCAACGCTCATTCGTGACACAGCCAAAGCCCATTTTGCAATAGGCGAGCTTTCAGCAGCGGAACAATTCACGATGACAGGTATCGCAGACTACCCCGACTATCCCGACTTGCACTTGCTTCTAGCATCTATTCTGGAACAGCAAGGCCTATTAGTTGAAGCGCTCGCTTCCTGTCAGACCGCATTAAGCGCAGAAGCTAATCAATTTGCCACCGAGACAGGTACGTCAAGCTTTCTCGTACACACGAAAATGGGAGCCCTTTGCTGCGCATTAGGACGATATCAAGAAAGCGCACAACATTACTACACGGCACTGAAGCAGCACCCGCGTTACGAGCCAGCTCTCCACGGCGTTGTAGAAGCATTTTGCGAAAAAGGTATTGTAGAAGAAGAAATTGCATACTTTGTTGAAAATTTATGGGGAAGCGTGCAGCTTCCAGAGGCCGCCCCCTTAATTCGAGTATACCGTCAGGCTGGATTCGCAAGTTCCCTTTCCCGTATCTGTTCTCCGCAGCTGCAACATCCCCAAGCGCTATTTGGCATCGCTTCTGCTTGGATGATGACGAACCGCCATAAAGAAGCCGCCAGTTTGCTGCAATCGTTACTGGAACGACATCTACTGCCTGAGCATGAACGCACCTTATTAGAAGGGTTGCACGCCCTTAGCCTTTGGCAGACAAATATACAAGACCCATTACTGCGCTCACAACCTCATCCAAGCTGGAGTTCGTCCACACAAGCAGCGTGGCATTGGCTCATTGGACAGACTGAACACGTACAGGCACAGACAGAACAACCAAACACGAACGTAGCCTATTCACCAATAGTGACCGAACTTGATCAACAGGAACACCATGCGGGCGAGAACGATAAATCCAACGCTCAACTTGCAGACTCTAATGACAACAGCAGCGACCATGATCAGTCTAAACGTGTGGAACCTCCCATTTCAGAAGCCTTATTCGATACATTGTGTACATGGATACGACTCCTAGAGGAGCATGCAATCGTGCACCCTTTAACATTTTGGGCACGCTTCGGTACGCCGTGGGATGCTCGCTGTATGAAGGCGCTTTTTCACGCGGGTCATACGAACGAAGCAGCCAACTATTTTTTGGCGGCCATGTCTAAGCAGCAACTTGATGCGGAAGGAGCAATTATGCTGGCAGAATTGCTCCTCGAAAAAGGGCATTGGAGCGAAGCCGTCGACTTATTGGAAGGTGCGCAAAAACTCACACAATCCGACGTTGAATCGCAAGGGCATTCCAACAAGCACCTACGAGAACAAGCCATACGGCTGAATTCAATGCTGTCCCTTGCCTACGTCCAGCTCGCCATCCGTCATCTAACAACCGCCATCGAACTGCAACCAGACATTCCCGAATGGAAAAATCACCTTCAGTCCTTGAATCTAGCAGTTTCCCGTGTGAATCAGCTTCCTTGGCGCACAAAGCGTTCAACGATACAAAGGAGGGTTCAGCACCTTGTCCAATCCACTTCTATCGGTCTGTCTCATCGTTCGTGACGAAGAAAAAATGCTACCCGCATGTCTTAATAGCGTTAAACATATCGCCGATGAAATCGTAGTCGTGGACACAGGCTCTGTCGATCACTCGGTGGACATTGCGAAGCAGTACGGGGCTAAAGTGCTGCACCACGTGTGGAAAAATGATTTTGCTGCTGCGCGCAACGTTGGACTAGAGGCTGCGACAGGTAGTTGGATACTCACACTTGATGCTGACGAAACCCTACATTGTGCAGATGCAGGGTTATTACGTGACACGATATTGCAAACAGAAGAGCACGTAGAAGGGCTACTGCTGCAAGTGGAACATGTCGTTTCCAACGATGTGCTCGCCGAGCCTATGAACGTGAATCCGATCTTGCGATTATTTCGCAATCGACCAGCCTACCGCTTCGAAGGCCAGATCCATGAACAAATCGCGGCAGCTATACTGCGCAGCCAGCCACAGGCTGCGCTGACCTTTTCTCGTCTGCGGATACGCCATTATGGCTACTGTCCAGAAATTGTACACGATAAGCGAAAGGTGGATCGCAATGTAACAATGCTGCTCGATATGCTGGAACGAACCCCCCATGATCCGTTCCACTTATTTAATTTGGCGGTAGAGCGAATTCGCGAAGGAGCGCACGAGAAGGCGCTGAACTTATTGCGCGAGGCTCGCCAGCATACACCTGTAACGGCTACTTTTGGCCCGCTCATTATTAAGTATGAAGCGTGGGCTTTAGCCGCACTGGGACGTTATGAAGAAGCGGCCAACGTGTGTACGGAAGGACAACAATGGTATGAGGGCTATACCGACTTATACTTTTCAGAAGCGATTGCGGCAGACGCAGCAGGACTTCGAAGTCGTGCCTTACAAGCCATGCAACGCGCCATTGATATTGGTATACCAGAATCTCACTACCATACCGAAAGCGGCATTGGCACGTATCGTGCCCAGCAACAACTAGCTATATGGGCAGTAGAATCACGATTATGGAATGAGGCATGCACAGCTTATACAGCAGCCCTTCACGCTGACGGTTGTACCGAACCCATTTGGCTTGAAGCCTCTCGTCTATACACCGTATTACGCTGTTCTTGTGTGCAGCATGCAGGAAGTGACACAGGAAATGACACGGGAAATGAGGCGGAAAGTACAACTTTTTTCACAATTAACATCGTGAGTCAAAGCAAACTGGATCAACTGCAACATGCGCTCGATAAATGGACACATTCGCCGCAAGCAGAACGCCGTAGATCGGCTTGGCCTCCATCTAATAGTAGTTCTGCATACAAGTCGCTAACCGATTCATTAACCTATATGCAAGCGGCAGAACGTACACTTATCCGGTTGCAACAGCTATCTCCCATACTTAACAACGCAGCAATTGCAAGTCGACTGTCTATTCCACTACTCCCGCTTGGCCTTGTGGTTCGCAGTGAGATTCACAATAAGACTCATACCGATAGAGGTAGCAAAGTTAATATAGAAGCTCATAGCGAGAGCGAAACGGACAACAGGGCTGAAAAAAATGTATACAGCACCTAACACCTCCCTACCGTTCGGCGCATCTTCCTATCCCATCTCACTTTGCATGATTGTGCGTGATGAGCAGCATGTCTTGGCCCGCTGTTTGCAAGCAGCATCTTCTGTCGTAAGCGAAATCATTATTGTCGACACAGGCTCTGTCGATGACACCCTTCATATCGCAGCCAAATACGGCGCACTCGTTCATCATCATGCCTGGGCAGATGACTTTGCAACTGCGCGTAATCTAAGTATCGAAATGGCTACGCAGCCTTGGATTCTTGTATTAGACGCCGACGAAGTGCTCGACTTCGACAGTTGGCAGCCTCAACTGCTGTTGCCACTGCTAGCTGATGAACAAGCATTTGGCTATTACGTTACTTGCGCGCATTTGAGCGAACCATGGTTCACAGATAAGGAGCGCCCAGCCACTATCGCCACGGATATGGTGTGTCGTCTCTTTCGCAATGACAAGCGAATTCGTTTTCAAGGACGAATTCACGAGGAAGCCGCTACAGCGGTTGCTGCCATCGCACCGCATGCATTAGGTTGGTCACAGTTGTGCATTTGGCACGACGGATATACCGATATAGAAATTAAACGCAAACGGAAATCGGAGCGCAATTTCCGGCTCATTCAGTTGATGCTCATAGAAGAAGCTGCTAATCCTGTATGGCCGTATGCCTACGGGACGGAGCATTTTCAGTTGCAGCAATATGATCAGGCCTTGCCTTGGCTGCTGCAAGCCATTGAAATGATTTGTGCCGAGCCTGAACCACACCCAGGCTATGCTTCGGATATATGGTTAAAAACGGTGTATGCCATGCAGGCTTCAGGCCGCAGTGATACGGCGTTGCAATTAGCCAATCAGGCACTCACCTATTACCCCGATTATCCGGATTTACTTGAATTGAACGCTTCATTGTTGCTTGGCAAGCAGCAATACGCGGAAGCCCGTACAGCGGCACTAAACGCTGTGCAATATGAAGCTACATCGCAGCACTATCAGCGCTACACGTCAACCGCAGGTGCGGGCAAATGGCGCTCCTATTGGTTAGCAGGATATGCGTCAGAACATTTGCACGATTATGCGACTGCTTATCAGTGCTATAAACGCGCATGCCACACTTTTCCGTTCACACTCGGACAGTTAGCATTAACGTGTGCATCCTGCTGGATGGCATGCTGCATTACCCGACATCCGGCTTCAGCACATAGAGCCGAAGTGCCTGAAATTGAAGCGGAATTCAACAAACTGAAACAGATTATTCATGTATTAGAATCTGCTGTAGATCAGAATAAAACTTCACCTAGCTGCCAAAAAATAAAGACAGATTCAGATCCAACACTTGAAGCAATCACTCGAAAGCTCTCAAGCGAGCTTCACATGACCGAACACGAACGCCACTTTCTATTGGGCACTTGCTATACGACATTAGCTAAGCGACAGATGCGGTTGCTTAATCAACCTTGTTTCTCACCGCCTGACAACAAAAATACAAAGGTCGGACAATGGGTACTCCCTTTTTTATTGCGCACCCTCTAAATCCTCCTCACCCTTGTTCTCGTTATAACTCGACAACAATTACGCCCCCTTTTTCTTGACAATGTGATTTCGACCTGATATATTTGTCTCAAGTTCAAGATATTATTGTTCGAGAATAACAGGGTGGTGAGCTTATGACTGATACAAGCCGATTAGAGAACTTTTCTCCTGAAATACAAGAGTCATTAAAACTTTTCGTCGTCTTGACCCGTGCATCAAGAGCCATTATGGATGCTGCACAGCAAGACATTAAACGCTATGGACTAAACTCTTCCGAATTTGCTGTACTGGAGCTTCTGTACCATAAAGGTGCAACGCCCATTCAACAAATTGGCGGAAAAATATTGTTGGCCAGCGGCACGATGACGTATGTCGTCGACAAATTGGTGAATAAACAATTAATAGCCCGCGTCTCTTGCCAAAAAGACCGACGTGTTATATATGCAGAATTGACAGCCGAAGGCGAAGAGCTTATGCAGCGTATTTTCCCGCAGCACGCTGAAGCGCTTCACGAGGCGATGAGCAATCTTGCAGCAGAAGATCGGGCAGAACTGACACGCATGCTCAAGCAGTTAGGTCGTAGTGAATCAACGTCATTGTAGCTTTAAGGTGTGAGTCCAGTTGTGTGGCTCTAGATTGGTTAGATTGATAAATCTAACTTGTCTGTTCTACCTTGGTAGTTCAAGCCTTATTGTTCCGCTTGGTAGTTCTGCTCAGTAGCCCTATCGCAAAGATATGGGCTCCTATTTTTGTTATATATCTCGAATTAGAGAATATCAATATAGAAGTATTAAAATTCAAAATCATTTTAAGGAGTGTTTACACATGTGGGCAGATTACGGTTTATTACTAATTCGTGCTGTTATTGGATTGACGATGATTGGTCATGGTGCGCAAAAATTGTTCGGTTGGTTCGGCGGATACGGGTTGCAAGGAACGGGTGGCTGGATGGAGTCGATCGGGCTACGTCCAGGCGTTCAAATGGCCCTTTTGGCAGGTTTAACGGAGTTAACAGGAGGCTTGCTCTTCGGGCTAGGCATGTTTACTTGGATCGGTGCTTTGCTAATTGTAGGTACGATGCTTATGGCTATTGTTAAAGTTCACGGACCGAACGGCTATTGGGTGACACAAAATGGTTTCGAGTATAACCTGATGCTGCTCGTCACTGTAATCGGGGTCGCTCTCATAGGTGCAGGTGCATTCTCAATAGATGCGCTGATGTCCTAAGTGTGTAATGCCCTAAATTAAAAAAGTAAGCCAGAAAATAAGGTTGCCCCTAAAGTTCGCTAGATGCGAGCTTTAGGGGCAACCTATTTTTTACTTTTTGTACGTGCAGTCATATCGGACAAGAGTGTACGTAAATATGAAATGAACAGCCCCTTGCTACGTGCGCATCCATGAAAGCGAACAGCATTTAGGGCATGCATCGCCAGTCTATTTCCAGTACAATAGGTAAATAAACGAAAACAAGCAACAACCGAAGCCGGAGGAGGACAAAAGATGGAAACAGCACTTCGTGCTAAACAATTGTATGAAACATGGTTGAACGATCCACTCGTGGATGAGCAGACTAAGCTGGAACTAAGCCATATTGCGGACCAAGAGCGTGACATTGTGGACCGCTTCTATAAAGAATTGGAGTTCGGTACAGGCGGCCTGCGCGGTGTTATCGGTGCCGGTAGCAACCGAATGAACGTATATACGGTCGGCAAGGCTACACAAGGCTTGGCTCAATTTTTAAAGCAAACGGCAACTGCACCGTCTGTTGCCATTGCTTACGATTCTCGCCACTTCTCGCCTGAATTTGCGTTGGAAGCGGCGCTTGTACTCGCAGGTAACGGCGTCAAGGCCTACGTATTCGAGAATTTACGTCCGACACCAGAGCTATCTTTCGCGGTGCGTCGCTTGCAAGCGACCGCGGGCATTGTCGTAACCGCCAGCCACAATCCGCCAGAATATAATGGCTACAAAGTATACGGCAGTGACGGCGGCCAAATCACGCCGGACACAGCCGCGCGCGTCATCGGAGAAATTCGTGCGATCTCATCGTTCGCAAGCATTCGCAAGTTGACACGCGAAGAAGCAGAGGCACAAGGGCTGCTCGTCTGGCTCGGCGCTGAAATAGACGACGCGTACATTGATGCGCTAGCCGCAGTAAGCCAGAACGCTGACGTTGTACGTGCTACGAGCGACTCGTTCCGCGTGCTGTTCACGCCGCTGCACGGCACTGGGAATATTCCAGTACGCCGTATATTGGAGCGTGTCGGATTCCAGCAAGTACGCGTAGTAGCTGAACAAGAGTTGCCTGACGCTAATTTTTCAACTGTAAAATCCCCGAATCCAGAGGAACGCGAAGCGTTTACGATCGCGATCGAACAGGCACAAGCGTGGGAAGCAGATATTATTATGGGAACCGATCCTGACGCCGACCGCATGGGCGCTGTGGTGAAAGATGCTAACGGAGAATACGTCGTACTGTCAGGTAACCAAGCAGGTGCTCTGATGGTTCATTACTTACTTAACGCGATGAAATTAAAAGGTACACTACCTGCTAACGGCGCGGTCATTAAAACGATCGTAACGAGTGAACTCGGCGCCGCGATTGCAGAGTCGTTCGGCATGAAGGTGCTGAATACACTAACAGGCTTTAAATACATTGGGGAAGTCATGACCCAATTTGACGAGACAGGTGAGCATACGTTCCTCTTCGGCTACGAGGAGAGCTATGGTTATTTGGCGGGCAACTACGCACGCGATAAAGATGCCATTATTGCAGCCATGCTCATTTGTGAAGCTGGGGCATACTACAAAGCACAGGGCAAGACATTATATGAGGTGCTGCAAGAGTTGTACACGCAACATGGCTACTACTTGGAAGGTTTGCAATCCCGTACCCTGAAAGGTGTTGAAGGGGTCGCGATTATTGGTAGCATTATGGACGAGTGGCGTAAACATGCACCAGCGATTGCTGGCGGCGAGCGCATTACGTTAGCAGAAGATTACGCACTAGGACTGCACGGCTATCCGAAAGAAAACGTGCTGAAGTTCTATCTGGCGGATGGAAGCTGGTTCTGCTTGCGCCCATCGGGCACAGAACCCAAAATCAAAATGTACTTCGCGGTCAAGGGAGACTCCAGCGCAGATGCTCAAGCTCGCTTGCAGCGCTTGACAGATGATGTGATGGCTCGTATCGACGATTTCATTCACACTGCACAAGGAACGAAATAGCAGATCCATTGTCCGCATTAAGAGGGTAACAAATGAGGGGGTACATCTTACATCCTCAGACCTCCGCCACACAACAATAAAACTTGGGTGCGCCAACATGGAGAGGGGGTGTCTCGCTGTCATTTTCACTGACTGTGAGACATCCCCCTTATACATCAGCCCGTTCCGCATCTTAACAATAAGCGCTTGCTTTTGGAGCATAGGGCGATTCATACTATAACTTAGTTAGTATCATCAACAACTATCATCAACAACACAGCAGCGGGGTTCCGAATTCCCGCGCGTGCTTTCGTGGAAGGAGCAATTTAAATGCAACAAGAGACACTGGACTTATTTCGCATGTTAACTGAATTCCCGGCAGCACCAGGCTTTGAGCGCGAACTGCGCGCAGTTGTCAAAAATGAATTGTCCAAGTATACGGACGAGTTTGTGCAGGATGCGCTTGGCGGTATTTTTGGCGTCGTTCGTGGCGACGAGCAAGGCCCGCGCGTCATGGTTGCCGGTCATTTAGACGAAGTTGGCTTTATGACGACGCAAATTACTGCAAACGGCATGATTAAATTCCAACCCCTCGGTGGCTGGTGGGGTCAAGTTGTTCTCGCACAGCAGGTAGAGATCGTAACCCCTAATGGGCGCATTCCTGGGGTAGTTGGCTCGATCCCGAAGCACTTGCTTGATGAAGCAACGGCTAACAAACCAGTCGACGTCAAGCATATGTATATTGATGTTGGCGCCGATAGCCGTGAGGAGATTGAACGCGCAGGCATTCGTCCAGGGCAGCAAATTGTACCCGTATGCCCATTTACACCGCTGTTGAATCCGAAAAAGATTATGGCGAAGGCATGGGATAATCGTTATGGTGTAGGACTAGCTATCGAGTTGATGAAGCAATTGCACCTCGAGCAAGCGAAGCTACCTAACGTGCTTTATTGCGGCGCGACCGTGCAAGAGGAGTTGGGCTTGCGTGGTGCGCGGACGGCTGCTAACTTGATTCAGCCGGACATCTTCTACGCGCTGGATTGCAGCGCAGCTAACGACATGATGGGCGACGCTAATGCATATGGTCAGCTCGGCAAAGGTGCGCTGCTGCGCATTTACGACCCGGGCATGCTGACACATCGCGGCTTAGTCGAATTCGTGCAGGATATCGCGGACACGCATCGTATCCCGTATCAATACTTCGTGTCGCCAGGAAACACAGACGCGAGCCAAGTACACTTGAGCGGCAAAGGTGTACCTTCGACTGTTATCGGTGTATGCGGACGGTATATTCATACGCCAGCTTCCATCGTGCATACAGACGACATCGATGCTGCTAAGGAGCTGCTCGTGCAGCTTGTTAAGCATACCGATCGCACGACGTACAACACGATTGTGGAGCGCGCTTAACCGAAACTGCAATCGCAATCGCATTAAGGGTAATGAAAATTACGCCATTATTAATCATCGATTATTGATGCTTAACTAGCAAATCGTTACAACGTATAGAGGCGTGCATCCCCCACCCTACCACAGCAAACAGCGGGTAGTTCGGGAAGTTGCACGCCTCTTATTTTTAATCCAAATACAATTCACCTTTACCAACTGGAACAACCTTACCACCAATATGTACGGACATACGCCCTTCACTCTTTGCAGCACGCAGCGCAATAACAGACGGTCGCCCCATCTCATAACCTTGCTCAACCTCAATGTCTATCTCCTCTGTCTCACTTTCGTCACTGCCGAAATACTGATGCTGAACGAGATACGCAGCTAACGCACCGTTCGCACTTCCTGTCGCCGCATCTTCGTCGCTGCCATAGTAAGGCCCAAAATTACGCGTGTTAAGCTGGTGGCCCTGCTCATATGGCTCTGGACAAAATAAATGAAGCTGCTTCGCTTCTGTGCGTGCAATGAGTTTATTATATTTTTCTAGATTCACGTTACACGCTTTAATCGCAGCTAAACTTTTTATAGGAACAATAAGTGCAGCTAACCCCGTAGACACTTCTTGAATGGGAAAGCGCTCGTCAATAAGAGAAACATCAATACGTAACACATCCGCCAACTCTTGTGGAGCGAACGTTGATCCGAACGTAGGCTCTCCTTGCTCCATCCATACGACCAGTGACGGAGCTTGTGTAAATTCAACCTCGATTTGACCCACCTGCAAAGACAGTGTGAGCGCATCCACGGACCTTATGCCTTGCTGCAATAATTGCTCACGAATGATGTAAGCCGTCCCTATGGTCGGATGCCCAGCAAATGGAACCTCTTCGGTAGGCGTAAAAATACGAACGGAATACGGATGTGACATATGTTCATCCCCCTCGCGCCCCTCATGCCCGCTCCATGCATGAGCATCCACACTGGACATTAAAAAGTCGTCTCCGCGTAGCCGATCTCCTTCGTAATGTTAAGCATTTCTGCACTTGTGAGCTGATCTCCATCTTCAAACACAGCCAATTGATTTCCAGCAAATCTACGCTCTGCAAAAACGTCTACGATGTAGTAAGAAACGGTTCTCATCTTTCTCCCCTAGCCCCCATTTTCACGTTCTTCTTCGGTAAGCAACTGCCTCAGCATTCCCTGTCTATCGTTCATAAAGCTCTTTGTGATGACATAATGGTCCGTCTCTTCAAGCTCAACTTGCCGTAGTCCGTCTTCGTTCAGCTGCCATATTTCCGCCCCTGGATATGACATCAATATCGGCGAGTGCGTCGCAACGATGAATTGTGATTGCTGCTGAACAAGCTCATGCATGCGCACGAGCAAAGACATTTGCCGCAGTGGGGACAAGGCCGCTTCGGGCTCGTCCATAAAATAAATACCGTGACCGCCAAAGCGATATATAAAAGCAGAAAAAAAGGACTCCCCATGCGATTGCTCATGCAAGGACTTACCACCATACGACATTTTAATGGGCCTCCCTGCCGATCCCTCTTCATCAAGCTTATCAATGTAAGAAGCTACATTATAATAACTTTCTGCGCGCATAAAAAAACCGTCCTTCGGACGTTTAATTCCCCGTGATAAATGAAGAAACTGATGCAAGGGCGAATGCGTGCTGCGCGTCTCGAACGAAAAGTTCAACGTCCCGCCTTCAGGATTAAAGCCCCACGCCACGGCCATCCCCTCTAGCAGCGTTGATTTTCCGGTACCGTTCTCACCAACAATAAACGTTACTGGCGCACGAAACGTCAGCTCGGTGAGCGGACGCACCGCAGCAAGATTGAATGGATATTGCTCAAACGACGGAACCGCATCCCGCTTCAATGTTAGATTACGTAAATATAATTGATTTTGCTCCATCATATATGCTCCTACTACTTATGTTTAGGTTCGTAAATCCCTTAAGGGGTGATTGAGAAAGTGTCCACCCCTCCTTTTTTAAACACTACGGAACATATCCCAATATTCCAGCCATGCCAACAAGGCAACATACGATACCGCTGCAACTGCTGACAGGTTTCGTTCCATTGTATTCAACTGTACCCAACCACTAGCCAATTTAATACAAAATAACACAATGAGCAAAGCAATAAAATAAGACACCAAGGTCAGAACCTGTCGCAGCAGAAAAATCCCTGTATTCATGATTGAAAAAAAAGTCTGATATTCACCAAAAATAGTGGTAAAGGATATTCCTGCTATGAGTAATAGTCCGAAAAGACTCGTCATCGTGATATAAGCTACCATTTTACTTTTTTGCTTCAGGTACATGCATGTTCCTGCGATGATCGTCGTGGTAAATAAAGCGGATAACAGCAAAATCCAACCTAATTGCAACATCGTTTGTCCGTACCACGGAATAGAGCGGCTCATCATAAACGCGATGAATTCCATACTTCCCATTTTAAGTCTCCCCTATATATTTCTCTACATCTCCTATACATAATTTCATTATATCGCTGCCTTTTGTCCACAAAGAACGACCGAAGGTCTAATCTGCTCCCAGACTTTTGGCTAGTAGCGTGTATGCCTGTTGTGTGAACAATCAACTCGATATCGACATGAAAGACTTGGCATACGTTGGACTGCACGCTACACTAATTGAAAAAGATTGTTGATACCTTAGAGTCAAGAAGGAGGCATTTCATATGATCGCATCTGAGCATAAAAAGGAAGATCAACAACTGGAATTGGCAACTTTCGCTGGAGGTTGCTTTTGGTGTATGGTCAAGCCTTTCGACCAGTGGGATGGCGTACATCGTGTCTTGTCGGGGTATACAGGTGGACACGTTTCGAATCCAACCTATGAGCAGGTTAAGACACAAACGACCGGCCATTTGGAAGCCGTTCAGATTACGTTTAATCCGGCCATTATATCTTATGAACAAATAGTCGAATTGTTCTGGGTCCAAATCGATCCTACTGACGATGGGGGCCAATTTCAAGACCGTGGCGAATCGTATACGACGGCTATATTTGTGCATAATGAGGAGCAAAGGAAGATTGCAGAAGCTACTAAGGCAGCTTTGGCAGCGAGCGGACGTTTCGCGGAGCCGATCGTGACGCCAATTCGAGATGCGGCCGTGTTCTACTGCGCCGAAGATTATCATCAAGATTTTTACCGCAAAGAGCCGGAACATTATAAACAGGATAGAGCCCAATCGGGACGGGATGAGTTTATTGCGGAGAACTGGGAAAAATAAGTGAAGTGATTGAAATGAGTGAAATCATAACCGCCCTTCTATCAGCGTGATAATAAAAACGCAGAACCGTATGATACACCGGTTCTGCGTTTCGTTTAAGATTATAATAATTCCTTACGCAATTGCTCTGGTGACTTCGGTGACAATAGTCCAAATGGAATATCGAACACAGTACGTGCGCCAGACTCTCCACGCTGAGCAAGCTTGTACGCTGCACGTGCATAAGCGACAAGAACACTTGCCGTAAATTCAGGATTACTGCCCAAGTTAAGGCCGAATTCCATAATTTGCGATGTTCCTGCACCTGTAGTACCACTGCGGAATACGAGGCCACCATGCGGCATCGCGGAGTGATTCGCCTTCAATTCTGCTTCAGAAATAAAATGTACGATGGTGTCATAGTCTGCGAAGTAATTCGGCATTGATTTAATCTCTTGCTCGATGCTTGCTTGATCAGCGCCTTCTTCAGCCACGACATAACATTCACGCAAATGTTTCTCACGTGTGGACAAGGTAGGATTTTCGCCACCGCGTACTTTTGCGATAGCTTCGTCAGTAGGAATCGTGTACTGGACTCCATTTTTCACGCCTGCGATGCGGCGAATAGCGTCCGAGTGTCCTTGACTGACACCTTTACCCCAGAATGTATACTCATTGCCTTCAGGAAGTACAGCTTCAAACAACAAACGGTTCAGTGAAAACACGCCTGGATCCCAACCTGTTGAAATAACAGCCACCCGATTATTGGCTTGCGCCGCTTCATTGACTGTCTCAAAGTACTCAGGAATACGAGCATGTGTATCAAAGCTGTCTACTGCATTAAACATACGCGCAAAATAAGGTCCTTGCTCAGGCAAATCTGTAGCGGAACCTCCGCAAAGAATCATAACGTCTACTTTCTCTTTGTACGCCTCTGCCTCGTCGATGGATACGACTGGAACACCCGCTTGTACAGATGATGGATCACGGCGTGTAAATACCGCCACAAGTTCCATATCCTCATTTTGCTGAATAGATTGTTCTACACCTTTGCCTAAATTACCGTAACCAACAATACCAATACGAATCGGTGCTGTCATATGTCTCTCCTCCTCATTTTCCCAAATTCTACTTTATTATATACGAATCGTCACGATAAGACAGTTAATAGTCGGTTTTAGTACCTTATATTTTAAGTTGATACTTATGTTCGCTGCTCTAGCGCCACTTTTAATCCAAAACCTATTAAAATGACACCTGTAATACGTTCAATAACGAGCTGCACTTGCGGTTTCTGAAACCACGTCTTCATGACATGAATGAACCAGATGAAAACGAGCAGCCAGACGATAAGCAGTACCGCATAAGTGACACCCATAATCATATATGGATAAAATGAAGCTTCGTTCGCGTCCACAAACTGAGGTAAAAAAGTTAGAAAAAATAGAGCTACTTTCGGGTTCAGCACATTTGTAATGACACCTTGCATATAACATTTGCGCAATTGACTGTAGTCCGTTGAAGGGCGAAGCGCGGTAATCGTTTGCTCTTCTTCATTCTCTTGCTGTTTATCAGATGATGGTCTTTTAGACAGGAGAGACGTCACACCAATAAAAATTAAATAGGCCGCACCGATCCATTTTACAATTTCATATAGCAAAGCAGACTGAGCTAACAAGAGAGATAGTCCTGTTGCCGCCGCAAAAGTATGAACCAATATACCTGTAGCTGTACCGAACACGGTCGCGCTTCCGCCGCCTTTTCCGTATCTGATTGTGCTCTTGGTGACTAATGCTGTGTCAGCGCCGGGAGTTAAAATGAGTGCTAATGACATCATAAGAAATAAGGTAAACTGCTCCATTGATTGGCCTCCTTATGTAAGTATGTCTAGTTAGTAGAAGATATAGTGGTTTGGAGGTTGGATCGAAGATGAAGAGTATGGACTAAGTGATAGACTAGTTGCTGACTTTCACAGGCTGCAACATATAAAGAACGCTCGTCTGCGCTTCAGCGTTGGATGCTGCTTGCTCACGAATACCTTCCAAGCTTGTTTCTAGTCGATCAAAACGGTGCATCGTCTCGTGCTTGAAGGTGACTAGCTCCACCTTGACATTGTCAAGGTCACTGCGCATATCGGCCATCTCGGATTTCATTTCTGCCATATCTACTTTTAACACTTCGACATCTTTCTTCAGCACAGCCACATCCGTCTTCAACACAGCGACATCCGTTTTCAGCTCTGCCACGTCCGTCTTAACTTGTTCCAAATCACTCTTCACATCTTTAATATCTTTGCTCATATGACCCATCATCGTCATCATTTCAACCAACATAGACTCAACCTTCAAATCCACTTCTATCCCTCCTCATATATAATCATGAACTAGCCTAGCACTATTATATAATGGAATATATATAGAATGAAAATGAGTTGAAACATTACAAAAGGGGATACCCATCACCCTTGATGTTATCCCCTTTTGTTCTCAAATAGCGCTAAGAAATGCCCCGCGCAACCTTGATTATACTTGCTCTACGATTGCAGCTACCATTTGCTCTAGCCACTGCTGATCGATGTCTGAAAAACGATTTAACACAGGGCTATCAATGTCGAGTACCCCGATTAATTTCCCGTTCTTGACCATCGGCACGACGATTTCTGAACGCGACCTTGCATCGCAAGCGATATGTCCAGGAAAGGCGTGTACATCTGCCACCAACTCAGTCCGTTGTTGTGCAGCAGCCGTACCGCAGACACCTTTGCCTAGCGGGATACGCACACAAGCGGGCAATCCTTGAAACGGGCCGAGTACAAGTTGGTTGCGCTCCTCATCCATAAGATAAAAGCCCGCCCAGTTAATATCTTGTAAGCCTTGCCACAGCAAAGCGGACGCATTTGCCAAGTTTGCTATTAAATTAGGTTCATCTGCGATTAGTGCTTGCAGCTGACGGTTTAGAACAGGATAATCGTCCTCTGGACGTCCCGTGTACAACTCAGATGTAAACATGCTTTCCGCCCCCATCTAACTTCCATATTTGTCCCTAATCATAGCATAACACCCCATTCAGCGGTATGATGAATATATACAAGCAGTATCATCATAATGCTAGCAACATGGAGCGCATATTCTTACTTTTAATGAGGAGGGACAATGATGCAGCAGCACACTTTTACATTTACAGATCCGCAACATATTCCCATACACGTATACTGCTGGTCACCTGATGATGAACGTTCCATTCGTGGTATCGTACAAATCGCTCACGGCATGACCGAGACTGCTGAGCGTTATGAACGTTTTGCCCAAGCCTTGACTGATGCAGGCTATGTCGTATACGGGAACGATCATCGTGGTCACGGCAAGACCGCCGCACAAGTAGAAAACTTAGGCTACCTCGGTGAAAATGGATTCGAATGGATGGTCCTCAATATGGCCCAGCTGAGCACAATGATAAAGGAGAAACACGAAGGGCTCCCCCTATTCTTGTTCGGGCACAGCATGGGATCATTCTTATCTCAGCAGTATATTTCACTGCATGCAGACTTAATTGAAGGGGTTATTTTATGCGCGACAAATGGTCCCCGTGGCGTGGATATCATCGCCGGTGCCAATCTAGCAAAGCTTATTCGTACCATGCGAGGGGATCGTCATCGCAGCCTCCTTATCGACAAGCTCGCTTTTGGCAGCTTTAATCGCAAGTTTGAACCAAGCCGCACACCGTTTGACTGGCTCAGTCGTGATCCAGCGGAAGTGGACAAATATGTGGCCGATCCGTATTGTGGCTTTTTAAGCACGGTCAGTTTCTATCACGATTTTTTCCGTTTCTTACGTGTCATTCATCAGCCAACGACGATGGCTCGTATCCCTAAGACACTGCCTGTTATGTTAATTGCAGGTGATGCAGATCCCGTAGGCATGTACGGTAAAGGCGTGCTCCGTTTAGCGGAAATGTATAAACAGTTAACGATTCAAGATGTAACATGCAACATATATGCCGGAGCGCGTCATGAGCTATTAAATGAAACGAATCGTGACGAAATAACCACTGACTGTATCCAATGGCTACGTGCACACACGAAGTGATTGAAACAAATCTAACCGGCATCCCTTCCTTAAAGGCTTGTATTTGTCTCCTACTACTGGGTGGGGTTATAATAGTTTGGAAGAATGATCTAGTCGTCTGGTCGAAATTCCATCGCATAAGGGAAGTCCTACTTACAAAAATGGAAACGATGTCAATTTTCCAGACTTGCATCATTTAAGTGGAGGGATGAATATGCCGCGTTTATTTGATTCGTTGACGATTCGTGATGTTACTTTACCTAACCGTATCGTAATGTCGCCGATGTGTATGTATGCTTGCCCTAACGAAGATGGCCAAGTTAACGATTGGCATCTTGTCCATTATACGTCGCGTGCAGTCGGACAAGTTGGACTCATCGTCGTAGAGGCCGCTGCCGTTACACCCAACGGCCGAATCAGCGCTCACGATTTAGGCATCTGGAGCGATGAGCATATTGGCGGACTTCGTCGCCTAACCGAAATGGTGCATGCACAGGGCAGCAAGGTTGCTATCCAATTAGCACATGCCGGCCGCAAGGCTACCGTGCCCCATGCAATAGCTCCGTCCGCACTTCGTTTTAATGAGAGCTATGACTTACCTATAGAAATGAATCAAGAAGAAATTCGTCGAACGATCAAAGCCTTTGCTGAAGCCGCTCGTCGCGCTAAAGAGGCAGGCTTCGACATTGTCGAAATTCATGCGGCTCACGGCTACTTAATTAATCAGTTTTTGTCGCCGCTAACGAATGAAAGACAGGATGGCTACGGCGGAAGTACGGATGGTCGCTATCGCTTCTTAAGCGAGGTAATCGACGCGGTCCGTACGACTTGGAGCAATAGCAATCCACTATTCGTACGCGTATCTGCCCACGAATATGCAAAGGGCGGAAATTCCATCGAAGCGTATATTGACTACTCCCGCCGCATGAAGCTGCAAGGCGTCGATCTCGTTGATTGCAGCTCTGGCGCTGTTGTGCCACACCCGATTGATGTATTTCCAGGCTATCAAGTGCCTTTTGCACAGGCCATTCGGCAATCGACAGGCATCGCTACGGGTGCCGTTGGACTAATTACCGAGCCTGCGCAGGCAGAAGAAATCGTACGCAATTATCGCGCCGATCTTGTATTCCTTGGTCGTGAGTTGCTCCGTGATCCGTACTGGCCTATTCGTGCGGCGCGTGAGCTGCAAGCAGACATCCCGATACCCAAGCCATACGAGCGCGGCTGGTAAGTGACTAACCGCAATCATATATGTTCCATTCACACGCCGCATGCAGCACGCATGTCGGCGTTTTTTTATGTTGCGGCAATTGAACCAAAAAATAAGCATAGGGTCAACCTTCACCCACATAGGTCTAAATTGATGACAAATACCTGAAGCGGAGAAGATTAGCAACGTTTAACCCACGTAAGCTGCTCAAGCCAAAGGAGGGAAGCAAGTGTTCAAGCGCATCAATAGGCTAGCTATTGAGCTACCTGACCCCAAACATGCCGATCCAAATGCTGCGGCCGCCGTTCAGGAACTACTTGGCGGACGTTTTGGTGAAATGTCCACACTGAACAACTATATGTTCCAGTCTTTTAACTTCCGGCAGAAAAAAAAGCTAAAGCCGTTCTATGATATTGTAGCGAGCATTACAGCAGAAGAGTTCGGACACGTGGAGCTTGTGACGAATACGATTAACCTCATCCTAAGCGGCAGCACCCGGCCTGGCGCGCCCGATACTACGCCGCTGCATGTAGCCAAGGACGTGCGTAATACTTATCATTTTATCGCAAACGCACAGACTGCCGTCGTTGGCGATTCGATGGGAAAATCGTGGGCTGGTGATTATGTATTTAACAGTGGCAATTTAGTTGTTGATTTACTGCATAACTTCTTTTTGGAAATTGGAGCCCGCACGCATAAAATGCGCGTGTACGAGATGACAGACCACCCAACCGCTCGTGAGATGATAGGGTATTTGCTCGTTCGCGGCGGCACTCATATTTTGGCTTATGCCAAAGCACTTGAGATGGCGACTGGTGTCGATGTCACGAAGCTGCTGCCGGTACCCAACCTCGATAATCGAGCTTTTCACGCGGCTCGCAAATTTGAAGATTTAGGACTAGGACGAATATTGTATACGTGGAGCGATAATGACTATCGTGACATTAATCTGATCTGGCGTGGCAATCATCCTGATGGTAAGCCTTTGGAGGTTATTGAAGGTACACCAAAGGGAGCCCCCATCCCAGACCTTCCTGATTTACCGGAGGAATTTGCCCCCGGTATATCCCAAGAAGATTTTATGGCTATCGTACGCCGCTTACAACAATCGGCTGGCATATAGAGCTTGCCTTAAACTTCCCTAAACGCCCCTAACGGGCGTTTTTTTATGCCTATTCCACGATCTCCCCCATCGCTCACTGCAACATAATAACCGATTCTGACGTTAATTACACCGTAAACAGTCTGCTCTGGAGGGAACGCGATGACCGATATATCTTTGCCTGCCGCTTGGCCCGCACTTGATGATTTTTCAACGATCCAATCCTTTTTTCAGCTGCCATTCCAATCCATTGAACGCATACAAGCCATATCCGAGCCTGAGCAGTCCCGCTGGATTTACAAAGTGAGCTCAACAGCAGGACAATGGTACGCCCTCAAAATGTACAGCATCCCCTCCACGACCACTCAAGATTTACAAGCACAGGCTATGCTGTGCACTTACTTGGCTCAACATGGCATGAGCGTCCCTGCACGGCTGTACGGGAGTAATAACTGTTCATATATACAGTTGTTGTGGGAAGAGCAAGAGGTCTACGCGATCATGGAAGCATGGCTGCCTGGCCGTGAGCCCGAGCAGATGAATGCATGTCTTATTCAACAAGCTGGTGAATGGCTTGGACGCATGCATCTATTAGCGTCCCAGACAGACACCGTCTTCAACTTTAATAGCTATAGTCCGTGGAGTCTTTTTAATGAAGATGAAGAGATGAAGCAAGAAGCCAAACAATTGCATGCGGCTCTGCTAGACAGCTCCGCTGACACGTCTCTTCGTGAATCGTTGTTTCAACTGTATGAAGAGAAACGGATGCAACTTAAACAGTGTTGGCCATCACTCCCTTCTGGCGCTGTGCAAGGAGATTTCTCCCTGAACAATTTGCTCATCAATGAGCAGTATCAATTAGAAGGTATTATTGACTTTAACTTAGCTGGAAACGATACATTCGTAAGTCATTTGTCTGGCGAAGCAGCTTTTCTCGCCTACGCTGCTGACAGAGAAGACGGGCCTGATGAACAGATCAGCGACTTGTATGTACAACGATTTTTAGCGGGGTATATGAAATATCGTTCTTTAACGGCACAAGAATTACATGCCCTTAATCACTTAATCGGGTTAAGACGAGCGTTCGCCTGCTATCAAGTGGATGCGATGTACGATTTGCTGGACACAGGACAGATTGACGCGATAAATGCGCAGATGTCAGCTATGATCACTTGGATGCAACAAAATGACGTCGCGCTTAATAAGCAGTAACGAACAATAACGAACAGTAACGAGTTACGGTCAGCGAACGCTCGAATCGCTAATTCACTCTCAATTATTGCGTTGTCTTTCTTCGATCCAACCATTCACTTAAATAAGGGACGCTGTTGATCTCGCTGGTGTCACACGGTTCTGCTGGGGCGGCGTCCTGTTCCAGCAAAGCAATAAATTCTAACAGATTGTGATCGGGATCATAAAAATAAACGCTGGCCGCAGGCATCCATGTAAGCACCATCGGCTCTACAGGCGGTCTATCGAAAGCATCGCACGGTTCAATGCCACGTTCACGCAGCCAATCATCAATATTCAGCAGCTCGTCTAGTGCAATATCGAAAGCAATATGTCTTGATGCAATCCTTTGCCCCGCTCCAACTTCCCATAAGCCAAGCATTTGCTGCCGATCATCGCCAAAATAAAAAAAAGCGCAACGACGATCGTCAATTTTGTGAGCAAATGTAAGGCCTAGCTGTTCATAAAAAGTGATGGAATGTTCAAGGTTTGATACTTGCAAATGAGTTTCGTATAAACGGATGTTTAGATTCATATGCATTGCACTCCCTTATAAAAATGATAGGTTGGAATATTTATACTACTCTCATTTCAAGCTTATCATATTTTTTATCTGAGAAAATGAACTTCTCATGAGAATGAGGAGTTCATCGTTAGATTCTGTTGTCTGGGCTGTACAGGGTGGTAGATGTTTGTTAAACTCCCTGAAGTAAGAAACACTTCACCCCCTTAAAATCATCTCTCGTGACGTATTAGTTTACCAGAGGGTACAGGATGTGAGAGGATATGGATGTTACGACAAAAGATGCGGACGCGATGTTGCTGCGAATTCGTGCGGGTGATATGGATACGCGCGAACAATGGCTGCGCGCCAATCAGGCATTCGTCCTGCGCACAGCCAGCCATATATGCCGCAGGCCGATTCATCGCAGTGACGATGAAGCAAGCATTGCGCTCATCGCCTTTAATGAAGCAATTGATCGCTATGATTCAGCTGCTGGCAAATCATTTGAACGATATGCAGCGCTTATTATTCGTAATCGACTAATTGATTATTTCCGCAAACAAGGAAAAGTACAAGATATTCCATTTAGCAGTGGTGATGATGCAGATGATGCGTCAGGCTATTTGGATGACGTGCCTGAGCTGTCCTACGCGGAAACAGCAGGTGCACTTGATGTATTTGCTCGCCAGAACGAGGAGCTTGCCCTCGCACAAGAAATTATGCGATATGACGAACAACTGGCTCTATACGGCATCTCGCTGGAGGAGCTGGCGGACTGCTGCCCCCAGCATCACGATACACGCCAGCAATGTATTGAGATTGCTGAACGAACATGTGCAGCACATGTCATGCTGGAGTCGCTGCTGCGTACGAGACAGCTACCGCTGAAAGCGCTGCTGGAACACGTTAAAGTAAGCCGCAAAACATTGGAGCGGCATCGAAAATATATTATTGCACTCGTGCTCGTTATGCATAGCAACGAATTTACGCGCATTCGCAACGCGATTCCTGTACTACAGTCCGGAAAGGAGGGAGCATCATGCACGGAATCGTGATGAAAATAACGGAGCATGAAGTGGTGCTGCTGTGCGAAGACGGTGCATTTCGCAACGTATCAAAGCCAGCGGTGCTCCCTCGAATTGGGCAACGCATTCCGGTTGCTCTGGCTATGGAACAAGAACTAGAACAAGTTCAGGAACAGGTACAACGACTGGAACAGACGCAGCAGGTACAGGGGCTGGGACAAGACAAAGAGCAAGCGAGTACGGCCCACGGCACGCAACATGAGCGACATGCGCAACATACGCAAGATAAGCGACATACGCAAGATGAGCGGCATATGCAACACGAGCAGATCCAATCCGTCTATTCTGTTCGTTCAGAAGAAATTCCGCCAGCATCGGCACCAACAAAACGCTCATTATTTCGCAATTATCGCAGCATGATCGCAGCAACCGCTGCAAGCGTTCTGCTCGTTATCGGGGTCGTGTGGTCGCTATTTGCTTCGACGATCAATGCCGATGCAGTGGCACTCGTTGCAGTGGACGTTAATCCAGGCATTGAGCTATGGCTTGACGCCAATGAGATTGTGCGCCGCGCAGAGGGAACGAATGACGACGCGAAGCGCTTGCTTAATGCCGCCGACCTGAAAGGGCGTTCGATTGGTCACGCCATTCAAGCGCTTGTCGACTCCGCCCAACAGCTAGCGTCTTGGGAGCGCGACGGCATTAATGGCGAGCATTTTGTGTATGTCAGCATTGTACCGTTGCAACAAAATGCACCTAAGCTTGATCCTGAACGCTGGCTCCCCAAGAATAGCGTTATTTCCTTAAACGCGTTCTACTTAACGAAAGAGCAGCTTAACGAAGCGAAGCATGCGGGAATGTCTTTAAACCAATATGCCGTTTATGACGCTGCCAAAAATCAAGGTTTACCCCTGCAAAAAGAACTATTTGAGGGGCGTACAATTGTTGAAAGCCTGCAATCAGCCGGAATTGATCCACACTCTGTCCGTCCTGATAAGCTGGCGCACACGAACAACAATAAAGCTAAAAATCCTAACCATACCGGACCGAAAGTTCCTTCGCATAAGGTAGATGCTGAAGAGCAAAAACCACCGGCATCAAATGATTCAAACTCGGGTCATCTTAACACGCATGATCCCGCCTTAAATAAGCAGCACGAGCAACCAGCTACTAAGCCGACACAAGATCCATCTCCTTCTCCGCAGCCGAATAAGGATGCGAATAAAGACAGGACGACGGATCAACATAGCCCTGTAGATGATCATAAGCGACATCAAGATCAAGGTAACGATCATAATAAAGACCAGCGCGGACAAGGCAGTGGTAACCGAGAGCAAGATCAGGATGATCAAGGCGACGAGGATGAACACGATGACAGCGCTGATGAAGATGAAGAACAAAATAAAGAAAAAGATAAAGAAAAAGACATAAATAGAGACAAAGATAAAAATAAAGATAAAGATCGTGATAATGGCGTTGATAAAGATGACGACAAAGATAAAGACGATGATAAAGATAAAGCCAAGCATAAAGAGCGTCCTACAAGCCGAGACGATGATCAGGATGAGGATGAAGAAGATGACGAGGATGCAGACGAGCATAATGCCCACAACAAGCATCCAAATAGGCAGAACGATGAACTAAAAGATAGGGACAAAACTAAACATCATAAGCATTCAAAGCATAAAGATGACAAAGATCGTGGAGAACGTGAAGATCGGGAAGATAGCGACGAGGATCAAGAAAATCGCGAGGATCGTAAACATCGTGAGCATCGTGAAAGTCGTGAGCATCGTAAAGAGCTTGAGGACCGAAATGATGATCACGATGAAGACTAATGTAAGCTAGACGGATTACAGTACCACCCATATAGCATGACCTATATAGTCTTACCCTATATAGTATTACCCCATATAGATCTACCCTAATACACGGCTGTTCACTGAGGAATCCACCCTAGTGACAGCCGTGTTTCATATTACTTCTTTTTGTTTATTTTTATTTTGGTGAGAAAAATTTTGTCTGACCCCCACAAACCTCACCTAGAGTTCGTAATAGATATTAGCGTCCTAATTTTCATCCATATCAAATACTCTTAACACCCTTAAACTACCGAGTGCCTGCGATATTCTTCACCCAATATCGCAGGCCATTCACCCCATGACGATTCATTCAACTAGAACTCAAACCAAACAGACTTGACGACCAGATGATACATCCAGAAGCACATACATCTCGCATTTACATCTTATTCATGCCATTCGTAGTAGCCACTAACCTTTAGTAACCATACGAAGTGAACTAATGAGGAGGAAATGATTAATGAAACGTAGTGCAAAAATGATGATGGCCCTTATGTCGGTAACACTTGTCTTTGGCGCAGTAGGTTCAACAGCTTTCGCCGCTCCAACTAGCAACGCTATAAACAAAAGCGTCGCCACGCACAATAAGAATCTAATCGAGATTGATATCGGTCACGAGGATCTGGAAGACCTGTACTTTAAAATTAAAGAAAGATATCCAGACGTAACCGGTCAAGATTGGAATTGGGCCTACGACTCGATTGGCAACATGACCATTCGCGATGTGTTTGATGGATTTGTTGAAGACCATTTCCGTCCACACGAGTCCGTTACACGTATCGAATCCATCGTAACGGCCGTTCGCTTAATGGGGTTGGAGTCCGCAGCTAAAGCTAAAGCAGCTAATGCGACACTCCATTTCAAAGACGCTAATAAGCTCGAAAGCAATTATGCATGGGCAAAAGGCTACGTTCTCGTAGCGCTTGAGCGCGGTTTGTTCGACCCGAACGAAACTGAATTAGCGCCACATCAACCTGCAACTCGTGTCTGGGTATCCAGCTTGCTCGTCAGAGCGTTAGGCTTGCAACAGCAAGCTTTACAGCAAATGACGACGATCCCTAATTTTAAAGATAAAGACTCTATTCCTGCTGGAGCTGTTGGCTACGTAAACGTTGCGGTGCAAAGTGGCATTCTTGTCAACTTAACCGACGGTTCATTCCAGCCACAGAAGCCTGTCACACGTGCAGAGCTGGCTGTCCTGCTTGATCGCACTAACGACTGCATTAACGATAAAGATAGCATACGTATTGCCGCTAAATTTAAACAGTTTTCAACTACAAGCCCTAACGCTTCTACTCCGGTAGATAGCCAGCAACGTCCGCTCGACTCCACCTTGCGTGTGGAAAATGTAAACGGCCAAACGGTATCGTACGCGGTATCTTCGAAACTGCCGGTACGTGATCAATTGCAATATGTTCCCCTCCACCATTTAAAAGATGGTGATTGGGTTTCGCTAGTCATTAGAAGAAACAACGTTGAAGATGTTTCTATTATTAATAGAAGTGATAAGCCTATTGCGACGGAAATAAAGAACTTTTCGGTTAACATTCGCCAAGGCAATGACACTATTTTGCAAACGCACTATTTCAAAAGAGATGGCTACACATCTGCTTATGTGAACCAACGCGGCACGATCCAAACAGGAGATCAAGCTAAAAACTGGCATGAACAATGGCTCAATAATTTAGCTTTGAGGTCTAACTTTACGAAACAGCAGTTGATCGACAATGTACTAAGAGCTGCTGGCACAAGTGAGCATCAAGCAACTTCATATACGATTACGGTTGACTTTGCAGACGGGACACAACTGGAAGCCGTTAAGCATCCAACGAATCATCCAAATCCTAACCCGCACCCTAGCTCACACGTCGTACAAGAGCTGGATATTGAAATCGAAGGACGCAAAGAGAAGCATGATATTGATGCCGTGTACGAGCGCTCCAATAACGGCACAGCGGAAGCCTACATCGAACGCGATGATGACGATGAAGTAAAAGGTCAAGAAGCTGTGCGCACGATTGAGAGATGGCTTTCCAGCGCTCAATTAAACGATAGCATGACGAAAACGCAAATCGCGGATCGCCTGCTTAACGCACTCAATTTAAAACGGGATCAGCTTGAAGCTTATGCCATTGATGTGCGTTTTACAAATGGAAAAACGATCAGCATTGATTGGGAACGCGACTAAAGTTCCATTTCCACTAAATATAAGTCCCTCCTTTCCGAAGTTTGTCTGGAAAGGGGGGATTTTGCATGCTCATTTCATGCCGTGATTACAACATTTTGCACCTTATTACAGCATTCGACTTTCCCGTAAATCCTGCCTCTCATCCAAAAAGAGGAACAAAAAAAATTAGGATGTGAACAATACGAAACAAAGCTTGTTTATAAGTGGTTTTACCATTAAAATAAGAGGCTGGTACATAAGTAAGGGAACTACTTCTTATCACGAAGGCCTATTTACATACACAATATCTTGTAGTATAGTTACTAATGCGCAACAAGATATTGAATTTTCGCGCATTCTAGCACGTAAAGGCAACGGTTGGAACAAGAGGAAAGAACGTTCAAATACGTTGTGTTTCTACCACCGCCACAAGCTAATTTTTCCAGTAAAAATGCACTACAGCTACTTGCTGTGAGATCATTTAGAACCGCAATGACGGTCTCCCATCCTATTGGGACATGATAATACTCCGAGGCATGGTAACACCACTGAATGACAGTGCTTTATACCATATTGCTCTATAACAAGAAAAATGTTCAGATTAGCGTCGCAAGTATTACGTTGAATCGTCTGACTACGGCAGACGGTCGATTTTTTGCGCCCGTTAAACATACATACGGTGCGCATCCGTCGCTGAACAGCCCGTTGCTCTACAACGCATATCACCATACAATCATGGCCGATTACGCTCAACCTTACAGGTTGTTTTTTATATTTATAACTAATTTTCACAGATGTTCAAGGAGGAACAAGGATGCTTACAACTAACACGATTCAAACGGTCTTGAAACCTAACAATCGCTCACTTGCTTTTGATGTAGAGCGCATTACGCGCTACGGTGAACGCATCATGGCCTCTTACCCACACCTTGATCGAGAACGTTGGTATCGTGGCGTGTTGGGCAAGCTGCGTCACAGCGCTGTACAAGCAGCGGACATTACACAAGCTAGCATTATGACAGCTTTGGAGCTCGTCACAAAAGAAGAACCGGATTGGAAATTCGTAGCTGCACGCTCGTTGCTGACGAAGCTGTATAAAGAAGCAGCATTGCACCGCAACTACAAAGCATATCCAGATGAGCCTTACGGCGATTTTAATAAATTAATTAAAAAGCTCGTTGACATCGGCGTATACCGTGCAGATTTGCTTGAGGCATACACACCTGAGCAAATTCGCGACCTTGGTGAAGCGATTAACCCAACTTGCGATGAAACGTTTGACTACATCGGCTTGCTCACACTTGCTGAGCGCTACTTGGCAACAGACTTTGAGAACCGCACGATGGAGCTTCCGCAAGAGCGTTACATGATTATTGCGATGTACTTGATGCACCGCGAGCCAGCGGAGCGCCGCGTAGAATTGGCTAAAGAAGCGTACTGGGCGATGAGTAACCTGTACATGACTGCTGCTACGCCAACGATGGCTAACGCAGGTAAGAAAGTCGCTGGTCAATTGTCCAGCTGCTTTATCGACACGGTCGACGACTCGCTGGAAGGCATTTTCGATTCCAACACGGACATCGCACGTTTGAGCAAAATGGGTGGCGGTATCGGCGTATACCTCGGTAAAGTACGTGCTCGCGGTTCCGATATTCGTGGCCACAAAAATACAAGCTCTGGCGTTATCCCATGGATTCGCCAATTGAACAATACGGCTGTCAGCGTAGACCAACTCGGTACACGTAAAGGCGCAATCGCAGTTTACTTGGACGTATTCCATAAGGACATCTTGTCCTTCTTGGACTTGAAGTTGAACAACGGTGACGAGCGCATGCGTGCGCATGATATTTTCCACGGTGTAAGCTTCCCTGATTTGTACTTGGAGGCTGTTGAACAACGTGAGGAATGGCATTTGTTCTGCCCGCACCAAGTGAAGAAGATTATGGGCTGGAAAGACGCAAAAGGCCGCGCACTCGGTTTGGAAGATTTTTATGACGAGAAGCAAGGCGCAGGCGAATTCCGTGAAAAATATGCAGAGGCAGTTGCTAACCCAGATCTGCCGCGCATTACATTGCCAGCTATCGACATTATGAAGCGCATTATGAAATCGCAGTTGGAAACAGGTACACCGTACATGTTCTACAAAGACGCAGCAAACCGTGCGAACCCGAACAAAGGCCACGGCATGATCTACTGCTCAAACTTGTGTACGGAAATTTTCCAGAACCAATCGGCGACTGTAATTGAGCATGAAGAACTAGTCGACAAAGATGGCGAAACACGTATTATCATTACGAAAACACCTGGTGATTTCGTTGTATGTAACTTGAACTCCATCCACTTGGCTCGCGCAGTACGTGCAAACGTATTGGAGCGCCTCGTGCCGATTCAAGTACGCATGCTCGACAACGTTATCGACATTAACAATATTGAAGTTCTACAAGCGCAACACACGAACCGTCGCTACCGTGCAATCGGTCTAGGCACGTTCGGCTTGCACCACCTCCTTGCTTTGGAAGGTATTGCTTGGGAGTCCGAAGAGGCAGTTACGTTTAACGACAATCTTTACGAGCATATTAACTATTTAGCGGTTAAATCGAGCATGGGCTTAGCACAGGAAAAAGGCTCATACTCACGCTTCAAAGGCTCTGAGTGGGAAAATGGTCGCTACTTCGAGGATCGCGATTACACGACAGGCAACCGCCCTGGTAAATTTGTTACGACAGAGCAATGGCAAGAACTTGCTGAAGCTGTACGCGTCAACGGTATGCGTAACGGTTGGTTGATGGCTGTAGCACCTAACGGCTCGACATCGATTATCGCAGGCTCGACAGCAAGTATCGACCCTGTGTACGAGCTTCTCAGCTACGAAGAGAAGACGACGTACAAAATTGCTAATCCGGCACCAGATTTGTCCGAGAAGACGATTTGGTACTACAAAACAGCGTTCCGTCTTGATCAGAACTGGTCGATCCGTATGGCGTCCGCACGTCAGCGTCATATTGACCAAGGCCAAAGCTTTAACTTGTACGTGCGCCCTGATATTCGCGCTGTTGACTTCTTGAACTTGCACCTGCACGCATGGAAAGCAGGCATGAAATCGACTTACTACGTGCGTAGCCAAGCGCTCACTGTTGAAGAATGTGAATCTTGCAGCTCCTAAGCTGCAAGATTTTCCCTCGACGCGTTCGACATGTTCGACACGTTCAACATGCTCAAGCACTTTCGGCACGTTAGTATGACTTCGTACATGCATATCGTACATGCATAGCAAGGGCTAAATACGGCCATTTTAAATCGAAAGGGAGATAAACGATGACATTGATGGACCGTCAATTGGAACGCCAGCTTATTTTTAATACCAATGCACCGAATAAATCAACACGCATCATCCTTGGAGAATGCTCAGGCATTTTGAACTGGGATGATATCCGCATGCCTCATATGTATAAATTGTACAAAGTGCTTCTCTTGAACCATTGGATTGCAGATGAAATTCCGATGTCAAAAGATGCACAGCAATTCCAGCTCTTGGATGATGAAGAGCGCAGAACGTTCAAGATCAACATTGGCTTGCTCGCTGTCCTCGACTCGATGCAAACAATGTTCGTAGGCGACGTCAAACAATACTTCACTGACTCTTCACTTGAAGCAGTAGCAGCGATTATTGGACAGCAAGAAGTTGTACACAATCAGTCCTATTCTTACGTTCTGTCTTCTTTGGTGTCGCTTGAAGAGCAAAAAGAAATCTTCGAGTATTGGAAGCACGACGAAGTACTGTTGGAGCGTAACCGCTTTATCGCAGACGTGTATCAAAACTTCCGTGACAACCCTACGCCGCAGACGTTCTTTGAAACGCTTGTAGCGGATTTAATCCTTGAAGGCATCTTCTTCTACAGTACGTTCGCGTTCTTCTACAACTTGGCGCGTGACCAGAAGATGATGGCGACAAGCCAAATGATTTCTTACATTCAGCGTGATGAGAATCACCACTGCTTCTTCTTCGCAGAAGTGTTCAAGCAGCTATTGGTTGACTTCCCTGAGTTGAACACAAAAGAAAACATGGATTTCTTGTACAAAATGATCGACCGTGCGGTTGAACTCGAAACGAACTGGGCACACTACACGTTGCACAGCGTAAAAGGTATCGACTTGAAAGAGCTGGGCGATTACATCAAGTACATCGCAAACCGCCGCCTCGTGATGCTCGGTATGGAAAAGGCATACGAAGGCGTAGACGTAAACTGCATGCCTTGGATTAAGCCGTTCTCCGATGATGCGCTGAACTCGACGAAGACAGACTTCTTCGAAGCGAAATCACGCAACTACGGTAAGGTTGGCGAAGACAACGGATTTGACGAATTGTAAAATGTAATTATACTTTTATATAAAAATATGCCTGTTACTCTTATTGTATTCAATACATCGAGAGCAACAGGCTTTTTTGCGTATTTACGCGCTTCTATCGTCATGATTTAATATGAATATATGAACACTTATGTTATAAGTTGGTTTGATATGGTATTATTATTTCATACATAAATTTTTCTTCTACTACTATTTATATGAACGATTAAACAAATAAGTAGTATAAAAGAGCTACATAAGGAGATGAAATATTTAAATGATCATGAATAAGAGGAAAATTTCACGCTTGAAATGGTTAGTGGCAGTTCTTTGTATCAGCACTTTATTGATGCCGCAAACTTTATTGGCAAGTAAATGGTCAGAAGCACCGCAGTCCTATATGGTGGGAGCATATCCTGACGAAATCGTAAGAACAGATACTAATAAAGATGGAAATGATGATTTAATTGTATTTTCCTTTCACGATCTAAAGGCTTACTTTTTTGAGGGTACACCAACTGGGAATTTTTATTTAAATTATACTATAAAGCTAGACGACCCCGTTAATTCTGCAGCCGTAGGAGACTATAACAAAGATGGAAACGTAGATATCGCAATCAGCAAAAACTATAGAAAAGAAATTGGAATTTTATTAGGAAGCGGAAATGGCCAATTTCAATATGGAAATCCAGTAATAAATGATGAGAATGCCGACACTATAACTACAGCAGACTTCAATAATGACGGCAATTGGGATTTAGTCGTAACTGACGACAGTAAACGTTCTTGGTCTCTCTTCTTAGGTAGGAGCGATGGAAATTTTGATACCGCTATCAAAAGTAATTTAGGCGTAGGTCATACTACAGCTCGGAATGTGCGTACAGCCGATTTCAACAACGATGGTAATCAAGATCTTGTTTTTGGAGCATTTGGAGACAGAATTGGCATCTTGCTTGGAAATGGCGACGGAAGCTTTATAGAAAAGCCTTATTTCAATACAGACCGGGCTCCACGTGGTATCGCAATTGAGGATTTTAATAAAGATGGAAATCTTGATATTGCAGTTAACAATTACGTTGGTAAGAGTATTAACGTATTTCTTGGCTTAGGGAACGGAGAATTTCAATCAAGCGATGTTATCCCATTAAACTTTGAGCAATATCAACTGGAAACAGGCGATTTTAATGGTGACCAAATCGTTGATATCGTTGCTGCAAATGGCCCCTCCTCCATTACGGTCCTGAAGGGCGATGGTAGCGGAAAATTCCAAAGTGATGCTAGCGGTAATTTATACGGAAAAGCCCTCTCATTTGCAACGGGAGACTTTGATAAGGATGGAATTTCTGATATCGCCGTTGGAACACATCAGAGCAGCACACTTACGGTATTTAACAGTACCGGACGAGCTATATCAACTGACACCGAGGCACCAATCTGGCCGAATAATGAGCAGCCATCTGTAACTAACCTTAAGCCAACATCAGCAACTATTAGCTGGCCTAAAGCCACAGATAACGTGGGTGTTGAAAGATACAAAATTTTTGGAAGCTGGGCTCCTTATCCATTATTAACGGTAAGCGGCAATGTGCATTCATACGACCTTACTGGACTTAGCCCAGATAACCGATATGATTTGATCATTAGAGCAGTAGATGCAGCTAATAATATGAGTGGGGAAATCTATTTATCTGTGGTTACACCCGATAAAAATCAAATCCCTGATGTTAATACGCCAACTTGGCCTGAAAAAAGCATGTTGGAGGTAACTAATGTAACGCAAACAGAGGTTGTACTAAATTGGCCTAAAGCAAATGCTGCTAGCGGAATAACACAATATGTAATCGAGCAAACGGGAGCAACATCAAATACGATTACTGTTGATGGAAACTTGAATACGCACACGATTACCGGATTAGATGCAAATTCAGATTACTCGTTATCTGTTAAAGCGATTAGTGTTGACGGAAAAAGTAGCAGTGTTCTTTCGACGACAGTAAAGACATTACCAAACTTAACAGCAGATGCAGAAGCTCCAATTTGGCCGAATATGGGGACGTTAAAGATCAGTAATGTAACGCAGACCAGTGCAATGTTAAACTGGCCAGCAGCTTCAGATAACGTAAACGTAAAGCAATACAATGTTTATGAAGCAAGACAGATAACGCCGATTACAACAGTCACTAGCAGCGTATATTCACACCTCGTGACAGGGCTCAATCCTAACTCGAACTATATTTTTACGGTAAAAGCTGTTGATGATACGAATAATATGAGTGCGGAATTAAGCAGCTCTATGTGGACTCTGCCTACGCCAAGCTCAAACAATAATGATTATGTTTCCAGTTCTTCAGATTCATCTTGGTCATCTGGCACATCATCTTCTATCGAAAATAAGTCTAGTAACTCAAACCTGCGTACATTATCTGTTCGTGCACTGGATAAAGAATTATTGCTTTCACCTAATTTTTCGCCGCAAATCACATCCTACACGATCGAATCGTTAAGCGATGAGATTGAGCTTCGTATGGCTGTCGAGCAAACGAATGCAACTGTTTCACATGAAGGTAAATTGATTAGTGAGCCGGAAAAAGTCAAATTGAAACCTGGGATGAATGTAATCTCATTAGAAGTAAAAGCGCAAAGTGGAAGTGCAAAAATATACACTTTGAATATTAACGTTAAAGCAGATACATGTTTTAAGGATACGAAAGGAAACTGGGCGGAAAAAAACATTTGCGAAGCCTTCTCCTTGAACATGGTCGAAGGTATGGCGAATCAGCTGTTCTATCCAGATGCAGAGGTGACACGAGCACAGTTCGTAAAAATGCTGCTGCAAACATTGAATGTTCCTACCCAGCAGCTAAGCTCGTACTTCCCATTTAAAGATGCCGACCAAATTCCAAGTTGGGCTACAGCGGCCGTACATACTGCTGTGCAACAAGGAATGATTCAAGGCTATCTTGACGGCACGTTCCGTCCGAACGATACGATTAGTCGGGCCGAAATGGCTATCATCATTGCGAAGGCGATGAAATGGGATACAACTCAGATTCAACAACAAATTGGCTTTGCTGATGATCCAAAAATTCCATTTTGGGGTAGATCGTATATACAAGCTGTCGTCCAAAAAGGTGTTATGCAAGGCAAGTCCGGCCACATGTTTAAGCCACAGGACAACACAACGCGTGCTGAAGCCACCACAGCATTGCTGCGATTAAAGAAAATAGCAACACCATAAGTGAAGAAGCCCCTGAACACACTTGCTGTTCAGGGGCTTTTATATGCGAGTGGCGTGTTACGTGTAGAACTTGAACTTGTTGAACACTCAAACTCCTAGTACTGCTATGACTTCTACGAGTTCCTTGACTTTGACTTCCACGTCTTCCTAGACGCTTACTTCCGTTATCCCTTAGCTGCAAAGAGGTCATATAACGCGGAATGTTCCTGTACCAATCGTTCCTAATGTACCACTGCTGCTTTCCACCCTGCCCGTGCAAGTGAGCGTACGGCGCGACTGATGAATAACCTCCACGGTCACGATAAGTTCATCCGCCTTCAATGGTGCGACAAAATTAATATTTAAATTCGATGTAACCGTACTCTCATTAGGTCGGAGCAGCATCGTAGCTAACCCCATAGCATTATCGAGTAACGAGGCGAGCACACCGCCGTGGACGATGCCGATTACGTTCAAATGGTGCGGCTGTGCATCAAGTTTAAGCACAACCTTAGCAGGAGAAGCTTCGACAATTTTACAGCCGATATAATCCCAGAACGTGCCACGCGCACGTTCCTGCAAAGTGTCCAGCCACCCCTCTT
This sequence comes from Paenibacillus sp. 481, assembly GCF_021223605.1. Lineage (NCBI taxonomy): Bacteria > Bacillati > Bacillota > Bacilli > Caryophanales > Paenibacillaceae > Paenibacillus > Paenibacillus sp. 481. The sequence goes on from NZ_CP075175.1 coordinate 1,985,760, forward strand.
GTCCTTCCACATCTGGCTTCGAACTCATCGTACCGATTCCTCCTGATTTGTACTACACGTACCTGCTCTTATACAACAAAGGCACTATAAAGGCACAACAAGAGCACAACTCCACCACGCTCACCATACTCATGCTCATACCCATGCCCGCTCTTATTGCTTCAATGTGGTCGTCTCTTCCTCCAGCAGGGCCCGCTTTAGTACTTTGCCTGCAATCGTCTTCGGCAGCTCTGACCGAATTTCGTATTGGCGCGGCACCTTGTAGCTGGCTAACCGAGAGCGACACCAGTCATTAAGCTCTTGTTCGGTTACATGCTTGCCAGCACGCAGTACAATGTATGCTTTGACGGTTTCACCCCGATAGTCATCTGGAACACCGATGACACTAGCTTCTTGGATGTGAGGATGCTCAAATAGCACCTCTTCAATTTCACGCGGATAAATATTGAATCCGCCCGCGATAATGAGGTCTTTTTTCCGATCCACGACCGTAAAAAATCCTTCCTCATCCATTCGGGCCATATCGCCCGTATAGAGCCAACCATCGCGCAACATCTTACTCGTCTCGTCAGGGCGCTTCCAATACCCTTTCATCACCTGCGGCCCCTGAACGACTAACTCACCAATCTCGCCAACAGGCATCTCTACGCCAGTCTCAGGGTCAACCACCTTCGCATCCGTATCCGGAAACGGAATGCCGATCGTCCCATTTTTCCGCTTCCCCCACAATAAATTAGCATGGGTTACCGGTGAACTCTCAGACAGCCCATAACCTTCAATTAGCTTGCAGCCGCTCAATTTCTCGAACTTCGTCTGCACCTCAAGCGGCAGCGAAGACGCTCCACTAATGCACATTTGAATAGAAGATAAATCATATTCAGCAATCTTGGGGTGATTAATGAGCGCAATATACATCGTTGGCGCCCCGGGGAACATCGTCGGCTTGAGCCGATGGATCGTTCCTAGTATTTCTTCGGCATCAAACTTAGGAATAAGCACATTCGTGCCGGCACTCACGATCGATAAGTTCATTAATATCGTCATCCCGAACACATGGAAAAAAGGAAGCGCTCCCAAAAATACATGCTCGCCTCTCTTCGCCTTATAAAACCAGCGGGAAGCTTGCAACGTATTCGCAATTAGGTTCGTGTGCGTCAGCATTACGCCTTTGGCGACACCAGTCGTGCCGCCCGTATATTGCAGTAGCGCAAGCTCATTGTCGACATCGACATCGACGCATACTGCCTCCTGCGAGGCGTGCTGTAGCAAAGCGCGAAAGGAGAGGACGCCCTTGCCGTAAGGGACGTCCAGATTCGCTCCACTGCGCCTAGCTTTGAACGGATAAAGCACATTTTTAGGAAACGGCAAATAATCTTTAATGGAAGTTACGATAATATGCTCAAGCTCGGTCTGACGCTTAATCGCATGTACACGTGGGAACAGCAGATCGAGCGTAACGATGAGTTTCGCTTCGGCATCGTTAAGCTGATGCTCCAATTCCCGCTCCTTGTACAGCGGGTTGGTGAGCACAGCGACAGCGCCAATCATCAGCGTGCCGTAGTAAGCAATTACCGTCTGCGGACAGTTCGGTAGCATAATGGCAACGCGGTCGCCGCGCTTAACGCCGAGGCTAGTCAACACGTTTGCAAAGCGATACGAAGCGTCCAACAGTTGCTCGTAATTTATTTTTTTACCCATAAAGTACAGGGCAGTACGGACCGGATAGTCACGTGCCGCATGAATGAGAAACCGTGCTAAGTTGTGTTGTGGATACTCGTAAGTTGAGGCGATCTCACTAGGATAATGACAGAGCCATGGCTTCTCCAATGGCATACAAGCTCATCCCTTTCCCCAGGTTCACGCCGTCAATAGGCGTTGTTGGTTAGCGTGTAGCCGTTCTCTCGACGATAACAACCATTAGACGACGTATTTTTCTGCGTCAATCACACGCGCCGCAATGCCGCGCTTCAAAGCTACAGCATCAATCGGTGTGTTGCGGGTCAGCTTTTTCAAGATAGACAGCTGTGTCCGCAATAGGTCACCACTTTCCATCGTCGCAAGGGCCTCTTTCGCAAAACGTTCAATATCATCGAATGCTTCATGCACGTATACCTTCGTCATTTCAATCGCATTCGTTGCTTTTTCTTCGCCGATTTTATCAATCATTTTACGCGTACGAAGCATCGCACTCTCCATCGCATAGACGAGAATCATCACGTCCGCCAAGTTGCTGAGCACTTCCTGCTGCTTCTCAAGCGCCATGCCGTACTTTTGTACCGCCAAGCCGCCGATCATCAGGAAGATCTTTTTCGCCATCGACTGCAAATGAGCTTCATGCTCTAACGTGCCGTCAAACGTCTGCCCAGGTACGATCTGCATCAGCTCCGCTTGCAGGCCTTGTGCTTTTTGCATCAAAGGCAACTCGCCTTTCATCGCCTTTTTCACGAGTGTGCCAGGAATGAGCATGCGGTTAATTTCGTTCGTGCCTTCAAAAATGCGGTTAATGCGCGCATCGCGATAAATCCGCTCGATTTTATATTCCTGCGTAAAACCGTAGCCGCCATGAATCTGGACGCCTTCATCTGCGACGAAGTCCAGCACTTCCGACGCAAACACTTTATTAATGGAGCATTCCAACGCGTATTCTGCAATGCTCTTCGCCAGCAATTGACCGGAATCCGGTTGATTTTGGTCAATGTCCTTCATGCTTGCATCGATCAAGCCCGACGTACGATACACCATGCTTTCCGTTACGTACGTACGGATGTTCATGTCCGCCAGCTTTTTGCCGATTAACGGGAACGCGGACAATGGCTTGCCGAACTGCGTACGCGTATTCGCGTATTTAGAGCTGAGATCGATCGACTCTTTCGCTGCTCCAAGACAGCCGGCACCCAATTTAAATCGACCAATGTTCAAAATGTTAAATGCAATAACGTGACCACGGCCAATTTCACCGAGCACATTTTCAACAGGCACCTTCACATCCTCGAAAAATAGCGGACACGTAGATGATCCTTTGATGCCCATCTTCTTCTCTTCAGGCCCGATCGTAAAGCCCTCCATATCACGTTCTACGATAAAGGTCGTAAAGTCTTTGCCGTCCACCTTCGCATACACGATGAAAATGTCCGCAAAGCCCGCGTTCGTAATAAATATTTTGGAACCGTTCAAAATGTAATGTTGGCCGTCGTCAGACAGCTTCGCTGTCGACTTCGCTCCCAGCGCGTCCGAGCCGGAAGTAGGCTCTGTTAAGCAGTAAGCTGCTATTTTTTCGCCTGTAGCCAGAGTAGGCAAATATTTGCGCTTCTGCTCCGGCGTTCCGAAAAACACGATCGGCAGCGTTCCGATGCCGACATGTGCACCGATGGACAGCGCAAGCGATGAAGCTCTGGCTAACGTCTCATTAATGAGCGTAGAGCTGACTTTGTCGAGGCCAATACCGCCATACTCCTCTGGCACATCGGAGCCAAGCAAGCCAATCTCTCCCGCTTTACGAATCAGCTTAACGGTCAGCTCATAATCGAGCTTCTCAATTTCCTCATCGTGAGGTACGACTTCACCGTCCACAAAGTCACGCGTCGTCTCCATCATCATGCGCTGCTCTTCAACAAAATCCTCCGGTGTAACGACTGTGCTCGCCTCAACATCATCAATAATGAAACTGCCGCCTTTCACTTTCGTGTCCAACATATTCTATCTCTCCTTTATATTATAATGATTACGTTTACATTTGGGATAAATTTCATCTAAAAATTAATTGCCGTAAGGCGCTTAATAAGCGCCTTTACTCTCCGTACACCTCAAACACTCCCGCTGCTCCCATGCCACCACCAATACACATCGACACGACACCGAATCCTCCACCACGACGACGCAGCTCATGAATGAGCGATGCAGTCAGCTTCGTGCCTGTGCAGCCGAGTGGATGGCCAAGGGCAATAGCTCCCCCGTTCACGTTCACCTTGCTTTCATCCAGCTCCAGCTGACGAATAATAGCCAAGCATTGCGAAGCAAACGCTTCGTTCAGCTCAAAGGCTGCCACTTGCTCCTTCGTAATGCCCGCCATTTTCAACGCCTTCGGAATCGCTTCGATCGGGCCGATCCCCATTACTTCCGGATCAACGCCCGCTAGTGCAAAGGAGCGGAAGGCCGCGATCGGCTTCAGGCCGAGCGCTTCTGCGCGTTCTCTGCTCATCAGCACAGCAGCAGCAGCACCGTCACTCATTTGCGAGGCGTTGCCCGCTGTTACCGAGCCTTTAGTCGAGAACGACGCCTTCAGCTTGGCTAAGCCTTCTACTGACGTGTCGGAGCGAACACCTTCGTCCGTATCGAAGACGATATTTTTCTCCCACGGGAGCCCATCTGCACCAATGCCCTTCACACTCGTCGGAACAGGCACGATCTCATCCTTGAATTTGCCTTCCGCGATGGCCGCAGCCGCTTTGCGGTGGCTGTCATAAGCAAATTGGTCTTGTGCTTCACGGCTAATGTCAAAGCGGTTCGCCACATTTTCCGCTGTGTGGCCCATACCCATGTACACTTGCGGCATATCAGCCACAAGCTGTGGGTGTGGTGCAAGCTTGAAGCCTGTCATCGGGACGTGGCTCATGCTTTCAACACCGCCCGCTACGATGACATCCGCGTGCCCGAGCATAATGCGTTCAGCGGCATAAGCTAGCGACTGAAGGCCTGATGCGCAGAAACGGTTGACGGTCACCGCTGGTACGGTCGTCGGAAAGTCAGCATACAGCGACATGATGCGGGCAAAGTTAAGGCCTTGCTCTCCTTCCGGCATCGCACAGCCGATAATGACGTCTTCGACGTCCTCTTTGCGCAGGCCCGGCGCCCGGCGAATCGCTTCATCTAACACGATGCGTCCCAAATCCTCGGCACGTGTATGCGCTAGACTGCCGCGCTTTGCTTTGCCAATCGGTGTACGCACGATGGACACTATGACTGCTTCTTTCATCGTAATCTCCCCTCACCTGTATCTGATTTCCATTTATTTAATCCCATTACTTATTCACATCGCTAACCAATGTTACATAACGTATCGCTACGAATTGTATCAATACAAGGTAACTGTTATATGACAGCCCAATATGCAACTCCTTATAGGGCTCGTTACACGGCTCGTTATACAGTTCGATTTACAACTCGCTTTACAACCACCCTTTGAACAGTAGCCCCTATCGCATTGCACGGCAGCTCCCATCGAAGCCACTTTGAAGCCACTTTGAAGCCAGAAGCCTCTCACATTCCAGCCCCTAGTTACGCAACGGCTTACCTGTCGTTAAAATATGCTGCATCCGCTGCTGTGTCTTCGGCTCACCTGTTAAGCTCAAGAACGCCTCGCGCTCCAAATCGAGCATATATTGCTCGCTCACATAACTGTTCGCTGGCACATTTCCGCCCGCCAACACATGCGCAAGCTTGTTGACAATGAGCTGGTCGTGCTCGCTGATGAAGCCACCTTGGCGCATCGTGTACGCACCAAGCTGCATAACCGCTTTGCCTGACTCACCAACAACGCGAATGCGCTCTTCAACGGGCGCAACATAGCCCGCGCGATCCATATCCAGCACCGCCATTTTCGCTTCATAAATGCGGTGGTCTTGGTTAATAACGACCGAATCTTGCGGTGCCATATAGCCAAGCCGCTTCGTGTCATGACCGCTTGTCGACACTTTAGCCATACCAATCGTTTCGAAGTAGCTATTCATAAATGGCTGTAAATCGACCTCCGGATTGCTTGCCAAACGGCTCGTGCGCAGTGCTACCTCTTTGCAACCTCCACCCGCTGGAATAAGACCAACCCCAACTTCAACGAGCCCATAATACGTTTCAGCTGAGAAAATGACCTTATCCGCTGGCATACACGCCTCGACTCCGCCACCGAGCGTCATCTGGTGTGGTGCAGCAACGACTGGCTTCGCTAAACGTTTTAGCGCCATCATGCTGTTCTGGAATAAGCGAATAATGCCGTCTACTTCATCCCATTCGCCGTCCTGCGCTTCCATTAATAGAAGCATCAAGTTAGCGCCGACGCAGAAGTGGCGTCCTTCATTTGCAATGACGAGACCGCGATAGTTGTTCCGCACTTCTTCCGCGCTCTTTTGAATCATCGCTAAAATGTCCCCGCCAATCGCGTTATTTGGCGAGCTGAACTCCAGACACGCTACATCGTCGCCGATGTCAATTAAGTTCGCACCCGAATTGGACAACACAATTCGGCTCTGCTCTTTCAACGCACACAGCGAAATATGCTCCGGACGAGCTTCAACGGTCGTTAATGCACCGTCATAATAGAACGCGCTGCTTCCCGCTTGCTTCACGTAGAAGCTGGTATTGCCCGCTTCGATCCAAGCTTTCACCCATTGTGGCAGCACATCTCCTTCTGCCTCCATGCGCTGTGCGCTTTTTACAAGACCGATGGCATCCCACACTTCAAACGGACCGAGGTCCCAATTGAAGCCCCACTTCATCGCATTGTCGATGTCGGCAATGGTGTCCGCGATTTCGCCCAATTTATGAGCGGAATAGAGCAGTACAGGCTTCAGCACGTTCCACGCCAGCTCCGAATAGCGGTCACCTGCTCCGAGGAGCGCCTTCATTTTGCCTGCTGTACCTTTGGCAGCCTTGGCCGCTTCAAGGGAAGCTCCCTTCACCTTTTGCGAAGGCGCATACTCCATCGTTTCTAACTTCAGCGCCTGAATCTCTTTTCCGGCTGCTGTTTTTACTTTTTTGTAGAAGCCTTGACCCTGCTTCTCTCCGATCCAACCTTGCTCAACCATGCGACGCAGCACGCTCGGAACATCAAAAATAGCTTTTTCCGACTCATCCGTCGTCGTGCTGTGCACATTCCCCGCCACATGGACGAAGGTGTCGAGACCGACAAGGTCCAGCGTACGGAATGTCGCGCTTTTCGGGCGGCCCATAGCAGGCCCTGTAACGGCGTCGATTTCTTCGACGGTGTATCCTTTTTGCAGCATCTCACGCAGCGTAACGAGCAAGCCGTACGTACCGATGCGGTTCGCAATAAAGTTCGGTGTATCCTTAGCTGCCACAACACCTTTGCCGAGGCGCTTCTCACCGAAGGCAGTCATGTATTTCACGATTTCAGGGTCAGTCGTGTGCCCTGGAATCACTTCAAGCAGCTTCATATAGCGTGGCGGATTAAAGAAATGAGTGCCTAAAAAATGTCGTTTAAACTCTGCCCCACACGGCTCGATCATCTCGTTAATCGAGATACCTGACGTGTTCGAGGACACGATTGTACCTGGCGTCCATACTTGCTCGATGCGTTGCAGTAGCTGCCGCTTCACGTCGAGACGCTCCACGATGACTTCAATCACCCAGTCCACCTTGGACAATTTATGCAAGTCGTCCTCTAAGTTGCCTGGTGTGATGCGCGCTGCAAAGGCTTCGCTGTACAACGGCGCTGGATTCGTCTTCTTCAGCCGCTCAATGGCGGTCGTCGCGAACTTGCTGCGCACCTTAGGGTGCTCTAGCGTAAGCCCTGCTTTTTCCTCATCTTCGGTAAGCTTTGTTGGGACCATATCAAGCAGTAGACAGGGGATACCTGCACCCGCTAAATGTGCGGCAATCGCCGCTCCCATAACACCTGAGCCAATAACGGCGGCTTGCTGAATCGGTTTGACCATGTTCGGAAACCCTCCTGTGCGGAAAATGGCGAACTTTATATCGTTAAATATGTTGTAACCGTATGAAAGATGATGGGTGGTCTAAGTTGTCACATGTAGAGTTGCGATAGATGAAGTTAACATGATGCTGCTCGGCCTTGGTGCGAAATCGTGATGTGGGATCGTGATGTGCGGTGATGCTTCATGTGCGATGGTGCTTGATGTGAACGCTCAAGATGTAAGGTAGAGTGTCGTTAATCGTAGGTGTAGTGAAGACTCGTAGATGTCCTTTTTTCTCGTAGATATGCCTTGTTGTGGATACAGCTTGTTGTAGATATGCCTTGTGAAAATGAAAGGTTTGTATTCCAGCTACACCGTTACAGCTTCTTTATCCCCCGACGAGACGGGGCCAAATACAGCAAGCTCCAACAGCTCCGCAATATCCCTTGTTTGCACGCTTTCCTCCGTGTTCAGCAGCTTCGTGCCATCTTCCATCATCGTTAGACAGAATGGACATGCCGATGAAATCACGGTTGGCTTCACTTCAAGCGCCTGCTCTGTGCGGGCTAAGTTCACCCTTTTCCCTGCTGTTTCTTCCATCCACATCATGCCGCCGCCAGCCCCGCAGCACATGCCATTTTCCCGTGTACGCTCCATCTCCAACAGCTCTACGCCTTGAATCGCACGCAACACGTTGCGCGGCTGGTCGTACACGTTGTTATAGCGCCCCAAGTAGCAAGAATCGTGATACGTTACACGCTCACTTACCGTATGCTTAGGCACGATGCGACTATGACGAACAAGTTCATCAAGCAGCTCACTATGGTGCAGCACTTCGGCTTCAAGGCCGAATTCGGGGTACTCATTCTTGAGCGTGTTGTACGTGTGCGGACAAGTCGTGACGATTTTACGCACATTGTATTTCTGGAAAGTGCGAATATTTTCTTCGCACAGCTGTTGGAATAGGAATTCATTGCCCATGCGCCGCGGCGTGTCGCCGGAATTTTTCTCCTCGTTGCCGAGGATAGCGAAATTGACGCCCGCTTCATTCATTAAGCGGACGAACGCCCGCGTCACTTTGCGGCTGCGGTTGTCATAGGAACCCATCGAGCCGACGAAGAACAACACGTCGAAATTCGGGTTATCCTTGACCGTTGGGACGTTCAGAACGCCCTCTGGGTCAACCTCTTGCACCCATTTGATGCGGTCGTTACGACTGATGCCCCATGGGTTGCTTTGGCGCTCAATATTTTGCAGCGCACGCTGTCCATCATGCGGCATACTGCCTTGCGTAAGGACGAGGAAACGGCGCATATCAATAATTTTATCGACATGCTCGTTGCCGACGGGACACTGGTCTTCACAGTTGCGACACGTCGTACAAGCCCATATTTCCGACTCACTCATCACGTCGCCGACAAGTTCCAGTTCGCCTGGCGCTCGCCCGTCTGCCACAGGCAACCAAGACTGAGTCTGTGCTTGCATCGTCGCGCCAATATCAGTGATGCCTGCCCCGTTCCATGCTCCAAGATCCTGCCCTTCCAGTTGCATCGCATGCGTTTGCACGCCTGAGAACGCAAATGCAGGAGCCCAAGGGGACTTCGAGGTGACAGCCGCACCCTTTTCGGTTAAATGGTCACGCATCTTCGTAATCATATGCATCGGCGACAGCCATTTCCCTGTGCTCGCGGCTGGGCATACATTCGTACAACGGCCGCATTCCACGCATGCATATAAGTCAACCAGTTGCTTCTGCGTCAAGTCCTCGATTTTGCCGACGCCGAACGATTCCGCTTCTTCGTCTTCGAGATCCAGCTTGCGAAGCCGCCCTACAGGCTCTGTACGCCGCAAAATGATGTTAAGCGGTGCCGTAATAAGATGAAAGTGCTTGGACTGCGGCACATACACCAGAAAGGCAAGCAAAATGAGCAAGTGAGCCCACCAGCTAATGACATACAGCACGGTCGCTGCCCCTGTCGACATGCCTAACCATTCGAACGGCATTGCAATTAGCGATGAAAATGGAGCATGCCATGACGGCTCCAACCCTTCACGTAAACGACTAAATGCTTGGGTAAACAAGACAGACAGCATCAAGCTATAGATGAAGAAAAGAACTAGGCTCGGCTTCCAGCCTCTTTTCAGTCGCTTCAGCTTCTCTCCGTAACGGCGGTAAGCAGCATAGCCCATCGCGATTAGAATAGAAGCAACTGTCACCTCTTGCAGCAGTTCGAAGGCAGCAAATCCCGGAATGGGCAACGAGTAACCTGCCAGTCCTTTGAAAATAATATCAATTGCGCCCAGCTGCAAAATGAGGAATCCATAAAAGATTACCAAGTGCATGATTCCACTTTTGCGGTCCTTCATCAGCTTCGTCTGCCCGAATACTTGCCCCATAAATTCGCGCAAATTGTGCTTAACTCGCCCGTTCCAATCAACTGGCTGCCCTAACTTGACGTACAAGTAACGATGGTAAACCGCTTTGGCGAACCAATAGACGCCGAGTCCAGTGACGCCCAAAAACAGCAACAGCTGTACGAACGCTCCTGGCATCAAAACCAACTCCTTTCTGAGATGTCCATGGCTTAATTATCGAGTGAATGATAGAAAACGAATGAACATTCATTCATTTTATAATAAAGCGCTTTCAATTGCTCCTTCATAACGAAGATACAAACTCGACTCCCCCTACACGATCAGACAATAGCTTAGTAGACCACTCTACACGCCCCGACAGTTGCACGATTTCATCGCATAGAAGTCGCAAATGTCATTGACAAGGAAATGTTTGTATTTTATGATAGCAGCAACTGAATGAGTATTCATTCATCGGTTAGCCATATTTTAACACCGAGGTGATTCCATGACAAGTAATAAAAAAGAAAAATATACCCAAATTCTCGAAGCCGCCTTAAAAGTGTTTGCCGAGCACGGGTATCACCGCTCTCAAGTTGCTCGGATTGCTAAAGAGGCTGGGGTCGCTGACGGTACTATTTATTTGTATTTCAAGCGGAAGGAGGATATTCTTATCTCGCTATTTCAGGAGAAGCTGGGCGAGCTTGTGAGTAAATTCCACGCAACCATCGAGCAGACGACCAGCGCGAAGGAAGCGCTGCGTAAGGTGTGTGAGATTCATTATACGGAGCTGGAGGGCAATGTTGACCTTGCCTTCGTGACTCAAATTGAGCTGCGTCAAAGCTCGCTAGATCTGCGCAAAGAAATAGGTAAAGCGATCAAACCATATATTACCTTAATTGAGCAGCTGCTGCAAAAAGGGATCGAAGAGGGCCTATTCCGCCCCGATCTAGATGTGAAGCTGACACGATTGCTCTTGTTTGGAGCGATGGATGAGGTCGTAACTTCTTGGTTGATTTCCGGCCGAAAATATTCGCTGTCCGCGCAAGTTGATGGGACGGTTAACTTCTTTTTCAAGGGTATTGAAGCACCTTAGCAAGCTGTAACGTTTAACGTTGTCGAAGATCACTCTTTTGAGTTTTAGCCTAATGTTGGCCTGTGTAACTGTATGTTACTCTCCTTAGATGCATTTGCTGCGAGGTTACTCGGCATTCTCTTACTTCATCCATTTATGAACGAAAGGGGTAGTGCAAGATGAACATTATCGTCTTAGTAAAGCAAACGTTTGATACGGAGGAAAAAATCGTTGTCGAGCAAGGTACGGTAAACGAAGACGGCGTTAAATTCGTCATTAATCCTTATGACGAGTATGCGGTTGAGCAAGCTATCCAAATTCGCGACGATGCAGGCGGAAAAGTAACGGTCGTGTCGGTCGGCCCTGAACGAGCGGCAGAAGCGCTGCGTACCGCGCTGGCCATGGGGGCAGACGAAGCTGTGCTTATTCATGACGACCGCATCGGCCATGATGAGCAAGCTGTAGCGGCGGCGCTGCACGCCTTTATCGCGCAGGAGCAGTACGATATCATTCTCGGCGGCAATTTCTCCGTCGATAACGGAGCAGGTCAAGTTGCTGTCCGATTGGCAAAAATGCTTGGCATTCCGCACACTTCTTCCATTACGAAGCTGGACATCGCCGCTGGCAAAGCAGTCGTTCACCGCGACGCTGAGGGCGATCTCGAAGTGGTTGAACTGCCGCTTCCCGCTTTGTTTACAGCACAGCAAGGCTTGAACGAGCCGCGCTATCCTTCCTTGCAAGGCATTATGAAGGCAAAGAAAAAGCCGTTCCGCGAGCTATCGCTTGACGATTTGAATCTTGATGTTGGAGCTGTTGCTGCGCGTACAGCACGCACAGAGCTACAGCTCCCCCCTGCCCGCCAAGCTGGAAAAATCATTTCCGGCGAGCCGGCAGCGCAGGCACAAGAGTTGTTCCGTCTGCTGCGTACAGAAGCGAAGGTCATTTAATTCCTATTTCTTTGCATTCATAAGGAGGCGACTTTATCATGTCCAAAACATTTCTTGTTGTAGCTGAAACGAGAGGCGGATCTTTACGCCAAGTATCCTATGAAACGATTAGCGCAGCACGCACAGCTGGCGGAACCGATACGGCTGTAGCAGCCGTGCTGCTTGGGGCTGGCGCAAGCGCATTGGCGAACGAGTTGGCGCAGTACGGCGCTGATCGCGTATATACAGTCGAGCATGCCGACTTAGAACATTACAACCCGCAAGCTTATTTTGCTGCTCTACATGCGGTCGTGCAATCGGCACAGCCCGATGCCATTTTCTTCGGGCATACCGCCATCGGCAAAGATTTGGCGCCACAGTTGGCCGCCGAGCTTGGCACTGGTCAGATTTCGGATGTTACTGCGATTGAAGTGGACGGTAGCGGCGAGACGTTATTTACACGTCCTATTTATGCTGGCAAAGCGTTGGAGAAAAAAGCGTTCACCGCTTTCCCTTGGATCGTGACGGTGCGCCCGAACAATATCACGCCTTTGGCGCCTAATGCAACGCGCACGGCAGACACGGAGGCGATTGCTTATCCAGAGCCTACGCTGCACACGATTATCCGTGACGTGGTACGAAACACGTCAGGCAAAATCGACTTGAGCGAAGCCAAAGTCGTCATCTCAGGCGGCCGTGGCGTACGCAGCGCAGACGGCTTTAAGCCGCTGGAAGAGCTGGCCGCCGTATTGGGCGGCGCGGTTGGCGCTTCACGCGGAGCATGTGACGCGGGGTATTGCGACTACGCGCTGCAAATTGGGCAGACGGGCAAAGTCGTCACGCCGGAGCTGTACATCGCCGCAGGCATTAGCGGCGCTATCCAACACGTCGCGGGTATGAGCTCATCACGGGTCATTATCGCCATTAACAAAGACCCCGAGGCACCTATCTTTAAAATTGCCGACTATGGTATCGTAGGCGACTTATTTGAAGTAGTCCCCCTGCTTACGGAGCAGTTTAAGCAAGCGTTGCAACCTTAATGCTGAATTGAAATGAAGGGATAACACGGAACTTATCTTATCTTTCCTTACAAAAAGCTGACATCTAGTAAATGAGATGTCAGCTTTTTAAATCTAGGATATTAGACAGTATGCTATTGTGATTTCATCAGCTTGTGTCCCTAAAAATAGTTTAATTGCCCAGTCCCCCTGAAAATTCAGGCGCATACGATGTGTCAAAAATAAGAGAAAAGAGGGGCGCACAACCGGATTCGTTACAGGAACGGTTGAGTCCATAAGTACCGACATTAATGTCGATTATGGAACATATGCAAATCTCGGTGTCATCCAGTTCCGCAATCAAACCATTGTCCTAGGTACAACTCCCGTGTCGTTGCCAGGTGACTCCGGCTCTGTATGGCTGCGCAATAGCGACAATTTTGTTGCCGCCGTAAACTTTGCATCGACTTCAAATGGACTACGTTCGATTAGCTATCCTTTTAGTTGGCTTGCACAAATATTCGATGTGGATGTAGCTAAACCTAATGTCGTGTCTGGAACTGGACGTGTAAAAAACAAGCGCAAACACAGCTACGCCTATGTGAAGCCTCTCACTAGCAAACAACTTGCTTCTATAAAAGTCATTGCGGTAAGACGTAAAAAGAAAAGCTAATCTGCATACGAATATGGCGACTCCAACCCTTGGCAGGCGCCTGATTTCATTCGTGGACGAGCCCACACCCGCTTCACCTAACATGGAAGCAATCTTGCGCGGTAACTCATGGCCGCTAACATCATTTTTTTTACAGGCCAACGCAAATTCCAGTCGTCATTTTCAACCTACTTGCAGCACATATTTCAAAATAAATAAAATTTTCAGAAAATGCCATATCCATTTCAATTTCAATTGAAGAAAAAGTAAACAATATATGTGATCGATTTACAATAGAGGATTATTTTGAACTGCTTTTCCTTAAAAAACTTTTATTTTCCCTCTTGTTGAGATGTCGAACATGTCCTACGATGGTATTAGTACCATACTACTATTAATGATACACAGATGGCGGAGGGGTCATAATGAAACGCACGAAATTAGGGGTAGCCGTTTCTTTAACGGCGATTTTAGCTTCAGTACTTGCAAGTCCAGCTTATGGTGCACCACTTAAACCGATTAATCATATCGATTGGATGCAGAACAAGCAATACATTTCTGGTTCTACAGACGGTTTGGCGTTAGAGCGCCCTGTCACAATGGCAGAAGTTGTTGTTATGTTGGCACGTGTACAAGATAAAGAGAGATCGGTAACTCAAGTTGACGCATCTATCCGTCACTGGGCTGGCAAGGCTTTGACATGGGCGAAGCAAGAGAACGTTGTCACTTCCGAGCAGTTGAAGCAACTGAATACTCCAGCTTCTGCATCGTTCGTGCAGCAAGCAGCTAAAGCAGCAGGCGTTGAACTTGAATTGACAGGTGAAACAATTTCCCGTGAAGCGTTCTTTAAAGCTTTGGGCGATTCCATCACAATGCATTTGACAATCGGACACACGAATGATGTGCACGGTCACATTACTGAAGATACTCGCGGCAAAGAAATGGGTTACGCTAAATTGGCGACACTCATGAAAGCGCTTCGCGAAGAAAATAAAAATACGCTGCTTATTGATGCAGGCGATATGATTCAAGGTACAATCTACGTTAACTTGTCCAAAGGCGAGTCCGTTACAGACGTGGTGTACCCACTCGGCTATGACATGATGGTCGCTGGTAACCATGAATTTGATTTCGGTCATGAACAATTAACGAAATTAACAAAAATGTTCAAGTTCCCAGTATTGGGTGCAAACGTATTTGATGCACAAGGCAAACCAATGTTGAAGCCTTACGTAATTAAAGAAATCGAAGGCAAGAAGTTTGCTTTCCTTGGCCTCGTAACAGATGAAACGCCAATTACGACGCATCCTGACAACGTAAAAGGCTTGAAGTTCGAAGATACAGTGGAAACAGCGAAGCAATGGGTTCCTAAATTGCAAAAAGAAGCGGACCACGTTATTCTCGTGTCCCACTCCGGCTTGGCACAAGATCGCAAAATTGCACAAGAAGTTAAAGGTGTAGACCTGATTATCGGTGGTCACTCCCATACGCAACTTAATGAGCCAGAGCTTGTAAATGGCGTGTACATCGTACAAGACTGGGAGTACAGCAAATCCCTTGGCCGCGTAGATATGTTCTACCACAAGGATGAGCTTGTTCACTTCTCCGGCGGCTTGATCGAGTACAACAAAGATACGAAGCCAGACGAAGAAGTTGCGAAGCTTGTCGATAAAGTGAAAAAAGACGCTGACGGACTGTTGAGCGAGAAAATTGCTAAAGCAAGCGTTGCTTTGGACGGTGGCCGTGATAAAATCCGCTCCGAAGAAACGAACTTGGGTAACATGATCGCTGACGCAATGTTGGAGCGCACACGCTCGATGCCAGGCTTCGAAGCAGATGTTGCTTTGACAAATGGCGGCGGTATCCGTACGTCTATCCCAGCCGGCGAAGTTACAAAACGCCACTTGTATGACGTGCTTCCGTTCCCTAACACGTTAGCCGTTGTAGAAGTTACGGGCACTGATTTGAAAGCTGCGCTTGAAAATGGCGTTAGCGATATCGAAGCTGGTGGCGGACGCTTCCCACAAGTTGGCGGCATGTCCTTTACATTTGACGTGAAGCAACCTGCTGGCAGCCGTGTTACTGACGTAAAAGTTGGCGGCAAAGCGCTTGAAGAAGCTAAAACGTACCGTGTAGCTACGAATGACTTCCTGATCGCAGGCGGCGACGGCTACGAGTCGTTCAAAGGCAAAAAAGCGCTGAACACAGGCGTTACTTTGTACGAAACTGTTGAAGATTACATCATCAACAAAAAAGAGTTGTCCCCTAAAGTGGACAACCGTATGGTAAAAAAATAAGTTAGTCTGGTTCTTCCAAGTGAAGTAGACCCGAATAACATGCAGCGACCGTTTCCCAATAGCTCCACTGGGAAACGGTCGCTACTCTTTATACGATTAATGCGGCAACAAAGGTTGCTCCCATTTCACTTTGTTAAACAGTAAAGAGCTGCCGCTCATCAAATCAAACATCGCGGTAATACGCACATAGTTCTTAATGCCTTCGTGAGCAGAGAAATATTGATTCCCCACTAAAAATGCTATGTAAAAGTCATCCCAGCTGCTATACGATTGCTGAATTAATCGGGCCGCTCTGATCTTGTTTTCCCAAGCCTCTTCCTCCGTAATGTACTTCTTGGCCACACCGATTCGGCTCAAATAAATTGCCCAAGCACATCCAAACGCGGTAATGTTACCGGAAGGTAGCTGGTATAAACATTTATGAACGACATCCAGCTTGGCATGATCACTCTTTTCATCGCCAACCTCCACATACTTGTTGCGTGCCTGTTCGGAGAGCGCAAATAAATGAGCATGCAAACTTCGATACTCTTCACGACACCCATCGTCCAGCAGCCAAGCAATCTGTTTCTTCAAATCGTCATCATCTTTGAGTTCCCATAGTTTAAACGCGTCTAAAAACGGCCATTTCCACCATAGCTTATTAATGAGCTTAAACTCATAGGCTACATAGTAGTTCCTCATCCAACCATGGATACAGCCGGATGTAAGACAGCGAAAATAAAGCTCTAGTGATTTTTTTTGTTTCTTTGAGTATTGACTGAGCATGCAGCATCCTCCTGATGTTAGGTTGAGAACAAATACGCTGTCTTACACGTCTTCCACAAGTTCTTGAGTACAATAAACAGGACTACAATCGTCCAGACGTAAGATAGATCTACGAACAATTCGCATACCCCATACACCAACAAAGTCATCCAGCTTAAATTTAAAAATACAACAAAATGGTTAAGTAAATCGTACCATGCCGTTTTTCGCCTTATTTCGGGGCTAAAGTTGTTATATTTTTGTGAATGTAAGTTCTTATTTCGCAAACGCAACATCTGTACACCATGGCGAAAATGATAGAAGCGATTTAATGCGACCATTTTCTGCTCCGTCTGCTGCCATGCCGCTTCCACATTCCCCACTGCGACATGACATTGCAAGGACAAGCATATGACATCTTGCTGCTCAGGATAACCCTCTAACAGCGATTCGCATTCTACCCATGCTTCCTCGTAGCGTCGCTCGTCATATAGTAGTTGTGCACGCAGCAAATACGCTTCCATTTGAACAGGTTGCAACGCGATGGCGTGATTGAGGCATACTAGCGCTTCGTCCACTTTTTCAAGCTGAATAAAATTTTTCGCTCTTATCAGTTGCAAGTCTGGATCATCTTGATATAAGTCATTAGCCTCTGCTAACGTGCTTTCAAGAAATCCCCTCATATCGGGGTCATCTTTCATGAGCATAAACTGCGCGGATTGACGCAAGTTTAAATATTCTTCAACATGAGCAGCATCTGGCTCCTTAATCGCAAAACAGATATAGCCAAGCGCCATGACTCCTTCTACTTGCTGCAACACATACGTAACTAGCCCTTCTTCGTAGCATTCCAGCATTTCTTCCCTATTTTCACGAAGATCAAATGTATCATCTAACAATTTCCACACTTCATGCGGCAAATGACTGTTCCGTCCCAAGAACTCCATTAGCTCATCCAGTCTCGCTTCGTGTTCCCCGATATCCCATGTGAAGTCTTCGTTAAACAGCGCTTGCCATTGGTGTAGATTCACACGCAGCGAAATATCTTCATACAACTTCTCAAGTTGGCGATAAAATGGGCTGTTGCCATCTTCCTCTGTATCATCTTCGTCAGATTCAGCTATGTATGTTTCCATCCACGTCTCTTGTCTGAACTCGACTTGCACAGTCTCCATAGAATGCTTGGTCTGTTCGATCTGTTCGACCTGTTCAGTTAGTTCAGTTAGTTCAGTCAGTTCAGCTGATTCATTGTAGGAGTCATCTAATTCATCCAATTCGCTAAATGCGGCTTGTGCCGCTTGTTGTCTAGACTGCCTCAGAGCAGTATCATAAGCTTCCCTCAGCTGCTGGTAGCCACTCGGGTCTGACTCCGGATGATGTATTTTGAGCTTTGCCGCATACGCCTTTTTAATAACGGACATATCCTTCGTAGGCTCTATACCTAGTACATCCCATATTCTCACGTGAAATATTCCCATCCTTCCATATGAGCCAACTGCTGCTTGTACAATTCAGCAGCTTTTTCAATGATTCGGCTATTTTGCGTCTGCAAGGCTTGTTCAAATTCTCGTATGCAGCGAGCTATCATTTCACGCTTCTCTCCCAGCGCCTCTTCATACATGCGCTCCCCACTAGCAAGCAGCAACCTGTTCTCCGCGCGGTCGCGAGGATGAATCTTAATGTTGCTTATCTCTAGCAAACGGGCTTCAATCTGCTCGTTCGTCAGCTTGCCGGGATTTTGCTCAATCACGATTCGCTCTTTCTTGCCGGTCGTTACACTAATGACTTCGACTTCAAGAATGCCGTTAATGTCGTATGTATACCTTACGTCTATGCTCTGATCCCCTGCCGGAGCCGGCGGGACATTAATCTCAACCTCACCAAGCTTTAGGTTGTTATCGACCCGTCTACTCTCCCCTTGGTATACATCGACCAAGATCATTTTCTGGTTGTCCTTTATCGTGTACAATCGTTCCACTCGGCTAACAGGTATCGGGGTATTTCGCTCAATAATCGGAAAGTAATGTCCACTGGATAACTGCCCGTTGTCCAATCTCTTCATTACACCCGTTCCAAGCGTATACGGGCATACATCCGTCAGTATCATTTCCTCCAACGCTTCATCTCTTTGCTTCAAGGCAGCCTGAACCGCTGCCCCCAAAGCTACAGTCTCATCCGGATGAATACTCGCATAAGGCACCTTGCCGAACATTCGTCCGATCGTATGCTTAATAAGCGGCATTCTGGTGGTGCCTCCAATCATGACAACTCCATCAAGATCAGTAGGTTGAAGGGAAGCATCCCGCAACGCTCGGATCACAGGCTGACGCAAACGAACAAGCAGCGGCAGCGCCAACTGCTCCAACTCTGCTCTACTTACTTGCAGCTTATATTCTTGCCCATGCACCGTCAGGCTCATTGTGGCAACAGGCTCCTCGCCAAGCGTGCGCTTGCACTGCTCCGCTTGCTTGTACAGAGCAGACTTTGCCTTCGGATCAGTCAACTCAATCTGCTTCTGCTCGATAAAATGAGTAACGAGCAGTTCGGTAAAGTCTTCGCCACCCAAATAGTTATCGCCAGCAATGGATTTGACCTCCATGACTCCTTCGAACATTTCTAGGATGGACACATCATACGTTCCACCGCCAAGATCGAACACGAGAAAGCTCGTATCCTGTCCTTTTTGGTGCAGCCCATAAGCAAGTGCAGCCGCTGTTGGCTCGCTAATAAGCCGCTCTACGGTTAATCCCGCCATTTCGGCCGCATACTTGGTCGCTTTGCGTTGCACATCGTTAAAATACGCGGGCACACTAATGACCGCTTCTGTGACTGGCTTACCCAAATAAGCTTCCGCATCCTCTTTGAGCGATCGAAGGATGAACGATGATAGCTCCTCCGACGTGAGAGTCAGCTGGCCCAAATGATACTTTTTATCCGTCCCCATAAATCGCTTGAAGGTGGAGGCCGTCAAATGGGGATGAGTAATTTGCCTTTCCTGTGCAACTCTACCTACTAAAATATCTCCGTTGTCATCAACACTTACTATAGAAGGAGTCAAATGCTCCCCTAGCACATTCGGTATGATAACTGCCTGAGCGCCATCCCAGCAGGCAACTAAACTATTGGTCGTTCCAAGATCAATTCCTATCATTCTCAAAGACTCCCTCTGCTACCATTTGATATCCATACAATCTAATATCCATATAATCTAGCTTGTGTTATCGATATCATTTCATTATTTCAAAATTTTAGACAACAGTAAACTTAGGAAAAGTCACGAAAGCCAAAATAACAAAGAAACAGGTCACTCGGTGTGCGTCTCGATTGGAGGCACTTCTCTAGCGTGCTATTATACTTTTTTGCAAGAGAGCCAGTACCTTGTGGAGGTGGTTGAATGCGTTAGGAAAAAGTTCAGGAGAAGTTCAGAAGAAACTCAGAAGAAACTCAGAAGACGCTCAGAAGACACTCAGAAGACGCTCAGAAGACGCTCAGAAGACGCTCAGAAGATGCACAGAAGATGCTCAAAAGAAGTTCGGGAACGATCCCCTGACGAGTAGGTAGTTTGCGAAGCGCTACGTTCTCATGCAAAAGATGGCATCCGCCGCTAACGGATCTCACGAAGCTTATTTCACCCATATTCATCGATGTTGATTTCTAACGGTTATCAGCGCGCTTAATTAACGTTTTTTGTTGCATCTTCAGCTATTTTCATTAGAATAAGCGCTACCTGAACCGTTAGATTTTAAAATTGCGTTTATTCGTAAGAATAACGACAATTGTAACCGTTAGAGGTAAAAGATAAGAGATAAGGGGCGTTTCATAGCCAAAGTACGTTCGCCATGGATCGGTGTCAGGTGCACTCCATTCTACAAACACCATTAACCTCTCTTGGACACTATTTCTGTTTGCTTCAAGTCTCCTCTAGGTTTCCTCCAGTCAATAAGCAGTTTCGGACCTCTAGCGTTTCTATCAGCTTGTATGATTTACAAGTTACCCAAGTCATTTCGAGCACTTACGTTTAATTGGATAACATACATACGAAAAAATTTTTAGCACAGCGGAAAGATCGAAGCTAGAAGCCCCTGAAATCCGAGTAAGCTTTAACACGATCTATCGCTGGCTATACGCGGTTTTGCTCGCACAAGATGTTGTCACCGCTGTCCACTGTCCACTGCCTGCTGTCCACTGTCCTCGTCCGGCAAGCAACGCTAACCTATAGTTGCAAAGCTGGTGCAAAAAGGTCGCTAAGCCAATGACTAGCGTAATCGCTCAACTTTACATTTGTAAAAAATGTAAAGCTCCCTTATACTGTTGCTAACACCAGTATGGAGCGTGCACAATGAGCCAAAAAGTTACGCAGCAGCAAATTGCCGATGCCTTACACCTTTCGCGCAACACGGTTTCGAAAGCGCTGAACAATGAGCCGGGTATGAAGCCTGCAACGCGGCAGCGCATTGTTCAAAAGGCGCTTGAGCTTGGTTATTCCAAGCTCCATTTTGATCTACATCCCAGCATCGAGCTGAATGTCAGTCGTGAAGCGAGTACAACATGGAGCGGATCAGCACACGACTTGGCATACGGATCGGCCAAGCAATCAGCAAATCGATTAACCCATGGATTTGCAAGCGAAGCAGCGCAAACTGCAAAAACAGCGAGTAAAAACAATTACCTTGTTTCCTTAATCACCCATTCCGATTATATGGGCAATCATTTTTGGTCACCGTTTATAAAAGGGTTAAACCTCTCCTTAAAAGAAGCTGGCTATACGCTAGCCATGACGCTTGTTGATATGGAAGACGAGAGCGAGCTGCGCTTGCCTCAACTATTTATGCAACAACCTCCCGCAGGCGTTGTTACAATCGGCCCATTTTTACGCCAATATTATGAACGCATTGCCGCAACAAGTATTCCTGCCTTATTCGTAGATACGTATGCTGATTTTGACATGCATCTGCTGAAATGCGATACGCTGCTTGTCGACAACAAGCGCAGTACCACTGAACTGACACGCCACCTGATAGCGCAAGGGCATCGCGACATTGGCTTTGTCGGGGACATAGGCTCATGCCTAAGCTACGCCGAGCGCTGGCAAGGATATGTTCAGGCGATGCGCGAATTCGGGCTGCCCGTAAGATCAGAGCAATGCATTACGAACATGCTCCCGCGTCACTATTATATGGAGGCTGAGCTGGAAGGAGCTTTTGCGCGAATGGCGAACAAGCCTAGCGCTTTCGTCTGTGCCAATGACACAATAGCACTTGATATGAAGCGGATCGCTCGGCGAGCCGGACTGCGCGTACCAGAGGATATCGCACTGACCGGATTCGATAATCTTGCTGAATCCGCTACCGCCCATCCCCCATTAACGACCGTGCATATCCCTAAAGAACAAATGGGGATGCGGGCCGGAGAACAGATTGCATGGCGAATGGCACACCCCGAACGCTCACAAGAGCTTATTCGTGTCGCTGTGCAGCCCATATGGCGACAATCGTCGACATATCAGCGTCAATAATGGTTCCCGTTACATAGCTATATCACCATGACAAATGCAAAGTGAGATTTATGTATGAGCCAAAGCCAAAACCAGAATCAGACCCAGAACCAGGACCAGAACCAAAATCAAAATCAAAATCAAAATCAAATCCAGAGCGAGAATCAAATCAAGATCGTCGGCGACGTACCAAACGTAGCTTTCCCTTGTGCATCGCTGGTCGACGCCCCTACTGGACGAATCGCCATTTATTATGGTGCGGCCGGCACGGTTACCGCATTGGCTTTTGGTTATGTGGCTGATATTATTCATTTTGTAAAAAATAACTCCCGTGTAAAGTAGCCCCGTTTCACTCGGCAACCTACTTACCACGCATTATTGTGCATTTGTAAACTAAATAACAAAATATGACAACTCAAAACTTGACATATTGTGCATCTCATTTTACACTCAAAGTATATTACATCAGTAATTTGCAAAGATGCTTACAACCCATGTATATATGCTTTCTTTGTAACCCCGAACAGGGCCTCTAACCTCGCGGCAATCGCGAAGCTAGGGGCCTTGTTTTTTTATGTATGCACCTGTATTTTCCTTGACAGTCCCACCTGAAGAGCGTAACATTTTTCACGTTATACCAGCTGGAATTACATCCTAATTAGAAGACACAAAGGGGAGAATAAGTCGTGTTCAGAAGTCCGATATTTGTCCTTATTGCGAGCATCATCTGCCTTGTTGTCGGCCTCACGATGAAGTCGAGTTACATCGAGATTTTCGCTTCTGTTACAGGCATCATTAATGTATGGCTGTTAGCGCGTGAGAGAGTGCTAAACTTCGCGTTCGGCATTATGGCCGTATCCGCCTTTATTTACATTTTCTATACGCAAGGACTTTATGCCATGGTCGTGTTAACAGCGGTTCAGCTCGTGCTGAACGTATACGGCTGGTATTATTGGAAAACGAGCAGCGGTACGGAAGATGTACGTTCTACGGTTCGTTTAGATGCAAAAGGTTGGACGATCTACAGCATCATCATTGTCATGGCATGGCTTGCTTGGAGCTGGTATCAAATTCAATACTTAGGTTCCGAGTTCCCTTACTTGGACGCTCTGACAGCTGTTCTTGGATTAATAGCGCAATATATGCTTAGTAAAAAGATTTTGGAAACATGGCATTTATGGATTGTGTACAACATCGTTACGATCGTGGTGTTCCTGTCGACAGAATTGTACGTCATGATTATTTTGGCTGTTATTAACCTTGCACTTTGTGTCGACGGCTTGCTGGACTGGAAGCGCAATTATGACCGCAAACGTACAGCAAGTGCGTAAGCAACTACGCAAGCAACGGCGCTAACCAAAACCGAACATTTAACGACTACAAGAGGAGCTTCATTAAGAAGCTTCTCTTTTTTATTCACAAACACATAAAAATATGGTAATTTAAACGGGTAATGAATATAAATCGGAAGGTGACGCCCATGAAGCTTAACATGCCACCAGAAACATTACTCCGAGAAATAGGCAGTGTAATGAAACAGAAGCGACAAGAATTGCAATTAAGCATAGTCGAGTTGGCAGAGCTTTCGGGTGTACATCAAGATATTGTATTACAACTAGAAGAAGGTTTAGGTACGGAGCTTGATCTAGCAACCATTTTTCCCATTATGACAAGCTTGAAGCTGCCCCCTACCATGATCATTAGCATCTTTAATGACACGAAGCAGCAACCTGAACAGTGGTTTTCCCTACTAATCGCAACGATCCCACTTCATGAGTATGAGTTAACGGCATCAATCGCCGCACAATTGCTAGAGTCCCCTAATCTGTATAACATTTTCAATGTGAAACGTTTATACGATATGATCACGACCACGTCATGGGACGACAGACTTCAATTGTGTTTATACGAGACCATTATTCAATACTGCACGACACATCACATCCGAATATTTATCGCGAAGAGCCTGCTTCAGCAATATTTAATCAAATGTAAAGATGACACTCAACTAGATATAGCATTCGAGTTCGGCCAACAAGTGCTTGAGCACGTGAAGTCACTTTCTGCTCCAGAAAAGATATTATTATATGCCAAAATGAGCATACACGCTTTCAAGCGATTGCAATTTAATGACTGTATCGCTCTATGTTCACACGTCATTAATAGCAAGGAAAAAAATGAGCTCCACCAAATGGAAGCTATTTATGCCGCATGCCGATCTTTTTACTTTTTAGGTAAATATAAATTCGCGAAACGATTCCTGCACATGTACAATACATCCTCTTCACCAGACGCCGAACAAAACAAGAACATCATGACCGCCATGCTATACGGCAAAACAGGACAAACCAAAACAGCCATAATCGAACTAGAAACTTGCTTAGCAACTACTTCACCGTCTAACTACGTCCATCTTGCAACGGAATTATTGGAATTATATTTGAAGCAAAATGACCTCCAAGCCGCAGCCGATCTGATCCAAGATGAGGACCGCATTATGGAATACCCAATAAGCTCACCCCTACAAGATTATCGGACAGCACATTTTCATAAACTTAAAGGTGACTTTTTTATACGCAAAAAAATGGCTCGCGAAGCTGTTCCCGCATACATCTACAGCTCGTTACATTATTCAAAAATAAATATGTACGGTAAAGTGTTCGAAATTGTGAACATGACGATGAAATACATGATAGAGTTTAAGTTGGTAGAGGACCCGAAGGAAAAAGCAAAGCAGCCGCCTCCGCCACCACATATGTGTTTCCCTTCACCCGAATGGTAAAATGGATTCTGATACAACAGGAGGATTTTCAGCGTGGAGCCAATTATAGAACATCCTTGGAATTTAAGCGAAACCGACGCCATCAAGCTACAACAGCAATTAGCGACTAAAGTAAGTAAGATCGACCAACTGAATCATGTGCGATATGTGGCAGGTGTTGATGTCGCGTACAGTGAACATTCTGATCGGCTTATTGCGGCCGTGGCGGTATTGGATGCAAGTACGCTTGAGCTTGTCGAGGCAGTTATAGCGGAAGATGTTGTCCAGTTCCCGTATATTCCAGGCTTGTTCTCATTTCGAGAATTGCCGCCGATCGTGAAAGCACTGAAAGGGCTAGCCACAGCACCTGATTTAATCGTGTGTGATGGACAAGGGCTTGCCCATCCTAGAAGATTTGGGTTAGCAAGTCATTTGGGAGTCTTATTCGATGTGCCTACTATCGGATGTGGGAAAACAAAGTTACTCGGAGATGCACAAGAGCCAGACGCTGCACGAGGTTCTGTTGCCCCTATGCTTGATCAGGATGAGGTTATTGGTCACGTACTGCGGACCCAGCACAACATTAAGCCGATTTATGTGTCCATCGGCCATCGTATTTCGGTACGTACGGCGTGCGATTGGATATTACAATTGACGCCGCATTATCGGCTGCCAGAGACAACGCGTCAGGCCGATCAGCTCGTCCGCAAGGCTTTAACGATTGCGAAGAACTCCGCCTTATAAAAAGGATAAATAAGAACAGGGCGGCTGACGAATCTGCTCTGTTCTTATTGGGACGGGCGTCGTTGAGCAGGCGTTGCTGGACGGACGTTATTGGGACAGACGTTGTTGGGACAGGCGTTGCTGGAATAAACGTTACTGGGCGAACGTTATTGGGCAGAGCGTTATGCACGAAATCGCAAACAAAAAAATGGTGAAAAAGTGCGTTCAGCATTATAATATCAATTTACAGAAAAGGTCTATGATGGTAATATAGTGTCAAAAGCTGTAACAAGCTGTAACCCATCAATTACTCGAAAGGGTGATGAGATGAAGACCGTGTCGCTGCATTACACCACGATCGGCGACCTTATTCGACAACGAAGACAAGAAATAAAGCTCTCACTAAGGCGACTGTCACAATTGTCAGGCGTCGACAAAGCAGGCTTGTCCCGTATCGAAAACGGAGGAACAAAACGCCCCGAATTTCGAACGCTGCAAGCGTTAGCTGCCATTTTGCACATCCCGCATGAAGAACTGATTCACCATTACGTTCAGGTTGAAGACCGACCCGACGTGCTACACGAATTAATGCTGGAAGCTATTCAAGCATCCGACCCTACCTCCATGATTAAGCTTGCCACCGGATTGTTACAATCTCCGCGCGAAGACAGCTATGATCTTGTCGCACAATTGTACCAGACAGCGACGAGTGTAACAGATGTTCAGCTGCAACTGATGTTATACCAAATCATTACGGATTACTCGCGAAGCCACGGTATCCAACAATATTTTACTAGAGGACTTCTTCAACGATACTACATTGAGAAAAATGACCCCTGCAAGTATGAATCTGCCTACAAACTTGGCCAAGAAGTGGTCTATTACGCTGAATTTTTATGCCCACAAGATCGCGTAGAGCTTCACTACATATTGGGCGTCCAAGCCTACAATATGATGCTGTACGAGGACGCTATCCAGTTATGCACTTACGTGCTCGAACAGCATCGAATCTCTCCCAGCATGAACATGTACGCTCGCTTGACCATTTGTGGCGCGTACTATGAGCTAGGCCTATATGCCGAAGGACAGCATTTGTTAAGCATGTCCAATCGCCCGCATACTACGGCAGCGTCCGAAGTTACTAACATTACAGCCGCGCTAATCAACGGAAAGCTAGGGCATATAGAGGACGCTATCGAACAACTCTATACATGTTTAGATGACTGTCTGCAACAAGGCTCACACGCCAGTCTTCTTTATATCATTACTGGATTAATGGAGTTGCTTTTAGCCAACAACGATACTAGCACCGCTTTGCAACTGCTAGCTTACGAAGACATCATTTTAAATCTGCCGATGAATACACCTCTGCAACAGTCAAAACGAGCCTATTATTTTAGGCTTAAAGGGGATCTATTTTGCCGAATCGAGCAATATGATGCTGCTTTTGACCATTTTTTTATTAGTGCGCTCGAATATGCCAAGATTCATCTCTTTAGCAAAGCCTTTCAAACGCTAGGCTTAATCACGAAAGTGCTATTAAAGGTTGAGCTTGTCTATAGCAAAGCAATCGTACGTAAAATTGACCTTATGTACGATATGTTATGCTGTCATATGAACGGCCGCAGTTAACGCAACGATGAATAAGCGACACCTTGTCGGAATACCGAGGTGTCGCTTCGCAAACCATGGATCATCTCATCACCTGACAAGGTTCTCTCCTTTATTTACTAGAGCTGTTATCAACGCTAAAAGAAATAAACTGCCCTTTGGCATCTACCATCCCCACAATATCAGGCTTCCCTTTTTTACTGAAAATGTAAAGTTCCAAATCCCCACTCACGACGTAGTCTTTGCTTATATCGACTGCAAATATTTTTTTCACCATAGGAGCTGCCACTGCGATCGCCTTCTTGTTCGTATAATAACGCTTGGCAGACGGCTTCGGCGGCTGTTCTCCCGCTTTATAATATACTGGCTTGCTATTTTTCACTATGTGCATAACTAGGCCTGACTTCGCATCAATCGCCACCTGAAATCCTGTCTTCTCGTCTTCAAGCGACCAGTAATTGTCCTCTTTGTCTATAATCCGCGAAGCTCCCGTAAAAGTTACCTTTTTGCCGATAAAGCTCTCACTCGCTTGCTGCGCAACCTTGAGCGTCTTGTAATCTACCTGCCCAGCTTTGAATGTTACATTTACATTCGTTACTTTATTCGTGTTAACATCAACCGTAATATGCACATCATGCCCTGACAGATTGACACTCTGTCCTGATTCATCATGTAAGCGACTGGCCCTCTCGAACGTAAATGAG
This sequence comes from Paenibacillus sp. 481, assembly GCF_021223605.1. NCBI lineage: Bacteria > Bacillati > Bacillota > Bacilli > Caryophanales > Paenibacillaceae > Paenibacillus > Paenibacillus sp. 481. Next base: position 2,013,749 of record NZ_CP075175.1, read on the forward strand.
CGATTGCCATCTAGCTTGTTCAAATACTGCTTCGCGGCATCCAACACCTTTGCGCCAGCGTCTGCGACTTCGATTTCGATATGCAGGAAGAGGAGAGTCCCTTTTTGATCTAACGTAACGTTCGCTTCATCGTTTTTGGTGTAAAAATCAATATAGGGTCCGGTAACAACTGCTCTTTCTAGCTTCACATCCTTGCCTTTCCAGTATGGCTTAATCGCCTTAAGCGCTGCGTCTACGAACTTTTTATCCATCTCCGATATGTGTTTGTTCTTACTCACATAGTTATGTTTACCGCTCTCGTCGAAATAAATCTTCACCGTATCGGATGAAAATTCAGGAATAGTTATAATTTCATTGAAAGATATAGATTCGGGAAAATATATATCTTTGGTCGAAGATGTAGGTTCGGCATGTAACGGTGTTGCTGTGGCTAGTAGCCCGGTAATAGCAAGTAAAGCAGTAATGGATTTAAGCGACTTCGATTCCAGCTTATTTACATGCATTGAAAGTGCCTCCTTAAGCTCATTCATTTAAAAAAGGTGACTATTTCTTGATGCACTCATCAAGAAACGATCACCGTCTTCATCCTAATTAAGAGCGAATGTGCTGTGCCTTTATGACTACGACTATGAAACAACAACGCCTAGTATAATTAACTTCGATATGATTATAGGACTTATAGGTAAATAAATCCATAATTAGTTTTGTAAGTTTATACTTTAAAAATATTAACTACCATTTTTAAATTTAAAATCCTTTATTGTGTTTCATAAGGAAACAAATATTTTTAAGTAATTAATATAAAATTTTTCTATTTGGTCTGGATAAAAATCGATCGGCAGGCATTCGAGGCAAAAAAAGACCACAATGCCGTTAGAAAATGACTTCCACGCATTGTGGTCCGAACTATTTTTATTCGACGCGTTCTAACAACTCCACGTATTGCATGGCAATGGTCAGTTCATAGAACTCACCTTTTGTATTAATACACGTATCCTTCTTTAATTCATATGTAAGCTGAGGATTATATTTCTTAAGCTGTGCCAATACCTTTTCCTTCAGTACGCTATCTATTTCGGCTAATGGAAAAGAGATATGCACTTTAATAAGTGCATATCTCTTCAGGCTGTCGAGAAAGCAAAGTTAGTTCTTAACGGTTGCCATAGTGGCTATATCGCCAAATTTATCTCGTTTTGATTTCTAACGGTTATAGGTGAGCTTACTTCTCCAATTTCATTCAAAATCCAGCTGTTTTCATCGTAATAAGCGCCATCATAACCGTTAAATGTTGAATGGGTTCATATTCGCTGAAATAACAACTGTGGCGACCGTTAGGAGCGGAGGCACAGTGAATCAGCTGACTACCAACCGATAAATGCGAAGCTGCTTATGAGGAGTCCAATCCCTAATTTTTTGTACCATTTCATGCTACGCGTTCCCCCAAGATAAATACAATTCAACCTAACCTGCTAATTAAAAATAGCTTCGCCCGTATCAATCCAAAACTGATAGAATTCACCTTTATCATTGATGTATCCACCTACTTCAGGATGACTTATCGTAGGCTTACTACCTTTTTTAAAAGCATATGCATAAATAGGCTTTGGTACCGTGTAATCTTTTAAATCAATATTAAATAGTTTTTTAACGAGCGGTGTTGCTGTTTTTTTCACTTTAGCGCTTGTAAATGATGTGGAAGCAGAGCCTTTATCCTTTTCCTTCAAGTAGACAACGTATACCTTATGGGTTCTACCATCCACTTTAACCCTATTTCCATTAGCAAACGTAATCGTAAAAAAGTCATAATTATATCGCTTAGCCGTATGACGCTCAACATGCTTGACCGCTCCTGATTTCCCCTTCATATCCACTAAGGCTTTTTTTGCTACTTGTACTAATTTAGGATTTAGCTTAGAAATACGATAGTCTGTCTGAACCTCGATTAGATTCCCTGTCTTGTTATCCATAACAAGATGATTCGCATATGATTTTTTGTCATAAAAAATCCACTCATCTCGCTTATCTTCTACTTCCTTGAGGCGCGTAGCATGACTGAGTTCAAATTCAAGCTCGCTATCATACCGTTTTAGCTGGTCAAGCACATTTTCCATTATCGCAGGATCAACTTCTTCACCCGTAAATGGGATATACGCCGAAATGAGCTGCTTACTCTTTTTATTTACTAACACTCTTGAAGATTCATCACTTAATTCAAATTCTATGATTTGAACCCCAAAATCGTTTTTATATTCAGAAACGGCTACAGGTTCTAGATTATGATTAGGTACTAACTCCTTTATGGTCTGATTAACAACGGAAATGATTTGTTTATCCACATTTGCAAGGCTGACTTCTTTTGTATATGCGGTTACTACAGTCGTAAAAGGCGAAACGGATAGAAGTAATGCGGCTACACTCAAGCCGATTAAACCTTTTTTGTACCATTTCATGATGTGTTTACCCCCTAAAATGATTTCTCTGATGTACATTGGTATACATACATCGTATACGCCGATCGGGCATCTTAGTTAAGTGTATAATCACTTGGTTAATTAATCCACGGGGAAATATGGAGGTATTTCGACACTCAAAAAGGCCAGTCTGAAACTGACCTTTACGTGAGTTCTTCTTATAGTCGATGAGGCCAGCTATTTCCCAAATCCTCATGTGGTTTACTTATGGTTACCTGCTCTAACAATTAAATTACCATGGCTTCCATTCAGGGCCTGGCACACTCATTGGTGTAATAGCGGATGGGTCTATTACTGGTACCACAATAATTAATACCACTAAACAAATGAATCCGATTATCTTTGTTTTCATATTAACTCTTCTTTTTTTCGTAGAGCAGCACACACGGAGTTGATTTTGCGAATAGTCTCAACGCCAATCAGTTCGTTGTTGTTAAGGAGTAATTCCGTTACGTGGTGGAAGCTATCGAACGCTTCTTCACGTTTTGAAATGTAGGTATACTTCTCTACGCTCGTCAAGTAGGCGTCAACTGCGCAATCAAACTCTGCTAAAGCCGATAATACATGCCCTTTTATTCTATAATAGCGAGCAATTTCAGCTCCTACCATCGGCGTTAAAAAAACGATCCCCTGTATCTTATCATCGTAGGAAAACAATTTTTGAGCTGCGGCAATGTCATCATTTTGCAGATGAATTTCAAGCAGCCCCGTTACAATGTGAATAAAATTATTGTCCGCTGCATCTTGCAAACAGGCAGTTAGCTCAATCTTTGCAAAGGCAGTGTTACCAACTTTACTTTCAACTAAGGCGTTAGCCACTCGGTGTTTTTCAGCACTTCCGGCAAATTTGAAAGTGATATATTTGTTGTAATAATGTTTGCACTCATCATAACGTGTCAAACTGTAAGCATGAACCGCCAGCTTGTAGTACAGCAAAATTTTTTCGTCGTGTGAAAGGAAATTTTTATAATTTAAGATGTGTTTCCCATATTGATACGTGGACTCCAATCGAGTAAAGTCGTTTCGTTCTATGAAGTACGATTGCAATTGTCCCTTCGCTAGATACAGCATGACTCCGTGATCACGGGAATAATCAATAATGGTTTGAAACAACAAATATTTTAGTGCTGGCTCGGCTTTACAGGTGGTTGTTATATCGTAAAGTTTCTCGATTGCGTCAAAGCTATCTTCGTTTGGGGACTCTAAATATTTGATGGCTATTTTTGAAGCTAGTGAAGCGCTGCCTAATGATATAACTTCTTCTAAAATCGAAAGCAGTATATCAATTCTTGGAACGACACAGATGTAGTGTTCGACAGTCACTTCATATGGAGTGTTCAAGGATTTGGCAATGTTTTGAATAGTGGCGTACTCTGATCGCTTAATCTCCCCATTTTCAATTCTTGCAATCGTTGTGCGATGAACTCCTGACAGTTCTTGTAGTTGGGGGACAGACAAATCTGCGTCTATTCTGTGCTGTCTAAGGAGATCGCCTATAGTTAAATATAGTTGCGAACCCGTGGACATATGCGTGCCCTCCTTTTGACATGAAATAATGGTATATAGTTCACCGTGTTTTACCTATCTCGTAAATCGAAAACAAAAAGGCACCGCTATAAAAGCAGTGCCTAGTGCGGGTAATTTAAAGTTCCTCCATCGATAAACATATTTATCACATGCAGTCTCTTATTTCTTCTTACGAGAACGCGAGAATTCCTCAATGACAGGATACGTCTTCACCATGTTAGTGAGCGCTGTCTTATCGAGCAAATGCCCATTCATCACAACCGCATGAATACGAGTTGTGTTGCGAATATCCGTCAGCGGATTAGCGTCTAGTAAGACGAGATCCGCCTGTTTCCCTGCCTCAACCGTGCCTTGCTGATCCTCATTTTCCAAGTAGCGTGCTGGGTTGATCGTAGCGGACTGCAGAGCTTGCAGCGGGCTAAGCCCCGCTTTAACTAGCAGCTGTAATTCCTCATGTAAACTAAAGCCGTAATATAAATTTTGCATGCCATACGTCACGTCAGAACCAGCCATAATCGGAACACCCGCCTGATTCATTTTGCGAACTAAATCCAAATTAATCTGCTCCATTTTCTTAAGAAGAACACCCGCTTTTTTATCTTTTAGCGACTGTTTGATGATCTGAGCCCATTGCTGTTGAATAGCTGGCTGAATAAATCGAATACGCTCATCCGGAGCCAATGTATTTAAACTTGTCATCGTGACAAGCGTGGGAACTTGATACGTCTCGTTCTTTTTAAAAATTTCAAACAGTTTCCCAGCTTCCACAGCATCATACTGTGCTGCTGCTTGAAGTTCATATTCATAGTAAAGCAAATGATCTTTGTCGAGAGCGCCTTGTTCTGCTTGCTTCACAAATCGATTGAATAGGCCTGATTGTTTAGAAGCCGTAGCTATGTGCATACCGTGCAAATGCTCAAAGCTTCTCATACCGTCATTAGAAGCTACTCCTGCTCCTACGGTAAAAGGTAAATGACCGCTAATCGGTAGCTGCTGCTTGTTTGCTTCGTCAACAACAGCCTTATACATGTTCTCCGAAATGTGAGAGTAAATTTTAACATGATCCACCTTGTATGATTTCAACTGCCGCACCGCTTTACGGGCTTCTGCTTCAGTTTGCAAATTGTATTGATGCGGTGGCACCTGATTATTCGGAAATTTATTAACGACTTTGCCGGAATACACGATGCGGGGAGTTAACGTGCCTTTTTGATTTAGTTTGTGTGTTATTTGAACATGATGGAGACTAGAGCCCATATCTCTAACGCCCGTCACTCCATTTGCCAAAAAGTGAGGCACGGCGCTATCCATATAATTATCCATATGCACGTGCATATCCCACAAGCCTGGAATGAGATACTTCCCCGAGGCTTTAATAATACGAGCTTTATCAGGAACATCGATATCACTCGTATCATCAATGCGTGCGATTTGGTTGTCTGTGACTACAACCGATTGATTCGGCTTAAGCTTCCCTGTCTTCACATCTACTATAGTAACATCCTGCACAATAAGGCTGGTGTTCTCGGTCGGCTTCGGCGGCACAATCATAGCATGACTCGTTTGCGCCAACATTCCCGATAGCATGATTACAATCAACATTTTTACACTGTTCTTAAACAAATACATTCACCCTTTTCCCTAATATGTGTTCACACCAATCAGATGTCTAAGGGTGAATATACCTGCTCATTTGTCATATGGCATAGTGACAAACTGTCATAAGACGAATATGACACGATATGTAGCTGTTATCTCGTCTCCAACATTTTAAACTGCCAGAACTCTCCCTTACTATTAATCACTCCGCGAATGGAAGGCTGCCCTTGCTTCGTGAACGTGTACATATCTAACTTCACATCTACGCTAGTTCCACTTAACTGAACATTAAATAGCTGTTGAACCATGGAATTTGCCGCATTTATCGCCTGCTCACTTGAATAGAAAGGAACAGCAAACACGTCTTTTTTCGTTTGCCCTTGCTTAGGTGCGATGTACTTATTTTTGGCCAAAATAGATACGACATTGCCCATGTTTGCCTCAATATTGACGACATAATCCGCCTTTAGATCATATAGCTTCCATAGGTCAACACTACCGACTTGCACGCGCAGCGCCTTATCAAAAGCCACATCTTTGCCCGAAAACTGCTTTATCGCCGTTTTTGCCGTATCCAGTGCACTCTTCTCGACACCGTTTACCGCATATTCAGTCGACACATACGTAATCAGATTACTCTTTGCATTCACTTCCACAAACAATTTATTATTGCCCATAAAGGAATACCTATCTGTATTTGAAAAATGAGCTTTACTGCGCGTTATCTTATCGAACGTATACGTTCGCTTAGCATCCATTTGTTGCAAATGACCTTTTACCATATCCATTAAAGAAGGGTCTACTTCGTGCAGCTTAAACTGCACATTAACCGAACGTACCTTGCCAGACTGCTCGACTGTGACATCGACATCTTTTTCCTTCGAATAAATCACATACCGATTATCTGGCAATAACACGACCTCATTCAGCTCTACTACCTTATTAGGTGCAATTTCTCTTATTGCTTGTAATGCAGCATCCTTAACATGGGCATCTATATGAGATATGGTCAGCTCATTATGCTCAGACTCGCGTTCAGTCATCGTTTCCACTTCTTGTGAAGCTGTTTGTTTCGATGCAGCTGACACGTTAGTTGCATACAAAGGAACTGTTGACAGCAATAAGCCTGTGACCGTTAGTGTGGTAAGAAACAACCGATAAGATTTCATATTTGCTATCCTCCTGAATTCGTTATACCGTTAAATCGTTGAATCGTGAAACCGCGAAAATATTAACTCGTTATACGTTTAAGCCATACTTCTAATAACGAAGTATCCTACCATAACTTTCATACCATTTCATCCCAACATTTGCAACAGTGTTGAATCATTCCCATCTGTACATGGAAAATAAAAAACACTTGCTCCTTTTACTGACTAACTGATTAGCAGTAAAAACAAGCAAGTGTTTATGAATGAGCATGTACGATCTAGAATGAGCTAGAGTGAGCTATAGTAAGATAGGATAAGCTGGGCTTATTTGAAATGAGTTAGTTCGTCATTTGTACTGTGTTGTCCATCTTCTCTTTAGCCTTTTGCGGTATTTCCTCAGATTGAATTTCTTCATAGGTGGCTACTTCGTGATTTCCTCTATCATCTGTATACTCCCTTACATGCACAAGGAGATAAGCATTTTGTTTCAAGTTTTTATGCGCGCTAAATGTAATTGGCGTCTCTGTGCCATCTTTATCATACGCTTTTAGTTGATAGTAATAACGTGACGAGTCCTCGTCCGCACCTTGCTTATCCCCATTGTTCGTAATTTGAACGTACATTTTCGTGGCACCCCATTGCTGCTTCACCTTTGCGAGGTCTACTCCCGAGAGCACCAATCCAGCACCCAGCACGACACCAAATACGACAACAACCATCAATGCAATCGCGACTTTTTTCAATTGGTTCACCTTCTATATATTGTGATATTTCGTATATTAGCACAGCCCCTCCGATCTACACATTTATTTGCATGACAACATCCTTTCATTAATGTCACGATACGTGTTTAAAAAATGCATAACCGCAAAATGTAAGGGTTTACATAAAGCTTTTGTATTAAAAACATATTTTTTTGGATAAAAATACGCAAAAAAGATCGCGTTATCATATAAATATTACCATTTATTGTTTGGTTTTCTATATTCAAATCCGTACGTTGTATTTATAATGTTTGAAAAGCATTCCTATTTTCCAGTTGAAAGGAAGTTGATATCTATGAAAACCGCACAAATCGAGCAGACAGAAACGCTAAATCCGTACGAAATCGCGAAACAGCAAATTGATGCAGCAGCGACTAAGCTACAACTCCCTCTGCATATTACAGAATTGCTCAAACGACCAAAGCGCGTACTCACTGTCAACTTTCCCGTACAAATGGATGATGGCACGGTACGCATTTTTGAAGGCTACCGTTCCCAGCATAACGATGCTATCGGGCCAACAAAAGGTGGCATTCGCTTCCACCCCGATGTAACGCTGGATGAAGTTAAAGCGCTATCCATGTGGATGACATTCAAATGTGGCGTTGTCGGCTTGCCTTACGGCGGCGGTAAAGGTGGCGTTATATGCGACCCGCGCACATTGAGCAAGCGCGAACTCGAGCGTTTGAGCCGTGCTTTTATGGAAGCAATTGCTGACATTGTCGGCCCTGAACGTGATATCCCCGCACCAGACGTATATACGACACCAGAAATTATGGGCTGGATGATGGATACGTACAGCCGCCTTAAAGGACATTATTCTCCAGGCGTCATTACAGGGAAGCCGATTATCGTAGGCGGCTCTCAAGGACGTACGAACGCTACGGCGCAAGGTTGCGTATACGCGATTCGCTCCGCACTGCAAGACATCGGCCTACCGATTGAACAAGCGACTGTCGCGGTTCAAGGCTTCGGCAACGCGGGACGCATTGCAGCACGGCTGTTAGCTGAACTTGGTTGTAAAATCATCGCCGTAAGTGATTCACGTGGCGGTATCTACGATCCAAACGGATTGCAAATTGACCGTGTGGAACAATTGAAAGACGAATCATCTATCGCTAATTATGGCCCATCGTGTCATATCACGAACGAGCAATTGCTAGAGCTTGATGTAGATATCCTTATTCCAGCTGCGCTTGAGAACGTAATTACGCAGGAAAATGCAGCACGCATCAAGGCACGTATCGTGGCAGAGGCAGCAAATGGCCCTACGACGCCAGAAGCAGACAGCATCTTGAGCAAAAAGGGTACCATCGTCATTCCGGATATTTTGGCGAATGCTGGTGGAGTTACGGTGTCGTACTTTGAATGGGTACAGAACTTAATGAACTACTACTGGAGCGAAGCCGAAGTATTGGAGAAGCTAGAAACGACGATCGTACAGTCGTACGAAGCGGTTCGTGATTTAGCGAAGACGTACGATACGGATCTTCGTACGGCAGCGTATATGATTTCGCTTAAGCGCGTTACCGAGGCAATGCAAGCTCGCGGTTGGGTGTAAATTGAGGATTGAATTTTTATAAATTTTCATAGTAGATACAATAGCTTGGATCAAGCCGTTTCGTGAGAAGAGGGATGTCTCGAAAGTCGTTGAACATGACGACAGGGCATCTCTCTTCTCATTTTGCGGCTAATGACTATCGTTGCGGACACAGTGAGCCTCTATTAAGTAAGTAGACACAGTCTTTAATTGGTCACCAGTAAACGTATAATCCCTCTCAAAGAATAGATACCAATTAAATCTCGAAACTTTACCAATACGCATGGCTACAGGAGTGCTAGATGTACGCCCTCCCGTCTCAATTTTGAAGTATGAGCTTCGATTATTACATGCTGATTTTGCAACAACTTTTTGCGTTTTAGACCCTCGGTACTGCATAGGTCATTTGCGAGGCTGCTTCATTATAGGACCTTCCTTTTCGTAATTATAGACCGGACATTCTTTTTATTCCTTTATCGCATTATCTAGCTGCACTTTTTAAGACTCTCTTTATAAGGAGCAGTAGTTCATCGTTGCTGCACATCATTTCCCTACACCACTTGTGCACAAATTATCTGATTGAGAGTATACAGCAATGCGCAAAGCTATCCTTTTTTTTGATTACCTTGCGACATATAAAAATAAAAAACGCCTGCAATAGCAGAACGTTATACCTAGTACTTTATCTATTTAACAGGGGAATTCAAACTCAATGTTATGGTTATGATGTAGATAAATACTTATATGCACCGTTAAAATGGCCCTTGATGTTGGCGTTTAAAAAAACCTTCAATTTTATCGAGTGTTATAGTATCCATGATGTGGTTTTTTTCTTGTGTTTTCTTAGTCCTTAGATACGGCGTGAAAATTTATGCAGGATGGATGTAATGGCTTGTACTAACTCTTCTTGTGAAGAAAAGCTTTCGTTTTAACGACGATAATTTCAACGCCGAATTTATTTAGAAACCTCATTGCAACGACAACTCTCCTTCATCACCATATTGAAAATTACATGAAATTATATAAATATTGGGTATTCGACAACAACCTAGGTCTTCCTCCTTATTTTCAGAGCTAGTTACGACTTTAATCCCCTTTTCTTCATACAATAACGTGATGACAATCATTTACTAGCGAATATACGTTCCATTTTGTAGTTATATTTTTCTAGGAAAAAGCCTTATAATGTGAAGTAGTACATATGTAAAATGTCGTCATACACTTAGCTCCACTTAGAAAGAAGTTGAATATATGGGATTATTCAATCGAATCAATCAAAAAAAAGAACGCTTATTATCGTTTCAAAATACACGAGCCATCATTCAAGTGTGGAAACATGCCTATCGTCCATTTTTACTATTCGAACTTGTATATAAGCTGCTTACACTTGGATTGTTTATTCCGTTTATGTCGCTCATTTTTAATAAAATGCTCGATCTTGGCGGGTATAACACCGTAGCCAATCACGATTTACTACGCTTCATATTCAGTAAATACGGGCTGCTCAGCCTTATCTTAATGGCACCTGTCGCCGTGATGCTCATCTACGTCGAGTTTGCCGTCCTCATTTATATCGCCTATTACGGCGCTAAAGGTCAAACCGTTCGCATCCGCCCTGTATTGCTAAAGGCTATGTCACGTCTGTCTGGGTTATGGCGTATCGGTGTATTCGGCTTAACGATGTACTTGCTGCTGTTGTTCCCGATGCTTAGCGCAGGCTTTGGCTCATCGCTGCTACCTAACATTGTTATTCCGAACTTTATTACAGGCGAATTAATGAAGTCTGGCTTAGGTACAGCCATATTTATATTGTTTGCGACATTCGTGTTCGTCTTAAATTTGTTATGTGTATACTCTTTACCTATTCTCGTATTGGAACATACAAACCATTTCTGGTATGCCGCTCGAAAAAGCATGAAGCTGTTCTGGAAGAGCAAATGGTCCCTGTTCAAAATGATCATCGAGTGGGTCATGCTTTTTGTTGGCTTTTTGCTGTTCGTGTTTATTCTATTCATCGTCGCACTTAGCTTTCTAGGCGGTAGGGAAATTCCCGAGATGGTCATATTGGGCGGCAGTTGGCTGATTAGTGTGCTCGCCTATACGCTTACGCTTGTGATGACGCCTCTATTTATTACCGTCATTACGAGACTATATTTGCGCTATGCAGGCGAAGGCAGCATTAAGCTCCATTCGGACGACTTGGATTTGACCGTATGGGAGAAAGGCGAGCAGCGTCGTTATTTTGTAAAGCAGCACCGGACTAAATTTGCAACGTTTGGCCTGCTTATTATGATCGCTGTCGGCTGGGGTGTAACCGCCCAACTAACTCATTTCGGAGAAGCACCGGATAAGTTCACGATTATGGCTCATCGTGGCGATGTCCAATCTGGCGTTGAAAATACGATGCAAGCATTCGATGCTGCTATCGTTGCAGGCGCTGACTACATTGAGCTTGACGTATTGCAAACGAAGGACGGGAAATTAGCCGTTATTCACGATATTAATTTAAAGCGGTTGTCTGGGCATAACGTCAATGTATACGATTTGACACTCTCGCAGCTGCAACAATTTCCGCTGCACCAAAATGGGTTTGAAGGTTATGTATCTTCGCTTGATGAAGTGCTGACAGCGATGAAGGGACGGGTCAAGCTCAATGTCGAGTTAAAAACTCACGGTTATGAACATGACTTAGTAGGTACGTTTGTAGACACGATACGACGCCATAAGGCAGAATCGTGGGTTGTCGCGCAGGCCATTGAATACGAGCTCGTTCAGGACTTAAAAAAGGCAGCACCTGAGCTGAAAGTAGGTTATGTTATTTTCGCCACGTTTGCACGAGACGTGGACTTCAACGCCGACTTTTTCGTGTTAGAAGAGTCATGGGTGAATGCGCGCATTATTACTTCGGCTAAATTAAAAGGTAAGCCGCTATACGTCTGGACCGTCAACGATCCAGCAGGCGTGGAGAAATGTTATACGTTAGGTGTGGACGGCATTATTACAGATATCACAGCCGAGGCCAAGGAAACGGTCGACCTGCTGCAAGAGCCGTATATCAAGACCGTACTCTCTATTCCTCAGATTCCATAAAACAAACCCGGCGCTGTATACGGACATTCCATCCGCAACAGACCGGGTTTATATATAAGCTATGAATTACTTTTTGAAAATGCCGAAAGGCTTACCGATTGGCAAGAATGTGCGTCCAAAGTGGATGTTAAGCACAGATGCTGCACAACCGTAGAAGCTAAGCATGGAAATAACAAATTCAGAGTAAGCCGCCAACATGTGCATCGCGTGCGCCATAATTCCAAATGCGTTACCTGCCAAACCGATAAACAAGAAATCAATCGCTACAAATGTATAGAACAATACTTTGTTCGTTTCCATTGCGCCAATTGTCATGAACAAGCAGAAGATCAAATAACCGACATAAGCAACGCCCAATTGACGAGGATCAGCTTGTGCAGCAAGTGCTTCACCGAATACGCCATTTTGAATCATCCACGACATACCGACTGCAAGCCAGAAGAACGTGAAGGCACCGAATGCTGTTGCACCGAACGTGTTACCTTTTTTCGCGTCGTGAATACAAGCGAATAATTGTGCAAATGCACCAAGGAAAATAGCCCAAGGCAGTACAAATGCAATCCCGTCCGTCCAACCAAGCTTGGAGGACGAAGCTACTAGTGTGATAATCGCAAGACCGAACAATCCAAGTGCACTTGGATCAATGGTCGCCACTCTTACTTGTTGTGTTTCTTTGCTCATTACAATAAGCTCCCCTTTTTGTACAATAGCAATACCATGTTGTGTTAGGTTGTCAAAAACCAACAGCCAATATTCTATCATAGGGAGCGGTATGCATGTAACATTTAGTTCATATGTAATTTATGGTAAAGTTGGATTTCCCATTGACAATGCTTCTAACGACCTATTTATTGATTCAATTTGTCCCGTACAGATTGCAGCTTTTGCTCACTCGAAGCCACCTTATCACGGCGATCATCAATCTTAACTGCAGTAGACACGCGCTGTGCCCCTGCTTGAAACGGGCTCTCATGCAGCGCTTGAATCGCTGCAAATATCCGGTCCAGCGGCCCCTCCACAATGGTACCCATTGATGTTAGCTCATAACGAATGCCTTCTACTTGCTCCAGCGCATGCTGCATGCCCACGACATACTCACTCAGACTCGTTGTGGCTGTCCCAATTGGAATCACTGTAATTTCGGCAATGGCCATGAATGTAACCTCCCAAACAATTGTCGTCCAACTTGTTAACTGTTAAGTGTTAAGGATCGTTCCTATAATCCTTAGTATATTCAACTATTATAATTTAACCATTGTATCTTTGTAACTCCTTCTAATAATAGCTATAAAGCGCTCAATAAAAAAACCAACTTCTACCGTTCGTAGAAGTTGGCTGAGTCGAGTCCATTTTTAATTCGCGTTGTTGATGTCTAGTATGTAAGATGATTTATTATTTTTATCCATACCAATTACTTTGATATAGTACTTTGTATTGGCCTCCAAGTAATGAACAATTTCTTCATTTGCGGTGCCTGGGTTGTTTGACTTAGCTATGCTCTTCTCGTTTTTATCATAAAGACGCAAAGCAGCATCTGCCGTTAAGCCAATCAATCTAATGCTGTAATTACGACTTGATTTAGGGATGAAGTAAAAATAATCATCATCCGTCCAGGTTACACTTCCTTCTTCAGCCACCTTCTTGATCTCGCTAGCTTTAGCGAAAGAATTACCATGAGCAAACACCGAACCTGCCGAAGCACCCGTAATCAACGCTGCACCGACCAAGCTTAATAGCACTTTTTTCATGTTCAAAACCTCCTTGACCTTCTTAAATTTAAGGATTTCTCCTTGGCTCTATCGTAGTATAAATCTAGCTCAACGATTAGTAGACTACGATGACTTTAAGTGGTACTTTCATTACTTTTTCAAAATTAGATACGCTAAAATCGTTTTCGACTTTACACTTTACTACAACTAAATTTCGCGTTTGATTTCAAAAAAAGGCCTTTAAAACCACTACGTGGAATTAAAGGCCTTCTATTTATTCTAAGTTACCGTCAAATCGATTTGACGAATTCTACACCTTGAACTGACGCACATGCAACTGCAAATCTTCCGCCATCTTCGCCAATGACGTCGCCGAGGAGCTAACCTGCTCCATTGCAGCCAGCTGCTCTTCAGTCGCCGCAGATACACTCTGCGTGCCTTCAGCCGATTGCTCTGCCACTTGCGTAATGACATGGACTTGAGAGACCGCATAGTCGGTGCTCGTGTTCATTTGCACCAAGTAAGACGTCACTTCTTGAATTTGTGAAGCTACGGATTGAACCGCGTTCATAATTTCATTAAATGACTCGCCCGCTTGATTGACAACTTCGATGCCGACCGCAACTTCTTGCGTACCGCGCTCCATCGATTCAATCGCCTCTGCTGTTTCTTTTTGAATCGCAGCCAAAAGCTCCGCTATTTGTTTCGTCGATTCCCCCGACTGCTCGGACAGCTTGCGCACCTCGCCAGCAACGACTGCGAAGCCACGCCCATGCTCACCAGCACGTGCCGCTTCAATGGCCGCATTAAGCGCCAGCAAATTCGTCTGCCCTGCAATACCGGAAATCACTTGCACAATGTTATCAATTGTTGCCGAACGCTGACCAAGGCGTTTCACCGTCTCATTAATCGTGTTCACCGTCGTATGAATAGACTCCATCTGACGCTCCACCGATTGAATAGCACGATTTCCAATTTCAGCACTTTCGGATGCACTCATCGCCGAGTTGGCCACGCCTTGCGCATTAGCTGCAATTTGCTGCACGCCTTCCGCTACATCACGAATCGAGCGCACGCTTTCCTCGACGTTCTTCACTTGCTTCTCCGTGCCATCCGCTACCTCTTGGATCGACACCGCAATATGCTCAGTCGCCTTGCTCGTATGATCCGCATTTGCCGACAACTCCTCGGCTGACGTAGTTACGTCTTCAGCCGTACGGTTAACTTGCACGATAAAGCTGCGCAGCGTCCTAATCATCGTATTGACCGCAGTCGTCAGCCTGCCGACCTCATCCTGCGACTTCACCGGCAACTCATCAAGGCTCAAGTTGCCTTGAGAAATAAGCTCCGCTGCATTTGACACCGCTATAATTGGTCGTGTAATTTGCTGTGCAATAAAGTAAGCAAGTGCAATCACAGCTAAGCTTACGAGTAGAACGATAATCGTTACGTTTGTCTTAATCGACGCTACAGCAGCCGTAATTGAATCCTCTGGGATATGCATGTACACACTATATCCAGCTGTTGATACTGGCGCATATGCTACCGTATAATTATGTCCCGCTTCGCTATATGTATATGAAGCCGCTTCCGCCTTCTTCCCATCCAAAATCGTCGTCAATCCAGCAGATAGCTTCGCTTCTTTCGCCGTCTTTCCGATGAGCTCTTTATTCGGATGGAGTTGAATTTTGCCCTGGTTGTCCATGACAATCGGATAGCCGACACCGTTATCAATGTACAAATCCTTCATAATCTTAGATGTAAATCCTTCAAAATTGACAAGCCCTGTCAACACACCTTTTACGTTGCCGTCAACTCCTTTAACAGGAGAGGCCATAATAATAGAGCGTTTGCCCGTTGTCTTGGCTAAGATTACGTTCGTAAACGTTTCTTGGCCTTCCAGCCCGTTTTTGAAAAACGGACGCATTCCCAAGTTGATGCCGATACTGTCTTTGAATGTGTCTGCTTTCACAAGGCCATCCGTACCAATAAACGTGTTGCCGTCATACGCCTGAGTTACCTTTTTTAACGATTGCAAATAAGCCGATTTCTGTACATGATCATCTGAGCGAATGTCTGTCGTTGACGCTAGCAAGCGTATCTCCGTCATACGTTCATCTAAATAAGAGTCCATCATCATTGCCGTGCTTTTCGTAAGTGCTAGATAAGAATCACTTTGTTTCTCTATCGTCTTTTGTGTACCTGTATTGTACACGTACAGAGACGTTGAAATGAGCGGAATAAACGATACAACTAGAAACCAGACAATAAGCTTATTTTTCAAGTTCCCTGTAAACCACGTGCGAATCAGACTGTCGGCTTTATGAGCCGAATCTTGTCCGACATTTGCGTCCATTAATAATTCCTCCACTCTATCCTATAAAGTTCTCTAGTTATGGGTAAGCCGCATGTATGTTCGAAGGTGTGTATTAGCATCATGATGTGATTACATGCTATATATGTTGAGGGGACTTCAGAGGAGGTCCAGTTCACCTGGACCTGCCTCATCCGTCATTACCGTTATATTAACGATTAATAGCCGATAGCTGCGCCTTCACCACGTGGGTCAGCGCCAGCAAATTTAACGTTGGTGTTCGGATCAATTACGACCATACCGGATTGACCAACTTGGTCTGTGTAGTCTTCAATCTTCTTCACCGGATGACCACGACGAATCATTTCATCCATAACGGATTGTGGAATACGACCTTCCATTCTTAGTCCGTTAGCAGATTCTCCCCAGTTACGGCCGTGCAACCATCTTGGTGCTTCAATAGCGTCTTGAACCGTCATACCGAAGTCAACGAAACGTGTAACAAGTGCCGCTTGTGTCTGAGGTTGTCCCTCGCCACCTTGCGTACCATACAACATGAACGGCTTGCCGTCTTTCATCAACATTGCAGGGTTCAATGTATGGAATGTGCGTTTCTTAGGCTCCAAGTCGTTAATATGGTTCTTATCCAAGGAGAAGAAGCTACCACGGTTCTGCAACAGAACACCTGTGTCTTTTGCAACTACGCCTGCGCCCCAGTCAAAATAGTGAGACTGGATTACGGATACAGAGTTACCGTCTTTATCAACGATTCCCAACCATACTGTGTCACCTTTAGGGTCAAGCGGTTTTACATTTTCAGCTGCCTTTTTCATATCGATACGTGCAGCCAAGTTTTTGCCATGCTCTTTGGACAACAATTGATCAACTGGAATTTTAACGAATTCTGGATCAGTCAACCATTTATCACGGTCAGCAAATGCTTGCTTTGTAGCTTCAACCATCACGTGGTAGTAGTCAGCTGTGCCTTCGCCCATACCCTTCAAGTCAAAGTTGTTCAAAATGTTCAAGATAGACAAGGAAGCCATACCTTGAGAGTTCGGTGGTACGTTGTAAGCTTTGTAGCCACGGTAGTCAACGGAGATTGGGTTTACCCAGTCCGCTTTGTGGTCAGCAAAGTCTTTGTAAGTCAAGGAGCCGCCGTTAGCTTGAATGTCAGCAGCGATTCTTTTAGCAGTCTCGCCTTTGTAGAACTCTTCAGCGCCTTTATCAGCAATTCTCTTCAGCGTGTTAGCCAAATCTTTTTGTACCATAACATCGCCTGTTTTGTAGTACTCGCCGTTAGGCTTCATGAATACGTCCGTAAACGTTTTGAAACGTCCCAAGTCCTTCAACTCTTTATTCGAAGGATCCATAGCCGTTTTTGTCCATCTTTCTTGGTTAGGTGTTACAGGATAGCCCTTTTCCGCATAGTGGATTGCGCGCTCCAACAACTCATCCCAGTCCATGGACAATTTCATTGTTTTTTCTGCATATTTGTAAGCTTCGCCCCATCCAGAAACCGTACCTGGAACTGTGTTAGCTGCCAAGTAACCACGGGAAGGAATTTTATCGAAGCCTTTATTTTTATAGAAATCGATTGTCGTCTTCTCGCCCGAGCGACCACTTGCGTTCAACGCTTTAACTTCTTGAGTCTTCGCGTTGTAGATGAGCCAGAATGCATCTCCGCCCATGCTTGTGTATTGTGGATACACAACCGCCAAAGCCGCTTGTGCAGCGATAGCCGCATCAACCGCATTACCGCCTTCTTCAAGAACCTCCAACGCCGCAGCAGAAGCCAAGTAGTGTGGAGTTGTAACGATTCCGTTCGGTGCCATTGTTGTTGGACGATTTGCTGCACCAGCAGTTGTTGAGAAGATCGAGAAGCACATTACCGTCGTCATCAACAATACTGTCCATTTTTTGAAATTAGTTCGCATGTTTCTCCTCCTAGAATTGTAATCGTGATGTTAGAGATATATTAGAACTTGTCCCTCTCTATCTATAACCTCCTTTCAAAGAGACAAAGGGCTCTATAAGGGCAGAAAAAAAGACGACATTGCAGCAAGAAAGAGACCTTTACCTTGGTTAGAGGAGGACCTTTCTGTGCAGGATGAAGAAGCTTCATCCCTTTAATGTCATCTTCTTTATAACCGTTGCGATGACAGGCAACTGGCTGGCTTAACCTGCGTAGAGTATGCAAGCGGTAGCCCCTATAGCTTTGCGACCTATCCTTTCGAATAGTGTGCTCTTTTCTGTTATTTTAACCATATCTGTTCATGTGAATATTTAATCATATATTGTGTATAGGTTTGATTATAGCTCAACTAACAAAATCTCTCAAGAGTCGACAAAATACGATATTTATTGATTTTGGGTCAATTCGATGACGATTTATCCTAATGGCGATCAGAGTGAGCAATTCTGCTTGAAACCATTATCCGAAATATATGTTTTTTAACCTATTTTTTACTATATATGCATAATTATAAAGTTGAAAACTGTCTTAAAATGGCGTAAATTACCAATATGAGTCGAAAAAAACATTCTAATCGTGAAATTGTCGTTCATGTCGCTGCTGAACTTTTTTTAACAACTGGCTATCAAATGACAAGCATGGATGATATTGTAGCCGCAAGCAAAGTTTCCAAGACGAATATTTATTATCATTTTAAAAGTAAGGAGGATGTTCTGCTCACCATTATCGACCGGATGGTAGAGTACTATTCTGAAAGAACGTCATCTATCGTCTCCCAACATCACGTTTCCGTCGTCGCCCGCATTGAATTTATGCTTCGTATGTTATGCTTTGACCCTTTTCAGCGGAATTGCCAAGCAGGCTGCCCTTTTCTCACTGTGTTTGCCCAGACTGCCAGAGAAAGCGAAGCTGTTCGCGAGAAAGTAAGAAGATTTTTTATGGATCAACTGATTGTCATAGAGCAACTACTCGATGAAGGAATTCGGATCAAGCAACTAAATGAATGCTTGCCTGTAAAGCAGACTGCCGCACTCATCGTCGCGATGTGGGAGGGCGGACAGTTTCTTGCTCAAGTGGATGAAAATGAACTCCTCTTACCGCATCTTTTTACATCGTTGGAGTGGATGCTGACTGCAAATATGACAGCTCACCATTCGGTATAGAACATAATGATGTCAGCATGAAACCTTCTTGGGGCCAGGCTAGTATTTATTTTTGGAGATCATATATGTGGTTTATATAGAAGAAATAGCTTACGGCTGCCACAAATGACGTAGGCACAATTTTCAAATGCTGTTGTTTCAGCAATATCAACCGTCGTCGTGCTGCTAATAGAGGCAACATGACAACTCATTTGTTGATGATCGTTCATAAGTCATTAAACTACCAGAAAGAGTAACGAGAGTCCCGTATATTTTAGTGTTGCTGCACTCTACAGTTAGCTTCTAAACTCAATGCAGTGAAATAAGCTTACAAAGCCAAGGATTAATCCTTGGCTCTTTTTTATGTGACCGATTGTAATATGTCGTGCAAAAGTTATCACATTCACCATAGTTACCATAAAGCGTTCAACTGAGTATTGATTCTCATGGCATGGTACCCGCCGCTAACGGATCTTACAGAGCTTATATCGCTCCTATTCATCGATGTTGATTTCTAACGGTTATTTAGAAAGCTTATTTGACGTTTTGAATGCTATTTCAGCTAATTTCATTAGAATAAGCTCCACCTTAACCGTTAGATTTTAAAATTGCGGTTATTTCTAGGAATAACAACTGCTGTAACCGTTAGAGGTAAGCGATGAGGGGCGACCCATAAATAGCCACAGTACGCTTGCCATAGATCGGTGTCGGGTGCGCTCAACTCAACAAACATCATGGACTCCACTTTGGCACTACTTTTGTTAGCTTTAGGCTTTCTCAAATCACTAAGCAGCTAAAGGTATTATGAAATGGATTCAATCTTACAAAAATAAATCGCATTCCTCGTCTCAAAGGTAGAATCGGATGGATTGAATTCAATCCATCATCCATTGGACAATGCTCCCCCCCCCTCTAAACGCTTAACCTTTATCACCAACGACCTCTCCCAGCCCTCGATAAATGCTCACGATTTCGGCCAACGGCATGCGCACCAAGCCGCTCGATGACGGCGCGACAAAATCACGCACTCCCGCTACAATTGACTCCGGCTGGATGCCCCAAACGGCATCCTTTCTGCCGCTATATGCTTCGTACACGCCCTTGCCAACGAAGCATACGTACTGTGGGCGAAAGCGTTCAATCTTCGCCCGTAGCTGCTCGCGCCCTTCCGCGTACTCGTCGCGGGTAATTTCCGCGGCTGTGCGCGTCGGGCGGGCTACTATGTTGGTGAAGCCATAGCCAAGCTTCAGCAACTCACTGTCTTCCTCCGCGTGATAACGACGCGGCGTCAAGCCCGCCTGATGTATAATCGTCCAAAATCGGTTGCGCGGGTTGGCATAATGATGCCCCGTCTGCCCCGATTTCAGACTCGGATTATAGCCTACAAACAAAATGCGCAGCTGTGGCGCGATATGATCCGGTATTTCGAATAGTTGCAATTCCTGATCCATCTCATTCACCTCTCCTTTTCGTATTCACCGTATTTACGCTACGTCCGGTATTCACGACATTCACAGCATTTACACAATTTACAGCATTCACAACATTCACATTATTTACAGTATTCACATTAGAGTGAATGCCACATTCTATACCCAGACCCCACACCTACCAACCTACCAACCTACCAACCTACCAACCTACCAACCTACCAACCTACCAACCTACCAACCTACCAACCTACCAATTGTGCCAGCCACTCCACTTATCCCTGCGAATTGTGACAAACTAGTGAATTCCACCGATCGTTCTGCTAATATATCAATAAGTTGTTCCGTAGCAACAATTTCGCCATGCAACAATAACTCTTAGTATCCCTATTCATTTCGAAGTATATTGCTATCGTGGACTGACAGCTTCTCTGTCATGAAAGTAGACATACAGTCTGCAAGGAACGTCTTAGCTGAATCAACTTCAATCTCGAGGTCGCATTCAATTCCAAGTTCAATTTCAATCTCGAATTCATTCCTAAATTCGCGTTCGATTCCAAGTTCGATATCAAATTCCAAATTCAATATCAAATCCCAAGTTCAACATCAAATTTCAAGCTCAACATAAACAGCACACCAAAAACATATTCAAAAGGACGTTCCACATGCATATTCACATGCCCAGCATCCCATTTCGCCTTACACTGCGCACCCAAATCATGCTGCTCATCGCGATCGTCGTATGCACCAGCATGATTTTTGCAAGCGCTGTCTTTTCTATGCTGTTCAGCGATAAAATGCATAAGCAAATCGGCGACCAGGCCATGTCCGTCGCCAAACTTACAGCAATGGATGAGCGAATTGCGCAAGCTTTTGCAACCGCAGCACCTTCGGACATCATCCAACCCATCGCTGAAGCGATCCGCCTTCATACGGGAGCCAGCTACGTCGTCATCGGGAACCGAGACGGCATTCGCTACTCCCACCAGAAGACAGAACATATCGGCAAAGTGATGGGTTCCAGCAATGAGCCAGTCTTTGCCCGCGGCGAATCCATTATATATGAAGGAACAGGTATTTCCGGTCAGGCCATCAAAGCAAAAACACCGATCCGCAACAGCAACGGCGACATTATCGGCGTATCCTCGGTCGGCTATCTGTTTCATGATATTGATGAGACGATTATGACATATCGTCGCCACATTGTATATTTCACGGCCATCATTCTTGCCGCAGGACTGCTCGCGGGATACGCCATTGCTCGCAGAGTGAAGCGACTTATTTTCAACTTGGAGCCGGAGCAGATCGCTTTTTTGTTCCAAGAAAAAGCCGCCACACTCGACTCGATCCGCGAAGCCATAGTCGCGGTCGATTTGCAAGGCAACATCGTCTCGATGAATCGGCGTGCACGAGAACTACTGCAAGGCAGCGAATGGAATGTTGGGGAACAGCTGCAACTACCTCACCTCCATGAAGCGCTGCAAACCGTTGCGCGAACAGGAGTCGAGCTAAGCCATCAGCGTATTTTTATCCAAGACCAGCTCTACGCGATGCAAGCCGCCCCCATTCAATTGAATCATACCGTACGCGGTGCCGTATTCACCTTGCAGACCGAGTCAGAAGCCGAACAATTAGTCGAGCAATTTACCAAAATGAAAGCCGCAACGGACCATATTCGAGCGCAAAACCATGAATTTTTAAACCGCTTGAATACGATATACGGACTTATAACGCTTGAGCAGTATGATCAAGCACTGCACCTTATCTCTAATGAAGTCAAAGAAAGGCAAGATACGATCGCCTTTTTAATGAACTCCGTTACTGAACCGCTTCTGGCTGCGTGTCTGCTCGGCAAGCTAAATCGCGCCAAAGAGTTAAAAGTGACACTCGATATTGATCCCGACAGCAGCCTAACCCAGTTGCACCCTCAGACTGACGCTAAAGCACTGGTCACCATTTTGGGCAACATTATCGACAATGGCATGGAAGCTGCGCAGGAACAGAATGGCACGCAGGGCATCGTGCGCGTCTCGTTTACCGATTTAGGAGCCGACATCGTATTTGATATTGAAGACAACGGAACTGGCATTAAGGTACAGGATGAGCAGTACTTATTTATAGACGGTTATACGACAAAAAAAGGAGAGAACCGCGGACTCGGACTTGCGCTCGTTAAGCATGCTCTTTCTATTATAGGTGGACAGTTGTATATGGATCACAGTCATCTAGGGGGGGCCCGTGTTACGGTCGTTATTCCAAAAATAACAGACGATACATGACCGATGTGACCGTTGTAGTTCTTGCGGCGGTAGAACTTGCAAGCACCAATCTGACCAAGGAGCTGGTAAACCACATGAGCACAGAACAGATAACAGCTATGATTGTCGAAGACGATGAGATTGCGTCAAAAATCGTTGAGCAGTTCGCTCAACGTAATTCGTTTCGTGTCATCGCTACGGCCAGCACGGGGCAGCAAGCACTGGATTTGCTAGAAGTGTTTACGCCACAAATCGTGCTGCTAGATGTATATTTGCCTGATATGAGTGGCATTGAACTGCTCTGGAACATAAGACGTAAGCACCGTGGGGTTGATATTATTTTGATTACGGCGGCAAATGATGCGGATACGGTGAGCGAAGCAATACGTGGGGGCGTGTTCGGTTATTTGATTAAGCCCATTATGATCGATCGTTTTAACGATATGCTTCAACGTTATACGACTGTGCGAAAGCAATTGCGAACAGGTTTGTTAATGGAGCAAACAGAGGTCGATCGCCTGTTTATCCCCGGTGACAAGAGTACGGGCAGTAAACGGGACACGACCCTTCTTACTGTTACACCCCTAGCCGCTACTACCGGCGGAGCTTCGAGTTCCTCTTTTTTGGCTGCGACTATGCTGCCTAAAGGCATTGACAAGCTCACCCTGAAGCGGCTTCGCGACCATCTTAACCATACTCGCGATGCTGTCAGCGCGGATGAACTTGCCGCCTTAGCTGGCATGAGCCATTCTACGGTACGTAGATACTTAGAATTTATGGTGTCCCAGCAGGAGCTGGAAATTGATATTATTTACGGGACGGTAGGCCGCCCTGAACGAAAGTATAAACGTTTACTACCTTAATAATTAGAAATAAAAATTAGTTGTCAGCGCCTTTTTCAAACAGAACCATCCACTCATCAATCGAAAAGGACACGATATTGCCGTCGGCCACTTGCAGTTCGTGATACGTGTGCTGCTCCGGTGTTCCATCCAATATGTACTTCGTCACTTGCTCGATCTGCTCGTCAGAACGCGTTGTACGACGTACCCATGTTGGATAGGACTGCGTTTTTTTACGTGTGCGCGACTGCACATGGACAAGCCCTTCCGCTTCCAGCCACGCCGTCCACTCCGAGATCGTATGGCAGCGGAAATGACTGTCGTCGCGCAATTTCTCGACCGTATTCATAAACGTATCGAGATGAGGCTCCTCTGGAGCAATATTATCAATAAAGAGCAGCTTGCCATGCGGCTTCAACACACGTGCCGCTTCTTTAGCAAATTGGCTCGGGTTCGGAAAATGATGCGCCGCAATCCGGCATGTCACGATATCGAACGTGCCATCCAAAAAAGGCAGCTGCTCCGCATCCGCGACGACAAAGCTGACATTGTCGGCATGCTCGGTTATAAATCCGCGTGCCGCAGCCAGCATGTTGCGTGTTAAATCTGTTACGGTTACGTGGGCAACATGAGGCGCCAAGTTCTTGGCTACATGTCCTCCGCCTGTCGCAATGTCCAGTGCCGTCCAATCCGTCTGCGGCTGCATCCACTCTACCATTAGTGATAAATCATCGCCTTTGGCGTGCGATTCACTCGCGACATATTTGTGAGCGTTAGCTCCAAACGTTTCTTGCACAGAAGCCTTTACGTCTTGTTCATTCATCATGCTAAATACCTACCCTTCTGCGGAAAAATAGTATGAAGCGGAAAAAGAGAGCACAATCCGTGCCTCTCTTTTTCAATAGAACAACTCTATTTTAACATACTTAAAGATCCAAGTATTTCCTGAATCGATTTTTCTTGCTCCGTTAGAAATGCCTCAAAATCTGCTGCATTTTTGTAGCCATTTTCCCAGCCATTCGTCGCCAGTTCCTTTTTCCAAGCTTCCGATTCGGTCATATCCTTTAACGCCTTCTCCCAAAATGAAATCGCAGCAGGGTCCATATTTTTCGGACCGAATACGCCACGCCAAATCACAAACTCTGCCTCCACGCCCTGCTCCTTGTACGTCGGAATTTGCGCGAATTCACCGCTCAAGCGCTCTGGGGCCGATACGCCTAACACCCGCACCTTACCGGACTTTAAATACTGTCCAAGTCCCGAAATGTCAGAGGACAATACGTCTGCATTACCACCAAGCAAAGCGGTCAACGCCTCCCCGCCGCCATCATAAGAGACAAATTTAATCGTCTTCGGATCAACTCCTGCCTTAACTGCTGGCAACATCGCGATCAGATGATCCTGTGATCCAGGAGCAGAGCCGCCTGCAATCGTGACATCGCCTGGCTTGGCCTTCAAGTCATCCAGCACCGAGGTTAAATCTTTGTACTTAGAGTCCGCCTTGACGACGATCGCGCCGTAATCCTTGGTCAACTGCGCAAGCGGCTTCAAATCTTTATGCGAATAAGGGCTATTACCTTCTTTTTTATAATGATTAATAATGATCGGCGCCGATGGGAGGAATAGCTTGTGTGAGTCTTTGCCGTCCTTGTTCACAAAGCTTGCTATTCCGACTGCTTGCCCGCCCCCTGGACGATTTTCCACAATAATGGATTCGCTAACGAGATTCGTCTCTTTCATTACCTTGGACAGCGCACGTGCTGTTGCATCCAGACCGCCACCTGCACCAGACGGGGCAATGACCGTTATCGCCTTTTCCGGATAATTCGTAGCTGCATTCGATGTGGACGTTTCCTTACTCGTTCCTGCACTCGTTTCCGTAGTCGTTGACGTCGTACTAGCTCCCTTGCTCCCACTTCCACTGCTACCGCATGCGCTCACCATCATCGTCACAGTCAGCATCGTTACGAAGCTTATTAACCACCGTTGTTTGTAACTTTTCATGAACGTCTCCTCCTTGCGCCCTCACTTATGACAGCGCTTTCATTAAGTTATTGACATCCTATCATGCTCTCCTCGTCAGGGATACATTAACGTCAAATCTTAAATAAGTATCAATAATGATCATTTTTTTCATATTTTTTACGCTCCGACCGTTGGCCATGGTCATCTTCCGTTCGTTCTTTTAAGCATGCTATAATAGCAAAACATTTTACTATGAACAAAGAGAGGGATCATCTATGATCTTTTACGTCATTAGTATCGTGTTTGGCTTTGAAATCATGTTAAGCATTACGAGGCCTATCATCTCCTTGCAAGCCTTCACTTTAGGAGCTGACATGACTGAAATCGGACTCTTAACTGCCACGTATGCCTTTTTCCCGCTCATCTTCGCCATCCAAGCTGGACGCATAGCCGATAAAATCGGGGACAAGCTTCCTGTCATAGTAGGCATTATAAGTATGACACTTGCGTTATCGCTACCCTTCTTTTTCCCTTTCATGTGGGCGTTATATGTTTCCCAAGCTGTTGTAGGCGTCGCCCATATCTTTATCAATATTTCACTACAAAATGTACTCGGCCATATGGCTACACCCGAAAAAAGAGATCATTATTTCAGTATGTTCAGTATGTCTGTCGCATTAGGTGGCGTAATTGGGCCCATTGCTGGCGGTTATTTGGCACAATACTACTCTTATGGAGCAGCATTTTTGACTGCTTGCATGGTAGGAATAGTACCCATTGTCTTGTCTTTTTGTATCCCTCAAATAACGAAATCCGTATCCAACTCTGATCTACATCCATCTAATGGCGTATCAAATAAAGGTTCCAAACAGAAACACCCTGCTTCCTTCTTCCAGTCACTACAATTACTCAGCAGTCCGATGTTGCGCACAGCGCTATTTACCAGCGCTCTCGTTCTTTATTCGCGCGATATATTTATCGCGTACTTCCCACTCTTGGGACAACAGTGGGGCTTGTCCCTGTCGACCATCGGGTGGATTATTACGATTCAAGGAGTAACGATGGTTGCAATTAGACTACTGTTATCTAAACTTACAACGTCTCTTGGTAGAGAACAGGTGCTATTCGCTTCTATTATCGTAGCTGGATTATCCTTTTTACTCGTACCAACAACGTCTCATGTAATCGTGCTGGCCTGTTTAAGCGGACTTATGGGCGCCGGCTTAGGCTGCGGACAACCCCTATCGATGACGACAACGTACAACGCTTCGCCACCTTCACGCACGGGGGAAGTGCTTGGATTGCGGCTTGCTACGAATCGACTGTCGCAAACGATTGCCCCACTCCTATTTGGCGTAGTTGGTGCTTGGGCAGGTTTAGTCGCTGTTTTCTATGTTAGCGGCTTGTTTTTGATAGGTGGAGCGTGGGTGACACGGACGAAAACGGAGCCGAAAGTAAGGTAGATACTAGCCATCACATGAAATTTCCCGTCGATCTGTGAAGCGCCCCTTGAGAATAGACATTGGAAACATCCAGATGTTCATTCTCAAGGGGCGCTTCGGCTTAGCCAGTCTTTGCTGCAACTTTAGTACGCTTTATTCATCGCCTTTGCATACAAAGCATTGATTTTGACTAAAATATCGGTACTAAACCGCGAACTATCCTCAATGATCGCATCGTGTATGTAAGATACGCTTTCCAACGCTTTTTCATGCAAGCCTATCTGCATATACGCCGCTGCACTCTTGAGATAATAGTCGAAAGCTCGTTCCGTATTTTGATGTAAGAACGCCTTTCCAACTATTCGATAAAAATAAGCTAATCTAGCTCTCTTATCAGGTGTTGCACGCTTATCTTTCAATGATTCCACCATGTCTTCTTCATATTTAAGCAGTTCAACCGCTGCGCTTAAATCATCGATCTGCAAATAAATATCAACCAATTCCGATACGACATACACCAAATTGTACTGTGATGAACGTTCCAGATAAGAGTTCAGCTTCTCCAACGCTGCGGCTGTACTTTCTGTATATTTGCTTAACATCGCCTCGAACATGATTGCATCGTTATCAATTTGTGTATCTTTCAATTTCTTATACTTTTCCAAGTAATGCTTGCTTTCATCAAACCGTTGCAAATGATATGTACATAAAAAGAGGTTTTTCGTCGCGTTCCATTTATTTCTCCCTGCATCATTCCGCTCAGCAAATGCACTAAGCTCTATCGATTCTTCATAAAGCATCAGGCTAAGAGCGTGCACACCTAAACTATAATGAAACACGATGCTCTCATCATCACTTAAAAAGTTGACGTAGTGTAATATGTTTCTCCCAGACTGATACGTAAGAAGTAGCTTACTGAAATCATTGCGCTCAATCATATACTGTTGGTACATTCCTTTAGCCATGTAGGTCATAATTCCATGTTCACGAGAGTGGTGAATGATCGTGTTGTATAACATAAGTTGGATGGAGGGATCGGTCATTGTTGCTGTGGTTTTGTACAATTTCTCCGTTAAATCAATACTATCATCCAGTGGTGATTCGAGAAATTTGGTAGCGATGTGAGTTGTAATGGCAATAGGAGCTGAGACTTGGATCGCTTCTTGTAAAATCGCGAGCAGCGAATCCGGTCTATTTTCATTTTCAATGTAAAGAGGGATATAGAGATCAAAGGGAATGTTCAGGCCGTTTGCAATAGCTTTAATCGTCTTAAAATCAGAGTGCCTTGTTTCTCCACTTTCGATTCTCGATATGCTTGCCGTAGTAACGCCTGACATGGATTGCACTTGAACTTGGGTTAAATGCGAATCACATCTGTATTTCTTGATGAGGTCGCCAATGGTCATATATTGAGATGATGTCTTCGGCATACTAGCTCCTCCTTATTTCACGATGTTGCCTACAATTTATCATTTCTTCGCGAGAAGTTAAACACTAATTTTCGTTAAATCCACATTTTTCAAAAGAAAATATTTACATACAACAAAATACGCGTTATATTATAGTCAACAACGTATAGTCAACGTTGAATAAACATATTTGAGGTGATGT
The DNA here is from genome assembly GCF_021223605.1 of Paenibacillus sp. 481. Lineage (NCBI taxonomy): Bacteria > Bacillati > Bacillota > Bacilli > Caryophanales > Paenibacillaceae > Paenibacillus > Paenibacillus sp. 481. The sequence goes on from NZ_CP075175.1 coordinate 2,042,579, forward strand.
AATTGACACGTCTAATGGTCCTCGGACTATTAACTTACAAGTCAATGTCTGGCTATGAAATGCAGACGCATATGCAAATGTCCCAAACTGATAAATGGGCAGGCATCCTACCCGGTTCTATTTATCACGCACTAAAAAAAATGGAAGCCGAAGGACTTGTGCGTGTCGAGCAAGTGGAGCACACCGGACATCGTACAAAAGCGATTTACTCGATTACCGAAGCAGGCAGAGCAGAACTGATGCAGCTCTTGCAGCATTCGCTCACGGTTTCGTCTGTTCAACTGCCAACGACGTTGTACACGGCCATTTCGTTCCTTCATATGCTGTCGCCAGACATAGCAACAGCAGCGGTAAGCCAGCAAATTCGCCAAGTGGAAGCAGACTTGGTCGATATGAAGGCAGGGCAAAGCGCTAAAGAGGCAGCCACTCTGCTGCCAGAATATATCACGCTATGCTTCGAACATATTTACGAGCAGCATGAGATGCAGCTGCGCTTTCTGCACAAGCTGCAAGATTGCTTAACACGTATGCCGGCGAATCCTAATAAAGAATGATCATAAACAAGGAGGGAATGTAACATGGCCCCTATGATATTGGATCAACGAACAAGTGTACTTGCAGATGAAATACCGCAATTGCGTATGATCGGTTTGGAACCCGATCAGCCTTATCACATAAGCGCAGAGATGCTGGACGATATCGGACGCACTTGGCGATCCGCAGCGACGTTTATCGCGGACGAGCAAGGTGTGATCGACCTGTCCGCCGTGGCTCCGCTCGAAGGCAGCTACGACGGCGTGGATGCCGCAGGCTTATTCTGGTCAGCTCGACTCCAGCAGCCAACGGGCGAGCTGTCTTGGATGGACCCCAGATCCATTCCCTATTTTTTAAAATCAGATCTTACTCCTACGACCTACACCGTCTCTGTACACCAAGTACACCAACTACACCAAACGCAACCAGAACAGCAACACTACCAAGAGAAACAAGACCAACAAGCACATCAGGCGCAACAAAATCACCAAGAGCAAGCATCCATTCCAGCTTCCCTTTTACTAGCAACAACATCCATTGCACTCCGTTATTTATCGCAAGGCGTCTCATGCATCTCTTGCACCGACTCGAACGAAGGTTTTATAGGTAAATATTTTATGGCCTTAACTAATCAAGCAACACAGCTGCCCGCCTTAATTGTAGTCGGCGGATCAGGAGGCGGCTTCGCATGGTCCGAGACAGTAGCCGCACTCCTGGCCTCTCGTGGCTTCAACACGATGGCCGTAGCGTATTTTGATTACGCTGGCAGCTATGGCTTGCCCGCTGAGTTGGTTGATGTGCCGTTAGAGCAATTTGGCACCTGTATCAAATGGCTACAATCCCGCCCCGAAGTGAACGGCAATCGTATCGGTGTGATCGGGATTTCGAAAGGTGCCGAGCTATCTCTACTGCTAGGATCGACGTTTCCCGAGGAGCTAAAGGCAATCGTCGCCTACGCCCCAGCTCACTGTGTCATGCAAGGGATCACCATGCGCGGCTCCTTACCAGTGTCCTCATGGTCATATAACGGGCAGCCGTTTGCCTTTTTGCCTTATCCAGACGACTACAATCCTTCTCTGAACTTTGACCGCGCACAGTTACACGATATTCATATAAGAGCTATGCAGAATGAAGCTGCCGTAGAGCGCTCCCGTATTCCTGTCCAACAGATGAAAGCGAGCCTGCTCCTTATATCTGGCGATAAGGATGAACTAGGGCCTACTTCCGAAATGTCACTAGAGGTGTTGGATCACTTAGCACAGCATCAATACCCCTATACGGTGCAGCACTTGCGGCTACCTGATGCTGGACACAGCTTCTTTGTGCCGAACTTGCCACCGAACTGTCTTAACGACGAAGTAACGGTGCCAGCCGCGGCAAGTGGTGATCGCGAGACGTGGAAGGAAATGCTCCACTTTTTGCGGCAATATGTATAAGTCCTCACTCGTCATGGTTACATGTTAGGCTGAAAAATGGGTGCCGACCACCACACTTGTCTAAGCTGACTCGAATATGAATGATAGAGAACGCCGAAGATATGTACCCTCGATGAAAGGAACGTGGTCTCGTATGAGCGTGCCACATAAGGCTGCGAAGTACGCTTTACGCACACGCCAAATTTTCAGCGATACGCATCAATTTATAACGAAGCTGCGCTACAAAGATAGCGACCAACTACGATTACTGTTAGTAAGCGATGCCCAGCTTGCGGTTTCGCACTATGCGGTTAAGCCGAAAAAAGCGTATAAGATCGTTAAATCTTTAAGCAGCCTCGAAAAAAACATAGCCCAAACCCAATCTACAAGTTCCAGCGATAATAGCGATGTGATGAAAAAAAATGCATCTGGTTATGCGATCTGTATGGTCATTAACAAAGGTGGCACAAAAGATCACGAAATTAATAACGTTCAGGCTCAATTTATTGACGTCGATTTAAATAAAGTAAAAGAAACATTTACAACCAAACCGATGCTGCAAAAGCGTATCGAAGAGCTAAATAAGTACCATTATGACCCACTCGATTCGTTCACGGTAAAAAAGAATAAACACGGCGGCTACCAATTTACAGCCAACCGCAGCGATCAACGTATCGTCCAGCTCAAACGGCGCTTCCTCCGCAAACATTGGGCCTACATTAAAAATGCGCTAATCGTCGAAACGTATAACGGCTATCATGTGTACTGGCCAATTAAGAACGGCGACACCAAGCAATTTGTCGCCATCCAAGACGCGCTTGCCCGCAGGTTCGATTCTGATCCTGCTGTCAAAAATTTAGCGCGCGTCATGCGCCTCCCCGGATTTTATCATATGAAAAATCCGAAAAAACCGTTTATGGTACGCGTCATACAGTGGGGACGCTCCAAGCCGTTTACCCAGCAAGAGCTAATTAAGAAACTCAGCTTAGTTATGAATGAACATCGTTCAAAAACAGCCCCATAGATGGGCGCAAGGAAGTAAACATAACAAAGTCAGGGAGAAGCTCCAAGCTTATCGTTCTCCCTGACCTTAATCCAGCACATTTATCGAGACGCCGAGTCAGTTAGCAATACCAACCGTCGCATCTTAATGACCGCTATGAGTATCTTCTTCCTTTTTATCTGGGTCTGTCGCGTCTGCTGGTTGTGACGGTTCTGAAGGCTGTGCTGGCGTTGCCGGTTGTGACGCTTGCGATGGCTGTCCTCCAGCAGCTGGCGCTTGACCATGATTCATGCCACCATGCCCACCGCCATGGCCACCACCGTGCCCAGCGCCTGTAACGGAGACGATTTCCAGCATGGCATCGATCTCACCCTGAGCTGGTCCCGAAATAAGGTTCTCTCCACCCGTAATCCATGCGTGGTTGTATGGCCCTTCCGCTGGCGACTGCTTGTACTTCGGCTGCAAGCTCATAACGTAGTCCATGACGGAGCTAGGCATCTTGTCCTTATCCGTCCAAATCATAGGCGCATGCTTGCCTAAATGCGAGAACGGAGCAGCAGCAACGACTAGCGCTGGCGAACTGTCTTTGCTTAGGAAACTTAAGTTATGACCAGGTGTCGTAACTCCCCAGCCAAAGCCAGTAGCCTTATCTTGATACTTGGAAAAGGCTACGGCCTGATCGTACGCATCCTTACCTGCGATGCGCTTAACACTACCGTATTGCCCTAATTGTTGGGCAACCTTGTCTGAAATAATCGACGCTGGGCCCATCAAATAGATGTTCGCTTTGCCTTTTCGCAATTGCAAAGCTTCTATTGTCGCTTGCGGTAGCTCGTCCTGCTTCACGTACAATAGCGGCTCTGGCATATGAGCAATCCAGTTGCCCGCAGGGAGCGTATAGTCTGGTGCATCTACGTTGCCGACTACAACAGACATCGGCAACTCTCCAGCAGCCTTGGCGTAATAGGCGTCGATTTGTTTGGCGACTTCCACCGGGTCAGAGCCTGCTAGCTTATCGATTTTGTAGCCGGCCTGCTTCAACTGATTCTCGACTTTAGCCGAAAAGTCTCCGACCAAAATGACTTGTATGCCTTGATTGGCAGGCACACCTGTTGGCTGCAGCCGCTTCAACTCATTCAAGGTTACAGCTGGAATCTCGTCCTTGCTCGCGTATAGGACGGGCCCATTGTTCGGATGATGCACGAGATCCGTGCTCGCTAAGGCAATTTGCCATGCGTCCGGATTGGCGATTACGACACCGCCCGGACGATTGTCATCCCGATTCGCCATCCATAATGTCTGCGATACGAGCACAGCCGCTTCATACGGATCGGAAGTGTTGATGCGGGTCGTGTTTTTTGTAGCTAACCAAGGGATCGCACCGTTCGTGTTACCGACCGCTGATTGCGCTGTATCTGGTGTACCAACGGCACCCGTCGTTGGTTGGTTTTCATTTTCAAAACACCCTGTTAACAATAAGGCAGCCGCTGTAAAGATGACCGTCCCTTTTACCCAATGTTGCTTCATTCCTCAATCAGCCCCTCTTCGTAAATACGTTCTTCAATAGTTTCTCCACAGCATACGCCGTCTCATAAGTGTAACGATAACTTTTGAAGAAATGATGAAGAGGGGTTAATGATCAGCTACCCGAAACCGCCCGATTACAACTTCTCTTTTACAAATTGCACATGAATGCGACTGCCCTGCGCTCCACTCTCCGCCCACACTTCGCCACCATGCGCCTCTACGATTGTCTGCACAATCGATAGCCCAATCCCGCTTCCGCCTGTTGATCGCCCCCGTGCCTTGTCTGCACGATAAAATCGCTCAAACAGAAACGGAATATCGTCAGCCGCAATACCAATGCCATTATCTTCGACGATGATTTCAATATGTTCCACATTGTCTTGCACAAGCACATGAACTTGACCTGCCGATGCAGGCGTAAATTTTAACGCATTCGATAATAAATTAAGCAGCACCTGCTTTAATCGCTGGGGATCGCCCTTCATATGTACGTCACTTGCAAGGTGAGCAGAAATGGCGACTCCTTTTTCATAGTAAGCGGCTTCCATTAGCTGAATCGATTCTTGCACCAATTCATCCAACTTCACTTCGGAAAATGAGAGCCCAAATTCAGGCTGCTTCAACTCATTCAGCTCCTGCAAATCATCGACGAGGCCAGCTAGGCGCTCGATTTCCTCGTAACAAGACGCAATGCGGCTCGGCGTTGCTTCCCATACGCCGTCTCGTAAAGCAAGCATATGACTCTTTAACGTCGTTAATGGTGTGCGCAACTCATGGGCAATATTGTCGGTCATCGATACGCGCAATTGCTCCTGCTGCTCAAGCCTAGCCGCCAAATGATTAATAGCCTGACTTAGTTGCCCCAACTCACCGGCGTCCGTATGATGATGTGCGATCCGCGCGGCATATTTTCCGCGCGCCATCGATTCGGCAACACGCTTCATCTCAACTAGAGGAGCTGAAATTTTCCGTGCGACATACATGCTGACGATAATCGCCAACAATAGGGCGCCTAACAGCGTCCACAATATCGATTCCACGATGGCCTGCTCTAAATGTTTGCCCCAATTGTCTGTCATGTGCACATCCGAAATTGGCGCATGTTCAGCCTGGAACATCTCTACATGCATATGAATGCTTGAGACGACGATAACCGTCACCATAAGCAAAATGCACGCGGTTAATGAAAATAAAATCCACGTCCAACGGACAGACAAACGATTATGATTTCGCATAATTTCAACCCCTAGCTGCCCTGAAAACGATAGCCTTTACCGAAAACCGTCACAATGTAACGCGGTTTTTTTGGATCAGCCTCTACCTTTTGGCGTAAATTTTTGATGTGTTGATCGATAGTACGTTCATCTCCCACATAATCAAAGCCGAGCACCTTTTCAATTAACTCTTCACGTGTAAACATACGCTGCGGGTGCCTAGCCATAACGAGTAGCAGCTTGTACTCATTAGGCGTCAGGCCTATTTCTGATTGATGCACATATACTTTATGCTGTACCGCATCTAAGGTGAGTGCATCGTTATCGAACGACATCCGATCGGCGAGCAGCGATTCTCCCTCTGTCCGCCGCAGAACCGTACGAATTCGGGCTACCAGCTCATTCGGGTCAAACGGCTTGACGATGTAATCGTCCGCACCTAGCGTCAGGCCATTAATTTTCGACGATGCCGATGACTTTGCCGTCAGCATAATAATAGGAACCGAGCTAAGCTTGCGCACGCTGCGGCACACTTCCTCCCCAGACAAATCAGGTAGCATTAAATCCAACACAACCATATTCATATTTTGCTGTTCAATTATATGTATAGCCTCTAGCCCCGTACCCGCTTCTGCGGTACGATAGCCGGCACGATGTAAATATGACACGATTACTTCACGTATTTTGGCTTCATCATCCACGACGAGCACCGTCTTCATCTCATCACCTCTTGCTCAACATACGATATATGGCGTATTTTTGCAAAACTTCAACAATCACAGCGCTCTTAAAGTGAGACCTAGTAATTAACTAGCTTTGTATCAACATCAGCTTTTCCTCACTCACTTACATACAGCCGAAATAACATATTTATCTAGACAGCAGTTGGCATACCGTTGATTTTGAGATAACGTAAAGCAATAAATAAATTCATTCTCTTCTGAAAAATTATGTGATTTTCTGTCCAACAAAGTAGAGCCCATCTAAAACTATTTTACGTATACATGATTTAAAGGGTAGTGTCTGAAAAAGACACTACCCTTTAAACAACTTACAATATTCATGTTGGGAATGTATCTGTCCACTTAGAGCGTAAACACTTGTTAGTATGTTGATAATTTACTGAAAACTAACTTATGGCCTGTTTGGAGTTAACCGTACACTAGTGTTCGGACGTTTAATAGTGACATGCACTTGATCTTGCAATAACAATCTCCCACCGTATTTGGGATGTCCAACATATCCACCAACCCAAACTCTGTAATCGCCATAAGGCACACTGCGCTTTAGGCTAAAAAAACTTGATGGAACTACTTCCTCTGGAATTACATGCTCATCAGTATTCAGATTTCTCGCTGAAATTTGGTAATGAGTAGCTCCTCTAACTCGGCTCCACGAAATATTGATTGCTCCGTACAGTCTATTTTCTTGCTCAACCTTAGTTGCCTTAACAGTCGCCTTTGCAGTTTCTTGAGCAAATGTAGCACCTGTTCCGAGCGAAAGCAACATCGCAGCGGAAAGCAGAGAAAAAGTAAACTTTTTCAACATAAACGTAACCTCCCATTAATATAGGTAATTACATTACTCATTGAGATCGTTACAGTGATGGGGGATTGAGTTCATTAGTGGGCAGTGACAGCCTTCGTTGACACTACCCACAACGTAAATAACATTGTTATTCTTGATGGATAAAGTGTCTGTCAGCTAAGGGGCATTTAAGCGATTGTTAGTAGACCTGACAATTCTAGATGAGGGGGGAAACCTTACGGATTAAGATGCACTTGTTGATGGCCGGAAATATAGAGTTCCTGTGAAGAGCTCCCTATTAATTGTCCACCAAATTTGGGATGTCCAATGTATGCGCCAACCCAAACTCTGTATTTGCCAAAAGGCAAGCCTGCTTTATTGAAAAAATCTCTAGGGTGGCGAACTACTTCTTCTGGAATTTCATGTTTACCAGTGTTCACTTCCCTCAAGGAAACTTGGTAATGAGTAGCTCTAAACTTCTTGTTCCAAGAGATGTACAAACTCCCTCTTTGCTGTTGTACATCTTCAACCTTAGCTGCCTTAACAGTCGGTTTTGGCGCTTCCTGTGCAAAAGCAGCACCTGTTCCGATAGATAGCAACATCGCTACCGAAAGGAGTGAAAAAGTAAAACGTTTCAACATGAACATTACCTCCCATAAATATGAAATGTACTACATTTATCATTATACATATAATTTAAAAAATTGGTATAAAATAATCAATTGTCTCAATTGTTTTATTTTTTAGAATTTCAATCAACTTATGGGTATGATATTACTTTGTGTAAAATAAAGAATCGAGTCCCTATTTATCATTAGGTGAACGGTAGCCCGTTGGAGTAATAGCATTTTTTTAAAAAGTGTCCATCCTACGCGTTACAGTTTAGAATGATAGAGCAGTAAACTTGACGTTATTATTTCATGTATCAAGCAAAAAATTGTCACTGCTTATTATTTCAAAGCAGTGACAATTTCATTGATAACCTATCCGATTGCCTATTTCGAACCTTCTTTCTTCACAGTTTCACTCTGCATATCTAACAGCGGGTACACTTTCTCTCCAATACGGACTTTGCTATCCTTAGGTATGTCGACACCTGTTCCAAGCTGGAATGTGACCGAATAAGGATATGCCTCTAAATTAGGCTGCGCCTGTCCATCCTGCGGCGTTTGCAGCGTTTGTGGCTTCTCGCCTTCTCCTACTGCCGCTTTAGAATTGTTGTTCGCTACATTACTTTCATTACGTTCATTATTTTGAGTACTACCTGCAGTTTCATTGTTAGCCGTACTTGTACTGCTATTTTCACCGTCTTGGCTGCCCTTATTTGCTTTAACCGGGTTATCATCGGACTTCGCATCACACATCGATACCGGATTAAACGCGCCAAATGCCTCATTTGTACCATCAGGCTTTTCTATCACAATACTAGTCGCGCTAAAAGATTGACACACTTGCTCGCTTGCGAAGCGGAACACCATTTGCATCTTTCCGCCTTTGCCCGCAGCGTTGCCAGTACTGCCTGCCTTCCCGCTTCCCTGCACCTGCTCCACATACACCAAAGGTTCTTCGGCCCCAGCTTTCGGATCTTTAGATGTGGCTCCTGCCTCTTTCGAAGCTTCAGTATCTACAGGAGTTAACGCAGGAACGTCGACCTGTGCAACCGGCCCCTTATCCTTATTAATAACACCCGCGGCCTGTAGCCCATAATAAGCCCCCGCACCAATTACGGCAACGGATACGGAGATGATGCTACCTAGCAGAATCGATCTTTTGCTGCGTGAAAAAAATCGGATCAGCGGTGATGACAACTCCAACTTGGCCTTGTCATACACCACTTTAAGCGTAGGAACCGCTGTGTTGAAATATTGCTTGCGATTAGACCGTTTCTTAAACGCATCCCGATCATGCTTCTTAAAATAAGTTAAAATGGCCGCTGCATAAGTTGGATGCAGCTTTCTTCCTTGCGTAAAGTCAGGATGCTTGGCCGACCAATTGATAAACGCATACACGGTTTGCTTCTCTTTTGCATGCTTGTGCACAAAATGAAGCAATGCTCCGTACTCAATCAGCATGTCGTCATTCGCAATCCGATAATAGGCCAGCACCATGCGCTCGAATTGAGTTGGCTCAACTTCATGCTGCAACCAAGAGCGCCCTAATTGCTGCACACTGTCCATTTCCATCGACGTAATGCCGTCGAATACCGTTTCATCAGGGGCACGCTCACTAAACCAGCGATAAGCGGATTGCATGACCGCTGCCTTCGATTTCAGCCGTTGCTCAAGCGGCGCCACTAATGCACTAACTTCGCCTGCTTGCTTGAACAAATCCATTTGCAGCAACTGTTCTTTCGTCAACGAGTCCAGTTTCACATTCGTTAACAACATTAAACTTACCGTCACGTAAAAGGAATTGAACAGTTCATCGCTTAGCGAAGCATGACGCAACTTCCCTAACTGCTCACGTGCCTCATTCACTGCCGCAACTAAATCCACTTCCCGTTCAAGCTTGTCCACCAACTGCCCTTTTGCCAAGTCCGCAAAAGCAGGCAGCCTCAGCACCTGTGGGTGAATTCTACTCCACTCCTGCACCGAATTAATGACATCCCTTGCTCGTGGAGCTGCTTGAAACTTCGTCAATATATACGGCTCAAACAATGTGGCCGCCAGCCCACTGTCGAGCAATTTATCAAAGAAAGCCTTACTAAGCGCTGGATTCTGCTCAACTATTTCATAAAAAGCTGAGACACCTGTTCCCGTCTTGCGACTCGGCGAATTAGACGATGCAAACGAAGATGATGTTGAAAATGCAGGTGCGGACGCATTATTAATGGTGCGAATCATACATTCGACCAACGCACCTTCGATGCCGCTCCCAGCAAGTCGATAGTAATCTTTAAAGCACTCAACAAGCGACGGCTCCGGTACGGCACCTAACTTAACAGCGTCGAACTCGCGCTTAAACAACGCGAGAAACAACTCATTCAGCCTTCTTTTGCCTACGAGTGCTCCTTGTGGTGCCAAATAATCGAGCAAGCTCCGCAGAACCGTACTTTTATTCGCCTCATAACTAGCGATACCGCCCTCTTCAATTTGGTAGAGGACAGCTAGTTCATGATAGCTGGTCAGCGCTGATTTACGCGGCAGTTCCATATCCGCCAGCATCAACTCGGCAAACGAATAGAAGCTCTCTGCCCGCTCCAGACGACCAAGATTGCTCCATGCGAAATCCAAATACGGCTGGGCCGACCAATCCAACTCGACATTCGTTACCCGCCCCGTAGCGATATCGAAAGTATAATCCTTCTCGATATTGCGGTCGTTAGGGCGCAAGCTGCCCTTCTCCACGAACATCAAATGAATCGCTTTTTTACTTTGCGGCTCATTCGCATAAGTCATAAACCCGAGCTGCCGTCGAATCGCATGCGGCAAACATGCATACAGCACCTCGAGCAGCAGCTTTGCTCGTTCCGATACGTGCTCAATCGGAACGTCCAGCGCGACGTACACTTTTTTCTTGCCTGCGACAGCAGACATAACCGCAAACAGCAATTGCTTGAACAGCTTCTCGTGGATGTTCAATTCTGTAAGTAGCGCCTTGTGAGATGAGGCTGCAAGCTGCTTCCCGACCACAGGCAAGCGTTCCAGCTCAGCAAGCTCCATGCCTCTTTCAATATCGTAGCTATCCGTAAAGGAGGCGTTCAGCCACGACGGGTAGTTCGCCACAATTTCCGCGGACTGCTCCGCAGAAATGATATAGTTGTGCGCAAAAAAGGCACTGCGCAAACCTGTAAAGTCCGCCGCCTGATACTGACTGACCCCGAGCACCGTTTCCCCGCTATCGGTATGAAACAAATGCATCGCTGCGGGATATAACGCAGCATCCTTCTCGCCACGCACAGTCAGTTCAGTCGGGGCATCGTATACGCAGAACGGGTGAATTACCTTTTTAATAAACGAGCTATCCAGCCCTCTCGATTTGGCAATCGTATCGTAACCTTCGGTAGAGCGAAAAATACCTCTTCTCTCCCGCGTATACATTTGCTGCTGAATCGGCTTGGGATGAAATGAACTCACTGTTCCTCTCTCCCTTCGATATAATTCAATTTATAAAGCAACCAAATGAACGGCTCGTCAACCCGAATCGGGCTAACTACCCCTTGCAGCTTCTGGTTGACCGGATTGCTACCGAGTGCAGACACCGCAAAATAGGCCGTATCCGAAAAATACACATCCATCGTGCCTTTGAACGGGCGGTCTACTTTCTCTATAAAACGACGAACCTCACCATCAATGTTCTCAAATTCGGTCAAATCCAAATATTTTCGGTGCACCATATTGTGAAAAATGTTGCTGTTCGGCTTAATATATTCGCCATCTTCATCTTTCAATGAATGCAGCATATCGCTTTTCGCCAGCACGACCGCTGTCGGAATGTCCGTCTTCGTCTTGTCCTCGTATGCGATGAAATCGCCGAACATCGTTAGCACAACGTCACGCGGCTCATCGTATTGCGACACCCACTCGCCTGGCTTGTCGCCGTATTTCATACGCAGCTTCTCGCGAATCGAGCGGATTTGCAGCGGATCAACCATAAATAAAATGCCCGCTGAGTTTTTAATATGCTGACCGTGCAGCCCGAGATAGTCCTGATCGACCATCCCCTCACCAGCGACGTCAAAGAACACTAGCGTAAGCGGCGGCTTCGACTCATCTTTAAACACGAATTGGAAAATGAAAGGCTCCTGCATTTTCTCTTTTTGCGTCGAAGCGAGCAAATCGCCCCGCTCAAATAGCGGTTCTTCGTACATCGTACGGAATTTGCGGCTAATTTCCGCGTTCAGCGGCATGCACGCTGCATCGAAATGGTCCGCAGTCATGTGCTGCAACGTATGAATTAAGGACGTCATGTACACCGATTTCCCGACTTGCGACGCTCCGATAATCGAAATAATATTGCTCGGGACCTTGCCCGCAGTTACAGGCAGCTCGTTATGGCATTTCGGACACAGTCTGCGTCGCGTCATGACGCCATAGCGGTCATTCAGTCCGATTAATACGTTATCCGAATACATACGATGCTCTTCCGGTATATCATGCGGCTGAATAATCGCTTCAATATCGTAAACGGTATCGAGACCAAAACGCTCCCGATACCGGTTTAATAGCTCATCCTCGCCCAAGGCGTAATTTTCATCGTCCTCCCGATGGTGGGCCGCACGAAAGACGACATCCTCCGGGGAAAATTTACTGAAGCAGTACGGACACACAATATCGTAAAATAGCGGCTTCGGTGCCGCCTTCGGTTTTTTTTTGAACAAATCAAAAATGCCCATCTCATTAGCCTCCCTATTCCGGTACTAACTCGTACATATGCCCATATCGACGACCATCGGTAAAAAATAAGCGCACATAATCGTCCTTGCCTACTTCAATCACAGGCAGCACATTGCGACCAGCTGCAAAATCCCCCACGAACGGATACATCGTTCCGTCCTCTTTGTTCAGCGGCGAACCGCCTTGTTTTTTGACATAACAGAGCACGTCCTTGGAAAAAGGCACTTCCGCCTTCACCTCGATTTGCACCGTCTTGTATTTGCGAAACAAGCTGCTTTTATGCCGAATGGAAAAATAAATTTTGGCCTTGCCTGTGCTCACTAGCAGCTGATTCTCGCCGTGTTGCTGACGAATAAGCACGGTGTCTGCAATCGTTGCCGAATTGGCACAGGCATAAATCGTGTACACGTACCGCCCGATACCTTCAATTCGGTCATGGTAACCGTTATTCGCTTTGTATTCATCTTTCGTATATAGCTTCATCTGAGAGGCAGAAGTCGGCTCGCTCCTAACAGCATCCGCATCTGCTTTATGAATAAATACGGCCTGCACACCGTCCGGCCAGCGCCAGCGCAGTGTGCAGCGATCGTCATCAATTTGGTGCACGCAATCGGAAATAACGGGCGAAGTGGAATCCGCTTCGATGAACTGCATAAGTCGTTAATCCTCCCCGTCTTTAAAATCCTCTGCTTGTGTTATCCGTTGGCCGCTCGGCAAAGCCATCTCCTGCACGCCCGGCACGACCAGCCCGATTTCTAGCATCGTATAGCTGACCGCTTTCCTTAATCGGGACAATAATCGTGAACATGGCGATCACACCTGCTAAAATAAGGTCTGCTAACAAGCGCGTTACACCGTCCGTAAACCATTGCCCTGACAAGCCCGCTTCCAGCAGCAAGCCAGCGATAAGTCCAGCCACCACGCCGCCGATCGCAAAGCTTCTAGCAAGAAAGCGATTGTCGAACACGAGGCCAAGTGCCACACCGATTGCCGCGCCAATGAGAACAAGCGCTACAACGCGTAGTACTGCATAGTAGGTGCTATCACTCAACGGACCTTTCCGCTCGGTAATAAGCGAGCGATCATCGATGCTGTCATAAATTTTTTGGAATATGAACGACAAATCTTCGGTATTGGCAACATCGTAATAACGTCCGCCCGTCTGTTCTGCGATGTCTCGCAATAGATTCGAGCCTTGCGCATCTACTAGACTAAGCCCAATCGTATTCGCTGCGATGCCCTGCTCGATATATGGAGACAACACTTTGTTGCGATCGAGCTGGCTAAACCCATCTGACAGCAAAATGACCATTTTACCGCGTCCAGATTCATCATGATCCCGAATGTGATCCATAGCTTCTGTCATAGCGAGACCAATGTCTGTACCATCTGTCGTTTTCTTAATGGAATCTATCTTCCCCATTACACTATCCTTGGTAGCTTGATCCGATAATTGCACAAACGGCTGTAACAGTTCAGCCTGACTATTAAACGTGATGATAGCTACTCTCTTATCTGAATCCATCTCACCTACTAATTGTTTAGCCGCCTTATACCGATCGTCTCGCGGATCGGTCTTTTCCATGCTGCCCGAATTGTCGATCACGAGCACAATATCTTTAACAGATTTCACACTGCCAAGATTGACTTTGTATACAAAATCGAGCGCCAGCCCGAGTACAAACAGCATTACGAGTGTCGCTGGTATAAGCAGCTTCCAAGAAGCGGCCACATACCGCTGTCGCCATGATTGACCGTTGAGCTGTGGCTTGATCATTTCAGCCACAAGGCAAGACAGGCCGATACACAAGGCAAGAATGCCGAAGTACAGGCCTGTCAGCACGATACCCGGCAGCTCACCCGTATACATTTGCAGCACAATTTCACCCGCAATAAAGCCAATAAAGCCTCCGATCAAGCTGAACAACACTAAGAGCAAATTTATTTTTCGCTGCATGTTGATTGCATCCTTTCACAAGGTATCCTATTGTTATGACGTTTCAAAAAGTTCCCTGAACGTTTAAGTAGAAATGAAGAACTAGGTAGCCACTCACGACATTAGCGCAGCTCAGGCAGTCTACTCTGTTCCATACCATGAAACTCGTAACCGCTCGCCACATAGTGCTCATAGTACACTTTACCGTTCCGGTAATACATCAGATCCTCGAGATGGAAGCCACCCATTAAATTGAGCTTCTCCACGCCACTGCTCCGCTTTTCATGCACGCAGCCCAACTTGTAAATGCGTGATGTCTCGTCCGCACTTCGGGCATAGCGGATAAACTCGCTCGTATGATCGCCGAAGAAATACTTTTCCTCATAGCGATGCTCATGCGTGTAATCAAAGAGCCGAATATTAATTTCCGCGTTGTGCTCCAAAGTGGCGTACAGCTTTTTAAACAGCTCCGCCTTCGACAGCACTTGCTTGTTGCTATAATCGACCGCCACATTGGCCCGTCGCAACAGCTCCTCTTCGAACGTCTGCTGAAACGGCTCAGCCGTGAGTAGTTCATGACGGCACACGTGCAGCAATCGCTGGCACAGTGCTGCAATTCCTTGGTCTAGCAGCCGCGGAATATGACCGATATACCGTTCTTCGAAGAAAGCCGTAGCGCCTCGCTTAGCCTCGAACTCGTGCATAACGGTTTCGGTAACCCGTCCGTAATATTCTAAAATGTTCTGTCCGATATAATCGTCAGCCATACGAATGCTGTCCGTGGCTGCTCGTTGCAGTTGTTCCTCCAACTGCTCCAACTGCTGCACCTGACGTTTGCAGTCCGCATGCAAATGCGCAAGCTCCAACTCATAACGACGATGCAGCTTAAGTTCCGTTTCTAAGCGTAATATTTCAAGCTTATGGCGATACACCTTATCGAAGAAGCAGCGAATAAAGCTGCGCAAATTGTGCTTATCCATAAGTGGCAATCGTTGAAATGACTGATCCTCGACCCGCTCCACATAGAGCTGCTCAAGGTCTATCTTCAACGCTTCCAGCTCCTTGGCTATTTGCTGAATCGTTAAGCGCAGCTCTTTGAGCACGCTATCCTTCTCATTTGCTTCATCTGTCCATTGATAGATGTGGAAAAAGCTAAGCTGCGGCTGGTTAGTCATATGCTGCTGAACAGCACCACGCAATTGCTCGGCAGCAGCAAATTGCTCCACGTATTGCTCCGCTTCGCGCTCATAGTTGCTGCGGAAATATACGCGGCAGCCATCTCCGAATAGCGCGTCTTCCGCCTCACGCAAAGACATCCGCTTCAGCTTGCTGTAGCTCATATCGTGCGTCATAATTCCGCTCATATCGCCCAGCTTCCCTTCATCAGGGACAGCAGTGGCTGTGCGTCCTGCCATGGCCGCCGCATCAAGTCCGAAGAAGGTCAGCTTCTCTTTCGCTGACCACGGAAGCTCGGCTTGCATGCGCAGCAGCAATTGGCGATAGAAATGATATAGCACCGTCAACGCGATCGATTCATTCGGCCGCTTTACTTTGGAAAACCCAGCGGACACATAGCCTTGACGGCCCGATTCCGTCATGATGTTATTTTTGAACGACGTATTATTGTAACTGTTCAAGTTCAACTCATGAGCCGCATCTTTCAACTTGCGGTTTTTCAGCAAGCTGACGTGACAAATGATTTCATAGTTGTCGTCCATGTCACGAAATGATGAAATACCGCGTTCATTTTTGTCTGATAGCAAATAGACAAGGTCGAACAACGGCGAAGCCGCATGGGTTACCGGAATCGAGATGCCATCTTCCGTCACCTGCAAGCGGGCGGAAAAGGTATAATCCGCACGCTGCATGCCATCTAGCTCTCGCAAAAAAGCGACGCCTACCGAGCTGGAGTAGCCAAACGTCTCGACCTGCTCGCGCTCACTAATTAACGTAAACAAATCCATTTGCACCGATTTGAACGACTGATTGAAAATCGCTTTCGCCAGCAGCGATATTTCGGGAACGAACACATTAAGCGGATCATCGACCCGCGTAATGATGGACAAATGAATGCGATCAAACGACGAATACAATCGGCCGTAATCCGCAATCTGATGACTAACTTGCCGCAGCATACGATTCAACTCAACGAGCAATCGTTCTTCGCGGTAAAAAGCGTCATACACCTCTTTGCGCAACGTCTTCCCGTTCTCTGCATCTGAGCGTGCAGGCACAGGAAGAGCAAGGGTACTTAGCCGACTTAGCCCTTGCTGCCTGCCAGTCTCGCGGGTCTCCTGGGTCTCCCCTTGTGAAACAGAGGAGACCGCTGAACCTGCTGCGACTGCCGAATCTACTGAGGCTGTTGAGATCGTCGAGTCTGCTGAGACTGTCGAAATCTCCGAGCTCTTCGAGAACGTCGAGTTCTTCGGGTTAGTTGAGTCCGCTGAGACAGCCGAGCCTGTAGCTGCTTGTGAACCGATATGAACGTACATCACACCATCACTGTTATCCCACTTCTTGTCGTTAATCTGGATGATCGGGTCAATCGCATCGACCGTCTTATCTCCGATAAACAAAAATACAGCCGGATAATGTATGCTGCTCTGATCGTCGCCCTGATCGGTCAACTTCTCTTCCGCAGCCGCATATTCAGTTGCGAATGGTTCCAACAATGCATTCATCATTTATTTCAACTTTCTGCGAATAGCGTTTAATTTCGTAACTAATTGCTTGTAAAATTGATACGCTTCCTCACCGTTAGCCAACTCGACTTTCTCGTACTCCAAGCTGTCGCGCGCTTCGAGGAACGCCGAGTACAGCTCTTCCAGCTTCTCCAAGAGCGGCGTAACGTCTTCAGACGCCGTCAACTCGCCAGCACGTCGTGTCGCCTTGCGCATAAGCGTGCTGCGGCTTTTTTCATCCAAAGCACGGAACTGCTCGTACACCTCGAACTCCACGTAACTACGAATTTTCATCAGATTCGCAAACGGCTCCCATGCCTCTTCCTCTGGATCGCGATCGTAGACGAATAGCGCACCTTTTTTGCAAATCGTCCCTGTATACAATGCTTCGATAAATTGATCCTGCAACTTCTCCTCATCCTGATGCAAGCTAAGCACTTGCTCCAATTCAGCCGCCTTCGCACGAATCGCTTCATACTTCGCCAACTCTTCACGAACACGGTCAATCAATTCAGGAGTACGGATCAAGTTCTCCTTCGCCAACTCTTCATTAATGCTGCCAAAAATATCTTTCGTCGCTTCTGGCTCAAGCCCATCCGTCAGCATACGCTTCAAGTCGATAAATGCCCGCTTCACCTCGCCCAAATTCGGCTTCGATGCTTGCAGCTGCATATCGTAGCCACCAAGCACTTTTGCCAGATCAAATGGCTTCGTAAATTTAACTTCAAAGCGATTGCTCGTGTTGTGATCTACGCCTTTTTCCACAATGACTTTCAACTCAAGTGCCTTGTCGAATGCTGCCCGAATACGCCCATTGTAATCTTGGACACGCGAATTCACATACGTATCTCCCCACGATTTTTGTGGAATCGGTGACGGCAAATACGTCCAGTTCACTTTGTCCGTCTGCACAAGATGTCGTCCAATGCCTTCCTTGTCCAAAATCGTCCGCTCGTAGCTTTCCTCGTACACTTTAAGCGGTGTATAGACGAACAACGGCACGCCGTTTTTCGTATTCAACCAGAAAATACGGTTCTTCACGTTGCTCTCTTTAATCGTAAAGTGAGATTTACCTACCGAATTGTTCTGATAGTTGCGAATCCCCTTCAAAATGCTAGGTGCCTGCAACGGTACCGATACGAAGCCCCATGACGGGAAGTACAAGTTGCCGGAGCTGTTACTTAAATGGAATACCGGAACAGCTTCGTCATCCAGCTTGCTCGCAATGTTGCGCTCGACAAACTTTTCAATCGACTCATCGTGACCGAATTTCATAATTAAGAACTCTTCCATCGATTGCGTAATTAAGTCGCCAAACTTATCGGTCAAAAATTCGGAAATCGAGCTAACGATGTCGATATCCTGCTCTTTAATCCATTGATCCGAGTGTTCCAACAGTTCAGTAGCAAAATCACGAATCAGATCGTCGACTTCTTTTTGCTCCATCACTTTGCTAATCGTTTTGGCGATGTCCGGCACACTGACGATATTCCAGTAATACGTGCGATTGCCTTTATGGTCGGTCTGTTCATCACCGTTAATCAAAATGTCGCCATTCTTATCGAAGATCGAATTAAGGGCATTCAATATTTCGGTATACACACTATAAATCCGGTTGTTCTCTCTATTTAGCAGCGCATGCAAATCTTCGTAGAACTCGATCATTTGCTCGGTACGTTCCAAATCCGCATGCAACCAATATTCGTTTATTTTTGCATCGATATAGAAGTTCTTCTTCTTATCCTTTGACACAAATGCACTCTTCGCATCCCCCAGCTTCTGCATCGCTTGCTCTTGCGCCGTTTCGATGTCGCGTGGGATATGGTGCAGATTTTCCTTCAGCGTTTCAATGTACGAGAGCAGCATCTTCAGCAAGCAGAACCCTTTTTCCGTATGAATAAGCCGTGATACGTAGAACGGTCCTTGCTCGGGATGAAGGAACATACGGCGAATTTGGTCGGTAAACTGTCCGACAATTTCACCTGGCAACTGTTTCTTCGCTTTAATGTACTCCTCGCGGGCACGCGCCAAGAAGCTCTGCTCCAGCTCGGTGTCCATGTTGACGACTTGCATTTTCACCACGTTGTTGTAGCTTAAGCGCTCGCTATTTTCATAGCCCGGTAACGGCTCTGGGACGCGTGATTCAAACGTTTTGACCATCGTATCGAGATCAAGGCCCAGCTTGCGGGCGAACTTCTCAACATCGTCCTGAGTCGGTGCTTTTTCGAACATTTTGTCCATTTTGCTAAACAGGCGATAGCCCAAATATGTCGTCATCTCTTCGATCGGCAGCACAGCCGAAGAAGCACCGATGATGTTGTACTCATAGTTGGCTGGGTACGCCTTATTCATTTGCGCGATATTCGTCCGAATGTTGCTGATATAGTCGTGAATTGCGAACTCTTCACCAGACTGCTTCTCCTCGCTGGAAATGAAGTTCGTGATGTTCTCAGCCGTTACGTTCATGCAATAGTCATAGGCGTTCTCAAGCAGCTTGCCTTCGGTATTCGTCGCCGAAATGAGATGGCATAAGTTGAATGGCGCTAACGGTGAATTAACCGTCAAAATATTGCCGTAACGCTGCTGGAACCGCTCACCACGGCTGTCTACGTTCATCCAGTAGTCCAGCTCTTTCAATGCAGCATAGCCGTTCTTCTTAATATACTCGCGCGTATGCTCGCTCAAGCTGCGGTTCGATAAGTTCACGTCCGGCGTAAACAAATAGCCGAGTGTGTTGACGCGGTCAATGCCCGCCGAACCGTGGTCGCGCTCAATAATACCTCGTACAATGTACGAAATGTCGAGGAAGCAGCCACTACCTGTTCCGCCAGATAAACCTGTCAGCAGGAACACCATCAGCTTCTTGTTCGTGCCGACCGACAACGTTTTAATTTTTTTGTCGATCGCCTGTACGACTTGATTGATCTTTGTGAACAACAGCAAGCGGCCCGCTTGGCGGACACCTGCCGCACCGTTCATGCCGTCCGTAATGCTGAGCTCTGGCGACAGCCAATCCGTAATGTACGGCTCCAAAATGCTGCGGTTCTGCAGCAGCCCGCCGATCTCGGCATTGGAGAGCAGCACAAATTCATTTAACGGGTCGAGTCCGATCCCTTTATATCGCTTGCCGCGATCCTGCTCATTCGTTTCAAACGCTAGAAACTCTACATTAGCTGGCTTATCAAGCTTCTTTTTCGAAATCGGATCTTGTGGAAGCTTAAAGCGGCGGTTAATTTGATATTTTAAGCGCAGCAGCGCATCGATCCCTGTGCCGCCTAGCCCGATAATAAGTATCGGGTTGTCGATCGTATCGACACGAATCTTTTCACTGACAATGCCACCGCCAAGTGATACATCCAACTGTTGAATATGTTCGCGCACTACCGGTTTCATTTCATTTCCTCCTAGGCTGTAAGTTCTAACAACTCAATCCATTCCATTCACTGTATGACACGCTGTATTACACGCTAATTTACACGAGATATTCGATCAAAATAGTCTTATCCACGTTACGCAGCGGAACCGTAATTCGATCGCCGCTCTTCAGTTCATAGCCGCTGCTCGTGTCGATTGCACGACCTGACTTCTCAATCGTACTGTCCGCGCCGCTGCGCAGCATGATGCGGTCGTTCTTGCTTGGAACGAATACAATCTTGTCGGTTTCCTTCAATTCCGCAGCAAGTTGAAGCACTTGATGGAGATTGAATTTGCCTTTAAAGCCCGTCAACTTCCTATATTGCGGATGCGTCTTTTCGCCTGTATTTTCATCACGGATTTCAATGACAAGTTGACCAACGAAGCCCCGTGTTGTCTTTTTGTACGCTGCATATGCGAAATATGCGGCAACAGCAACCACGATAGCTATTCCTGTCCCGATCACAACCGTTCCGACAGGAAAGCCTTCGTCTGACTCGGATGCCGAGCCTGAACCTGATTTGCTCGATCCCGCTGTTCCGTTGCCCGATTTGGCACTAATCTTGACTGGCTTCGTTTCCCGATAGAAGCTCTGCTCCTCGGCTCTTACTTTTAATTCATAGTCATGCTTCTCTGCAATTTGGTACGTTCCGGCAAAATGATCACCGTCATGCTTCAGCTTTATTTCTTCGACGTCACCTGTATCCACATCTTTAACATGCAGCACAGCATTCATATTTTTGTAAAGCTCCGAGTTCTGTACCTTCTGCCCGTTGCTTACTAACTGAGCGCGAATGTCAATCTCGTCGCCTTGCTTATATGTTTTCGCTGGAATCGGCTCCATCGTCAATTCCATGTCGTAGTTAAATACAAGATTAATATCAATATTGTCTTGGGAAACTCCTTTGACTTCCAACTTCCAATCGCCTTGCTCTGGTTGAAGCAGCTTCAATAAGCTGTAGCTCTTCGACTTCGCCAGCATCACATCTTGGGAAGGAATCGTCCTGCTCTTACCCGCAGGGTCAGTCAACCTAACCTCAACAGGCTTCGCTGACATAATCGAAATGTTCGCTTCCAGTACGTTAGCATTGGGTACGTTAATCGTCACTTCTTGAAAGGAGCCATTTCCTTTCATCGATTGGATCGGTACCATTTTAAGCTTAAGATGGCTAGCGAAAATTTCACTCAATATACGCGGCAAGTCGTCCGCTGAATCCGTAATAAACGATTTTGCCCCTGTCTTGTTGGCGATATCGGCCAATACGTTCTTATTTAATTTCCCATCGGCATTGAGCCCGATCGTATACACCGGAATGCCTTGCTTTTTCGCATCCGCTACCGCTTGGCTTAACTCCTCGTCGGATTGTTCCTGCGTTCGGGAAGATTTTTTGTTCAAATAATTGTTTCCATCAGCCAATAAGACAATCATCGGTTCATGAGCAGGATCAGCGCCACGTTTAAGCAGCTTTACCGCTTCCTTAACCCCCACCGCATTATCGGTGTACGCACCGCGATTAAGCTGATCAATAAATTGCTTCAGCTCTTGCTTATCCCCAGCTGATTGAATTTCTAGCAGCGCCTTTTCACGTTCGATCTTATCGGTGTATGCGACAATCCCGACTCTGTCCCCCTGTGTGGACAACATGTCGATAAACATCTTCATCGCCTCGTTGCCGATTTTGTTGGCATCGCTGGTGTTCATCGAATTGCTGACATCCACGACGAGCATAGCGTCAATCTTGGAAGATTGCTGCGTAGCAGCGCTTGCTACTGGTAGGCTGCCGATAAGTGGCGCCATAAACATTGAAATGATAAGCAGCAGCTGAACGATAATGTATGCTGGTGCTTTTCGTGATTTTTGTGATTGTGCTGTCATCTGCGCTCTCCCCGCTCTTCGAAGCATATAAATACTCCTTTTTATAGGTTGATAGTTAACTCGTTGTTTCTCGGTCGAACAATGCCGATGCCAGTACTGCTACTGAATACTAGTAGTACGAGTACTACTACTGATACCGACCCGACAAAATTCTAACAAAATCTTTTAAGAAATGACAATATAATTACTAATTCTACCATACCTATGACGGTGTGCTATAATGTTAACCTAATAACTTGAACATTATTTACGATTATGGTTAGCTAGCTGTTAAGTAGTAGCTAGGCTATACTACCTACTTATACAATCAGCAAAAGGAAGGTTCCCTCTATGATTGGATACGGATTTTTGAGTATTTTGTTTCTTTTTGTCGTCGTAAAGCTGATTATTTCTTATTACCATCGCAAGCATACGCCAGCGCCAGAAGAAATAGATCGTCGTCTGCTTGCCATGCTGAACCCAGAGCGTGATTACAAATGAAAAAACAACCTGTACATTTTAAGCCCTATCATATAACGAGATATGCGTACCAAAAGTTAAAAACTTGCAACAAGTGTACTCAGTTCACGGTGCTGCAAGAGCAGCAATGTACGTTTTGCGGCAAATCGGCACTCACCTCTATTGAGAAGAAGGCTGCCCGCCTTGCGAACCGCTCCAGATGGACAACTAGACTTATCGCGACTGTGTTGGCACTAGGTAGTGTCGTATTTAGCGACACACGAGAGCAAGCTGTCATCTGCGCACTGGCAGGAGCTCTGCTTGTGACCCTGCTCTGGCTATTCCAGCGGAAGAACGCGGCGATTGACGTTCATCGTCACCTCGACGCGCTCATCCACCGTGAGCAGAGCCTCATTATGAACGGCTTATATCGCAATTGGGAAACATCAATTGCCTCATGGGAACACGATAAGCAGCTCACGTATGAGCAGCTGCGCGAAATTGCTACGCTAATACGAAACGACAAAATCCGGTTGCAGCAGCTCGCCCTGCTCCACTTCTTTATCTTGCGTAAAGATATGGATTTGCAGCTGGACTCGCTCATGATAAATCACTATGACCCTCTGCTGGTCGATTACATTAGCGAAGTAGCCAAGGTTAAACGTGAACTTATTAAAGATGCGACGTTCCGTTACACCGTGTCCTTCGAGCCCGAAATTCTCGGCATGACGCGCGGCGTTGACAGCTTAGCAGCCATCGCTGGCGCAGCTGTTCGCTCGAAGCACTATGTGCTGGCGTACCCGAACTTTGTACGGCGCTACGCGCACAAGTTGCCGAAGGACCGCTTCCTGCGGCTGTATCGGATGATGGTGCAATATCCGCATGAGCCTTGGGGCGGCTTGTTCGATGAGGTTCATCGCATCCAACGTGAACAGTATCAATGGGACGCTGACTTTCAATAAAAGTCCATTCCATAGGACGAGCATCTGGAACGCAACCCCTTAGTAATTTAAATTCCATTTTATAGGAATTTATTGTATTATACGTTTGCATAGCACATAACCGAGTAGTTCCGCACAGCATAGCCCAACTTGGCTCTAACAAGTTGGGCTATTTTTATTCCTTTTAAAGGGTTACAGCGTGACACTGTCCTATATCCATTCAAGCTACTGTCGAATAGTTTATCGTACTAGACTTTTGAGGAGGATGAATGATGTCACAGTTTCAGCTTAATGGGATCGTTGGCGGCAAGTGTCCAATTAACGTCGGTCCTGGTAAAACCGTATTGCTGCAACAGATTGTAATTGGGGTTCCGAACGGGCAGAAGCTCATATTGAGGGATCTTAACTTTTTACTTAATAATGATGCTTTCTCGCTTAAAATAGAGGCAGAACCTTCACCTGGTAAGTTCATTGCAAAAGGTGGGTTTGGCGAGTTAACACCGAATAAAGTGTTATTCAACAACGATTCTGGGGCCGATGTCCTTATCTTTTTCCTTGTCAGCGCGATAAACACAGCCAAAAACACACGCTCCTTAAGCCGCTCAGATAGCTGGCATATGACGCTTGTCCGAAAGTAAGATTCACGTAGGCACATAGATACACGTAGCATCTGGGTATCTCAACAGTCAAATTACTCGCCCATCATGGACGAAAAATCCGCTATTGAGTTAAAAAATGCACCGCCCCACTCTTAAGTCAATTAAGAAGGTCGAGTTCAGACGTCCATCCTAACCCGAACTCGACCTTTTTTTGAACATCAACTCTTTAAGTAGCTGTTCGACTGTGGCTGAACACTGCTTGTGGGACAACCCCGTGAAAGCAGGCGTGTAAGCACTCACGCGTCCAAAGCAAAAAGCCGACCTCATGAATAAGATCGGCTTCCATATTAGCCCTAGCCGTTAGTCTTTGGACTGATTCGGACTTGTGTTGACAAGCACAGTCAATTTCTTTTCGCTCTTGACCATTGGAGATTTACATTGGGGGCAAGTCGGCTCACTGGCGAAGGAGAAGTTGTCCCTCATCCACCCTTTACACTCATCGTTTGTGCAAGACCATATGGAAGTGACTTCTTCAACCATTTCATCTTGAGGCTTTTTCCGAGAATTGTACATGGACCGTCCCTCTTTCTATTCTGGACTCATAAGCCTTAAAATTAAATGCCCCAAACACGGTTTGTTCGGGGCATTATGATTAGGCCTACGGCTAATTTCAATACTCTTATTATAACACATTTTACCGAAAATATGAATAATAATACTCGCCTTTTCGTCCTCACATAACGAGGATGTCTACACTACACATTTTTGTTGAATAATTTTCCAATACGATTTATGATGTTAGTGATTGATTAATCACTAACAGTTCAGCACATACAGAGAGGAGCTAGGGCATGGCAACGAATAATAGCAAAAAAGGCACCCCACAAGCTAAAATTAACCGCCGCGAAGATATTATTGAAGCGGCTGTTGCAGTGTTTTCCGAGCTAGGCTATTACCGTGCCACGACAGCACAAATTGCCGAACGGGCAGGTATTTCGCAGCCCTACGTATTTAAATTTTTCGAAAGCAAAGAGGGCCTATTTATTGCGGCCTTGGAACGTTCATGCGAACGTATCGTGGACGCCTTTAATCGGATCGAAGCTCCATTTGATCAATTGGAGGCCCATATGGCAGAAGCCTATACAGAACTGACCAACCTGTATCGCAAAGAAATTATTCTTCAGGTTCAAGCTCAAGCGATCCCTGACGAACCCATCCGTCAAGCCATGCGTGCCTCATTCCAGCGCGTACACGATGCTATACTCGAACGTTTTACAGCAGCAGGCTTAGAGCAACCTGAAACAAGAACGTTTTACTTCTTATCCGTCGGCATGCTGCTTAATGTCATTACGGTACTTGATATGCCTCATCTTAAACCTTGCTGACGATACAACATCGTTCAGCCTTTTTTCCGAGTATTTGTGATTGATTAATCAATAAATAACGATAAAGGTGATCATAATGAAAAAATGGGAACTCGGACTACTACTCTTCTGTTCACTCGCAATTGCCGGTTATGCAATCGCTCAATACACGTTCATTGATGCAAGTCACAATTCATTTTTAACCAGTAAAATCGCAATCATGGGGCAGCTAAAATCCATTTGGTATATCGTCCTATACATTCATATTTGCAGCAGCCTGTTCCCGCTTGTCCTTGGACCTTTTCTCCTGTATGAAAAATGGAGACAACGCTGGCTAAGAGCACACCGTATGGCAGGCAAGATCTATGTAGTTAGCATTGCCTTCGGGGGAATAAGCGGACTCTACTTAGCCATGTATGCAACGGGAGGGCCAGTATCTAGATTAGGCTTCGCAGCATTATCTATCGCGTGGATGCTTTGCACGTTCATGGCCTTTCGCCGTATTTTGCAAAAAGACATTCAGGCTCATCGCCGCTGGATGATTCGCAGCTTTGCACTTACGCTCGCAAGCGTGACGTTGCGTATATGGATTCCCCTCTTTCTATTTGTATTCGGGGGCGAGGCTTTTGAGACCAGCTATATCGTCATCGCTTGGCTGTGCTGGGTTCCTAACCTGCTCATAGCCGAATGGTATATGCGCAGGCGGACTCCCCGTCTCCCAGTCTCCCTAACCACAGGCAATCGCATCAGCCCTTAGTAGGTAGACAAGCTCACGTCCTATAAAAATGCAAAGAGGGCCACCTCTACCGTAGATGCTTTCTACAATAGAGATGGCCCGTCCTTTAAGCTAAACCCTTATTGAATGGTATACGTTACAGTAAAGTTCAACTTCTCCTCATAAACAAATGGAGCGTGGTATTGAACATAAACGTTGCCTTCTTCTTTAGGTGTATAAATAATGGAGTGCGAGTAGTTGCCAATTTTGTTACCATATTTGTCGCTTAGCGTATAAGAAACCTCGGGACTACCCTTTTTTTGAATATGAATTCGCTGTCCCTTTTTTACATAAAAAGGTTCCTTAGCGGAAGATCCGCCCGTTGTAATGGAGTAATGCTTGGTCACGCTTTGCTGTGAACTTACAGACTGCTCTACGTGGGCTAGAGCCCCTTGATTGTTACTCCAATTAGCAGCACTTGCTTGTGTCGCCCCGTTATCCAACAAACTTGCGCCCATCATACCTGTAACTCCTAGGACTCCAACTAAGATCACTTTTTTAATCATCCTAATTCCTCCTCAACTTTGTGTACAAGATACTTTGACTGATGCATTAACCACTGTTAAATAAACCAACTTCCACATATACCCATAATAGATTCTTTCGGAAACATTAGCAATAGTATTTTGTATACGTTTTCATATTTATTTTTTTTCATATACACCCGTCCGCTCTTCCAGCAATAAAAAGGCCGAGTCCGGGTACCACTCTGCACCCGAACTCGACCTTTTCTTGAAAAGCAACTCTTTAGGCATCTGGTTTACTGTGGCTGACAACTACCCACACTACTCACAGAACAGCCTTTGAACGACACAGCATCGCTATGTCAGCCTACTCTTTTATAACGCAAATTCATTCGATGAAGCTGATAATACACTTGTTCCATCTTGGTACCCTTTGGAGAGAACGTACGCTTTATACACGGTTCCAGTTGTAATTGCTCTACCGTATATGTCGTTATCAGAGGTGTACAGTATCGTCAAGCTGTCCCCAGACGTGTTAACAACTTTATAACCGTTCGAGGACACACGATTCGCCTCTTCCAAAGTAAAGTTAGTGCCTGATGGAACGACCATAACGGTATAATAAGCGATGTTGTTTTGGTTACTCGGTTTTTCGAAATACACTCTGGCGCTTGAGCTATTTCTATCACTTTCTGCTCTCACATTTGAAGCAGACTGAGTCGCATGGCCGTTGAGTGTGAACTCTCTGGAGCTAGCAGATAGCACGTTCTGTGAGCCTCTTCCGTCCGCTACCGTCAATACGAACACACGGTACGAAACGCCTGATACAATGTGATTCCCTCTTACATCTCTTGTCGAATCTGACAATGGATATCTAACAGAATTACCATTGCCTTGTCTTGATACTGAAGTGTAATTGCCACTGTATACGCCATTTGCTTCAGACAATTGGAATGGCTGATCGGAACGCACAACCATTACACGGTATTCAGCTACGTTCGACTCATTAGGTGCTGCATTGAATGTAACTTCAATGTCGCGTGCTGTGCCGTAATTGCTTACTGTATATGCGGCTACATTCGTAACTGCACCTACAGTAGAATGGCCTGTTAATTCAACTTCATTTGAAGAAGAAGACAGTGCGTTTCGACTTGAGGAATAACTATCACCCATCGATAATACAAAAGCCTTGTACTTGACACCGCTTCTAATTTCGTGACCGTCTACATCTCGGGCATCCGCACGAAGTGTCACTCGAATATCACTGCCTGTTTTATTCACATACGTGTAATTCAGACTGTGCGCGCGCTCTGCATCTGTCAGATTAAATTGATTTGCATTCCATGACTTCACGAGCATTACACGGTAGTGACTAATGTTTGATTCGTTGGCGGCTTTTTGGAATGATACTTCCAAGTCCGATGCATTATTGTAATCATGAATATCTCTTACATGTACATTTGTTGCCGTTCCGGTATTCGAGTGGCCTGACAACTGAATGGAACTGGAAGCAGATGATAATCCATTGGAATAATTGTTGTAGCCCATTGCCAATACAAATACTTGATACGTTTCTCCAGCTCTAATCAAGTTACCATCTGTGTCGCGCGTGCTAGCTGACAGCGTCGTCGTATAATAGCTGTTATTATGACTGTATCTTCTGTCTACTTCCGTAAAATTCCCACTACTTACATTGTTCGCATCTGACAAGTTGAAATTGCCTGAACGCCATGATTTCACAACCATGATCCGATAATTTCTAATGTTCGACTCATCTGAAGATCGATTGAACGAAACTTCCAAATCACGACCATCGCCATAGTCAGCAATGTCGCGCGCTGTTACGTAAGTTGGCGCGTTCGTACTGGAATTGTTCTGCGACAACGTTATCGAATGAGAAGCCGTTGACAATGTATTGCTGTTATTGTTTCTATCGTTCGAAACCGCCATAACGAATACTTGGTAGTTCTCTCCGTTACGGATGGAATGGCCTTGAGTATCTTGCGTGCTGGATGACAATGTTACCTTGTAGTCGGAATAACCCGACTTCGACACATCGTAATACCTTGAGCTAGACGCATTGTTAGCATCGCTCAGATTGAAGTTGGATGCATCACGTTGTCTAACGACAAAGACGCGGTAATAGCTTATTTTTGACTCATCAGATGGACGGCTGAAATGAACTTGCAAGTCGCGGCCATCGCCATGATTGCTTACATCTTCGACTTTCGAAATCGTAGGCACTCCAATCGAGTGGCTCAACGTAAATGTAGGTCCTTGCGTCAGCTTATTCGAATACTGACTTGAACTATTACTTACGGACAATATGAATACTTGATAAGTGACCCCGCCTTGAATGTAGCTGCCAGACGTGTCACGAGCTGACGAACTTAACGTAGTGGACATCGTCGAGTTGCCGTTTTTGTTCAAGATCGAGTAGTTCGAGCTTGATACTGCATTTGCAGCCGACAAATCGAATCTGTGCGCATCACTTGATTTCACAAGCATAATGCGATAGTTCGACAGTTGATCCTCTTGCTGCGCTTTGGAGAAGCTTACCCATACATCACGTCCATCTCCATAATCACTGCGATCTGAAGCTTGGATATTCGAGACACCTAACACAGAGCTACCCTCAGTGAGCGAAATCGTCTGTGAAGGATTAGAAAGACCGTAATTTCTGCCATTGGTTCCGTCCGTTAATACAAATACTTTGTAGGATTGATTAGCCCGCAACAGATCACCGTCTACATCCCTTGTACTTGAAGTCAAGGAAAGGGAATGATCGCTGCCGTTCTTATAGACAGATGTATAATTACTGTAAGAAACCGAGCGTGCTGTTGATGTGAAGAAATTGGATGCTTTCTCTGATTTCACAACCATAACTCGGTACTGACTCACGCTGCTCTCATTCGATGCTCTGGAGAAATTGACCGAAATATCACGCCCGTCTCCCTTATTTCCAGATACATGAGCATTTACGCTCGTTACTGAAGTGAAGTTGTCATAATGGTCTGTAGGTGGTTTGTAGCCTCCGTTGTTTCCACCGGACCCGCCAGATGAATGATCACTAGGTGTAGTTACATATACCGTATTAGACTGCATCCACACCCTAGCTCCCATGGACTCGGAAACGAATCGAATTGGGACCAATGTTCTCCCTCGTTTCGTTTGTGCGGGAACATCTAGCTTTACAGTGCGACCGTTGACTACAGCTGTCTTTGAGCCAAGTTTCAACGTAATAGTCTTGCCACTTTTGCTAGCGGTAACCGTCTTCGTTCTTTGGTTCCAATTCACACTCGCATCCATCGCTTCAAAAATCGCTGCAAAAGGGACCAACACTCGGCCGTTCACTTTTACTGGTGCTTGATCCGTATACACTCTGCTGCCATCGACATTAATTTGAATAGTCGGGGCAGCCTCTACTTGCGCCTGATTCGAAAAAGAAAACAACATAATAAATGCAGCAAGCACGGTAAATTTCCTTTTCACTCGTTTCGTCCTCCCAGTTATCTTGGTTTGGGCAAAATAATTCTCCCTATAGTATAGAGTCCGAAAAGGAGGAAAATGTTTCATGTAATCGAGCCTAAAAGTACAATCTTAATGTTTTTTTAAGATTTGATCGTAGGATCGACTATTGTATACGCTTCCATTTTGTGTGGCGTATCCCCCTAGTCGTGGAATAATAATCAGAATAGTTGGGATTAAAAAGAAAATATAATAAAAATATCAAAATTTATTTTGGAAATGTATTGAAAAATGATGAAATATATAGTACCCTTACATCGTTGGTAAAATAAGTATTAGGAGTTAGGTAGGAGGTGAAAAAAATGGACAAGATGTGTATGCAAATGATGATGAATATGTGCATGGAAGAAATGATGTGCAAAATGAACAGCATGAAGATGATGATGGAATGTTGCAGCAAAACGGATATGAGCATGATGGACATGGGAATGGACATGGACATGATGATGAACAACATGCAAGCCTGCGATGAAATGATGACAATGATGATGCAAATGATGCGTGAAATGAAACAAGCTAGCATGTAATGGACAAACACACGAATAGCTGATCATAATTTACGTGTATAACGTTCCGTGGCCTTAATGCTTCGAGACAATCGCATAAACTTCATTTATTCCGGCAATCTGTAACATTGCCGAGAACCGTTTCATCGGGCAGAGCAGTTAACTGCATGCCCGTTTTTAATTTCTCGTTCTATACCTGAGAAACGAGAATGGAATCCATTCAAATCCCCTCATTTAAAGATTCTCGCTGAATCTGCTTCGTCACAGCTAACCGCTGCTGCTTCAACTCCCAAATTTGTTCGAACAATTGCCGCCTGTCATAAACGTCCTGACTCTCACGAATGTGTTGATATAACACCATTATCGTTTCGTTAATTTGGTCAAACTGATGCCACAGCATATTAACCACAGTCTGCTTCCACTCTTGCTGTATATAACATTTAGAATGGTTCAGCTCTTTCAGAACCTTCACAATGTGCTGCTTCCATTCATTATCCCCAATCGAGATCGCATAGTTCAATAAATCCAAATAGTCGTCATTCCGTCGGCCAATGAAATCTACAGCTTGCGTCATCGTTATCTCACCCTTATTTATCTATTTATCTGTGTATACATATCATTATAGTCGGATTTAAAACGAATGCAAGGGCTATTAGACTTAAAACTAATTTCTTTCCATATGAACGGAATTCAATCGGGAGGCTCTAATTTACGGATAGAAATTAACTCTAATGAGAGCAGTCCCCTACAATAACTGTCTTGTATGGTACGCTTATCCTCGATTCTAAGTTACTAGCTTTGAGATTTTTGATAAAAGTTTATTCCAAACGAAAAAGGTTGGTTCAGGCTCTGCTTGGAGATCAGAAAATAATGAAGTTGATTTTGTTGTATGGATCTAGTAAAACAGCATAAAACGAAATAATGTGTGTTTATAAATAGTGTTGCCTATACTCTCATAGGCAGCACTATTTTACTGCAAGCGGATGATAATTATTCATACAAGAACGGCTCTTCATTATGAAGAGCCTAGGCTGTCGAGAAAGCAAAGTTAGTTCTTAACGGTTGCCACAATGGCTATATCGCCAGATTTAGCTCATTTTGATTTCTAATGGTTATAGGTGAGCTTATTTCTCGAATTTCATTCAAAATCCAGCTGTTTTCATCGTAATAAGCGCCATCATAACCGTTACATATTGAATGGATTCATATTCGCTGAAATAACAACTGTGGCGACCGTTAAGAGAGGAGGCACCATGAATCAGCTGACCACCTACGGTTAGGGCACAAGGGCACAAGGGATCAACTGACTACCAACCGATAAGCGCGAAGCTACTTGCCGTTATCTCAATGAAGAGAAACCCTCCTCGTAAAAAACAGAGGTTTCTTGACAAGTTGGGGCTCTTCAATATGAAGAGCCTATTTCTTCTCACACTGATCATCGACTCTAGCGGCTCACATATTTCGCCCGATACTCGTCCACCAGCATCCCCATCAAGATCACATCATGATACTGATGATTGTAGTAGAGTGCTTGTCGGCGAACGCCCTCCCTGACAAAGCCTAGCTTCTCATATACGTGAGCCGCACGGGCATTATAAGCGAACACCTCTAGATCAATGCGCTGTAAATTTAACAAGCCAAATCCGTACTCAAGCATAAGCAACATCGCCTCCTGTCCATAGCCTTGTCCCTGATGTTCTTCATGGCTAATCGCAATACGAATGCCTGCTGAGCGATTAATGCCATCCATATCTTGAAGCGCAATGTCGCCAATGACCTCATCGGTTTCATTTAATGCGATTAATAATAGTACACTCGAACGATCGTGAGCTTTGCTATCTATGTAGTTGGCGATTTGCTCTTTTGTGTAATGTTTATGCGTACCTGTAAATTTTCTCGTTTCACTATCGTACAATTGTTCATAGTACAGCTCCGCATCTTCCCGATTCAGTGGACGTAAGTACACGTTTTCCCCTACCAAAAATCTACTCTGCTTCGTATTCATCATCGCAGCCCCCTTTTAGAATATGTACCTATCGTATGGAATAACTGTATACTTTCAAATAGACAGAATTACATAATATAAAAGGACAGATGGAGGATACATGACATGTTACTGGCCCCTTTGCTTGATGAACAGAGCACATCCCCCTATTACATCCAGTTATATGAGTATTTTAAACATGAAATCATCGCAGAAAATCTGACGGCAGGTACGCGCCTACCCTCATTGCGCAAGCTAGCGGAGCAGCTTAACATCAGCACAACCCCAATTGAACTCGCTTATCAACAGCTACTAGCAGAAGGATTTATCGAAAGCCGTGCAAAAAGCGGCTACTACGTGCAAGCTTTACACCCTATTTATCAACGAACAGACCATCACTGGGGACAAACGGGACAAATGAATCAAGCCGCCGCTCGCGCCATAACCGCGCGCGATCCCCATTACTACCGGTACGATTTTCATATCTCCAAAAATGATTTTTCCATTTTCCCTTATCGAATATGGAAAAACCTCTTGCAGGAGCACCTTGCCAATCCTCAACTACTTCAGTATGGAGATCCGCAAGGAGAGCCTGCGCTAAGACAAAGTATCGCGACGTATTTGCGACAATTCCGCGGATTGCGCTGCACCGCCGAGCAAGTCGTTATCGGCGCCGATCAGTACATATTGGCCTCCTTGTTGAGCCTATTGCTAAAAAATCATAGCGGCAATCGCATCGGGATTGAAGATCCTGGCTATCACTTGCTGCCGGCCACCTTTTTGAAGCATGGCTATGAGGTTGTGCCGATCCCGCTTCAGGAAGATGGATTATGCATCGACCATCTGTATAGTAGCAAGGCAAAAGTCGTCTACACGTCCCCGTCGCACCAGTTCCCGCGCGGCATTACGATGCCGATTCAGAAACGGATGCAGCTGTTAGAGTGGGCCAAGCAGACGGACGGCTTTATTATCGAAAATGATGATGACGGGGAGTTTCGCTATCACGGCAGGCCGATACCGTCCGTGCAGGGGATGGTGAAAGATGCGCCCGTCATTTATTTGGGCGGCTTTTCTCAAGTGATTGCACCCGCGTTGTGTATTCATTACATGGTGCTGCCGAAGTTTATGTTGTATGCGTATCATCAGCTGAAATGGGATTTGTATTTAGAGCATTCTGCTTCAAGATTGAATCAGATTGCCTTGCATCATTTTTTTGAAAAAGGTTACTTTGATAAACACTTGCGAAAAATGCGGCTGCTATACCGCAGGAAGCATGACCAAATGATCCAATCCATTCAGCAGCATATGGGTGATCGGGCGGTTGTGACAGGTAAGGATGCTGGATTTCATCTTATGTTAAAAATCGAACATGAGCGTTCCGAAGCGGAACTTGTTCAGCTTGCCAAAGAGGCTGGGGTACGTATCGCTCCGATGTCGTTTACATGGTGGGGCAAGGACAAGTGTGACGAACATGGAATTGTACCTAAAGTTCATGAATTTATCGTCGGCTTTGGCGGGATTGATGAGGATAACATCGATGACGGAATACGAACATTAAAGGAAGTATGGTTTGATTGAAACGACCATTGGGCAGATTACCATGTGAAAAGGACGTAAAAAAGGAGCCGATACGTGTAGTCCAATCACTTGGATGTACTACACGTATCGACTCCCTCTATATACAGCTATCGCCTAAGAGTGCGAAAGAGAAAATCCTTCTTCTGCAAGGTACTCAGCCGCTTCTTCATAATATTCAAATATCGTATCCAAGTTCTCGCCTGCGTAAATATACCACATTTGATCCTCGTCATCTAAGTAAAGATCAAGCACATGATTGTTCTCATCCGTCCAGCGCTCTTTATGAGTCTGTCCCAGCATTACCGATTCCGACTGTCCAGACTGTCCAGACTGTTCAGCTTGCTCAGCTTGCTCAGCCTGTTCAGACTGTCCTGCTTGCGTGGACAAATCAGCTTCGTTAGTCGCCAAAGAACGTATCGAACGCTCAATAATGGACTTCAACTCTTCCGCTGAAAATTCACGAATGTTCACAAACCCTTTATCGTCCGTATCATAATCGTCCAAATGACCTGCGTACACAAATCCATTACCGTTCGGATGCAAATGGTACACGACGATCTTTTTATCGTAAGCGCTCTCCTCAAAATGGTAATTGAGGCGTCCAAGCGACACTTTCTTCTGTTCTAATTCAGGAAATGCGTCCACAATAGCGGACTTTTCTGCAAAACTAAGCATATCCGTTCCTCCATAAACTATGTTGATAACGTGTATTATACCATAGTTATCGTTCTGAACAGGAACGGCACCATCATCCATGCTATGGCGATGCTATTTCTGCTCTTCGTTATGCCAAATCACAGCCATCGTGCCTTCGCCAGCATGCACGGCGATAACAGAGCTAATCTCACCAACGATGATTTGCAAGCTTGGGAACTGCTTCTTAATCTCCTGCTTGAGCGCTTCTGCCTTGTCTCGTACGTTGCCGTGCATAATTTGCAACTGTTGAATATTATTTTTCACGTATGCTTGTTTAAATAGATCAACCATGCGCAAGTATGCTTTTTTCTCTGACCGAACTTTTTCGAACAGCTCAAATTCCCCGCTTGTAGAATGAATGCGCAGCATCGGCTTAATGCCGAGCAAAGAGCCCAATAAATACTGGGTACCGGACATTCTGCCGCCCTTGTAGAACTGATCTAAATTGCCCAACACAATATAGTTTTCCGATTTAGAAGCTTCTTGGCGTAAGAATTCTGCAATATCCTTATAGTCTTTTCCTTGTTCAGCCATCTCTATTCCTTTATAAATTAGAGTGGTGATGGCATAGGACATCGACTTCGAATCCACAGCTTCAACTTTAAATGAAACTAGATCCGTAGCAGCTATACAACCTGCTAATGTTCCAGATAGCTTATCGGAGACGTGAATAGCAATGGCGCAATCATAGTTGACGCTCAATTGTTCGAACAATTCTACGTACTTACCGATCGGGGGCTGCGACGTCTTCGGAGTTTCTTTCTCCTCGCGAATACGGCGATATAACATTTCAGTCGTTAAATCAACACCATTGTCGTCGATAACTTCGCTATTGCCAAAAATAATGCCCAGCGGCATCACATATACGTCAGGGTTATTTTTCAAATCTTCAGGTATGAATGCAGTACTATCTGTAATCCATGCTATTTTCATCGTCATCAAGTTCCATTCTATATAGTATAGTCATCTAGTTTAAAATTATATTTTAGTACTAGGTTCTAATATTAGTATTTGAGCATTATTATATCATTTTAATTGATATCTTTATACATGACAGGTGTCATGGGTATAGCATTCATTTTCCAGTACATTCACAAGTGAAATTAAACCAATCTTAAACAAAATAACGTCTTCATTTTAACCTCCCATGATTACGATATAGACACCCCAATATGATCGTTATCTAACAAGGAGGTCTAAATAAGACCATGAGACTATATGAAATCTTACTCGTTGTATCATGCCTTGCGTTATTAATTACGAGCATATTCCATACCAAGTTCCCGCGCAAAACAAGCTGGATTACCGGTATAGTAAGCATGCTTGTGCTCGTCACCCACCTCGTTGTTGAGGGCTACAGATGGCAGCTCATTATGGCGTATGTCGTGACAATTGTGTTGATTGGTAGCGTCTTGTTGAGGAATGCACGGGCTAATAGTCGTGTCCGAATCAAGATGTGGCGACCCGTCGTTTATATTTCATATGCGATGGCATTCCTCATGATCGGCGTGTCTACTTATTTGTCCGTGTCTCTACCCGTTATCCAATTTCCCCAACCGAGCGGACTGCTTAAGGTAGGCACTCAAACTTTTCATTTTACGGACACGAACCGAGATGAAATGTTCACTGACGATGAAAGCGACAAACGGGAGCTAATGGTGCAAGTCTGGTATCCCGCTGATCTAGCTGACAAGAACACGCGTAGGCAGAGCAAAGCGCTTTTTCCAGAACAACGGGACATATTTGAAACCTATATGCAGGAGTACGCGAAACTGTTTAAACTGCCCTCATCTT
Organism: Paenibacillus sp. 481; assembly: GCF_021223605.1. Classification (NCBI taxonomy): domain Bacteria; kingdom Bacillati; phylum Bacillota; class Bacilli; order Caryophanales; family Paenibacillaceae; genus Paenibacillus; species Paenibacillus sp. 481. Next base: position 2,079,709 of record NZ_CP075175.1, read on the forward strand.
TACTAGACTACTGGAAATATGCGCGCAGCCATTCTTACGAACATGCAGAATTGCACCCTGCTACAAAGCCATATCCGTTAGTGCTAATCAGCCATGGGATGGGAACGAGCAGAATCATGCATACTGCACAAGCTGAACATTTAGCTAGTCATAGGTACATAGTGGCCGCCATCGATCACACTTATAGTAGTGTGGCAACCGCTTTTCCTGCTGGAAACGTCACTGGCTATACGACAGAGATAAATGGAAGTAATTTTTATGAGGTTGGTAAAAAAGTTGGAGCAGTATGGACGGAAGATGTTCATTTTGTGATTAAACAATTTCAGCAGCTGAATGCTGGAACGATGGGAACGGTGGGCCGTGCATTTAAAGGGAAAATAGATGTGCATAACATCGGCGTGATGGGGCATTCTTTTGGAGGAGCTACGGCTTTCAATGCTGGTTACTTGAACCCTCACATTAAAGCCGTGATTAACATGGATGGAACGATTATTGAAGTGGACAATCGAACGGACATTAATAAGCCATTTCTATTTATGAAAACCGACAATTATCGAGACATTATTAAAAAGAGCCAGCAAGGTCAAGTTCCCGATGCACAACTCAAGAAACATATTGCTGCTGAGTTAGCCATTATGGATCGTGTCGTTAAACATGGTGGTAGCTTGTTATTTGTAGAAGGTAGTGGTCATTTTAACTTTACAGACTTCCAGCTGTTTTCTGAGTTATTGAAGTTTACGGGCGCAACGGGCGAAATACACGGCGAACGATCCGCGTTTATTGTGAATCAGTACGTACTGGACTTTTTTAATAAGCATTTAAAAGGAACTGGCGGCGAGTTAATGGACGGTGTTAGTGACGCGTTTCCTGAAGTCACTTTTTATTGATACTGTTGTGACGTTTTGAATGAAATATGGCTTTCATTACCATTAGTTTCCCCCTTGCGAAATGGTAGTCTGTTCTCTACAATGTAATTTACAACTTTATAACTGGATGAAGTTTGCGGGAGATAGGCATATGTCTGGCCGAAGGGGTACGCTCTCAGGCGCTTGATCAGATCAATGGATTCGATTATTGATTGTGGCAAGCAGGACCGTAAATGGACAGGACTCTGGAGAGACTCCGTTATGGGGCACCGAAGGGGCAAAGCGAGTTGGATAGACTCGCTCAAACTCTCAGGTAAAAGGACAGGGATGTAGAAATAGATATCGTAAGTGATTTGTATCTATGTTATTTTTGCTGCATGTATGCACGTACATTCGCAAGTTTGCGAATGTTTACTTGTTTTTGCATGGTAATACATGAATTTTCGTTTATTTTCATCATTTTTCATGTGTTTGCAAATTGCAGAACTAACTTACGCTATGAACATTATTCTGCACACATGTCCCCAGAGTCAAATCAGCTGATTTGGCTCTTTTTATGTTTACATTTTGCGAGGGGAAATGGTCATTATGGTAGAACAATGGTTGGACAGTATTGGTAAAATTGTATGGGGGCCGCCGCTGCTTATATTGCTGGTCGGAACGGGAATCTTGTTTACGTTGCGGCTTGGCTTACTGCAATTGTTTCGCCTGCCTTTGGCTTTGAAGCTTGTATTTAAGGCTAAAAATGAAGGCGAAGGTGATGTTTCCAGCTTCGGTGCACTCGCTACGGCACTGGCTGCGACAATCGGGACAGGTAATATTGTTGGTGTGGCAACCGCCATCAAGGTTGGTGGGCCAGGTGCGTTATTCTGGATGTGGATGGCAGCGTTCTTCGGTATGGCGACGAAGTATGCGGAAGGGCTGCTAGCCGTGAAGTATCGCAGCATCGATGACAACGGACAAGTGCTAGGCGGTCCGATGTATTATATAGAGAAAGGGCTTGGCAAGAAGTTCAAGCCATTGGCTGTCTTTTTTGCAGTTAGCGGGGTGCTTGTGGCGTTATTCGGGATCGGTACGTTCCCGCAAATTAACGCGATTGCCTCTTCCACGCAGGTAAGCCTAGGCATTCCTGTCGTGATCACCGCAGCGGTTGTTACGGTGCTAACTGCCTTGGTGACGATCGGCGGCATTCAGAACATTAGCCGCACGGCGACAACAATCGTGCCTACGATGGCTATCGTGTACTTTGTAGCAAGCTGTATCGTACTGATTGCCTACGCGGATCGAATTCCGCAGGCGATATCACTCGTCTTTCACGGCGCCTTTAACGCAACAGCGGCTGGCGGCGGATTCCTTGGAGCCACGGTTATGATGGCGATTCAAAACGGTATCGCCCGCGGCGTGTTCTCGAACGAGTCCGGACTAGGCAGCACGCCAATTGCCGCTGCGGCCGCGAAGACGAAGTGGCCGGCAGAGCAGGGACTCGTGTCGATGACGGGTACCTTTTTCGATACGATTATTGTGTGCTCCTTGACGGGCTTAACGCTGATCGTTACGGGCGTATGGAATGGCTCGACAGAAGGCGCTGCGATGACGCAGGCAGCTTTTGACGCGGTGCTGCCGTTTGGATCAGTGATCTTGACGGTATGCCTGATCTTGTTCGCTTTTACAACGATACTCGGTTGGAATTACTACGGTGAGCGTTGCATCGTTTATTTGTTCGGGGTGAAGGCTATATTGCCTTATCGCATTGTGTTTATTTGTATCATCGGCATGGGTGCATTTATTAAGCTGGATGTGATCTGGAAGCTGTCGGACATTGTGAACGGCTTAATGGCTTTGCCGAATCTCGTAGCGTTACTGGCCTTGTCGGGTGTGGTGGTTAGCGAGACCAAGCTGTATTGGGAGCATTTGAGTAAGAAATAATAGTTCGGATTAAAAAAGCGACCTTACGATTACGAGGTCGCTTTTTTAATGATGAGGCTTTTTAAAAAATAACTCTGGAATTTACGCCTATAGTGACAACTAATATCTTATTGTCATTTCACTAGCATCAATCACTAGACCTGCTGCTTTTATAAAATCAAAACCAATTATTCCATCAATCTCAAGACCATAGTCCATTCTTCCGATCTCGACTTGAAAATGTATGATCGACCTATCCTCAAAGTGAATGGCATCCAAAGATTTCGTGTAGACATACTCAACTCCACCCACTCCTCGAATGGTTTCCACTACATCATTTTCTTCTGGAATGATCCCAATATCTCGAACCAAGTCGGCATTAAATATTGTACTTGCCGATCCCGTATCTAATAGCACCCTATTTAATTCTAGCTCCTTACCCTTAAAAACCACCTTCAGCCGTACAAAAGGCAGACCATATTCTTCAGTTATATTCATCTTGATCCTCGAATCCCAACATAACGTTCCCTAGCTACCAGCTCAGATCGGGAAGTATGAAAAAAACAATATTCGCGACCTGGCTCTTGCTTATGCAGCTCGCTGTAGCGACGAAGAGCTTCCGTAGAATCAGCGAACTTATCAATTACAACAACTTCTTCAATGTATCGATATCCCCCCTCTGAATAAGCCTTCGTAGCCTCTAAAACAACCCATTCTTCTGGAAATCGTTCCTGTACTTCTTGCCAGCGCATTTCGCCACCTCCATATCATTTCTATGATTTCCATTTTATCATAAAGCAGGCTCAGTGAAATAGTGACCACATTGAACCCAAGCCTGAAAAAAGCTTTAAACCCTTTTCACCCCGAAACAATAAAAACAATACAAATCCCTATAACCAAACAGAGCGGAGAATAAAGAGCGCTGTCCCATTTTGCGAACAGGGTGCCTCTCTCTTTTTTAAAGAAGCCCAACCATTTAAACTCACCGATTGCACGGAGAATAAATACGATTGATAGCGCCCATCCCCCATATCCTATTAACCAATCAGGAAAAAGCAGGCCTTTCATGACTCCTAGTTCAAGCACAAGCCACCCTGCTATTGCCAAAGCTCCCGCAACAATCAAGGTACCGATCTTTGATGGTTTAAACAGTGGCTTCGAGCCATTGCTAGGAATGGCTGCAACAGCCCCCTTTTTCCCACCTAACACCCAATAAATATGGACGCCACTCAACAGAAACAATATTCCCCCAGTAACCCAAGCTAGAAAAGTAACCAATATAAGCCCTCCCTAGATTCCGATTAAGTTCTTCCGCAGCATATCAACATGAAGATGAACTTCTTCTTCCGTAAAATGATCCTGTTTATGACGCTCGTACCAACCTAGGAAATAATGATAGAGGAGCCATGCTTTTTGATTAGCAATCTCGGTTGGTAGTCCCGCCTTACAAAATAGCCCCTGAGCATACTCCATCCTTACTTGCTCTACATTGTCTAGCATGGAGCAATAGGCAGATTCATGATTAGAAAGCTTTCTTAAATAAAATAAGAAATCTCCTTTTCTTGTGACGGAGAACATCTGAACCAACAAATTGATGATTTGTTCATCTACCGTTTCTTGTTTCGAAGTGTCGAGAATGACCTGATTCGTCGTCTGCTCTACCCACTTCTCCACGATGCGCTTAATAAACTCATTACGATTATCAAAGTACCAGTAAAAACTACTTTTGCTGCAACCTAATGCCGCTGACATTTTTTCAATGACTAGTCCCTCTACTCCGCCCTGTGCAAAGCATTCTATCCCTGCTTGAATCCATTGATCTTCTGTTACGATAATTTTGGGCACCTTACAACGACCTCCTTTCTGTACGATACCGTACATTTACTTGCATTGTAGCATAACAAGGGATGGAAAAATATATCTGTACGGTAGCGTTCATAAAATTGTCATGCAAAGTGCCATTCGCAACTTCCCCAACATACAAAAAGAGCACACCTCATAAACTATAGGAACAACCTGACTAATCAAGGATGTGTATGCTATGAATGACCAGCCTAATTTTCTCGTACTGCTCGTAGATGAAGAGCGGTATCCTCCTATTTATGAAACTCCCGAAATAAAAGAATGGCGTAAAAACCATCTCACAACACACCAATATTTAAAGTCTCACAGTGTGGAGTTCCACCGCCATTATATTGGAAGCACGGCATGTTGTCCCAGTAGGGCTACTCTGTTTACGGGCCACTATCCTTCACTACATGGAGTAAGCCAGACAGATGGAATCGCAAAAGAAGCTTTCGACTCTGATATGTTCTGGTTAGATAGAAACACCGTCCCAACCATGGGAGACTACTTTCGTGAGGCCGGATACCAAACCTACTATAAAGGGAAGTGGCATATATCCAATGCGGATATTACCACCCCTGGCACACACAAGAGTATCCCTAGTTATCACCCGTGGACAGGTGTACCTGATAGACGACTTGAGGAACTATATTTTCAGGCTAATCGTTTAGAAGATTACGGATTCTCGGATTGGATCGGCCCCGACCCTGTTGGGAAAAATCCACGAAATTCCGCTTCCTCTGCAGCTATTGGGCTAAGCGGTAGGGATGAAGTGTACGCCGATGAATCCGTTAAACTCATCGAGTCTCTAAGTCGCCAAAAAAGGGCAGGCCATAATATGCCGCCGTGGTTAATCGTATCCTCCTTTGTGAACCCGCACGATATTGTGCTGTATGGTGATCTTACTGCACAGATTCCTTTTTTCAGGTTCGAAGTTGATCCCATGCCAGAGATTCCTCCCCCTCCGACCATAAACGAACCGCTATTTACAAAACCGCGCTGCCAAGCCAGCTATCGTGATGTGTATCCAAAGGCTTTACAACCTATTAGTGATGGACCTTTTTACCGTCAATTCTATTACCAGCTACAAAAAAATGCAGATCAACAAATGTTAAAAGTGGTTCATGCACTTACCAGATCCCCCTTTTATGACAATACCATTGTTATTTTTACATCCGATCATGGGGATTTGTTAGGCGCTCATGGAAATCTTCATCAAAAGTTTTACTGTGCTTATGAAGAATTTTTACATGTTCCTTTCCTTATTCATAACAAGCATCTGTTTCCTCACTCCAAACATATGGACACACTGACGAGCCATGTCGACCTCATACCTACTATGCTTGGACTAGCAAATATAGATGCCGCCGAAATTCAACGCCGCTTGCAGCCAAGGTTTAGTGATGCCCACCCACTTGTAGGACGTAACCTTACGCCCCTCATCTTCGGGCAGCACGATTACAAAATAGCGGATGAGCCCATTTATTTTATGACAGAAGATGATGTTACTCGCGGACAGCACCAAGTAAATCCATTGGGCGAGCCCTATTCGTCTGTTATTCAGCCTAACCATATTGAGACCGTACTGATGACGTTCCCAAGCAATAACAGCAAGCAATTGTGGAAATTCTCCCGCTACTTTGATAACAAACAATTTTGGAGCCATCCTGCTAAGCAAGATGTCACCTGCCAGCCCGTTGGAAATGATCCAGCCGAACAATGGGAAATGAATGTTAAAACAGAACCTGTTCCTGATGAGTATGAATTGTATAACTTAACTGACGATCCGCTTGAAACATGTAACCTTGCCCACCCTTCGGTAGCAACGCTTCATAGCAGAAATGTTCAAGAGTGGATGATGAAGATACTGGAACAGCAGCGCGCACAAAAGCGTTTATACCCGACCCCGTACACTATAAAATAAGATCACGAAAAAGCTGCTCATCTGTTTGAGCAGCTTTTTTATGTGATATTAGTCTGCTATGTGCTGTAAACTACACTTCATAGTGCTCTGGTTCTCAAGTTATTGCCGATTTACATCAACGGAGTAAGTTAGAATTTTAGGGACTTGGACTGTAAAAATAGAATGAAAAGGAGAATCGTGGGTGCTTTTAACAACTTCACTACTTTTTTTCAACTTATTATTCATATACACTTCTACTCGCTGAGTGATGATATCTCCATATCCAATAGTGATCTCATTTTGATCATATCCTACCGCGCTGTAGTAATCTCGTGAATTGTAAGGGGAAGAAGGATCAGGGCCTGTGTATTCGGTCGAAACTTCATACGTTTTGGAAATGGTGCCTGTTTCGGTTTGTGTTAATGATGAACTGATTACTTCAAAAATACTTGCGCTTACACTTTGTGAGACTTCTATCGTTTTGGATTGGGTGACAGATGAGGTTAATCGCTGTGACTGGCCTTTAGCGACACTAATTAACATGACTTGATTCGTCATTGGCTTGGAATCATATTTCACGAGCTTAGAACCCATTGTTCGATGGGTTTCGTATTTACATTCATGTTCCACAATTCTTAAGAACCAACTACCCGTATCTTTCGTTTTATTGCAATACCTGAGGTCACCTTTGATTTGCATGGGAGAAATGTTGTTCGAACTTGAGGTTCCTTCGCCTTGTGGGCGATAGATTTCATGAATGGTCATGGGTGATTGGTCTGATGGGTTGGCAGGAGCGGTTGCGGATGAAGCATTCACAGGAGTCGCGATGGAGGCTAACAGTAAACATGTGATCAACATTCTCTTTAACTGTTCCAATTAATTACCTCCTAGAAAATAGTATTTAGTTGTTGGTTAGATTATACCGTACGAATTCGGAAATCATATAGGACTCAGTACCTGGAAAACGTAAAAGAACGCAAACAAAGGATGGGCTCACGAGCGAGCACATCCTTTTCTATTTTTCAAAAATCATGAATCGGTGTTCTGGTTCTATCATATATGGGCATGTTACTTGCAGGCTCACGAACCGATAGCAGCTCTTTCCGCCTTCGTCATCGACTGAACGACTAGCTCATAGGAATGATCAATGAACGCCTCTATGTCCTCAACGGTTAGATTCCCGTCTAGCGAGACCGTGTTCCAATGCTTTTTATTTAAATGATAACCTGGCGTGACTTCGGTATGCTGCTCGCGCAGCGCCTCTGCACGTTGTGGATCACACTTCAAGCTTACGTGAGGGGTTCCGTCCGTTGGAAACAACGCGTACATTTTCTTCCCAACCTTCATAACATGTACATCAGGGCCAAAAGGATTGGTCAGGCTCGTCCCTCTTTTGGTCATGCAATAATCAATCCATTTGTTCATTGTGAATTAGGCTCACTTTCTCGTTCAAATGTAAGATAGCAGATGGCCTTAGCATAGCGAACTTGGTTTGTAAAATCAATCCTGAAAGCCCGCGGTTTCAGGAAGCTTGCCAGCAAGCACTGAGGAAAAGGGATCGAATGTACAGGAACGGGGGAAATCGAATGAATCGAACCGATCGACGGATGGCGATCGTGCTTGAACTACGACAGCGACGTGTATGTCGAGCGGAGGACTTGGCTGCGCTGTATGAAGTCGGCGTACGCACGATTTACAGAGATATTCAGGCGCTAACAGAAATGGGAGTGCCTATTTCTTCAATCCCCGGCATCGGATATTCGCTGATGGAAGGGTACTTTTTGCCGCCGGTGCTGCTTCATCCCGAGGAGGCGATGTTGTTGCTGACGGGAGTGGAACATATCGGCGGTAGACTAGATGAATCTTGGTTGGCGTATGCACAAGGTGCACGCGCCAAGATGAAGGATCTTCTGAACGAGGCCGGACTTCATCGGGTGAAGGACATTCATGGGCAGCTGTGCTTTCTGCCACATGATTGTACGGTTACGCCGTTGCACCGTAACAAGACCGAGCCGCTGCTAGGCAGTATGCAGCAAGCCGTGAAGCGCCAGCAAGCGCTGCATATTCGCTATGAGACGCCTGCTAAGAATAACGGATCGGTCGAGACGGAGCGCACGATCCACCCCTACGGTATTGTGCATACCGGAGATGTGTGGGTAGCAGTTGCCTACTGCTGCTTGCGCCAAGCGATCCGCCATTTCCGGCTGGATCGAATTCGTGCGCTCGAAGCGCTGGAACAGTATTTTGAACGGCCAGATCACTTCTCATTAGCAGCGCATATGCCCGCGGATGACCGCAATCTTTTGGTTACAGTCACTTTTCCGTTAAGCTTATCGCAACAAGTGAAGGAATCCCGTTTTTATTACATGGAATCTATTGATGAACGTACAGATTGTCTTGTCGTAAAGCTTAAGGCACGGCAAGTGCAAGACGTGATCCCTTGGCTACTTGGTTGGGGCGCACAGGCTCGAATTATCGAGCCTTTATCGTTAGCGGAAGCAGTTAAGGAAGAAGCCGCGCGGATTGTGCAAGCTTATTCTACTTCCACATGTTCTTCGGAGTCAGAAACTTACTGACATAATGGTGTGAGTAACCCTTCACCCGTAAAGCAAAAAAGAGCAGGCAACCGATGTTAGTACAGAAGCCTGCTCTTTCTTTTTCTAACGGTTTAGGCGCTATATGCGACTGGGTATGGCGCGAGGCCGCTTTGCAGTTGTATGAATCGGCCATCACGCCATATCGTACATGTCAATTGTTCATGAATGTCACATTCATTCACGACCATTTCCAATTCAGCGTAGCTACTAATCGCTCTATCGTTCACCTTCGTAATGATGTCTCCTGGCTGAAGACCCGCTTGTTCAGCAGGCGTTGCTTCACGAACGGATAATACTTTCGTGCCTTGCACAAGTGTGTCCGTGTCCACTCGCTCCTCGCTCTCCCCCACCGTCGTATGCTGAATTCCCAGCCACGTTTTCCACATATTAGCGCGCCGATCTTGATCGTTTTCATATACACTTTTCAAGTTCTTGAGAAACTCCAACGTCCCATAAGCCATATTCTCTTCCATGGCTTGTCCTTCCTCTCCGAACGGAAACTCCATCTGATACTCAATTGTCACCCGCACGCCGTCGGCTTCCTGCGCCAACGTCGTAATCGTGAGCGACATGTCTTCGCTTTGCAATACGAACCGCTTGCAATCAGCAATTTCGGTAATAACGCCTGCTGTATACGCTCCCCATCCGTGAGCCAAATTCATTCGCCCTCCGATACGGAAATCGACTTCCGCCTCTCTCGTGTACCACCGATTCAAATGCTTGGGCACTGTAAGCGCCTGCCATACTTTTTCCAAAGGTGCTTGAATGACAATGTCTCTTTTTACGGACTTAACAGATCTAGTAGACTTAACAGACTCAATAGACTTAGTGGATTGAACGTTACTCATGCTTCGTTTCCCCTCTCTCCAGATACACTTTAAGATTGGACAACTGGTCTTCAAGTATGTAGCCTAAATCATCAAGCAGGGATTGGTACGCCGTTTGCACCAATGTTCGTTCCAGACAATAAAGCCGATATTTCCCTTGCTTCTGTTCACGAATAAGACCTTCATCCAGCAAAATCTGCAAATGCTTCTTAACGGCAGGTTGTGAAATGCTGAAGGATTGCACAATTTCGGTCTGCGTCTTATCCCCTCTTGCCAGCAAATGCAAGATAGTGCGGCGCGTCGGGTCACCTAGTGCCCGATATATATCAGTCATGTGCACCACTCCATCATTCATATAACCATAAGGTTATATATAATATAGTCGTAGCATGTTCCAATGTCAACCAATTCGTTAGGCACATAAAAAAGAACCCATTTCGAAATTGTTTACAGATCAAAATAGGCTCTTTAAACCGAGTCACTTTAAGTTATTTTTACGAGATTGCTTTGAAGCACGGTATCTCCCTGCTGTGGTGCAAAAGTAACTTTCGTTACCCCTGTCACATTCGTAATCAGGTTACGATCCTCCGCCTGAGTAATGCGGACTTCATACTTGAACTGTGACTGTTCGGCAGTGTGTAGGATTCAGATTGACGACATCTACCAAAGCAAATTCTGTTTTTGGCGCTCTATGGAAAATTCCCGTTAAATTATGAATCGCAGCATGTATAATCGTTATAACAATTGAATACTATGAAAAGGAGGAACTTCATTGAATAGGAAGAGCGAAATGGAACGAAGAGTGACTAAATTCGGTAACAGCTTAGGTTTAACCATGACGGATGCTTTAAAACAAATTGGACTTGAACAAGGGGATACAGTGAGCATTGTTGTAAATCAATCCACTGGAGAAATTATTATTAAAAAATCAACAAAAGTAACCTTACCTGTGGGTATAAGTGATGATTTTATGGATACTTTAACCGACGTCATAGGCGAATACGATCAAACACTACGGGGTCTCAAGGATAGATGACGCAGACTAGATTTTTAACCGTTCAGGAAGTTATTGCTATCAATGTTGCTATGATTCAGCGTTACAGCCCAAGAGAGCAGATTGGAGTAAAAGATCCCAGTCTACTCGAATCTGCTATTCTCCGGGCACAATCATCAGCTTTTGGAACCGATGATTACCCCACTATTTTCCAAAAAGCAGCCGCTTTGTTTGAATCACTCGGTCAAAATCATCCTTTTCAAAATGCTAATAAACGTACTGCGTTTACTGCTCTCGTCATATTTTTACGATACAATGGCTTGCACTTTAAAATGGATCTCCAAAAAGCTGAAGACTTCACAGTAGACATGGTAAACCACAAATATCAATTTTCAGATCTAGTAGCTATAGTTCAAAAACACTGTGTGAACTATGAGTTTCATTAAAAAGACACCCCTACGGTGTCCTTTTTCATGTTGGTAAGGATGAGAATCTGTCCCTGACCGAAGATATCGCCAAACCAATGTCACCTACTCAACCCCGCCTAAATGCACTCGCCTGCTTCTTTTTCCAAATGTAACTCGTCGAACCCACCTTCGCCACAACCACATTTCCATGATCCAATAACACAAAGAATCCTCTGGCCTTCAACTTACGAAGCTCCTCAAAGTCCACGAAAATCACTTCATCCTTCAGATAAGCCGAAGTGTAGCTACCAGGTGCTCTAGCTTTATTGAGGGAATTAATAATAGCCGCCGACGTTGTAATCCCTATACCATGTCCAAAATATAAGTCATCCGCAATCATAATGACATTCTCCCCCCGCCATTCTGGGGTCCTAGGATCATAGTCAGGATTTTCGAAATAAAGTACATCTCCCGGGTAAGCCTCTTCGCTATTATTTATCCTTCTCAACAGCAAGTTGCTGTCATGATTCCAACCCATTAAGAACAAGTTGTTAAAGTACGTGTTAAACTTCTCTCTACCGAGCGTATCTAAAGCCGCTTTATACAAAATGATGACCACAGCCTCCGCACATTCAAACGCATAGAGCCTTCCATTTCGAAAAATATCGTCGATCCCATCAGAGGACAGCACATCACTTCTCAATTGGAATCCGCCGTTTTCCGTGCGCAACCAAAATTGCTCGTTGCATCGAGACTCTTGGAATGTGGCAAAGTCTGCGCCACTAGCAAGTAAAGCGTTAGCTGCTCGCACAATATTCGATCTCATTTTCAACTCAAAGTTTAATGCTGCAAGGGAATCATAACGATATAGTACGGGGCTGTTCGCCTTCTTTACCACAATATTTTTCTCAAAGAACGTTAATGGCAACATATTGATTTGCCCTGGGCTCATACCTGCTATTTGGATCATCGTCTTCCCCCCGTGGTTATTTTTAACATATAGGCTATTGTATGTTGCCGGTTTGAAGTTGGTGCGATTTCATTCCTTTTAATGGATGGACATGATACACTTGCGTAGGAAATAAAGCGATTACAATTACTCGTGGGTATTTAATATCACGTTGCAAAGGCGGAATCGACTTGAACATTCAGTCATACTTAGACCACATTGTTGCCTTGTTTCATGAAGAACTCCAAGACAATTTGCTAGGCATTTACTTACATGGTTCGCTATCAATGGGCTGCTTTAATCCCCACAAAAGTGATGTGGATTTTATCGTCGTCGTCAAAGACCGTTTAACAGCGGACAATCATAAACATATAACGCAAATAGCCTTGGCATTGCATGATGAAATATCGGATGCACGAGGACCTGAATTTCATGTCATTTTGGAAAAAGTCCTAGATCCTTTCGTCTATCCAACGCCGTGTGAGTTCCATTACTCCGACTTCCATCGCGTAAGATACGCATCGGATGACAACTATTTGTGCGGAGGGTACGAGGATAACGACTTGGCTTCCCAACTCGTAGTAGCCTATTATCGCGGACAAACCTTATATGGCAAGCCGCTCAGCGAGCTGTATAAGCCTATCGACAGACAATATTATTTAGCGTCGATTCTTTATGATATCGAGAATGCTTCAGAGGACATTTTGAGTAATACGATGTACATCACGTTGAACTTGTGTAGAGTACTGTTTTATTTAAAGGAAAGCTCAATTTGTTCTAAAAAAGAGGGCGGCGAGTGGGGCCTCAAGTTTCTGCCAAGTCAGTACCACGAGCTCATTCAAACGTGCTTGGAGGAGTATGCCGGACATGAGCGCACATGCGGCGGTAGCGACTGCTTGGAAAAGAAGCTGTTGGCTGATTTTGCTGACACGATGCTACGTGACATAAAGAGCTTGGTTTGATTGTATGTGGGGCGAGTCCCATATCCGTTCCAACGCAAAAAAAGACACCCGCGTGGTGTCCTTTTTCATGTCGAAACGTACCTACCTATTGCACATCAAATGCATACAAGCCTATCTCTTCTGCATCACCCGAAAGCTTAACCATTCCCTCAAACTGCATCCCTAGCTTTTTCAGAAGATTCGCTGAGCGATAATTGTCTGGAGAAGTTATGCCTAAAATACGACTTAGGCCCAATACATTTGTTCCGTAATCTATCGTTGCAGAACCTGCCTCATAAGCATACCCCTGCCCCCAGTATTCAGGAAGAAACGCATAGCCAATATCCGTATCGTCTAGAGTATCCCGCTTTATTAATCCACAGATCCCAATAGGAGTCCCATTCTCCTTCAGCTCCGTCAAATACAGACCAAAGCCCAATCGGGCGTACATTTCAACGGGCCCGTTCAAAATGTAGCCGTGTGCATCCGCAATCGTTCTTACGCCTTTATCGCCGATATATTGCAGCCACGAGGGCGTGTTTAGAAGCTCAACAATAAACTCCGCATCGTCAGTTGTTAGCTCACGAATGATTAATCGTTCTGTTTCGATAATGTTCAACCTTATTGCCTCCTCATGTGAATCATACAGACGTTCCACTGCAAATAGTTTACCGATATGTAGCAGCTAAAGCAAAAAGCCGACCATATTCAGTCGGCTCAATGCGATGCACAATTCACGTATCATCTACGTATCAACTACGTATCGTCTATATGCTAAATTTCTTAATGTTTTCCTCAAGCTCCTCGGAAAGTCCTTTGAGCTGCGTCAGATAAACGGCCACATCATCAATCGTAGCCAACTGCTCCTCAGCTGCCGCCGACACGTCTTGGGTAATAGCAGCATTTTCTTCCGTAATCGCTGAAATATTCGTAAAGACGTCCGTCAGTTCATATCGCTTCTCAACCATCATCTGGATTTGACCGTCAACCTTGCTAGTCTTATCCATTTGGCTGTTCACAGAAACCATAATATCGTTAAAGATCGATTCTGTTTCTCGAACCGCTGTTTCTTGGTCCTTAAACAGTTCGCGGGATGTGCCGATGGCCTGAACAGCCGCTCCCACCTGATTATTTACATTTGAAATAATGTGGCTAATATTGTTCGCAGCGGAAGCAGATTGCTCCGCGAGCTTGCGAATCTCAGCAGCTACCACAGAGAATCCACGTCCATATTCACCTGCTCTTGAAGCCTCGATCGACGCATTCAGGGCCAACAAATTCGTCTGGCCGGAAATTTCAAGAATAGTAGCAAGTATGCTGCTAATTTCGCCAGCGCTTGCATTCACTTGATTAATCGCTTGTGCCGTATCCTCTGAAGATTGCAACGTACTGTTAAATCTTCCGACCAACTCCTGCACAATAACGATACCGCGACGATTCAGTTCACTTGTACGACGAGCAATCTCTAGTATTTCCTGAGTAGATGTCGTAACCTGATCAATCGCGCCGCCAAGTTCTTCAACTTTTTCAGAGCCCTCCGTAACGGTATTCGCTTCATCGCTTGAAGCAGAGGCAAGCTGAATGATGGACTCCGTAATTAATGACGAAGCCTTCTGCGTCTGATCCATACTGTCTTTCAGGCTGACTGCCGATTGAGAAACGATATGCCCCGAACTAGAAATCCCACCGATCAAGTCCTGGATATCTCGTTTCATTGCGTCTATTGCCCGCACCATGGTGCCTACTTCACTTCGCTTGTTCAGCATGGATTGCGGAATATCGATCGCCAGATTACCACCACCGATTTGTTGCAAATACTGAACAGCAGCATTTATCGGCTTCGTAATCGCGCTAGATACGAACAAGGCTGCCCCAATCGCGATCAAAGCAATAATAGCCATGACAAGGAAAATGAGTTTTTGAATCGCATTGACCGAATCCTCTATTTCACTCTGGTCCATAACCGCTATATATTTCCACCCATTCTCAGGTGAAATGTAAATGCTCGCTGTATTTTCTTCCTTATTCAAAGTGAAGTCCACGTTCTTGCCTGACATCTTGTCGATGTCAGCAAATTGTGCGACGCCCAGATCCTTTAGCTGTTTAAAGTTCGTTTCTGGGTTTCTAGGATTTGCAAGAATCGTACCAAACTGATCCGTCAAAATGACATAACCTGTTTTACCGATCTTCATCTCATCGATAATCTTAGTCAGGAAATCCAAGCTTACGTCTACACCTTGAACACCTACGATGTTGCCTTTGGCATCCTTAATGGATTTTGATGAGCTAACAATCGGTGCTTTAGTAGTTAAAGCAGCATAAGCTCCCGTACGCATGACTTTGTCGGGATTCTCTATCGCCTGTGTATACCACGCTCTAGATCTTGGGTCAAATTGGTCGACGGACGTTCCGTCTGGCCACTGTATGTATCCACCATCCTTCGTTCCCATATAAATATAGTGCACGTTTGGATGTGTCTTGGAATAATCCAAGAAGAAGTTATAAATTTGAGCTTCTAGACCTCCATTTTTAGCCGGAGTCATCTGAATAGTTCCATCTTTTCCCACTGCATTCGCATAAGAGGTAATGGAACTGTCGATCTGTTTAACGAGATTGTTTTTAGCAAAATATTCAACCGATTCATTCACCGTAGTGAAATATAAGTTAATAGCTCCGCTTACTTGCTTAATTTCCTTGCTTGTAGCTTCGTAGAATTTCTCTTCCATATCTTTTCTGACTTCCTGGTTTATCGTGAGTCCCATCGATAATGTCGATAATAATACCAGAATGACCATCGTAACCAATAGTTGGAGTTTTAGATTCCACTGCACTTTCATTCTCAAGTTGTTTCTCCCCCATTTTGCTAAACATTGAAGTGATCTCATTACATATTATCGGCAAAAAATAAAAATTTGTTATATATTGTCGAAAGATTTGCGAAATATGAGGACTTTTGTCGGATTCTATTCATTTTTTCGGAGGATCGTACGATAAATGTTAAGGGGAGAGAAAAATAAGCAATTTGAACTATCAAAAAGACATCAGGAGGCACAACACAACATGAGCAAAAAAAGTTTGAATTTCAAAGCTTTCCTAGCTATTTTGCTATTTTCCGCGATTTTACCGTGGAATATTGCAAATGCCGAAAGAGCAAAAGGTACATTTGACCCGTTTGAGAAGAGCATCGATGAAGTGTCAGACGCTTTGAGAACAAAGCAAACTACATCGAAAGAACTAGTAGAATATTACCTGAAACGTATTGAGGCTTTTGATAAAAATGGCCCTGCAATTAATTCAATTATCACGGTTAACAAGAAAGCACTTGAAACAGCAAAAGCACTTGATGCTGAACGCAAATATAAAGGAGCAAGAAGCAAGCTTCACGGTATTCCATTTGTCGTTAAAGACAATTTTGACGTGGTAGGCATGCCGACAACAGCTGGTTCTGTAGCTCTGAAAGAGGAATACCCGACTAAGAATGCATTCACGGTACAGAAGCTTATCGATGCTGGTGCAATTGTTATCGCTAAGACAAACATGTCCGAGCTTGCTGCTTCTTACGGCAGACTTGGCTATAGCTCTATGGGTGGATTGACACTTAACCCTTACAACTTGGATCGCGATGCTTCCGGTTCTAGTAGTGGTAGCGCAGCTGCTGTAGCAGCTAACTTTGCTGTATTCGGACTTGGAACAGATACTTCCGGATCTGTAAGAGGCCCAGCTAATACTACTGGTCTAGTAGGTATCAGACCAACTATGGGATTGACTAGCCGTGGTGGCGTTATTCCTTCTTCCCTTTCTTTAGATGTAACAGGTCCTATGGCACGTAGTGTTGAGGACGCAAGCTTGGTACTTACGGCAATGGCTGGAAGAGACAAAGCAGATAAAGCGACAAGCTCTGCGAACCGCCATGTGAAAGACTACGCTAATTCGTTGAACAGTTCTTCGATGAAGAATGCCCGTATCGGTGTAGCAACTGAATTCTTCGGCGACAATGCTGAAGTAGATGCGATCACGAACCAAGCTATCGATAAAATGAAAAGCATGGGAGCAGAAGTTGTTCCCGTTACATTCTCTGAGCAAACCAATTACCTTTGGACGCCAATTCTTGGACCTGTGGACAGTGCAGAATTCAAAAGCCAGTTCGAAAAATATTTGAGCACGCTTCCTCCGGGGGGACCTAAAACGCTGCAAGAGGTAATCGCGATCAGCGAATCTCCTGAAGTATTGAACTCCGCGACGCCTGTTAACCCAGCGCGTTTGGAAGGCTTGAAGACAGCATTGGCTAAAGCAGATACGCTTTATTCCAAAGAGTACAAAAACATCGTTAAAAAAGAAATGCCAAAGACTCGTAAGGAAATTGAAAAAATTATGAAGGCTAACAAGCTGGACGCAATCGTGTTCCCAACGATGTCTTGCCCTGCTTCCAACCGCTTTGACAAACAAGATTCTAGCTATGTTTGTAATGCATACGATACTTATGCAGCAAGCTATGTGGCATCCGCTACAGGCTTCCCTGAAGTAACTGTACCTGCGGGAACAGTTGAAGCAGGCGTACCGGTGGGTATCTCGTTCTTCGGTACAGCATTCAGTGAACAAAAGCTGCTTAACCTTGCTTATTCCTTTGAGCAAGCGACTAAAGCTAGAACAGTTCCTGCAAGTACACCGAACTTGAAATAATAGCTGCATCATCGCATCTGCACGCAGTCCTTATCTCCCTTAGTTATACGAGCTGACCTGCGATGCATACAAATTCGATTTATTGCTACGTAAAGAACAAGTTTTCGAGCGTGTTATAGTGGTATTATCCCCTCATGGTAGACAGTAAAAAAAGAGTCCGTGGTATCATGGATTTAACACTGTCAACCGGAGGGGATTTTCTATGCCACCTAAAAAGCGTCCTTTCGCTGGTTTTAAACCATCTGTTGTATTCCATAATGTGTTGAATCGTTCTTCTCACACCTGAAGACAGAAAAACTGTATTTGGAAAAATCGAAAGCTTTCACTACAGCTCACCAATTCATTATGAATTACATCGAATACTACGACCACGAACGCTTTCAGAAAAAACTAGGCGACCTCTCCCCAGTAGAATGCCGGGAATTGATCGCCGCTTAACATACTCTTTTTTTACTGTCCACTTGACGGGGCTATGACCAATCCCTGTCTTGTAGTCCGTTATGAATTTTCCAGAAAAATTTTTCATCTTAGTAACGCTTGATCTCACGAAAGCATATGCCGCAAAAATGGCCGTAAATTGGCATGCTTCCGCCCTTTCATGCAACACTAACATTGCACTACCGCAGGAGATAGCTATGTTCCTCCAACTTTGCAACGTATCAAAACAGCGATTGTAAACATTGGATTATTTTATAAATGAATTAGCTTGGAAGGTTATTAAGTATATTAACGCCAACATCTATCGTAAACACTTGATCTAAGAGTGAAATTTCTAACTTCGCTCGCCGTTTTCTTTTATCTACTTTTTTTATCTTTGATTCCAATCCCATTAGCGGGCCGGAAGATACTATTACTTTTTCGTGATGTACAAACACATCACTCTTTACAAGCTTTCCTCCGCAATCCGTTAAACTTAAGATCCACTCAATTTCATTCTCCGAAATAGATGTAAAATAACTAAAACTATGATCTCGTTTAACTCTACCTGAATTTACCATATAACGTATTTTAGGCGTATCAAGAATCTTGTAATAAATGTTAGTTGTAAGGTTCACTTCGAGAAATAAATACCCCGGAAACAAAGATCTCGTCGTGTCTGTAATAATGCCTTGTCGTTTCTCCGGTACAACTTTCTGTGGATTGAAGCACCTGATTTGTTCGTTTGGAAATTTGTCTTCGAGCATTTTTTTCACTTGTTCTTCTTTCCCTGTTTCTAAAAACAAAGCATACCATGACACGTCATCCACCTCTCTTATGAGTGATCAACTAAGATGTTTTTAGTAGTATAATACAAAAATAAATTTATGTCTGTCGAAAAATGTCAGCAAAATAATTAAAATGTCGTCATATTAATTGGTAATAGTCATCATATTCTTCTATAAACTTTAAATATCTTCCTGCTCAATTATTAATGTTGTACTACTGAGCATCACTCATAAAAACTACCAAATATTTAATAACTGCCTCCTTTTACTCCATACTTTTTTATAGAAGAACAAACACTAGGTGTACTCAACAAAACTTTGATATGTATTTAATTCATTGATAATTAAACATCGGTCCATTAAAAAAAACAAAAGTTATCCCTGTACATAATGTCGAACTGTTATGAAATTACGCACAAAAATACCCCAGTTGCTTACCCGGGGTTCATATAGACTCACATATATTTAAATGCCTATCCAGTTTCAAAACCTGCGCGGTACTGCAAGCTGGGACGAATCCTATAATAGTAAGATAATCTTACATAAATTTCTATTGGTGTAGTTACAATTCTGAATCACCTGCGAAATTGCCCCGTAACTGTCTAGATCTTTAACTTTTAATCAGACTGATTTATTTCTCAATTTCATCCGCTGTTACAACCATCCTCATTAATTGTTGCTCAACTCTTGTGATCTTATGATTTTTGCGGTAGCAGATGAATGATTCAATATCACAATCGTGATGATCGATCACTTTATAGTTATGTATGCCTAAACTAGCAACATCTGATTCGGGTATCAAAGTCACGCCCATACCCAGTTGACACATATTAATCATCGATTCTAAGGCCGCAATTTCAACAAAATCGGTTCGAATCACCTGATGCTCCTCAAGCAACAAATCGAAAACTTTTTTATAATAGCAATTTACAGAAGAAATAATTAGATTCTCATGTTGCAGAACTGTATGTAGCGGCTTATCGCAGTTTTTACCGATTAGTACTAGTTTTTCAGTTCCGTATTTTTCATGCTGAAGCGACTTCACGTTCGTTTTCCCCACTAAAAATCCAATATCAATGATCCCGTTCGCAAGTTCCTCCTCCATTTTTTGCGTGCTCCCTGTTTTTATCGTAACCGTCAAGTTATCGTATTTTTCATATAGCACTTTCATGGCGTGATCGAAGTTGCTAGGATGTTTACTTACCATTAAGCCAAGCCTAAGCGCCGGACTTTCTTCATTCATCATACTGATCGTTTCTTCCCACAATAATACGATCTTCTTAAACTGAGCATAGAGCTTCTTCCCCTCTTCGTTTAACTCCATTCCTCTTGGCTTTCTATAAAACAACGCCGTATTGAAGTCACTCTCTATTTTTTTTATTTTTGCTGTCATGTTGGATTGCAGTTGATGCAGTTCCCGCGAAGCTGATGAAATGCTCCCATGTTCGGCAACGGCCATAAAAGCCCTCATATTTTCAATATCCATGTCGAACCATCCCTAACCTATCATTTTTTTTGATTTATCAATTAAATATATACATTATTTTTGATGTCAGGACCATATTATACTGCTAGTTAGTAAATAGTGGGAGGTCGTTTGTGATGAAAAAAATAAAAGTTGGCATTGTCGGTGGTTCCATTCGCAATCGCTGGGCTAGTGCCACACATATTCCGGCTCTGATTAAGAGTGAGCACCATGAAATAACGGCAGTTGCGACAACAAATATGGAATCAGCCCAACAAGCAGCCAAGCAAATTGGAGATATTGAAGCTTATGACGATTACACAAAAATGCTTGCATCCAAGAACGTGGATATGATCATTGTTAGCGTTAAAGCCCCCTACCATCATGAAGTCGTACTGAACACCATTCAGGCCAACAAACATATCTATTGCGAATGGCCCCTTGCGGTCACTGCAAGCGAGATCGATTCCATCATGCGAGAATTGAGTCAATCCTCGATCAGGCATGCCATTGGACTACAATCACGACAAACAGATGAAGTGAAATTAGTTAAAGATCTTATCAATAAGAACGAAATCGGAAACGTTCTGTCTATAAATATGAAAGTAGCAACGCAAGCAAAAGGCAACTGGGTAGACGCGAGCGGTAGCTATATTCTTGACCGCACAAACGGAGCAACCTTGTTATCCATTAATGGCGGGCATTCGTTAGATATCGTAACTTTCCTATTCGGACGGTTTACTGAGGTTCAAGCCAATCACCACACCCATTATACCGAAGCTCGTATCGTTGATCACGATCAGATCATGAATAAAAATATAGAGGATCAGTACGTTATACAGGGCAAAATCAATGACCATATCCCAATCGCCATTCATCTCCAAGGAGGCGCTTATCCTCAATTCCTATTGGAAATCCAAGGTGAGCAAGGTGTCATCCGGCTCTACCAGAATCGATCTATTGGTCATCCGCAATACGGCGGTTTGAGTGTCTCATTGTTAAAGTACGATTCGACACAGACGATTATTTCTAGCCAACCGGATGATTTCAACCTCCTGATGGAAGATTCGAAAGAAGCACCTCTCACCAATGTATATCGCGCGCATCAATCTTTTGCTAGTGACATCCTGTGGGATCAGCACGAAACCCCCGATTTCCATTATGCGTCGTATTTACACCGACTAATAACAGCCATTGAACTAGCGGCGCAAACAGGAGAAAGAATACATACCATCTAACGTAAAAAGGACACCGCGAAGGTGTCTTTTTTCATATTTGCGGTGGCGTCACAAACGATCTCCCTGTTCCGATTACCGTTTCGCGACATCTTCTTCATTTTAACTACAACGATCACGGATTCGATTATCCAGTCTGTTCTCAATTTTCTATATACTAATCGCAAGATAAGTTGTAGCACCACAAATGAGGAGGAAATAACATGGGGAACGGAAGTTGGTAATCAGAACAAATTACAAATCAAGCTGGAAAACTGATTTTAATTACAGGTGCCAACAGCGGACTTGGACTTGAAGCATCGACTATACTAAGTGCAAACGGTGCAAAAATCATCATGGCCGTTCGTAATCTTGAAAAGGGAAGAGAAGCCGTTGCTTAGTTTCCCGTCGCAAATGTAGGGTTAATCGACGATAACCGTAGATGCCACCAAGGCACCGGTTAAGAACCTATTGTTCGTGCGGGCATACTATAAGATAAATAACCAAGTGGAGTGACGTAAATGAAAAACAATAAAGAACAGATCGAAGAAGCGAGAGTAACCTTTATCGGACGATTGTTTACTCTTGGCGGGTCCATTTTTTTCTTAATTGGTTCTTTAATTGTAGCCATTGTGGGATATAAATCTTATATAGATTTACTTAAACCTAACACGAATTTTTCATGAAAAATTGGCTCTATAGATGTGTTTATGTGTATCAGTGTGTTCATCCACGCTGAAATCTTATCTTAATTAAAAAGCATCGTTCCATATTAGCGGAACGATGCTTTTGCTTTCATTTTACTCGAAGCGCCGCGGCGATATATCGAACTCGAACTTAAACTCGATTATCCTATGACGGCATGAATGAATTTTTCCAGCGGAGCTACATCTGTTATATTCGCATTGCAAGCGTCGCTGTTTACGCACATGTAGTTACCGATTGCCTTATAGTAATCCGGCGATGCGTTAGCCGGTTTCGACTTGGTAATTGCCGAGAACAACGCACCCTCTGTATGTCGGTTGCACAAAAAACAGACCACTTTTTTGTTCACTGGAGTGAATCTGCCTTCGACACCGACGAGTTGCCCGTTCAGATGATACACAATGAATAATTTATTCGTCGCGATGTCGGTCCAGCCGTGATACGTGACATAACGATAATCGATCGCAGCCAAATCGGGAAGCTTCAATTTTTTATTTTTCGGAAAGAGCTTCTTCAGCTGCTTATCCGTCACTGGCGTAAACTCCGCCAACAAAGGCTCCAGCGAACGCAAATACTGCTGAAAATCTCCCGCTGTTTTTAACGCCAAAATCGTCTCCAGCGCTTGTTTTTGCAGCGCCGTCGCATCCGGGAACGCTTCTACAATTTTGTCGTGCGCGCCCAACCTTACCGATTCCACGACTTTCGGATCGGCGACCGTATTGCAGGCATTGTGCAATATATCGGCCTGCTTTTTTACTACATTATACTGATGGTTTCTAATAAACGGTACACTCATGCTTGTCAGCCCCTTATTTTAAAAAGTGGAATCTTGCAAATAAGGTGCAAAGCCCATGATTAGAAACGAAATCAGCTTCCGGGCGAAAACGCTAACGATCAGTTTCCAGCCCCACGCAAAGAATCGCCCCTATACTAGGCTTTGCATGAGTCGTTGCCAGTTCTGGCAAAGTGATTTACCACCATTACCGACCTCCTTTATATGTACCATTATAAGGCAATAAAGTGTTTTTTCAAGTTGCAAATCTATTAAATAAAAAAGTAAGTTTGCATTGTATAATTTGACAATTTTTTACTTGAAGGAAGATCATCAGTAAGATACCATTAGCTAGAAACAAAATATGGAAGGGGATAATAACATGAAAAAAACATTATTGTTCAAAACTACGCTTTTGTCTGTCCTTTCTTTTTCTTTATTGCTTCCCGGAGCCTCATTCGCCAATGCATACGGAACTATAGATGGGGGGACAGCTTACGCAAGCTTTAATTCCAATTCAAAAAAGAGTTCCCCTGCAGAACTGAATCATATGAAAAATGAAATTAAAATGCTGTTAGAAGAAAACAAGAGTGGTTCATCTCAAAGTCTTGACAGAATGAGTCCATACATGACTCAGAGTGATATTCAATTTATTCATAACATCATTGAATTAAAAAAAGCTAATCCTCAACTCAGTACAGAGGAATTATCCAATATTGTATTTCCGGTTCGTAGCGGGGTCGCAAGCTTACGCAGTATTAGTTCAGGCTGGGCTGCTTTAAACGCGGCTGAGAAGTCATTAGCTATTGAATATCCTGCTCAAGCTTTAATCGTTAACCTAGCAAAAACTAACACCGATAAAATTACCAGAGATCAATACCCAGGCTGGATAGATGGAGACAAAGGTAATGCATTTAGACATGCTTTATGGAATGCCATTATGTCTGTAACTATTGGCAAAGATTTGGCGGAAAAGTTTGCAACAGCTCATGAAAATAACGGTTTAACAATTGTTCAACAATTAGCACAATCCTGGCATGGATTTAATGGTATAGAACATAAATCAATGGATATGCATAACAATTTAAAAGGTAGAGATTGTGTCAAAACGTCCGAATTTCTCTCTTCTGTAACAAATACAGAGCTAGCAAAAAGAGTTCAAAAGAAAATCGATAATAATGAATTGATCATACTAGTTAAATAATAAATATTTGGTTTAGTATAAGATATATAAATGAAAAAAAGCGCCTCTATAAATAGGGGCGCCATTTCATATATATACACGATTACATCTAAGATTATCGAAAAGTTTGTCTTCTCATCCACATCGTTGCAACCCACTTTTCCCCTGTGATCACGGGTGTACCTGCGTGCAAAGTTAACTCATTTAATTCATGATTACTGTAAAAATATTCGAAATAGACCGCCATTCCCTTATTAGGGGAAACAGAAAGATTAAGCATGGGGAATGTCGTTTCTCCGCCTTCCTCCACATCATTTAAATACATCACAAGCGTACTAATCCGATTGTTAGCACTTGCTCGACTCGTCTCTGCAAAGAAATCATAATGCGGTTTATACTCTTGGCCAGGGGTATATTGTAGAACTTGCAAGCCATCACCATGGTCGATAGGAATGTTCATAATTCGAGAGATTCGCTTCTCAATTGTTGTAATTGTCTCATTCTCCTCACAGAACACACCGCTACTCGTTCTAATTTGATTGACCGTACGATCTTCACCTATTTTTGAGCGTTGCAATCGTTCTCTAGCATTTTCAATGAGCTCATCGCATTCCTCATCACTGAGCACATTTCCTAGAACGACCACCAGTGGTTCCTCATACTTAGCAACAATTCGAATCTCTCGATCTTCTGTCTTGATTGTATTTCCAGCATGATCAAATATCGTCATTTCTTTCGCTGTTGTATTTCCTATCATTTCCATACAGCCCCTATATTATGACATGCACTATAAAAATACGATACCATAAGCTGGAACGAATTGCTTAACTAAAAATATAAACGATCACGCTGTCGATATTAGTGGAAGTAATTTAGTCATATCTACTGCTAATTGACTCAACAAAATAAATCAAGCGAGGAAGGGAAGCATAATAAAAGGAACAGATACATGTAAGGAAATCAAATCATAGGAGGACATCATGGGCAGAATCGTTCACTTCGAAATTCACGTAGACGATATGGAGCGTGCCAAGAAGTTTTATGGAGAGGTATTTGGATGGACATTTGAGGATTGGAGCGCTTATGCTGGAATGCCCTATTTTGGAGCTGTGACAGGCGATGCCAATGAAATGGGTATCAACGGTGCTTTGATGCAGCGCCGAGGGGCCTCTCCAGAACCAGGTCAGGCTATGAATGGTTATGCATGTACGATTGGAGTAGGTGACTATGATACTACTGAAGAACAAATTGTTAGCCTTGGAGGCAAGGTCGCATTACCCAAGTATGCGCTTCCCGGAATGGCATGGCAAGGGTACTACATTGACCCTGAAGGAAATGTATTTGGCATTCATCAGCCAGATAAGAACGCCAAATAATATTGTTCATCGCGCAGCCAAAACCCCGATCTCATGTGGTCGGGGTTTTCATGATGCAGGCGAGAAAATGTCAGTAAATCGATTAACCACCATTGATGCTTACTCTCTGTTGTATTGCCGTGAGGTTGACAAAGTCGCCGTGCTCATTTACCGCTGCACATCCCTAGTATCTCAACTTCTTCCCTAGATCTTTAGTGCAGATGTCTTCTTTGCCCTTCCTCCTACATATATCTCGTAAACATTTAACTATATTTATGCGCAAATAAAAGTTTATCAGCAAAAACCGGATGCGAGTTTACCTACGGGTTAATACGATGTCTTTATCATTACAAAATAGCTTAGCAGACCAGGAGGTTATCTAATGTCACAATCGAATATTCCGAATATTACGCCTATCATCTCTGTGACACGCGATGATGCAATCACGTTGCTCTTGTCATCGATTGCATTGGAGGAGCTTGGTTTAAGTCACATCTTAAACGCTGAAGGAGAGAAGCTTCAGTATGTGCTTGGTACATTGCCTGGGGTGACTTCACCTCCAGCTACATTTAGTGACTTGCTCACGATGAATGAGAGTGTACGAAATACGATACGTGAATTGACGAAGAAGGAATATTTATTGGACAGTAAGCTAAGCAGTATTTTGAACACACCAATCTCGATTGGTCCCACGGGTCCTCCGGGGCCAACGGGTCCATCTGGTGGTCCTCCAGGCCCTACAGGAGCAACGGGTCCAGCAGGCCCTACGGGTCCGACAGGAACTGCTGGCGCAGTAGGAGCAACGGGAGCTACAGGACCAGCGGGGGCAGCAGGGCCGGCGGGAGCTACAGGAGCGACGGGTTCGACAGGTGCAACCGGAGTAACAGGTCCGTTAGTAACGGCGAACAATGCCACTGTATTAAATCCGGTTAACGTAGCCGTAGCAGGTAATGCCAGTGTGCCGTTTACTGTTAACGGGACGATTAACGGAACAGCAATATCACACGTTGCAGGCTCCACGGATATCCTTCTTGATCCGAACCAAACTTACTACGCGACTTGGAACGCTAATGCAAACACGTTAGCGGCTGGCGAGCTTCGAGCTTTCGCCTTGTTCCTGAACGGCGTACAAATACCAGGAACGCTTCAATCCGTTGCGAATACCGGAACAAACAATCCTATCCAACCTACAATTACCGGCAGTGCTGTGTTCAACACGGGGGCAGCGCCAAACATTCTGACTCTACGGAACTTCTTCGCGACGGCAACAACCATAGCAGCACCATCCGTTACAGTTATCAAACTCATATAGGTATATAAAGCTACTAACGAATATGCCATCATACCCCATGTCAAATTGACAATACAACGAGTGTCATTAAGCGGCGGTTGCTTCCCTGCATTTCATTGGGGAGTGGTCGCCTGAATTTTTTTAAATTACGTTCCTTAACAAGATAGAGCCATTGTAAACAAAGCTGTAACGGAGGAATCGGCCTAAATGAAACTGGATCGATTCGAGGACTACAACTTATATTCAAACCCCTTGTAGCCAAACTCCTTCGTAAACCCTATATTTTTCGCAACAGCATTAGAAGGGTAATTCACTTCCATACAATCCCAATAGGGAGTGCAACCATTAGCAAAACAATAATCAACAAAATAATATACAACTCTTTGTGCAAGCTTTCTTCCTTGATAAGATTCAATCGTTTCAATATCAATTCCATGAATGTCCTTATAACGGTAACCCGAAATGCAAAGGCTCACAACATCATGATTGTGCAGCATACAAAATCCAATCCCCTGTTCAAAAAATGTTGCTTCGCTCTCCCAGAACTCCATTATTTTAGACCTGACGAATTCCATATTGTTTATTTCTTTATTTTCTAAAAATTGTTTTGTTACCTGTTCTACTATAAACTCATCTTCATTATCCTGCTGTTTGGCTGTAGAGTTAAATGAGCTTGGAGATATCATATACACATTTTGATCCCACGATTTTAATGCCTTATCACTAAAAATTTCATGGAATGTTGTGTACCAGCTTTGATGATTTCCAATACATTCAAACCATTCCACACCTTGCTCTTTAGCCTGAACTGAAATGACATCATCAATATACCGCTTAATATCGTGATTAAACGTTTTGTTTTGGGAATCTCCAATAAAAATAAACCCATCATTGTTTCCTTGCCAAATTAGCCCTGACCTTGGATTTTCGATGTTATCAACAAATATTCTACCTGAATGTGCACCTTCTACAATTGCCTTTTCTTCAATATTCACACCACGATTCACAAGATTTTTACATCTATAAAATTGATTCCTATCTAGTTCATGTATCATGTTGGCGCTCCAATACAATTTTTTGTCTTCTATACTGTGCTGTTCTGTAAAAAGTATAAAAAACATCCCTGCTCACATATATAGTGAAAATAATTATAGGTGTTATATACACAATAAGGCCCGACAGTAGATATAACTGCCGAGCCTTTACTTTATCCATTATTCGAATAGACGATTTTCTTAATCGTATCATATGATAAATGATATCTCTTCGTAAGTCCTTCAATGGACATGCCTAGTTTGAACTTCTTACGAATATCCTCATTGCGGCGAGCCAATTGTTCTCTTTGACCCGACTTTTCACCCCATTGTTTACGTGATCCATCTTTTTGTGGGATGTATACGAGTCCACCTTGAATATACTTTTGGATTTCCTGAAGCAATTCATCTGGAAAAATAGTATTACCTTTTACATATTTCATTGAGGCACCGCTCCTTATATATACAATCTATAAGGTAAAGCGGAGCCCGCTATCTTTTATTAACACAAGATAAACATGATATCGACCTTCTTTCAGAAATGCATAAATTGGATTTTTATAGTAAAAGAGTAACATACTCATTGCAGGCATTCAACTTATCTATGCTGATCCATAAGAATGGGATTACCATCAGGATGCATCAGCAACAATTAAACCATAAACCGGTATCCTGATCCCCAAACCGTTCCAATATATTGTGGCTTGGATGGATCCACTTCAATCTTTTCCCTTATTCTTGAAATGTGTACAGTAACGGTAGTAACATCACTCATCGCGTCCATTCCCCATATGCGCTCGAACAATTCCTCTTTACCGAATACCCGATTGGCATTTTGCATCAAGAACAAAAGGAGATCGAATTCTTTTTGGGCTAGCGTAACTTCCTTCCCGTTAACAAACACCCGCTTGGAATCTTTTTGAACTTCAAGACCTCTAATCTGGAGCTTGTCTCCTTCTTTCTGCCCGAATCGCTCCTTCATCCGCCCGAATTTGTTCAAATGAGCTGTGACACGGGCGACCAGTTCTCCAGAACTGAACGGTTTGTGATATAATCGTCTGCCCCAAGATTGAAACCATTAATTTTATAAATTTCTTCCTCCCTAGCGGATACAAGAAGAACAGGAATATCTTCATGCTCACGTATCGCTTTCAACACTTCGAAACCGTCCATACCCGGTAACATAATGTCCAAGATGACCAGATCGATTTCTTCCTGCCGGAGTGCTTTCAAGGCTGCCGAACCGTTGTTCACTATGGTCACCGCATAATTACTCAGCTCCAGATAATCCCTCTGTAAGTTAGCAATACTTTGGTCGTCCTCGACAATTAGTACTTTTTTCATTTCACACTTCCTACCTTATCTCATTTTGTCCTGAGGCAGCCAAATCCACCAATCTAATCGTCGGACAGTATCCTAAATCTTTTTTAGTGATATCATAATGCGGGTCCCTTCATCTACAACGCTTCTAGCCCAAATATCCCCTTCATGCCCCTCCACGATTTGCTTCGCGATGGCGAGCCCAAGCCCACTGCCGTTCGTATGACTCCGCGAACTATCCGCTCGATAAAATCGGTCAAATATATGAGGAAGCTTCGCCTCAGGAATGCCCTTTCCGTTATCTTTAATTTCGATAATAGCAGAAGACGTCGTTTCCCTTAGTACAATAGCAACCTTTCCTTTCGGCTTATCGATGTAGGCAGCGGCATTATCCAAAATGTTTTGCACCACCCTCTTAAACCTTTCGCGATCCATGAATACAAGAACAGAATGATTCAACTGATTATCTAGCTCAAGCGAAAGATTGGCTTTATTGTATTCGTATTGATAATCCACAACGCAGTCTTCGAAATAAGCTACCAAATCGATTTTCTCAAAATGATAAGGAATATGATTCAAGTCGAGCTTGGAGTAAAGTAGAAGATCGTCAATCATCGCATTGACAAGAATAGCCTTGGAGCGAGCTGTTTCCAGATATTCTTCCGTTTTCTCTGGTGTTTTAGCGACCCCGTCGATAATACCTCCAATATAACCAATAACGGAAGTGACCGGCGTCTTCAAATCATGCGAAATACTAGAAACGAGAAATTTCCGGTCATCGTCATATTTTTGCTGCAAGTAAACCGATTCCTTCAACTTGATTCGCATAAGTTCCAACGTTCTGCACAGCTCCCGCACTTCTCCTTCGCCCTCTTCGACAATTTCGCCATCCAAATCGCCTTCGCTGATTTTAACGGCGGCATCCTTCAATCGGACAACCGGAAAAATGATCCCGCGTGAAAACGTACATGACACCCAAAAGTTCATCAATAAAAAGAACAGAACAAACACTCCGATTGTAAAATAGCCGATCAGCATGTATAAGTCCGCTTTCAGTTTGACCTGCGCAAACAAGAGCAGTACTCCACTATCGCCAAATTCCAACGTGTAATTCGTCCGGGCGAATATATAAATTTTTCCATTAAGCTCGACAGTATCCTGATCAGACATGTTGCTAGATAAATCGAGAATTCTCTCTATATCGATATCGTCAACGTTCTGAGCGGAGTACACGATCTCACCTTCTTTGAATATCACGGCATGGGCGCCTAAAGCCCTAACACGAGCAGACAGTTCTTGCTTATATGTGTTGTCCAACAGCTGTTCGAATTTCATCGTCTGCGCGTTCATGTTAATCTCGTTAAGACCCGTTCTAACCTCAAAAGCATGCTTCAATTCGTCACTATCTACTCCATGACTAAAAATTTTTGTATACACAGCAACAAAAATAATGACTGCCAATACTGTCAATCCAACGGAAAGTATGACGGAGAGCACGTTCATCGTAAAAAAGCGTTTCGTTAGTTGCATAGGATTACCTTTCTGTTTCGTTGTACTAAATATCTTTACGGGAAAACAGATCATAACCGGCGGTGAAAAGCATCAAACTCCAGCCCAACATGATGAGAATCTGCCGGACGATTTTGGACACGTATATGGATTCAGAAATCCAAAGCCTATACCAATCGAACATCGATGTAACAAAAAAACTGGAGTAGGATGTAAACATCATGTCCAATACGTTAAATCCAATAAACATGATCATGATCAGACAAAGAACGACCATCCCATTCCGGAATACATTGGAGAACAGTACAGCGAGAAGGGAGAATGAAAATATAGGTAAAAATGTAGTGACATATGACAACACGACCTTGCCTGCTCCTACTGAATTTGCAGATGCAGGATGAAATAGAAACCCAGCAAGCATGGAGACAATCATGACGAACATAAGGTTAAAAAAAATAAATGCAGCTAAATTAAGCACTTTCGCACTAAATACGCCGAATCTGGTAACAGGCCTCAACAACGTTAGTTTCATCGTATCGGACGAAAACTCTCCATTAAACATATCGATCGCCACTAAAGTTGCAAACAGCGGTAACACCGTATAAGCTACCATCGCGAGAGTCAGTAGCGAAAACTCGTTGCCTCCTGCAATTCTGATGCCAAGATCATTCTTGATCAACATGACCGCTATTTGTCCAGTCAGAACGGCAAGCATCGATAAAATGGCTGCAACGATCATTTTTTTTCTTTTCAAAAGTTTGACGGCTTCATTAACAAATGCCGCATTAAACCCTGTCATGCCTGTCCACCTCGCTAGCAAAATATTTTTCGAGTGAGGAGTAATTGGAAAGAATATTCCCGGTATAATCTTCATTCACAAGCTTACCGTCGTATAAGACGCCGATTCTTGTACAAGTCTGCTCCATATCGTGAATCAAATGACTCGAAATAAAAAGAGTCGTGCCTTCCTCTACAGAAATACGCTTCATTAGCCTGCCTATTTCCAGCTTCCCTTCAAAATCAAGTCCGTTCATAGGCTCGTCTAAAATCAACAGCTTTGGTCTGGACAAAATGGCAGTTGCCATGCCAAGCCGCTGCTTCATGCCAAGTGAATACTTTTTAGCTTTTTCATGCTTATATTTAATCATGCCCGTTATTTTCAAGCATTCATCAATTCTGCCCTGATCCACATGAGGATAAAACCTAGCGATCAACTGCAAATTTTCATTCGCTGTCAAATAAGGATACGGCTCCGTCGTGTCGATCATACAACCGACTTGCTTGATGGCATCCACGTAGTGATCTGTAATACTGCTGCCGAAGAAATTCACATCACCACTATCCGGCTTGATGAGTCCTGATATCACTTTCATGGCAGTCGTCTTACCTGCGCCACAAGGCCCCAACAATCCAAATATATCGCCTTGATCGACGTTCAGGTTCAAGTCGTGAATTCCACGGCTGTTAGGATATGCTTTGGATAAACGGGATAATTGTATGGCCGTATTCGTCAATGGTAGCTCCCTCCAACAAATGGGAGGGAAGCCGCATTAGCGACCTCCCTCTACACGATTATTTTTCAATTACACGAGTAAATTGGCCGTTGAAATGCGGTGGTGGATTTTGAAAAAATGAGGACTTATCAGCGATCTCTATATTAAGATTAAGGAGCATTTCACCCTCATGTGGAACAATCTGTCCATATTCCTGCCTACCCTTAGAATTAATATAAGCGAAGAAATATCCCGTCTCTTTAGGATTGAAATCAAAGCTAAAATTATACTCACTCGGCAAATCAGCCTCAAAGCCCGAGTTTACGGTCTCGTAATACCTACCCGCTACTTTATCGGGAGACATACTCGTAATTTCAATCGTTCTTTCACCGATCTTACCTTTATTATCCACAATGATGTCGTTTTTGTATTTCCCTACATAATTATCTTTGTTCATATAGACGTATGAATTATGCCATTTAACATTCTCATCTACTACATCAGGTTTCACCAGCTTCGTATCTCCAATGTCAGAAAGCTTGACGACTACACTCAGCGTCAGATCATGTTGCTTCCCATTTTTATCTTTCCCTGATACAACAACATCACCCGTCACATCTTCCAATAAACCTGATTTATTTTCTACAGCTTTGCCGGTAAACTTTTTTATATACAAGTCACTCTCTATTTCTGGTACCCCCGGAGAAGCCCCTCCCATAAAATCGATCGTTTGCTTTATGTTGTATGCGGGAAAAAGAGGATTAACCATAACAGGCGTCTGCCCTTCCGACCAATTCACAGCGTACACCTTGCCGTTGTCCGACTGTTCTCCTACTTGTATGTCATCCTTCATATGGCCGACGACACTATCAACGACACTTACAATTTTCGCAGCATCTCGGCTTTCAACCGTGCTTGTGAAGTTAAACTTTTCGCCGTGAGTAACGTTCTTATCGGTTTCCGCTACCGAATATTCTTTCTTCAAACTGCTTTTGCTCATCATATGTTCTTTGTCTCTATACATGTGGTAATATACTACCTCGCCATTCGAATCTTGAACCGTCTCGAACTCTTCTACTGCCTGCTTTACAATATCATTCTTGCTCGTCGTGGTGGACTGATACAGCGTTTTGTCGTTCTCTTTCAACGTCATTACCGCTTTAATCGTGTAATTGTCCAAATCCTTTTCCAACTGTGCTGTCGTGTGTAATAAGGAACCTTTGAACCGGTCGTAGCCAGAGCCAATCGTCGAATCGGCAAAAGCGGTAACTCCATATATACATGCTCCAACCGCCAACGCGAGTACAGTTATTTTTTTTTGCTAAGTTTCATATTCATTCTCATTCTCCTTTTCCTACATGAACATTAGGAACAAATCTTATTGATTATTATCATACAGGAAGACTATTGAATCCTTGTAAATGAACTATTAACAAAATATTAACTCCGTTTTACTTCTTATCAGATATCTTTCTACGATCATCGTTTGAATATGTACATGGGGAACACTCATGATGAGTTCAAAGGGGAAAATGAAAAAAGCCGACCTCATTGAACTGCAAATAGTCTGTATATATAGTGAACATCATTATATGCGTTCTATACACAATAAGGCTCGGCAGTATGAGATAACTGCCGAGCCTTAACATTTATTCGAATACATATTTTCTTAATCGTATCATGTGATAGATGAAATTTCTTCGTAGGTCGATCAATGGACATGCCTAATTTGAACTTCTCGCGAATGTCCTTGTTTCTGCGGGCCAATTGTTCTCTTTGACCCGACTTTTCACCCCAATGTTTACGTGATCCATCTTGTTGTGGGATGTATATAAATTCACCTTGGATATACTTTTGGATTTCCTGAAGCAATTCACATTGAAGGTATTCA
Source organism: Paenibacillus sp. 481 (assembly GCF_021223605.1). Classification (NCBI taxonomy): domain Bacteria; kingdom Bacillati; phylum Bacillota; class Bacilli; order Caryophanales; family Paenibacillaceae; genus Paenibacillus; species Paenibacillus sp. 481. The sequence continues at coordinate 2,114,060 of NZ_CP075175.1, forward strand.
ACTTATCTGTGTTGATCCAAAAGAATGGAATTACCATCAGGATCTTCAATTATAAAACTTGCAGGTCCTTCACTTGTTTCATCTGCTTCAGACAGTATTTTAATTCCTTTTGCTTTAAGCTGTTTTTGAATATCTCGGATATCCATAAACGAATCGAGATTTTCAGCATTTTCATTCCATCCTGGATTAAAGGTCAGAATGTTCTCTTCAAACATTCCTTGGAATAGGCCAATTATACAATCTTCGTTCTTCATAATGAGCCAATTTTGAGTAATATCTCCTCCAAAGGCTTGAAATCCTAGATTTTCGTAAAATAATCTTGATTTAAAAATGTCTTTTACACTTAAACTTACTGAGAATGCGCCCAGTTTCATATTTCCTCCGATAAAACCTTATTTTCAGAAGGATTGCACAATGCAATCTACTTTACGTTGATGAATACATGTTTCACCCAGTATTATAACCACGGAAGCAATTAATATGATACAAACAATGAGCCACAAAAGAGCATCATCTTACCCATTTGAGGATTATTGGTTCTTCCCTTTTTAATCTACACATGTATGCTTATTACATATGTTCTTTCTTGTTCAATTAACAGACTAATAAAATGAATAAGGCATCTACAATAGCTGATTTATCAACTGATGAAAGATGGAGGATAATATGAAATTTAAGATTGAGCAGCCTAAAATTCCAGTTGAGTTACTCGAAACAATATCTATTCACTCATTAGAACCAAGAGACGAGATTAGTAATGGAGTTATTGAAAATATAACCATTGAATATCAAGATGCAGTCAGGGTTTCCATGGATAAAATGATGTTTAGAAATGTAACCATTACGGAGTCCTCGTTGGAACAAATTGAACTTACCGATATTGTTTTCGAGAAGTGCGATTTTTCAAATGTTAATTTTCCAAGTTCATTCATGCATCGTATTGAATTTAGAAATTGTAAGCTCATTGGTACAAACTTCTCTCAAAGTCGATTTCAAAATGTCCGTTTTTCGGACTGCTTAGGTGACTTTTCGAATTTTCGCTTCGCTACATTTAAACAGGTGAGTTTTGAAGATTGTTCATTAATAAGCGCCGACTATTGTTCCTCTATTTCCCAAAAAATATCTTTCACTCGTTGTAATATTGATCAAGCTTATATGGTCGGATCCAAGTTAAAGGGAGTCGATCTTAGCGATTGTACCTTTGATGAACTAAGTGTAGAAATTGAGGATTTAGATGGATGTATGATATCTAGTCATCAGGCTTCAACCTTTGTGGGACTTATGGGAATGATTATTCGATAATCGATACTAGGAGGCTTTATTATGTTTCAATATAGCAGTCAGCACTATGAAGGGGTTAATTTTAGTAGCCAAGATTTAAGGTATGGCGAATTGATTAGTTGTACCTTCACACGCTGCATTTTTTCTAACGGGGCATTAGAGGAAATAACAACGAAAAGCTGTAGATTCATTGAATGCAAATTCCAAGGAGCATCACTAAATGGCTCTATTCATACGGAATCCGCTTTTGAGAACTGTAACTTCAGCCAAGCCAATCTCTTTGTTTCAAAATTTGAAAATTGCAAAATGACGGGGTCGGACTTTTCAAGCTCAAATATGGATGGGATCACCATTCTTAAAGGGGACTGGTCTTACACAAATCTGAGACATACTAGATTTATAAGACAGGATTTTCGCGGGGGTCGTTTTTTCGAGGCGGATCTCTCTGAAGCTAATTTAGAAAAAGCGGATCTGAGGAACTGTGATTTTACTAGAGCGTTATTATCAAAAGCGAAATTACAGGGAGCTGACATTCGTGGCGCTAAAATGGATGGTGTCGATTTCAAAACATTTTCTCTGAAGGGTGTTCGAATGGATAGGGAGCAATCTGTTTTGTTTGCACTCTCGCACGGTGCTAAAGTTGATTGAAATTCACCAGATGAGAATGCAAAAAGCCAACCTCATGCGGTCGGCTTAATGATGGTGGAGCGAGGGAGTCGAACTCCTTTCCGAATAGGCGCAGTTTTGAGGTCACCCTAGAGGCACCTTGGAAAACAGTTGCCTCTTCGGGTGCTTTTGGCATTATATCCTTGTAAGAGAGCATACTTTTTCATAATACCTATATTTGCTCGTACCATTGCAGCAATTCACGCGTCTCTTCTTGCGGTGTCTTACATTCAGCTTCAGCCAGTTTCTCTTTCATACAAGCGACCGTCATTTCTTCGGTCGTGCATTCGTGCCCCTGATCGCAAGTATAACAAAAATGAAGAAGATACTTCGTTAGTTGTTCGTCTCTGTGGGTGTTCAGCATGAGTATCACTCCTTACTACTTCTAGTTACATTTTAATTCTAATATAAAAATCCAGAATTATTTGTGATATTTTTCACAAAATTGAATGGTTTTCGATCTTTTTTGTTAACTGGATATAACAAGGTCCGATCATATGGGTAAAACAGTAGTGGTGTAGAAAAAGAAAAATCTACAACCTCATGCAGTTGTAGATTTACATGGTGGAGCCGAGCCGTAGCTCTGCAAATCCACAATTATTCGTTACCTTAGCTTTCTTTCCTTTAAATCGTAGCTGCCATTAGCCTTCTATATATTGCGCATCAAAATGCTCTACTATTTCTAACATCTTCTGAAAAATAATCTCATGCGATACGGCTACATAAAGATCTCCCTCAAAATATCGGAATGGAATTGTCGCCTCTCCTACATGCCAAAGAAAAAAATCGCCTGGAATGGTCATGGTCGTTTCAGCCGATCGAAAAGAATACTGTTGTGCATATTCAAAATCCGGCTGAGTTCCAAAGTAGCTTTTATATTCATCAATAGATATATTTTGCTCAGGGTGATTACCGTCAGCATTTCTCGTAATTCGATATCTAGTATTCATCTAATACCTCCACTACCTTTTATACAATATTCCTATTGTATACGATACAGGCAAGACTACGCCACATGTGCTTCTACAGATGTAGTTACAGTTTTGATGTCACCTGCGAAATCGCCCCATCAACTAACGGTTACAATAATCAAACATAGCCCGATAAAGAGACATAGCGGGGAATACAATAAGGTGTCCCGTTTGGCAAAGCACCGATATATGCGCAAGCAGCTCGCCGATCGACATTTTCTCCACAGTCAGTTTGATGCTCAGGTCTTCGTCACTCAGCGTTCTCATTAGTTTGACTATCGAGTTGATAGCCATATCCATTTAATTAAAAATTCCTTTGCAATATGTGTTCATTCCGACATTCCTCTTTCCCTCAAATAACAAAATCCAGCTCTACATATATAAATACAGAACATATATTTCCATAAAAACGATAGCTGCCTCTTTATTTTTACAGTACAGGAATCTATGCTGGAAGACATGGTGGAAGTGAAACATGGCTGTGTAAACTCACAATTCGTCGGAGCGTGATGCGTAATCAAGATCTTTATAATACCAATTAATGGGTGATAAATAGTTTGATATATGGTATAATTTTATAGAAAATTATACAAAGGGGATCTGGAAAATGGAGAAACAACAAACACAGAAGAAACCGTTTTATAAAAAATGGTGGGTATGGGTGCTTGCGATTATTATTGTGGCTGCTGTCTATGGCAAAGATGGTGACAAAACGGACGCAAACAAAAAAGAGAGCAATGCGGCCGTTACTGAACCAGTAACAGATAGTCCGGGGGAGAAAAAAGAGGAACCGAAAAAAGAAGATACGAAAGTAGAGGATAACGTTCCTCAAGAATATAAATCCGCTTTAAAAAAAGCTGAAACATACGCAGAGACCATGCATATGTCTAAAAACTCCATTTCCAAACAATTAACTTCAGAATTTGGAGAGAAATTTTCCAAAGAATCTGCCAAGTATGCAATGGATAATCTTAAATTTGACTGGAAAGAGAACGCTTTAAAAAAAGCCGAGTCCTATTCAAATACTATGTATATGTCGAAAAAGGCGATATATGGCCAACTGACTTCTGAACACGGTGAAAAATTTACAAAGGAAGAAGCACAGTACGCAATTGATACTCTGAAAGCCGATTATAAAGAGAACGCATTAATGAAAGCGAAAAGTTATCAGGAATCAATGAATATGTCACCAAAAGCAATAAAAGACCAACTTACTTCTCAACACGGTGAAAAATTCACAAAGGAAGAAGCCGATTACGCTATTAAGAATTTAAATAAATAAAACGAAAAACACACCCTCATCCCATTCGGGACTGACGCCTATTTGTGAGATAGGGTTCAAAAAAATGTGCAAGTTTAAGCAGCCAGTCTTCGATATGGTATCGATGACTGGCTGAATTCCAAGCGAAAAAGGATATTTCACACAAGGCTGAGAAAGCACGCATCGAGAGTATCATCTCTGAACACGTCAAAAGTCGATGCAATTTCAATCCGTATCTTAGTCTTCATATACTAAGATACATTTGACCCACTTTATGCATGTCATGGATGGTAAGATGAATCCCAAAGCCACCGAACCCCCAGGCTCACTTTTAGCAAGCCGCGAAGCGGGAATTACCGGGAGTTCCGGCTACTCTTCAATAGTCCAAATACACTCTCTATCTCAGTCATTCGACGAACCGAGAGCTTGTATCCCTTCCTCACTTTTGAGCAACTTTCGTGCTTGCTGCTTCCGCTACTGACACAAATAGTTCGGGCAAGCCGCCATATAACGCTAGAACCCAAACCGATAAAGCTTAGGTTCTACAAATTAAATATAGATTCAAATACTACCTACATGCTGGCGGGATGCTCTGTGGAAAATGGAAGATGTTCTTAGGGTCATACTGCACCTTTACTCGTGTCAGTCTAGCAAAATTACTACCGTAGTAAGCCTGCTGCCAGTTTTTAATTTGAAGGTCTGGTGTATTGACGTAGACACCGCGAGTATAAGGGAGCATCGCCAAGCGGAAGTTCTCTACCCAACGGATTCCCCGTCTCGACTCTGCTTGTGTGTTCCATGTTGCAGTCGGACTCATATTATACAAAGCCCGGCGATAGTAGTAAGCTGTAGCGCGATTCGGCACCTTAGCTACCGCACCGCCTAAGCCGTGAAAGAAAATGGTGACCCCAGAAGTAGGCGGTGATTCAATGTAACGCCGTATTGTCGCAATCGCAGCCTCGGGTAGCCGATGATAGACGTAAGGTCCAACACTTTTAAAGGGAAAAGGAGTGGTTGGCGTAGTCTTCGCTACTAGTCCAACAGATTCAATCCAAGGTATCTCCTCGATAACTACCTTCCGTGGTGACCCCGAACGAAGTAATGGCTGGAGTAATTGTCGTAGCTCTTTAGTAGATCCGAGAAAGACCCCCTGCATCAATATTTGAAAATCTTCTGAAGGTTGCTGGTTAGAAGAGCTTAACGGTGAGGTTTGCCGTCCATTTGCAATCCCAAGGGTAACGGTGAGCCGCTCGTTAGCTCCTGGAACCGTATAGTCCTGCCAAGTCCTAAGGACTGCTTCCAGATCACGAAGGTCCCAACCAATTTCGGCAAAGCCAACTGTTTCAATGGGGTGCGTACGGAAACGGAAGTTTGTGCAGATGCCGAAGTTTCCACCACCGCCACCACGCAATGCCCAAAAAAGGTCAGGGTTCTGATTGGCACTAGCGTGAATCAAGCGCCCTTCAGCGTTAACCATTTCTATATCCACCAAATGGTCGAGCGTGAGACCATAGGGTCGAGATAGAATACTGTGACCGCCTCCAAGCGTAACTCCAGCAACACCTGTCGTTGGGCAAAGCCCTACGGGCACGACTAACCTTTCATTCCAAAGTGCTGCGTTCAAGGCACCACCCCTAATACCTGCCTGCACCGTGGCAATGCCACACTTGCGGTTTACATCTACCTCGTGCATGTCGCTCACGTCAATTACGATTCCTCCGTCAACGACAGATAAGCCCTCGTAACTGTGACGGCCGGAGCGCATGCGGATCGGTACGTTATGATAACGAGCCCAACGAAGGGCGTTGATTACATCCTGAGTCTTCTGAGCAAATACGATCACTCGCGGAAATTTATTAAAGTAGGTGTTGAACTCCCGGCGAGCCAAGTTGTATTGGGAATCGCTTGGCACAACGATACGTCCCGTTAGTTCCGGTTCCTTCCCACGTCTTATTATTCGAGGAGCATATCGTTTATCGATTAATAATCCTCGAATTTTTCTTTTCTTCTTATTCTTCCTTAGGCTTCGCAGCACATTAATGTTGGCTTTCAATTTACGCATCGGCTGTTTTACGCTCAATCCTTCCACATCCCTATCCACATTTTTTGCTGTTACCGAAGCACAACAGCGGCTGTAGACCGTGCTCTCGTATCTCTCGTATACATTGGATGTTAGCCTGAAAAGAAATGATTGGATGAATGTGGAGAACTATGAGGGAATTTATTTTGCGCTATCCAAGGTTAACAGATGTTGCTTCGACAGTTGCCATGGGACATAAACATACATATGACTTCGCTGGATGACCATGTCGGACCCTTGTCCGAAGCTAATGCTGCACTGGCTTCTACCGGTGTAGATACTCCAATGCTGTCATCTGTCATCCGAGCACCGCTCCGTCTTTAACTCTAGTCAAATATGTACTAGTAAACGCTCAGATTGAAGTATTAATTATTAATGTCCACACAACCTGCACAACATTAAAATACTATATTTGTACATACGTAAACAAACAAAAATTCGACCGCTAGGTTGGTGATAATCCTATGACCTATACAGCTCTTGGAGATTCTATTACTTTTGGGGAAAATGCCTCTTCTATGGAAAATGCTTATCCGCAATTATTAGTATCTACTTTAAATGCCTGCTCTTATAGGGTTAGCGGGTGTGTATTAGCTCGGCCTGGCTGGACCAGTAGTGATTTATTACGTGCAATGAAATGGCGAGGCTCCTCCATTATTCGTCACTCTAATGTTGTTACGATTTGGATTGGGGGAGTGGATCTAGCGAATGCCGCACTGTATGCCCTTAGAACCCAGCAACCATTGCCTGTACAACAAGTTGCAACTACCTATAGTCGAAATATGCATACCATAATAACTCGAATCAAAAAAGAAAGCTGTTCCCGCATCATTATCTGCACACAATACAATCCATTTCCAAACAGCCCGCTTGCAATCGAAGCGATAGCACGATTAAATTATTTGACGAGCGAAATTGCCCGAAGTTGTAATGTTATTCTCGCTCCTGTTCATACCTGGTTCGAAGGAAAACAAGCATATCTGATCTATGGGTATCGCAATGGGGTAATTGAAGATGCAATGAGCGGATTTTTGCCCATCCATCCAAATGATCAAGGACATCGAGTTATTGCCACGGGATTGACCCCCTATCTCATTCCTCATAATTAGTCGCTCTCACCCCTAAGAAGCCAGTCTCCCCTTCATTTCCACAGTTGAATTGTGCAAAAAAAGAGACTCTTTCATGGTATTATCCCCTTAAGTTAGACAGTGATTAAAGAGTTCATAATATTATGGACTCAACATTGTTTATCGGTGGGGATTTTTTATGGCTATAAAAGGACAGAAGTTTTCACGATACACAGAAGAAATAAAGAAAGAGGTCGTACGACTGAGGATTGAAGAAGGATTGCCCCTTTTTCAAATCAAGGAACGACATGGAATAAAAAGCGATGCCCATCCTAAATTAATTAGTTACAGTATTTTGGACAACATACATGTAGCACACACTTTAGGAGGGATATGACGTGGATATTAAAGCTAAAATCGAAGAAATCGTTACCAAAATAAAAAATGATAAAGATTTCTCATCTAAATTTATGAGCGATCCTGCTTCTGCAATCGAATCCGTTATTGGGATCGACCTGCCAAACGATCAAGTCAATGCACTAATCGAGGGTGTGAAAGGAAAAATAACGTTGGATAAAGCAGGGGACACGCTATCATCGATCAAAAAGTTGTTCTAAGCCTAAGCAAAGCTTGTCTTATATACATTAGTTACTAACGGGACTGCCCGTTTGTAAGACAGGATTATAACTCTTTACACTTTAGGCTTACCAGTCGTCGTACCCAGTGAGAAACTCTCATGCTATTCAGCATCATGTTTGACTGTAACCCCTTATTAGATCAGCATTCCCAATCTCCACAATCAATTGCGGGTGACATCTGGACATAAAGAAAGAGAGTACCTCATGCGGTACTCTCTCACAGATTCGGTGGAGTCGAATCGCGGCTGTACAGAACCACAATTCGCCGGAAGGTGATGCTGAAGTTGTTTGAGGAGGTTGCGAAATCAACCTGTCTGCATGATCACCGGATAATCCTTTTCTCTGTCGCATCTTTGATCCACTTCGGAAATTCATTCAGGAGCTGGTCATACAGCACTTCATCGGATACCGCTGAAATATCTTTCAAATGAATGAAATTTGCATTATCGACAATCCGACCTTCCATCATATCCAACTGCTTTAGTACTTCGAAATCAGAATCTCCAATCCCCACGAACTGCCAAAATATCGGAAGAATCGCGGAGTCTACGATCACTTTTTTAGTCGGCTTCACTACGCCTCCATCATTGATAAAGATAATGAATACAGGTAGGCTTGATTCTTCTTCGATGGTATATTTCTTAATGACATCCTCCATAACCCGAGGCTCATCATTGCGGCCATACTTATGGATATTCGAATTATTCAAAATTTGAGTAGTTACATAGGAAATGAAATCTCGCTCCGTCACAGTGGGTAATCGGCTAAATTCATGATCATAGACCCACACATCCAAAGCAGCATTGTCATCAAATTTGCTGGCCACGGCCAATATACGCTCAACAACTTCTTGAACCGTCCCATCTTTATATAAGCTCCGCATAGATCCTGTAACATCAAGCACGATACCTACCCTAGCCGATAGATGGGTCATCTTCTTCTTTTCCAATGTGTACGCCACAATTTTCTTACGCAAATCTATTTTGGACAATACGACCTCTTCCGCAACTGCTACAGCTTCGACAATCTCTTCCGACTGCTCAACCTCAAGCCCATAATTCGTGCATAGCGCGGCCAAACCCCCATAGAATCCACTGCCAATAGCATTAAACTTCCATTCCTCGTTATATCGATACAACTCGCCCACGACAATCGCTGTTTCCTTTGACAAATCATTCCCATATTCAAAACGAAATAATTGTTCTCCCGTAATCGTATCAACAAGCCGTAAATAAAAGTCTGACGCATCACTTATCGTATGTCCCTGCTCGTCCCCAACATGAATAGTCACAGAAAGGGCTACTTTTGCAACGCTTTTCGGCAGTTTCGATAGATGCAGCTCAATAGTCTCTTGGTCCCCTTGAGCAGTTGCACTATGTGTAACTGCACCATAACGATCAAAGGCATTTCCATAAAAAATAAAATCCTCATCCCGCTCGCATCGACTTTTCTCCGATAAAAGAAAACATGCTGCATCGATGCTCATCGTCGCTTTCTTCATTGTCCAACCAAATTGAAAGCTAAGGGCGGATAATTTTCTACCTTTTGTAACTTCTATCTTTTGCCCTTTAAGTAGATTCATAGGATTATCTCCCCTTTTTAATAATATGTTCCAATTGTACATCAAAAGTAAAAATAATACTCCATTAGTATAATGCATTGGAATAGTCACATGAAAAAAGAAGAGGATATCGTACTAGTGGAGGAGGAATGCCCTTAATCATCTCTAACGAGCTTTTAACGAGCTTTTCATCATACAAATCAAAGATGCTGCTGCCTTAGAAAGACAGAAGCTTTCAATTAACGCATACATCTTAGCGTCTCCATCCCATCAACTGCAAGGAGTCTTCTTTGAGAAGTTTCTATGAAATTTGATAACTGGCTTCAAAGGCGTTGTCACTGACCGAAATGTTTCAGCGATTAGAGATTAGAAAGTTCATCGCTAACTATATAAAAAAATGATTGTATATAAGAGCATGTTGACCTTATCTTAAAGCTACATATGCCGGAAAAAGCAAAAACCCTGACCTCTTGCGGTCAGGGTTTTACATGGTGGAGGCGAGGGGAGTCGAACCCCTGTCCGAAGATAACGCCACACAGGCTTCTACGGGTGTAGTTACAGTTTTGATGTCACCTGCGAAATCGCCCCGTAACCGGCTTCTTCACAGGTCAGCCTGATTGTCTTCTTCAGCACACCCCAGGCGGAGATGTGACAGCATATCCCACTAAGAGTGAGCTCCTATCCCGGCACATGGGCGATGCAGAGTAGAAGCACGCTAACAGGTTATTAAGCTGCTAAAGCGTAGTTGTTTTGTGTTTTGCCGTTTAATAGGCTTTAGCGTTGATGAAGTGGACGCGTCCCCACTACCCGCAACCCGCGCTCGAACTATCCCCGTCGAATCCAAGAACGCCCCCATAATGAAGTGAGTTACCTCACCCACAAGGGTAGTTCGTCTCAGATTAAACAAATCGAGACAACGGATTAAAATGTTGCAATTCATTCAAGTCAGCCAAATCTACAACCTTTGAACGAAGCAGGCCACCAGCACTGCTGTTCATCATTGACCAACAAGTACATTATATCATACCTGCCTGAGAAGTGTTAGTCAACTTGTTGCCAAGTGCGGACGCCATTGGATCGTTTCCCTGATCTCACCCAGAATGGTAAGCTAAAGCGAATACTCGCTTAATCCTCTGCTGAAAGCTGAATGCTGACTACACAACCCACGCAAACTTAATACTTCTGCTTCTCACGCAATGCCCGCTGAATTTCGCGTTGCGCGTCGCGCTTCGCTTCCGTAGCACGCTTGTCGTAATTTTTCTTACCTTTTGCCAAGCCGATCAACAGTTTCGCATACCCGTTACGCACATAAATTTTCAATGGCACAACCGTGTAGCCTTCCTGCTTCGACAACCCAATCAACTTGTTAATTTGCACCTTATGCAATAGCAATTTACGCGCCCGCGTCGGGTCAATCGGATTATGACGATTACCCTGTTCAAATGGGCTAATATGCAAGTTATGTACGAACATCTCACCGTTGCGAATCGTAGCAAACGCATCTCCGATATTTGCTTTGCCCATGCGTAACGACTTGATTTCCGTACCCGTTAGTACCATGCCCGCTTCATAAGTGTCTTCGATAAAATAATCGTGTGACGCTTTTTTGTTCTGAGCCAGCACTTTGCTCTCTGCTTTTTTGGCCATCTTGTTCGACCCTCCAAACTCATTCGCTTAGGCTATCCAAAGACACAATAGCTGCAACAAATAATACATTCATCCTAGACTTATATTGTATCAAAAAATCAGCTCTCTACTCAAGCTAAATCCATCCCTACATTTACTTCAGCAACAATCTCACCAAAATTCAAAAGGGCGCCCCACCACGGAGCCCCCCTTTTGAATCACAATCTTATCGCTTTTTACGTATAAATTTAGCCGTGCCGCGGTTGGACTTTGCTTTCTTATTCCCGCCGTCCGCTTCTTGCTTCGCATGATCACGTGCCTGCGCCGCTTGATCACCGATAAATATGCCGCTATTGGATGTACTACGGCGTCCTTTTTTGCCACCGCTAGTGCCACTGCGGCTGCTGTAACCACCATTTCGGCCACCGCCACTAAATGGACCATCATGACTTCCAGAACGACCGTAGCCACCACGCCCTGAGCCAAAGTCAAAATTACGGGCCTTGTCTGCATCCTTCTCTGCGTCGGAAATCAGACGATCAACCCAGCCGTTATTTTCACCCGATTGGTTACGGTTGTTGTCGGCCTTATTTTCTTGCCCGAATCGAATACCGCCCTGTCCGCGTTCACGCGTCCCAGATGAACCTTGTCTTTTGTACGGATCTACGGATGCAGAGTTTCTGTCCCGTCCACGTGTTTGTCTTCCAGCTTGACCTTGACGGCCTGAACGGCCTTGTTGGCGGCGATATTCTGCCGCATTCAACCATTCGCCATCTTGCTCGACAGCTGGAGTCTGATTAATTGGTTCTTCATGCAGATGCGAACCGCCTAAACCAACATGTACATTATCGCGCTCTGTATCTCCGAAGCCCGCTTCACGACCCGTTTGGTCACCATGTCTGCCGCGCTCATCTGCGCGACCGCCACGACTATTACGATCCCCAAAGCGACCACCTTGGTCTACACGCCCACGTGCGTCACGGCCTTCGTTACGTCCAGCGCCTTGACCGCCTCCACGTGCGTCACGGCCCTCGCTACGTCCGGCGCCTTGACCGCCACCGCGTGCGTCGCGGCCCTCGTTACGTCCAGCACCTTGACCGCCTCCACGTGCATCGCGGCCACCGCTACGTCCAGCACCTTGACCGCCTCCACGTGCATCACGGCCATCGCTACGTCCAGCACCCTGACCGCCTCCACGTGCATCACGGCCACCGCTACGCCCAGCACCCTGACCGCCACGTGCATCACGGCCACCGCTACGCGCAGCACCTTGACCACCGCGTCCATCGCGCCCGCCATCTCGTGATCCGCGTCCACCAGCGCCACGAGCACCAGAACCACCGCGGTCATCGCCACGTCCACGACGCTTACGCAGCTCAAAGCCGAACTCAGCCGCCTCACGACTGCCATAACGTGACTTCGATTCAAGCAACTCGAAATCAACCGTATGCTCTTCCATATTCACACGTGCTACACGAATACGTACCTCATCACCAATACGGAAAATGTTCGACGTACGCTCCCCAATCAGCACCATATGCTGCTCATGGAAATGGTAATAATCATCCGATAGCTCACTCAAGCGAATAAGCCCCTCGACCGTATTATCCAACTCCACGAACATCCCGAAGCTTGTCACACTGCTGATGATGGCATCGAACTCTTCGCCCACCTTGTCCAGCATGAACTCCGCTTTTTTCAATGCGACCGTATCACGCTCTGCATCCACCGCAACGCGTTCACGTTCCGACGATTGCTGCGCAATATCCGGCATACGCGCTTGCAACTGCTCCAAACGCTTATCGTTCAAGGCCCCACCACTCTCCGTCACTTCACGGATCACGCGGTGGATAACCAAATCCGGATAACGACGAATCGGTGAAGTAAAGTGAGAATAGAACTCGGCCGCCAAGCCGAAATGGCCTGTGCTTTCCGCATCATATTTCGCCTGTCTCATCGAACGAAGCATCATCGTGCTAATAACCGTCTGCTCACGCGTACCTTGAATTTCTTCAAGCAACGATTGCAGCGCACGAGGATGTACCGAATTACCTTTTCCACGTACAACATAACCAAAGTTAGCTGCAAACGACATAAAGTTGAACAATCTCTCGCTGTCCGGTTCTTCATGTATCCGGTAAAGGAAAGGTACACGCAGCCAATGGAAATGCTCCGCAACCGTCTCATTTGCGGCCAACATGAACTCTTCAATTATTTGCTCTGCGACTGAACGATCACGCTTAATAATGTCGACAGGCGTCCCGTCCTCAGCAACGATTACTTTCGATTCTTGGAAATCAAAATCAATCGCTCCGCGTCGTATCCGCTTGCCACGCAGCTTCATCGCCAGCTCTTTCATCAACTTAAAGCTGTCTACCAAATACTCATAACGCGCCGATACCTCAGGATCCTCATCCTCGACAATTTTACGCACATTCGTATACGTCATGCGCTCCACTGATCGAATCACACTCGAGAACACATCGTGACGTACAAGCTTCGCCTTTTCGTCGAACTCCATCTCACACGACAGTGTCAGACGATCCACATGTGGATGCAAGGAGCAAATACCGTTCGACAAACGATGCGGCAGCATCGGAATAACACGGTCAACTAAATACACACTACAACCGCGCGCATAAGCTTCACTGTCAAGTTCCGATCCTTCACGTACGTAATATCCAACGTCAGCGATATGGACGCCTAGCTTGTAGTTGCCATTCGGCAGTCTTTCGACATATACCGCGTCATCCAAGTCCTTCGCATCTTCGCCGTCAATCGTCACAATGTTCATTCCACGCAAGTCACGACGACGTTGGCTAATAATTTCTTCCTCCGTAATCGAATCTGGAACCGCTTCCGCTTCCGCCATCACTCCATCCGGGAATGCTTCCGGCAGCTTATGCTTGCGAATAATCGACAAGATGTCTACGCCTGGATCATCCTTATGGCCGAGAATCTCTGCGACCTCGCCCTGTGCGGCTGTGCGCCCCTCAGGATAATTGACGATTCGTACGACAACTTTTTGTCCAGACACAGCCCCATTAAAGGCTTCCTGCGGAATGAACACATCGCGGTTAATCCGTTTATCATCAGGCACAACAAAGCCATATGTCTCATAATTTTGAAATACGCCGACAACCTGTTCAATCGCCCGCTTCACAATACGGACAACTTCACCCTCCATGCGCATTCCGTCTATCCCTTTGTTCGCGATACGTACAAGTACGATATCGCCGTGCATAGCCGTCTTCAAATCATTGGCATGCACATACACGTCTGGATGACCTGTCTCTTCAGGAATAAGAAAAGCAAATCCCTTCGCATGCGCCTGTAAACGCCCACGCACCAAATTCATGCGCTCCGGTACACCGTACCGCTCTGCACGCGTTCGAATGATTTTTCCACTGTCCTCAAGTTGAATAAGCAATTTTAAAAATTCCTTAAAATCTGCAGCATTTTGTATTTGAAAATGTTGCTCCAACTCTTGGTACGTCATCGGTTTATAAGCCGTTTCTTGCATAAAATTCAGCAATTGCTGTTCTGTTATCATTCTCTCACCTCACGCCCTGCCTCCATAAACCACAAGCAACAGTATAACAAGTTATATCTTAGTATACACGAAAATAAAATAGCCCATCCGGGCAAGTACACCCTTTTATTCATAATTATCAGCCCAAATTACATCCGTTCAAACCTTTTTCACTTCTTGATCTTCTAAAAATGAACTTTGACTTGCTTCACAACCTCGAAATATCCCAATTTCACCTTTAAAGGTAAAACTTATGGCTTAGATCCATAAAACAAAAAGACGGGGACTCATCCCCGTCTTAACTGTATAACTATTATGTTTGTTTTAAGAAGTACGCCACGACTAGCGACAAGATGAAAAATCCAGCTGCCAAACCAACCGTCAAGCGTTGCAAGAACAGATCCAAACCGCGCGCCTTCTGCTTGCCGAAAAGATGTTCCGCTCCGCCGGAGATGGCGCCTGAGAGGCCGGCACTTTTTCCTTTTTGCAGAAGTACCACGCTAATCAAGCCGATCGAAAAAATTACGAGCAATATTTTCAAGAAAAGTTCCATGGTTCCACCTCCTATGCGTAATACCAACGTAAACATCGTTGCATTACTATAAAAACAGCATTACCATTGTACCACAGAAATGCCCAGAATGACAAGATGTACCGAATTTCATTTAGCTTTCTTCACCATGACGAAGAATCCGTTCCGCATTATGGCGCAGTGGACCTGCATAAGCACTAATCGGGAACGAGTAGCGAATCGCTTCCGTGATGAACGCTTTAGCTGTGCGCACACTTTCGATCACAGAGTGGCCTTTCGCCAATTCTGCCGTAATCGCTGCAGAATATGTGCAGCCCGCGCCGTGCGTGTAAGTCGTGTCAATGCGATCCGACTCGAATATTTCAAACGTGCTGCCATCGTACAGCACATCGATTGAAGTCGGCAAGCCAAGCTTGGCACCGCCCTTCACCAACACGTACTTCGCACCAAGCGCCTGAATGCGCTCTGCTGCCACCTTCATCTCGTCCAGCGTACGAATTGGCGCTGTACCTGCAAGCTGTGCCGCCTCAAACAAGTTTGGCGTCACAATTGTCGCCTTCGGCACAAGAACGTCGCGCAGCGCTTCGTTCGTCTCCGGGTGCAATGGCTCGTCCACGCCTTTGCACACCATCACAGGGTCGATGACAACGTTTGTCAACCCGTGCTGCTCAATCGTGCGTGCAACGAGCTCGATAATGTCTACCGAACCAAGCATACCCGTCTTCATCGCTTGTACACCGATCGACATAATCGTTTTCAACTGCTCCTCTACCGTGGAGACAGCTTGCGGAAATACTTTGTGCGCCCAAGCTTGCTCTGGGTCCATCGAGACGATTGTTGTTAACGCCGTCATCCCATATACGCCGCGCTCTTGGAACGTTTTTAGATCAGCTTGAATACCTGCTCCACCACTAGAATCCGAACCTGCAACGGTTAATACTCTGTTCATCTCTTTCATAGTCATAGCCCCATAATTCCCCTTTTACATGAGTGTCAGTATATGTCGTATGATAAAATCTACGTTTATTATACTCATTATGGGCACATGAATCTATTTTTCGGTAACAGTAATACTACCCATATCGGAACGGGCTTTAATAATGGTCTTCGTCTGGCCTTTCATCTGGGGCGCACTTACCTCGCCTAAATCGTTCTGCAAGTCAAAAATTCCCGCAAATGAGGAAGGAACCTCAATTGTTATTTCACCCATTTCCGTTGTAACATCGATGCTATGTTCTTTACTCTGCTCAATATGAATAGAGCCGATTTCTGCTGATGCTTTGACCGGCATCACGGTATCAATTAATCGTATGACTCCCATTTCGGATTCTACATCTAGCGGTGCAACCACATCATTTATTTTGATCTCACCTGCTGAAGCTTTAACTCGAGCATAATCTGCGCTCATATCTTTAATATCAATTCCGCCAAATTCGTTTTCAACTTCAAGTTCTCCTACTTTACCGCCCCGAATCGATAAACTACCTAACGAAAGTGATGCACTGAGCTTTTGAAGATGTGAATCATCTGACAGCTCAACTGTTATTTCAAAAGTGCTTTCCTCGAAATCAATAGGAGAACCGAAAAAAGATTCCCATTTATTTTTGTGTTTTTTCTTATCCAAATCAAGATTTAGGAACGCGCCATCAAGCTGTATGTGTTTAATCGAATTCAGTATTTCAGGCGGCCCGTCGCCTTTAATTTTAATTTGATTTTTCGAACCCTTTACAAAACGAATATGTATATCTCCAGCGGTGGACTCTATTTTTAACTTCTCTAATCCGGAAGAAGGAAGCGCCCATTGATGTTCAAACTTATTACCATGTGCAAATGCTTCATTTGCCACACTACTTGTCACGCCACTTACAACACCATTCGCCACTTCTTTTGCTACTTCTTTTGCTACTTCATTTGCCACTTCATTTGCCACACCACTTACAACTCCGTCGACCATATTCCCTGTCACATACTTGTGATCACTGTAGTCACTACTAACTACGGAATCATTACCCCAATCTTGAAATTCAACAACGCTGCCACGAACGATTGCAACAATACTGATACCGATTATTCCAAAAATAATGCTTAATGTTCCAATTACATATCGAAACTTAGTAATGTTCATGTGTTTTTCCCCCTCCAATAAGTCGTCCACACCATCTAAAATAAAGTATATTTAGCTTTGTATATCCTTTAAAAGCGCGTTTAGGCCATGGCAGTATAAACATACTTATACCGAACAAAATAAACGATGTACTTATCTCGAAAAGATTAACTGCATCTTCAGAGATGTCAACTAACGCCTTTATACCTACCAATACAGGAGTAATCGTAAAAATAAAAACGACAAGTGCGAATACAGATGTAAGAATCCATCCTACGAAAAGAAAAGGTACAACTACTAAGCTAATAAATGACACTGCCGCCAGTCCCGCCATATTGCTAACACTACTTGCTTGATTAGGTCGGTTGTCCATAAGGCGGGGATCATGAATGGGCGGGTTGAACATCATCGGATCATGCCCCATCGGCTGCCCGCTATGCATCACAGGCTGAGGCTCATAATAACTGTCCCCCAGCGCTTCACGCGCCAAATCTGCTGGATCTCCAAGCTCAAAGGCGATCTCCGCATCGGACTTGCCACTATGCCGTCCAAATTCAAAGTGCGCATCATACTCTGCTAACAATTCCTCTCGTTCACGTTCAGGCATCCCGTGAAGATGTAAACGCAACGTTCTCATATATTGCTGCTTAGTCACCGTTATTCACCTCTTCTATGTCTCTAAGTAAACGCGTTACGCCCCCTACAAATATCTTCCACTCCATTTCAAGCTCACGCATGTACAGCTCTCCTGCCAGCGTTAGCTTGTAATATTTACGAGGCGGCCCTTCTGTTGATTCTTGCAAATACGTCGTGCAATGACCGTCCGCAACCAGACGCCGTAGAACCGGATAAATAGCACCTTCCGCCACTTCAATATGCTTCGATATTTGCTGGGCAAGCTCGAAACCGTAACGATCGCGCTGATAAATAAGCACGAGTGCGCATAGGCCAAGCACTCCCTTTTTAAACTGAACAATTTCTTTCATTTCTTTTCAACTCCGCTAATAAATATAAACTTATAATAATCATTGTATAGTATTGTTCAATGAATAGTACCTGCTTATGTAGTGTACATCCGTTTCTTACATTGCGCAAGAGTTTATTTGAATATTTAACCAATGTAAATTGAAGTACTTACCAGTTAACTTTTATTTAGACGGCTTCCAGCACTTACTCCCCTTAACTTTTATCCTCTTCCTGCAAATTGTTTTTTATTTCTACCATCTGCTTCTTACCCCAGTCATACATTAACTCCACAATCGGCAAAATGGTCATCCCTAGCTCCGTCATCGAATATTCCACTTTTGGCGGAATTTCAGGGTAAACTTCACGATGTACAATCCCATCCTCAATAAGTTCACGCAGCTGATTCGTCAGCATTTTATGCGATATTTTAGGAAATAATTTTTGCAGCTCGCTAAAGCGATGAGTCCCTTCCACCCCTAAGTGCCACAAAATAACGACTTTCCACTTTCCGCTTAGGATGGACAAGGTCAGCTCTTTTTCACAATTGAAATCGCCGTTACGAATCTTTTCTCTAATTTCTTTACGTAATGTGTCTGACATGATTTAATAACCCCTTTTATTTTTGAAAATGTATCCATTTAAATGCCTGTTTTCCACAACCTACTAATCATACCATCTACATTCCGATGAGATAAATATAAACATCATTGCAGGCAGTTACTTTAAAGTAACTACCGCACTAAAAAGTGCATTCTTCCGCCATTTTAATAATCGAGCTATGCTATTAACAGTTAACGAGCAGCACACATGAGATCTCATAATTAGCAGCAGTATTTATTATAGGGGGAACATTACCATGAAAACTAAAAAAACACTGTTTATTATACCACCAGAGCGATTCAACGAAGTCGAGCTGTTCTATCCTCAATCTATCCTTGAAGGCGCTGGAATTAAAGTGACAATTGGCAGCACGGTAGCTGGTGACGTCATCGGCGATTTCAACGGTAAGGCAACAGCAGAAGTAGCCATCTCCGACGTAAAGATTGACGAGTATGATGCTGTAGCTGTTATCGGTGGATCGGGTACGATTGACCACCTGTGGGACAATGAGCCGTTGTTGCAACTGTTGAAGCAAGCACACGAGCAACACATTCTCGTATCCGGCATTTGCGCAGGTTCTGTTTCTGTTGTAAAAACGGGGCTGTTAAACGGGCGAGCTGGCACTTGCTATCCGGTTGATGTGATGATCAATGAGTTGAAGTCCAGCCATGTTGAGTATGTCGTGCAGCACGTCGTTAAGCACAACGACATCATCACAAGCGACGGCCCAGACGGGGCGAAAGACTTCGGGCACAGCCTTGTTGAGGCGTTAGCGTAGATACAAAAAAGCTGCCGACTCTCACAATCAAGAGTCGGCAGAAAATTACAAAGTTATTGTTAGTTTAACTTTACACCCTCTAAAGTATAATTAGCATTCGCACTACTAGTTCCTTTGGTGACATGAACATAATATTTCCCAGGAGCCAATGTTCCTGAAACTTTTTCTTTTCTTTTTCCTGTATTAATTGATTTATCAATACCTGTCTCATTTATATCGAGTAAATAAAGATCAGCATCATCACTCAAGTCTTTTAAATGAAATTCAACACGAGTTCGTGAAGTAAGCTCAAAGAACCAGTAATCATCATTATCTTGACCGCCGACATGGCCACTATTAGCTCCAAAATCAAGTCTATCTGCTCTGTCAGCAGTGTCATTAGGCTCACGCTCACTTGCAGCAAAAGCAGTCCCCATTGTTGCGCCCATAATTAAGCTTGCTCCTAAAATGCTCAACAAAAACTTTTTCATCGTTTGTAGCCTCCCTCATTTTCATATCTAAGGATTTCTCCTTCGCTTAATCTTAGTAGAAAGTGTAATGATAAAGTAGGGGAGTCTCATTACTTTTTGTAGTAATCTGATTACTTTATAAATGAAAATAAGTTAACTTTATATGACTAATCGTAACGCGCAATAAAATGAAAATCCTCGAGACGCACCCTTTTTTATCATAAAAAAGAAGCCGGACTCCTAAGAGCCCAGCTTCTTTTTTTATAAGACACACAATCCGCTAATGCGGCGGTGCATTATTTTTTCAAGTTGTAGAAAGACTTCAAGCCGTCGTAGCGAGCTACGCTGCCCAACTCGTCTTCGATGCGAAGCAATTGGTTGTACTTCGCAACGCGGTCTGTACGGGAAGGAGCACCTGTCTTGATTTGTCCAGCGTTTGTTGCAACCGCGATATCAGCGATTGTGTTATCTTCGGACTCACCGGAACGGTGGGAGATAACAGCTGTGTAACCAGCACGTTTAGCCATTTCGATCGCTTCGAATGTTTCAGTAAGCGTACCGATTTGGTTAACTTTGATCAAGATGGAGTTACCGATGCCTTGCTCGATACCTTGGCCAAGACGCTCAGTGTTCGTTACGAACAAGTCGTCACCAACGAGTTGTACTTTGCCGTTCAACTTGTCAGTAAGCAATTTCCAACCATCCCAGTCATCTTCAGACATACCGTCTTCGATTGTGATGATTGGGTATTTATCAACCCAAGAAGCAAGAAGGTCAACATACTCAGCAGAAGTGTAAGATTTACCTTCGCCTGCAAGTGTGTATTTACCGTCTTTGTAGAATTCTGTAGAAGCAACGTCCATACCCAAGAATACATCTTCACCTGGCTTGTAGCCAGCTTTTTCGATTGCTTCGATGATAACTTGAAGCGCTTCTTCGTTGGAACCCAAGTTAGGAGCGAATCCACCCTCGTCACCTACAGCTGTGTTCAAGCCTTTGCCTTGCAATACAGACTTCAAGCTGTGGAAGATTTCTGTACCCATACGAAGTGCTTCTTTGAAGCTAGGAGCACCTACTGGCAATACCATGAACTCTTGTACGTCGATGTTGTTGTCAGCGTGCTCACCACCGTTGATGATGTTCATCATTGGTACTGGCAATTGCTTAGCGTTGAATCCACCAAGGTAAGTGTACAATGGCATATCAAGAGCGTGTGCAGCTGCACGAGCTACTGCCATAGATACAGCCAAGATAGCGTTAGCGCCCAATTTACCTTTGTTCGCTGTACCATCAAGTTCGATCATCAAACGGTCGATTGCAACTTGATCAAGTGCGTCCAAGCCGATAAGCTCAGGAGCGATGATGTCGTTTACGTTCTTAACTGCGTTCTCAACGCCTTTACCCAAGTAACGACCTTTGTCACCGTCGCGAAGCTCAACTGCTTCGTGAGCTCCTGTGGATGCGCCAGATGGAACGATTGCACGGCCAAAGCCGCCAGATTCCAATTTTACTTCAACTTCTACTGTAGGGTTACCGCGGGAGTCGAGGACTTCGCGTGCGTATACGTCCATAATCATTGTCATGTTGAATACATCTCCTTCATACCGTCTAAATTTAACATTCATAAAATGTTAGCTATATATACACTTTAACTTTATTTTCTTACTTCTTCAACATCGTCGCGCCTGTCATTTGCGCAGGCTGCGGCAATTGCATGAATTCAAGAATCGTTGGCGCGATATCTGCCAAGATGCCGTCCTCACGCAATACGACATTTTTGTCCGTTATGATGAACGGAACAGGGTTGGTCGTATGCGCTGTGTGCGGGCGTCCGTTCTCGTCGAATACCATATCCGCGTTACCGTGGTCTGCTGTAATAATGCAGACGCCGCCTTTCGCGAGTACAGCTTCAACAACTTTGCCTAAGCACTCATCCGTTACTTCAACTGCCTTGATTGTTGGCTCCAACATACCGGAGTGACCAACCATATCAGGGTTAGCAAAGTTCAAGATGATAGCATCATGCTTATCCGCATTGATTTCGTTCACGCAAGCTTCTGCCAATTCGTACGCGCTCATTTCTGGCTGCAAGTCGTAAGTTGCAACTTTTGGCGAGTTGATGAGTACGCGTGTCTCGCCCGGAAGCTCGACATCACGGCCGCCGCTGAAGAAGAACGTCACGTGCGGATATTTTTCTGTTTCGGCAATGCGCAATTGCTTCTTGCCGTGCTGTGCGATAACTTCGCCCAGCGTGTTATCAAGATCCTTCGGCTTGTACGCTACGTAGCCGCCTACTGTCTCACTAAACAGTGTCAAGGCAACGAAGTACAAGTCCGTCGGGAACTTCTCACCGCGATCAAAGCCGTGGAAGTCTGCGTTCGTGAACACTTGCGACAATTGAATCGCACGGTCAGGACGGAAGTTCGAGAAGATAACTGCATCGCCGGATTCAACCAAGCCTAGTGGCTGGTCGTTCTCGTCAACGATAACTGTCGGCATAACGAATTCGTCCATAACCGACTTCTCGTAAGATTCCTTAACCGCTTGAAGTGGGTCATGGTATTTAGGGCCTTCGCCGTAAACCATAGCGCAATAGGATTTCTCCGTACGCTCCCAACGCTTGTCACGGTCCATCGCATAGTAACGGCCTTGAACCGTTGCGATTTGACCGACGCCAATCGCTTCAATCTTCGCTTGCAAATGCTCGATATATTTAATCGCGCTGTCCGGAGCTACATCGCGTCCGTCCAAAAATGCGTGCACATACACGTCTTTCAAGCCCTCTTTAGCAGCTAGTTCCAACATCGAAATCGTATGATCGATGTGGCTATGCACGCCGCCGTCGGACAACAAGCCGTACAAATGCAGCTTCTTGTTATTGCTCTTCGCATAACGAATTGCGCCAAGCAGCGTTTCGTTGTCGAAGAACTCACCATCGCGAATCGATTTCGTAATACGCGTCAAGTCTTGGTACACGATACGACCTGCACCGATGTTCAAGTGGCCAACTTCGGAGTTGCCCATTTGGCCTTGTGGCAAGCCTACAGCTTCACCACAAGCAGTCAACATCGTATGAGGGTATGTGTTCCAATAACGGTCATAGTTCGGCTTGTTCGCTTGTGCAACAGCGTTACCTGTTACGTCATCGCGCAATCCGAAACCGTCCAAAATAATAAGTGCTACAGGTTTAGGTGCAGACATCTTACTTCGCCCCTTCCACCAACTGGATGTAGGAAGCTGGCTGCAAGCTCGCGCCACCTACAAGAGCACCATCAATATCAGATTGTGCCATATATTCGCGCACGTTCTCTGGCTTCACGCTGCCGCCGTATTGAATGCGAACTGCTTGTGCCACTTCATCGTTGTACAAGCCTACAACAACGCTGCGAATGAACGCAATCGCTTCGTTCGCGTCAGCTGCTGTAGAGGACTTGCCTGTTCCGATCGCCCAGATTGGCTCATAAGCGATAACGACTTGCTTCGCTTGTTCAGCGGACAAGCCTTGGAATGCTGCTTCTGTCTGTACTTTGCACACGTCGTTTGTTTGGTTAGACTCGCGCTCTTCAAGCGATTCGCCTACGCACAAGATTGGTGTCAAGCCGTGACGGAATGCTGCGTGCATCTTCTTGTTAACGATTTCGTCCGTCTCTACGAAGTACGCACGACGCTCGGAGTGGCCGAGAATAACGTATTCAACGCCCAAGTCTTTGAGCATTGCACCGCTAATTTCGCCTGTGAACGCACCATTATCTTCGAAGTGCATGTTTTGTGCACCAATTTTAATGGATGTACCTTTAACAGCTTCAGCAAGAGCTGGCAAGTTTGTAAATGGCGCACAAATTACGCTTTCTACGCCTTCTACTTCTGTTTTACCTTTTGCTTGCTCCACGAACTCTGTCGCTTCGGAAACCGTTTTAAACATTTTCCAGTTACCTGCAATAATCGGTTGTCTCATGTGAGTCCCTCCTTATGCCTAAGAGAAGCGGCTCTTCTTGGCGCACTAGCGTACAACTGTGCGGGAAGACACAGCATAACAGCTAGTCCGTTCAAAGAGCCTTTGCTCCTTCTTACTTATCGTTCAATGCAACCACGCCTGGCAATACTTTGCCTTCCATGAATTCCAAGGAAGCGCCGCCGCCTGTAGAAATGTGGTTCATTTTGTCTTTTAATTTGAACTTCTCAACAGCTGCTGCGGAGTCGCCGCCACCGATAACTGTGTATCCAGCAGTTTCTGCGCAAGCTTCTGCTACAGCACGCGTGCCGTGAGAGAATGGCTCGATTTCAAATACGCCCATTGGTCCGTTCCATACGATCAACTTGGAGTTTTTAATAACGTCCGCGTAAATTTCGCGTGTTTTCGGTCCGATGTCGATGCCTTCCCAATCCGCAGGCATACCTGTTACGTCTACGATTTGAGTGTTAGCATCTGCGCTGAAATCGTCTGTAACGACAATATCAACAGGCAAGTAAAGGTTCTTGCCGAGCTCTTTTGCTTTTTCGATAAAGCCAAGCGCTACGTCCAACTTCTCGTTGTCCACAAGGGATTTACCGATCTCGTGGCCTTGAGCTTTAAAGAACGTGTAAGTCAAACCGCCGCCGATAACGATGTTGTCAGCAATCTCCAACATTTTGTTAATAACGTCGATTTTGTCTTTTACTTTAGATCCGCCAACGATAGCCGTGAACGGACGCTCTGGGTTAGACAATGCTTTGCCAAGAACGTTCAATTCTGACTCCATCAACAAACCGGATACTGCTGGCAAGTGATGAGCGATACCTTCTGTAGACGCGTGTGCACGGTGAGCAGCACCGAATGCATCATTAACAAACAGGTCAGCCAATTCAGCGAACGCTTTTGCCAATTCAGCATCGTTCTTCTCTTCGCCTTTGTGGAAACGAACGTTTTCCAATACGACAACGTCACCGTTTTCCATTTTCGCGATTTCCGCTTTCACGTTTTCACCAATGGACTCATCCAATTTCTTAACTGGCTTGCCCAACAATTCGCTCAAACGAGCAGCTGCAGGCGTCAAACGCATGGAGTCAACGACTTCACCTTTTGGACGACCCATGTGGCTTGCCAAGATTACTTTTGCACCGTTTTCGATCAAGAAATTGATCGTTGGCAATGTGTATTGAATACGAGTATCATCCGTAATCACACCATTTTCCAATGGCACGTTAAAATCAACGCGTACAAACACGCGTTTGCCGTTCACTTCTACATCACGTACACTCTTTTTGTTCATTTCACGTTCCTCCTATCATATGCTAACCGTAAAATGCCCTCTGAATTAAGCAGAGCTGCGCTAGTTTCGTTCAATTCTGTATGGTTTCTCTCTATTCCGCCTATTGCTGGCGAATTTATCTGTATGATTTATTTCGAAAATAATTTCGAAATTCGCTCTGTTTGAAACACATCACTCTGAATGGGAAGGTATTCAGTGTGATTCTGTTATCGGTTCTGTTAAACAGGTTGTTTCTCTCCAAAGAACTACCTGTTTGTTGCTTATCTATATCTGTATCTATTTATATCGTTCTGGTTGTATGATGCAGTGTATTTGATTCCATGCTGTGGTTGTTTCTCATATCGCCGAACATGTTCTATCTCTGTATTTGGGTTCTATATTATCGGTTCTGTTACATGGTTCTGTTTAAATAACTCTGTATATTGGTTCTCTATATTTATATCTCTCTAAAAGGTAAACCACCGTTCAAGATGGTTCCACTCCCTATCCTATCTCATTTCAAACATGGGCTCAAGCAGTCCGTTCAGGTTCTCGATGTGCCTACTTGAGTGTGTTCAATTGTAAAATGTTTACAGTTAAACAACCAATCAAAGAGGAGACCTCTACGGTTACTCCTCTTTGATTGTGTTCGTTATGTGATTACAAACCTTTGTTTGCGATATAAGCTGCCAAGTCTACAACGCGGTTGGAGTAGCCCCACTCGTTGTCGTACCAAGAAACAACTTTAACCATGTTGCCACCGATTACCATCGTCGTCAAAGCGTCGATAGTAGAGGAAGCTGGGTCGCCGTTGTAATCGCTGGATACCAATGGCTCTTCGGAGTAGTTCAAGATACCTTTCAAAGGACCTTCAGCTGCTGCTTTAAGAGCTGCGTTTACTTCTTCAACTGTAACGTCTTGAGCAAGTTCTACAACCAAGTCTGTAACAGACACGTTAGGTGTAGGAACACGCATAGACATACCGTTCAATTTACCAGCCAACTCTGGCAATACCAAGGAAACTGCTTTAGCAGCACCAGTTGTGGATGGAATGATGTTCTCAGCTGCTGCACGAGCACGACGCAAGTCTTTGTGTGGCAAGTCAAGAACGGATTGGTCGTTAGTGTAAGAGTGAATTGTGTTCATCATACCCTTAACGATTCCGAATTTATCGTTCAATACTTTCGCAAATGGAGCCAAGCAGTTAGTTGTGCAAGAAGCGTTGGAGATAACCGTGTGGCTAGCTGCATCGTACTTGTCTTCGTTAACGCCCATTACGATTGTAATATCTTCGTTTGTAGCTGGTGCGGAGATAATTACTTTCTTCGCGCCGCCTTTCAAGTGAAGCTCAGCTTTTTCTTTCGCTGTGAAGATACCTGTGGATTCAACAACGATTTCAACGCCGTTAGCGCCCCAAGGCAAGTTCTCAGGGTTACGCTCAGCAAATACTTTAACTTCTTTGCCGTTAACAACAAGAGCGCCTTCTTTAGCTTCTACAGTAGCATTCAATCTGCCGTGTGTAGTGTCATATTTCAAAAGGTGTGCAAGTGTATTTACGTCTGTCAAATCGTTAATTGCCACGATTTCTACAGCAGGGTTGTTCAAAGCAGCACGGAATACGTTACGTCCGATACGTCCAAAACCGTTAATACCAACTTTAACCATGATGATTCCTCCCATTTCCTATATCCATTTTATTTATTGCTCAAGACGGCCCATAGGCACATCGAGACCACACAAGTAAACAATTTCTAATGCCGCAGCTTCGTCAATGACTAAGATGTGTTCATAGCCTGATTTCAGTACAGCGGTAATCGCTTCGCCTTTGCTTCTGCCGCCAGCGACTGCAATAACGACCTCTGTTGAGGAAATATCCTCTAACCGTAAGCCCATTGTGAGCATCGCATGAACGACTTTGCCATTGCGGTCAAAGTAATAACCGAAAGCTTCGGCTAGCGCACCTTCTGACATGAGCTGCTGGATCGTCTCGTCATCGACACGACGACGCTTAGCCATGACCAAGGCATCTCCGATACCATGCACGACGATGCGTGCTTGGCGAATGACGCGCAACATGTCTTGAATGTTAGGATCTTGCTTCAACGATTGATACGCCTCTTCACTAAGCTGATCCGGCACGTGCAGCAGTCGATACTGCGCACCTACTCGCTTCGCCATAGTGGAAGCAATCGTATTCGCTTGATATTCGAGACTCTCACCGAGTCCGCCACGCGCTGGGACAAACCAGTTCCCACGTAGCGATGTAGAGCTCGTTAATTGGTCAGCCATCGCTGCCAATGTCGACCCGCCCGTTACGGCGACGACATCTTCCTTGCCCATTACGCTGCTGAGCGCTTGGCACGCCGCTTGACCAAGCTCCTGCTTGGCGGCGGGCGACATATCCGAGTTGCCAGGGACGACAATGACCTGCTTCAATCCGAACGCTTGACGAATCGCTTCCTCAAGCACGCGCGTACCGAGCAGCTCCCGCATCAACGGCTCCAGTTGCTGGACAAGCTTGCGCCCGTCTTCACTGATTCGCATGCCGGTGCTGTCTGTTTCGATCAGGCCCTGGGCCTTCAACAAGTCAGCTTCCGCCCGCAATACGCGCTCTGTCATTTGCAGAGACGTTGCGAGTGTCCTTCTTCCAACGGATTCGGACAACATAATTTGATGCAGAATCGTATAACGCTTCTTCAACAGTTCCATGAGATCGGGCAGAAGTCGCTTTTGTATATCTATCCAACCACGCATTTGTTCCACTCCTGCTCTCCCCAAACCAACCGTTGGACTAAAAACGTCCCAACATAACTTTTTATGTCCCACCACTATTTTACCGAATAATTCAGCAACTTGCAAGCATCCCGCATCTAGAATGGGCAACGTTCGCACAACTTATTCATTTTGACCAAAAGCATCTAAAAATCACGCCCCACAAAATGCACAAACTGCTCTACAGTTGACTTTTTTATCGATTATATGTAAAAATGAATGACAATCAGTCATTTTTGAAACGGGCTGTTGTGCGGGATATTTCAAACAGGTGGTGACCTGCTCTCATGAATGTTAAGAAAGAAGCGAAGTTTAATGCCCTGCTGCAAGCTTCGATTGAGCTTATTTTGGAAAAAGGATTTCAAAAGATGTCCGTTAGTGACATTGTTAAGCGCGCTGGTGTGGCACAAGGTACCTTTTATATTTATTTTCCAACAAAAAATGATATTGTCCCTGCGGTTGCTGAACATATTTTGGAGCAACTTCTGTCGCAGATCAAGTCAACCACGGTTGCATCACATAGCTTCTGGGATAAGGTGCACACTATAATCGATGCTACTTTTGACATGACGTCTCATTATAAGGAAGCAATCTTACTTTGTTATTCTGGACTTGCGTATCACCATTCTTTTTTACAGTGGGAAAAAATTTATGATCCTTACTACGTCTGGTTTGCCGAGCAAATTCGCTCTGCGCAGCAAACAGGAGAAGTCAATCAGGATATTGTCGTGACCGACCGTCTTGTCCGCATGATCATCAATATGGTCGAGCAAACGGCAGAGATGTACTTCTTCGTCGATGTTCAACAGGAGCAGCATGGTGAGAAGATTAGCACGGAGCAATCCTCATCAACTGGCATGGAGCATCAGCTCAAGCAGGAGCTATTTGATTTTATTTCTCGTTCGCTGAGTTCGCTAAATTCACGGAATTGACGGGACAAGGAACATCTATAACAGGGCATCGACATGTGCTCCTCTCACCACTATTTTGAAAAGTAAAATTCGTTATTGAACCCGCACCTCATATCAAGGAGGTCATATTGTGGCTTGGCTGCTAGTATTATTAGCTGCACTATTGGAAATTGTTTGGGCTTCGGGCCTGAAGTACGCGACAACAACTTGGCATTGGATTGGCGTAGCTGTGTTAATTACGGTAAGCTTCGGCCTGCTTATTCGCTCTTATAAGACGCTGCCAGTTGCGATTGCGTACACGGTCTTTGTAGGTATCGGCACAATCGGTACATACGTTATCGGTATCGTAATGGGCGAAGATTTTAACGCCTTGCAAATCATGTTCTTGCTCATTTTACTTGGAGGCATCATCGGTATGAAAGTTACGACACCGGATGAAGCTGAGAGCGGAAAGGGTGAGGCATAATGGCTTGGCTATATTTGATCTTGGCCGGACTTGAAGAAATTATTGCCGTTATCGCGATGAAGCATATGGACGGCTTTAAAAAGAAAGGTCCACTTGCGGTCGTCATCATCGGCCTTGTCGCCTCGATCTATTTACTGACCCACTCGATGAGCGTCATTCCTGCGGGTGTCGCCTATGCGGTATGGGCAGGAGTCGGAACGGTCGGAATTACGCTGGTGAGCATGCTCTGGTTCAAGGAACATTATCGTCCGGTACAGTTTGTATTTTTAGGCTGCATTATTATTGGCATTGTGGGGTTGAAGTTAACGACATAACGAAAAACACAACGTACATCAACTCCTCCAATCCGTACAGCGCACGAAGTCATGCATCACGTTGGGACAATTAACGGTGGAGCACATTAGACATTAAGCTTACTTTATTTACAATGACGCTTGGAGCACAGCACGACGCTCCAAGCGTTTTTTATGCCAAAGTTGTTTTATGCGAATGCTATATCCTCAAAATATATCTATTAATTTGAAATTTTTACATATTATATAGTGGAAATATAGGGAAGAACATGTTATTTTATTACTCGGGATTAAATATTAAACATATTAATGAGATATTTAAGTTAGATAATATCTTGTTTGGAAAAGAAGGGAACATAATGGAGAATAACTCAACAAAAGAAAATATCCACAGAAAGTTTTTGAAAGTTCCTTCAAAAAGAGAACTGCAAGTTGGTGATTATATTCCAAATATCATTTTAAAAGATGGTAATGAATCATTTAGAATGCATGACTTAATTAAACGAAATCATCTTATTGCTACCTTTTTTAGCACAGACTGTGACTCCTGTGAACCGGCAATGGAAGCTCTCGGAAGATTTCAAGACATAAATCCAAACTTAAATATCGTTGCTTTTGTAAACACAACGGATGAATTATTACATATGTTAAGAGAATATTATCAAAATAAAATATTGTTATTCATGATGCCGAAAGCAAAAATGAATGAGGAATTACAGACATATCAATTTCCAAAAGGATATACACTCAATAGCTTGGGTCAGGTGTTGGCTGTGGAAACATGCAGTGAAGTATTCTGGTACAACAAATTAAAAGATCCACTAAGGAAATTAGATTTATAACAAATATCGGGAGGGATTCTTGTGAGTTTGAAAAATATTTTTCAAAGAGCAGCAAAGGAAAAAACGGAGAACATCGACCTAGGTGAAAAAAAGTTCCCGTTTGAAATACTGAAAATGGACACCCCGATTACTCAAAATAGTTTATTCGCCATTATTTCTCTTAGTTGTACCCACTGTATTGACTTACTATCCGAGTTTGAACAGATTAATGATAAAGATAACTTTATTCTTATAACGGATGGCACTGAAGAAGATAATTTGGAAATTAAAGAACACTTCGGCTACACATTCCCTATAATTTCTTATCGTGGCCCTCTAAGTAAGTTAGAGGTTGAAACAACTCCTTACTTAGTTTTGGTAAGTCCCAATGGTCAAATACTGAATCACTCTCAAGCGACTGATATTTCATCAGTACTGAGTATGCTTTAGGTATCTAAAATGAGTTGGAGTATCCTGTTTCAATTTATTATTGCCTTTATCTTCGCACTGTCTTTATTTTCAAAGTTATCTGATTACGATTCTTTTTTTCAAGAAGTAGAATCGCTTGAAATTATTCCTCATAAGTTAATTGCATTATCTGTTTATAGCTTATTAATATTTGAACTATTCCTCGTAGTTTCTTATGTTCTTGACTTGTTTAGTGTTTGGAGAGAGTTATTTACGATTACATTGTTACTCTTCTTCATCATAATTTTACTAAGAAAGACTAAAACAAAGAATCAAACCACTTGTTCTTGTTTTGGGAACGATAACTTTTTAAACAAATATCCCATCCAAAGAAATCTCATACTGATTTTGATTTGCATCTTAAATATGAATATCGTATCTTTTCAGTTTCAATGGTCACACTCCATATTTTTATTTTTTAGCATTCTGCTCTTTCTTGTACTTTTCGATATATGGAACACTATTAAAAAGATTAAAGTAATGGGGAAAATACATGATCATATTTAGCGTTATTTTCATCTTTTCACTTCTCATTATTGCTGTCGGATATCGCTTTTATTTAGGAAAGAAGCTAGAAAAGCTTCAATTGAAGCAATTTGAGAAAATGGATCATATGCATCCTGAAAAATCAAAGCATTTGCTATTAATCCATTTTTCCTCAGACCATTTAAACAAATTAGAAGAGATTTTGTGTAAAGAAGAAATCCCCGCGTTGTCCATCATTTTTATAGGACCTCAGTGGATGTTTAATGTAAAAGAAAAGGCATGGACGAGGCATAGATTGACCCATATTGCATGGAAAAAACAAGATGATGATTTTATAGGTATTTCAACATTGTTTGTTAGGAAAGAAAATAGCAAGGTAGTCTTCCACAATGATGCGGTGAAGTACTTGAAAAATACATTTTTTCTGAATAGAGGGTATTAAATATGAATGATCAAAAAATAACAGCACAGCTTATTTTAGCTGAACAAATAAAGTTTGATTCTATAGGAAATTGTCATTCTGCAAAGAACATTTTAAACAAAATTAGTGTCCCATTATTTCCTGCTGCAGTTATAGCCGACGTATTAGCAAAAATCTACCTTGAAACTCATGACTATGAAACCGAAGCGGAATTCACCATAATATCCCCTGATGATCGAATAATATTTATTATGACTTCATTACCAGTAAAGAGTTTACGTGCGAAAGAAGCTATCCCTGGCTTCGACATGGCCTTCAACGTAAGGTTTCCAGTTGTAGAGGAAGGTAACTATTTTTGTAGGCTGGTTATAGACGGTGAATTATTATGCCAATATCCTTTCTATGTTAATAGTAAAGAGTAATTAATATATGTTTAGTGCATTATATAGTCTTATGATCATTTTCAAAAAATATAAATTCTTATTAAGTGAACAAAAAAAAGAGTTTATTTTCATTACCATTATAACGCTTGCTGAAGCGTTTATCCCTCTAATGCAAATTTACTCATTAAAAGTTGTTACTGATGAAATTGTTCTAGTTATTCAAGAGAAGCACGAACTGAGTAGAGCTATTTTGTTCATTTTCGCACAGGTTATTCTAATACTTACAACATCAGTATTAACTAGCGTAAAAAATTTAATCAGAATGAGAATTGACGCATTAGTAAGTTACAAGTTTGATGAGATCACTTCATTAAAATGCGGAAAACTACCCTTTGTTTACTATGACAATTCAGAGAATTATGACCATCTTGAAAAAGCATCAAATGGCATAGGGAGCAAAATGGTAAGCTCTTATATGACTTTTTTAGAAGTTGCAAAAGCATTCATTACCCTATCTGGTTATGTATTTATGTTATTTGCAGTACATTGGTCTCTTATCTTCATTTTGATCATATTTATCATACCCTCATTTTACACTCAACATTTAGTATCAAAATGGAGTTACATACAAATATCTTCCCAAACGTATTTAATGAGAAGAGCTAGCTATTTAAATAATCAGTTAAGAAATAGAGCTACAAATAAGGAATTGAAATTCTTTAATCATTATTATTTTTTATTAAATTATTGGAGTAAGTCCTTTCTTAAAACAGTCAACGATAAGTATCTGCTTGAAAAGAAGACAACGAAGGTCAATCTAATGGTGTTTAGCTTTGATAGCCTCGCCACGAATATATTTTCAATTATTCTTTTATGGATAGGAACAAAAGGAAAGCTAACAGTTGGAGATTACGTGGCAATGTCTCAGATACTTTCGATGTCTGTTTCCTCTATACAAGCATTGTCTAATAATTTTGGGGCAATTATAAAAGATAGTTTTTTCATAAAAGATTTTGACTATTTTATGAGTTTAGAAGAGGAGAATACCCCTGAACGCACGCTTACTATAAAATTTCCTCTAAATCGAGGAATTGAAGTAAAAAATTTATCCTTTAAATATCCAAATTCAGAAGACCGTGTACTGAAAAATATTTCTTTCAATGTACAACCAGGCGAAAAAGTCGCTATTGTTGGCGTTAATGGTTCGGGAAAGAGTACTCTCGTCAAGTGCCTAACTAGTCTGTATAAAATTGACTCTGGGCAAATTTTGTACGATGGTATCGATATAAATTCAGTTAATCCATCTAAGCTTCGACAAAATATTACGGTTGTCTTTCAAGATTTCGTTCAATATCAGCTCAGTTTAAAAGAAAACATTACCTTTAAAGAGCAATTAACCGAATTGGATTTAGAGCGATTAAACCATGTTATCCAAGAATCTGGGCTTAAAGATTTGGTTGATAAACTTCCCAATGGAGTGGAAACACCTCTTGGCTCGACTTTACAAGGGGGGATTGAGTTATCAGGAGGACAATGGCAAAAAGTTGGCTTAGCAAGGGCGTTGTTCCGGAACTCAGATATTATTATTTTGGACGAGCCTACTGCAGCACTTGATCCATTGGCTGAAACGGAATTACTATCAAAATTCATGAAAATGGTTGAAATTAGAACATCATTCATTATAACCCACCGCCTTGGAAGTTGTATTAATGCGGATAAAATTTTGGTTTTAGATGATGGGCAAATCATCGAATCAGGTACTCATGAAGAGCTCATGGTGAATGGAAACAAATATTCCAAAATGTTCAAATCTCAGGCGGATTGGTATAAAAGCAAATCATAGAACAAAACAAAAATTAATAATGAAGGGAGGTGAAAAAAATGGCAGGATGTCCAGGTGGTTGGGCGTGGAGCTCGAAACCAAATTGTTCGTCTAATGATGAGTGCACAAGTACTAAATGCGGTAACACCACAACAAAATATAGACACCATTATACAGGATGTGTGAAGGCTACCGTAACTTGTGATGTATTCGGTGGCCCAGGTTGCTATGATTGTTTTTGGCAAAATTCGCAATATGTAAGCTGTTGTTAAGTACTAAAAACAAATCATAGAACAAAACAAAATTAGTAATGAAGAGAGGTAAAAAAAATGGCAGGATGTCCTAGCGGTTGGACGAGTAGCTCGAAGCCAAATTGTTCGCCTAGAGAAGAGTGCACAAGTACTCCATGTGGTAACAGCACAACAAGATATAAACACATTTATGTTGGGTGTGAGATAGTCCAAATGTCTGTAGGCTGCGCAACATTTGGTGGCACACATTGCGCAGATTGTTTTTGGGACAATTCGCAATATCTAAGCTGTTGTTAAGTATAAAGGGGGCTGTCCAATAAGTCCCCAAAATAAAAAGGTTGGGTGAGAAAACATAAGGTTTTCCTTCCAACCTTTTTGTGTACCTGCTTTTACAGGCATATAGAGAGGCCGATGCCCGCCACCTTCAGTACTGTACATCATATCCCGTCACCTCTTGAGTACAGCTTGTGAAATTGGGAGCCTTAACCAAGGTGCATGAATACCTTTTTTAAATCAACAATGCGACATATGGAAAATATAAAAAATCGCCCTGCATCAGCAGAACGGCTCCAATGTACTATTAATGCTTTGTATCCTAAAGAAAATTGCCACCACATGTTTCGTAAAGTAAAATTAAGCCCCGAACATTTGACCGTCCGAGGCTCACCTACCCTGTAGTCAACTATTTTTTCAGCGTTGGACTTGGCAGATCTGCAAATGCATATCGATTCATACCGCACAAATCCATTTTTTCACGCAACCCATCCACAACTCGGCAGAAATAAACTTCCTTGCCTTCGGCACCCTCATATGTCCTTAAATCATAATCATTTTTTAATAACGAGTAAGTATGATGGAGGTCGTTGACCAGAACCCGCTTAATATGAGTGCTTGTAATATTCGGATCAAGGCTGCATTCATTCACAAGTGCCTGAAGCGTATCTTGAAGTGCACGCTTGTCATACGCTGGATGCGATAACAAATAGTTTAAGTCGACTAAATCTTTAAACCTCGGTCTTACGATAGTCTGGTGCAGCTTCCAAGCCACTTGAAGCGCAAGGGGTGCGGAATACGGAAAAATGAAGCTATCCCCGAAGACAGGCTTATACTGTAGCGCAACAGGCTCTACTTCCATTTCTAAGTTAAACGAGATATCGAGATCCAGTTCGTAATATTGATTTTCACGCCTCGGTTCACCCTTAAAATAATATTCCACTTCTGTATTTACCGTCGGGAAATCATCTGCCATCGCATAGTCGATGTATCTCCAATAGTCATCATCATTAAAACTTTTAAACACAATACCGTCATCCAAGTCCAGTTCAGTCACTTGAATCATCCAAGCTGTAAATGTCTTACACGCGTGCTCTGTGTCTTCGATTTTGCCTGCATACAACAAGTCTAAATCACTCACAGCGCGGAGCTCTGGGTCTTCTAAATATTGTCTAGTTAGTAGACTACCCTTTAATACAAATGGCTTATTTACGAGTGCTATTCTTCGTAAGAGGGCTTCCATTACAACTAGCCGTCTCACCTTAGGTTCCAAGTCTTTTATGTTTTCCACGTGTTTCATCCTCATCATCTCCCCCGTTACAATGTTGAGATCCAGCCGCTATCCAATTCTTCTCTACTATCATAAATACATAGCTCATATTGTTGTTTGATGAGTTCTATATTATTTTGCTGTAAAATGGTATGTATCTGGTCGACACGGCTATAAAATTGCGCTGGGCCTTCATATTCTCTAACCGTAATAAATCGCACTTTACCATTCGCGTTCATCGAGTTTCTAGAAATATGTCCGCCATGGCTTGCGCAACAATTTTTTAACTTGGCTACATCATCGACCTCTACCTTGCCATGCCATTCAAAATAAGGCTTCGAATGCTGCACGATCGGCTCATAAAAATACTTTTCTTCCTGCGGGGGAATCTCTACTTTTTTCCTTACAATAGTAAATCCGTTGTTGCGAAAAGCCGTTGCAACCCTTTCAATTTCTATATTAGCTGCTTGAAAATCTGCGCACTGGGTAACACCTGTAATCATGGGCTGCGTGATGTAGTGTCCTTGATCCAAGACGATCATAAGAGGCTTAACTTGTTCTGACTGACAAATACTCATAAAAGCTTCCTTCTCATCCAACTTCAAATCATTAATGGTAAGGTGATATTCAAATTCCATGATTTCACTCCTTGAAAGTTCTTTCATGCTGTATCAGAAAGACCTGCTTAATGCCATGCCATAGGTATACCTATTATTGGATTTTAAACAAGTTCACGAGTTGTTACAATTGCTGCGAATATTTCATTTTATAGCCTATCAAGTCGAGCCCCTAACAACTGATACAAACAGGCTTCATAATACGTCCCAAGTTGCTTCATTTGGCTTATTTCGATTCAAATCCCTGCACAAACGCAGATTTTTTCCAATGCACGTCTTTTTCCTTAAAAACACCTGCACATTTACATGATTTTACTTGTGCTAACATAACCAGCATGGCGTTCACACAAAAACAAAAAATAAATTGTTGAATTTTTCCGTTGTTCTTGCTTTTTCCCTCCGAATCTTCTATAATAAGTCGAGCATCTTTCATTAGTTGTGCGCCCGTGGTCCAATGGATATGACGTAGGCCTCCGGAGCCTGAGATCAAGGTTCGATTCCTTGCGGGCGCGCCATACATTTTCTGAACCCGCGTCTGGGGCGGGAGATTAGAAGCAATTTAACAAGCTACTTAACGAACGCATATTGCAACATATTAGGGATACGAAGGAACATCCGCCAGCACAAGCCCACAGGCTTACAGGTAGGATGTTTTTTTCAATATCGAGTTTGACCATCTTTGACTTTTTGCAAATTCTGAATTATAGTTAATTTATCCCGTTTAATGGGTATAGCACGATTCATAAACAGGCAATGCTTATTATCATTGGGCGAATGCATCCGATGGCGGATGCAACGTATTCGTAAGGAGGAGTTAAACATGAGTTACGTACCTATGGTTGTCGAACAGACAAATCGGGGCGAACGCGCATATGACATTTACTCGAGATTGTTGAAGGATCGGATTATTTTCTTGGGAAGCCCAGTCAATGATGTAGTGGCGAACTCCATTATCGCCCAGATGCTATTTTTAGCTGCTGACGACCCAGAGAAAGATATTTACTTGTACATCAACAGTCCAGGCGGCTCCATTTCCGCTGGCATGGGCATCTACGATACAATGCAGCATATTAAGCCAGACGTATCTACCATTTGTGTAGGTATGGCAGCTTCGATGGGCGCATTCCTGCTGAACGCAGGCGCTAAAGGCAAGCGTCTTGCGCTCCCTAACAGCGAAGTTATGATTCACCAACCGCTGGGCGGAGCAGAAGGCCAAGCATCGGATATTCATATCCGTGCGCAGCGCATCTTGAAGATGCGTGACAACCTCAACCGCATCTTGGCTGACCGCACAGGTCAACCGTTAGAGCGCATTGAGAAAGATACGGACCGCGACTACTTCATGTCCGCGCAAGAAGCGCTGGAGTACGGTCTCGTTGACAAAGTATTGGATAAACCGCTTAGCGAGTTGATATAAACAAGCTATAGGCGTCATGCTAAGCACGCAGAGCGAGCTTTACAAGCTGAAAGCCGTTCACCAATGAGGTGGACGGCTTTCTTATTTAAGGCGCGTAATCTCCGTTGTAGCTGACGAGCACAACATCTTTAACCCCATCCAACGCGGCAAGTGCGTCAACAAACGCCGTGTTGTCATCACTTAGCCTCGTTTCTACCGTAAGCTCGGTCATCCCTTTGCGTACCGTTTTTGATTTCAACACCGATTTACGCTTGCGCAGCTGTACGAGTACTTCGTCACTCGCTTTCTCTTCATATTGCAAAATGACCAAGTATGGCTTCTGCTTTTCTTGCCGCTGCGATAAAAAGTAAATCGTTGCCCCAATTGCCAACGATCCGAAAATAGACAACGGATACAACTTGGCCCCTGTCGCGATCCCGACAGAAACGGCCCAAAACATATAAATAATGTCCATCGGATCTTTCACCGCCGTACGGAACCGCACAATACTCAGTGCGCCTACCATGCCGAGCGAGAGTACGATATTGGTGCTGATCGTCATAATAATGAGCGTCGTAATCATCGTCATTAACACGAACGTCACATTATAGTTATGACTGTACACGACTCCACGGAAACATTTTTGATATACCCAATATATGAACATACCGATAAGGAAAGAAATAAGCATTCCCCAAAAAATTTCAATCAGCGAAATTTTGTTAAACGCCTCTAATTGCAGCACACTCTTTTTAAACATATCTTTAAAATTCACGATCTGATCCATGGTACTCTCCTTACCATTGTTTAATAAGCGTACGGCTTGCGGCTCTCTTTGCAAATAGCATACTTCGAAATCGTGGATCGCTGATGCGCCGACATTTGCAACAAGTCGAACACGACACGGGGCATAAATTGATTGTATTTCACTTCTAAAATGGTTCGGGGCCCGCCAATCATGGAACGTGTCATCAGATGCGGGTCGAACAACTGGAGGGAATGCACGCCGGCACTAAGCTGCTTATCGAACGTAATCCGCACGTCACCTGCATCATACAAATAAGCTTCACGAACGTAATCAACGATAACCGCTGGCTGCATGGCCCCTTGCGTGAAATCACGGTAAAACCGCGCTGACAAGGAACGCTCATCTTTGTTGTCTAGCAGCGCTTCGTAATCTCCTAGCATAATCCGATCGACCTGCGCGCGGGTCAGCTGCTCTGATTCCTTGGATACGAGCTCGTTCCACTTGCTTTTCCGTTCTAGTTTAATGATAGAATCGCACTTGTTGTAAATACGAATACGATATTTGCGCCGATGAAAGATGCCTTCGTTTTTATTGTGCAAAGCGGATTCATACTTGTTATCAAAATACAAACTGCGGATATGGTAGCCTTCCTCATCGACGGAATGCTTGTCCAACGTCAGCAATGAACGTATCCGCTGCCTTAAACCGATATATTCATGATGATGAATGTAGAACTTCAACTCATGTCTAAGCTTTACGTCGCCAAAATTCATGCGTGGCATCGTGTATCCTCCGATTATACTTAGCGTTTATTGAACGTTATTCCATCATTTTGGGACAACTAATGTTCCGTCCTTACGCTCGACGAAAATTTGTTTCACGCCGTTAAATTTGATCTGATTGGCATCACGATACGTATCAAAGGCATGCTGCTTGTTGCCTTTCGCATCAAATACAAACACGCGCCAAAAATATTTCCCAGGCTGAATATTGTTGACCTGTGCTGTCGTTGAGCGCAAGCCGTCTTGAACCGTGAGCGGCTTATCAAAATTCGGTGACTTACTTAACTCGAACCGATACGTTAAGCTATCACCTTGCAAGTCGTAGGAATTCCCCCAATTAAACGCAAGTCCAGTCCCTTTCGCCTTTGCCTCACCCAAAAAGAACGGCATCGGCCATTCCAAGTGGCGCTTATAGGCTTCAATTTGTTTGGCTGGAATCGTAGCCAGTCGAGCCCACTCCGCTTTGTATTGCTGCGGTGTTCCCGGCAAGAAATTCAAATCAGGAGAGCTTAGCGAGACTTGTGGGGCAACCTTGCGGTACTGGTTCAAATATTGCTGTACAAGCTCCGGCTTGATTTTAGGAAACAAGGCATCGACTTTTGCCGTTAATTGTTCAACATTCGCGCGCTTCTTAAAAAAGCGGCTCTGCAACACGTTGTTCCAGTAGTTCGCAACACCAGTCCGCCAGCGAACAGGCGGCTCCTTTGCCAGAGGCGCCTCAAAGCTGGAATCTCCCCAAGCGCCATCGTAATCCCACGGGAGGAAGTACCATTTTTCCGAATTAAGCGGAGAATACAGCAAAAAATTTTGTGTATTCGTATCCATGTTATCGAACAAAATATTGAGCGCTGTCCATGTTAAAAAGTTATCGCGATCAAAGTGTTTATCTACCACACTGTCTATATCTTGCGAGATATCATTCACATCGTCTAACATTGCCAACAGCTTCTTATGATCGTTGCTACCCTGCACTTCAAGCACAGATTCGAACGCATCTTTATCAAATTGCGGCTCATCTTCCGTTCTCAACTTATCCTTGTAACGGAAAAATTCAAACATGACCGCTTTGTACAGATGGCCGCTCGGATCTAAACCGTGTGCCAACAAAAAGCGCTTGTTGGGCTGTTCGATCTGCGTATATAAGCCGTAGTCCTGAAAGGTAGATGCAGCAGGACTAGCCGTTAAATCCCTTACATGCAAATGGACGAACTGGGTCCGTAGGCTTGTTATATCGGGCATATGCTTGAGCAGATCGAAGCTTAGCTTGTTGCGCACACGTGTTAAATCATATGAATGTTTAACGAGGTTAATGACCCGCTGATCTCGCCACAGGCCAGCATCGTCAATGAGCTTCACTTTATATGACTTTTGCGGCGAGCGAAGCGATGATGCCCCTCGAACGGTAGCCGTACCGTTAGGCACCAATTCGCTGTAACCGAACATCCCGCTTACCGGACCTGTTGCATTGCCTTCTTGAAAAATAACATCCACCTCAGGATGCTTCTCCCCCGGTACCTTCTTCATAATCGAACTCAGCTGAGCCCAAGTGACAGGCGGCACATTCGTCTTATTTGAGGCAGCTATCGTCAAATAGAGGTGAACGATGTGATCACCCCTATCTGAACGATATATTTCTTTATTCTCAACAAGTGAATCTGCTGCCATTATTCCCTTATTGTTCGATACGATCGAATCTATTTCATCTGATTGTGATGGTGTCGCTGTATCGTCTGTGCACCCCGCTACAGCTAACAACGTAATTGCCAACAGTAGGCAGATGACTGCCTTTACCGACCCTACACAGCGTTCGATGCCTCGTCCCCCACCAGAATAACTACTTTGTCCGAATGCTGTCTGGGATTGATCATGCTGTTTCATCTTGTCCCCTCCCATATCACCATCGTTATTTATGTCCGTTCCGCTTCATGCTAAAGCGGAGTTCGTTTGATAACTATCGGTTGTGCGCTAAATGTGTAGTAGTGCAAATGTCTAATGACGTATCGCAAACGCCCTAAAGACAAGGTTAAAGCGATAAAGGAGGCCGTAAACATAGCAAAGCTCGTATCAACGTTATCAAATAGTATAGAGAAAGTTGCACTACATGCGAGCATAATCGCACTTAATGCAAATACACCCTTCCGATCATCAAAATAGAGCAGAACAAGGACAATAACCATAAATAACGTATAGGCGAAAAAGGAAAGCGCCAAAATATTAAACGCTTCTATCATCGTACTTGTGAACCCGAAAAAGGGTAGTAAACGAACGGCGAATGCAATCGATAATATCGTAAAAAAGAGCTGGATGCCCATTAAGAGCGACACTTCATACACGAGCACTTGGCTCATATCTCTTCGAGCCTGTTCAATTTCCCGCATTGACCCTTGTCCAAGTACCGTTTCATAATATTGACGGCATTTGGGATAAAATGATGTCTCTAGCGCTACAACAAACAACACTAGCGTCGGTATCGTCGTTAAAAATGCGTAATACACTGGCAAATCGTATGCCGGAGACATCCTAAACACACCTTCGACCCATATTCCCTCATTTTTGATCCACTGTACAATCTGATGTGTATATAACCCTAGAGCCATCATGAATCCAATGCCCATCAAGGATGGGTATCGACGCATCCACTGCACTAAGCTGTAGCTACGTGCCTCGTCGGAAAGACGCTTGTCCGCCGACAGGTCTCCCTTACGTGTCACACCTGCCGCACTTGTTGCACCTGTTGCACTTGTCGCATCTATCGTACCTGTTGCACCTTTCGTTGAAGGCAGACGGCCCCCAAATTGCCGTTCAACCGCATAAGCAAGCCCTAGCAGCGTGCAGCAAATCCCGATATTTAACATCCATAACATGGCTGCGGCTGACAAGGAACCTGTAATAAACGGCCACAGTACACAGTTTAATGTACCGACAATGCCACCTACGGCGAAGGCACCAAATACGTATCCATAGTGCTTTAACGCCGTTACATATACGCCAAGATGCCATATCACGACTAGCTGCACGAAAAATAAATACAGCGCTAGCTTGTATCCGAAGCTAAGTGGCGCCCAAATGACAAACGCCCCGCCGATGAGCAGCGCGGGAGTGAGTGACCAAATGAGCCCTGCATAAACAGAGGGCAAAATTTGTTCGTAGCGCTGTTCATACAACATGTCTGATACAGCACGCGTCGTCATCATTTGATAGATCGACACAATGATGTAGGAGCAGACGAAGGCGTAGACAGCGCCGCCGAACAGCAACTCTCGCTCGCTAAGTGGTCCCTCCCACGCTTTCATGACGAGCTGTGCACCAATGATCATCATCATACAGGCAAGCATGGGGCCAACTGTAACGATTGAAGAGATGGCATAAGCACGTAAGCGATAAGCTAACTCCCGCCTAGTGAACAATTTTTTCAATTCAAAGCCGATGCCTGCCATGTGCGCCCCTCCTCGTAGCTTTCATACAACGCAACATACGATTGAATAAATTGCTGCTTACTATAAAGATTTCTAACCCGCTCCTGACCCGCTACTCCCATGCGCACACGTTCATCTGGATGATTGCACAGCTCGATAATCGCTTGCGCGATGCTGTCCACATTCATAACAGGAGCCACAAATCCTGCTGGGCCATAGGCGTCATCCATGCCATACAGCAGTTCTTTACAACTGCCAACATCCGTTGTCACGAACGGCTTGCCAGCGGCCATCCCTTCAAGCACGGCCAATGGTTGCCCCTCGCTGATGCTCGACAACACAAGTAAGTCCATTTTGCCAATAATATTGCTAATCTGCATACTACCTGTAAACGTTACTTCTTCTACTGCCAACGCTTCCAACAGCGCCTGACATTCTGCGTAATATTCAGGATCTTCGTCATAAGGGCCAATGATCCAAAATGTCGAGTCCGGCACCTCTTGTTTCACGATGGCGAATGCCTGAATCATCGTCTTAATGTCTTTAATCGGTACGACGCGCACGATGGCACCGACGTGTATACGATTGTCGCCTACTGCTTTTGCAGGCAGTCCAACATAGTCGTGAAACTCGACTCCGTTAGGAATAATGCTAATTTTACTTGAGCTGCACCCAAGCTCGATTTGAATTTCACGATTACGGCCAAATAACGTAATGACTTGATCCGCAGATTCGTAGGCACAATTACAGAGCATATAAAAATAGTCAATCCATTGCTCCTTAAAATAGCTAGGCACCCATTCCGCCTTAATAATTTCCTCTTCCCGCTCTCGCGAATAAATACCGTGCTCAGTTATGATAAGCGGCTTACCTGTCCGCCATTTTGCCATGCTTCCAATTACGCCAGCGTACCCTGTCGTTACACAATGGTACAAATCTGCCTGCGGAATCGGCTCGCGCAGCAGAACGAACAAGGGCAGTACCATGGAGCGCACCGTCCAGAACCATTCTGTAAATGGCACATACTGAAACTTTGTCTCGCTAAGCTCTGATAGCAAGTCAAAATAATCGCGACTACGCAAAAAATTAGCTGCCGAACCAAAACCTCCGTCTGACATCCAGTTAAATAACACCTGCCAATCGACATGTGACGCTCCGCTAATAAAGGCGAGCAGAGCATCCCGCTCCTGTGGCGAGATACGGTACCTTTTCCCCCACTTGCCCTCATCCTGAAGATGCGCATCCAAAAAATATTCGCACACCTGAACTACATTTGCGGGCAAGTCGTATTTGTACTTTCCTTGCTGTTCAGAGCTTGCTCCTATGGCATAAATCACAAATTCATGCTCCGGCATGGAACTGATAAGGGAGTGCACCCAACTGGATACGCCGCCAGTGACGTAAGGGTATGACCCCTCCGCGATTAGCGCTATTCTCATTTGTCTACTGACCTCCCCATTGGATTGAAAATTCGGGTGCTGCTACTTTCACCAAGTAGGCGGATTGTCCAAGCGGCGTTACTTTGCAATTACGCTGATTTGTTATCCTTTG
Source organism: Paenibacillus sp. 481 (assembly GCF_021223605.1). Taxonomy (NCBI): domain Bacteria; kingdom Bacillati; phylum Bacillota; class Bacilli; order Caryophanales; family Paenibacillaceae; genus Paenibacillus; species Paenibacillus sp. 481. The sequence continues at coordinate 2,158,547 of NZ_CP075175.1, forward strand.
ATCCGTACGCAATATAAATTGCAGCTCTCCACCAAATTGGTTTACATAACCGTTAACCCCTTGCTGTTTATAATCGAGCGTCACATCCGCCTTCGCCCATTTTAACGTTTCATGACTTGCTCCAGCTGCCGTCATCGGGCGAAGCCAACCATAATGCGATTCCTGCATGGATAAGTACGCACTTAAATTTTTGTACATCTGGCTCCACGAATAGGAACCACTTCTACGCTCGTCCAGCACATCGTCAGGATGAACAAAATGTGAAAATACGCCTAAATAAGATGCGGCATTCATCATAATCCAATTGTTATACTCCGATTGGGTAAAGCCAGCTGTCATTCGTGGCAGCTCGATTATGCCATCCGCGGCGACCCCAAATTCTTGTACGTAGGCGTTCTTATTTTGGTCTTCAGCAAAAACAGATGAGATGACGCCAATCTTCGGCCAAGCTTGTTTAAGCGCTGCGCGCCCTTCTGGTGTTAAGACATTAGAAGGAGGAACATACGTGTGCAAATGGATACCTGGAAACGCACCCTCTACATATTTGTTCACTTCTTTTATGGATTGTTCCATGGAAGATTCGTTCGGCCAAGGTTTGTAACCGAAAAAAGCTGACTTTTTAAGATTAGTGGACAGCGATTGATGGTTATATCCATGAATCGCGATTTCTCCCTTGTTCTTTAACAACTCATGTCCAAACGAAAGCAGATGAGTCGTCTCGGCACTAGATGCTTGCTCAAAAGGCGGTGTCACATCATTGTCATACGATTGAATAACTGCCCCGGTATATCGCAGATCGTGCTTAGCAGCGAGTCTTATCATGTCAGGCCACCATACTTCTTTAAAAAAGCGTTGCAAACTACGTCGATACGTTTCAAACAAGGACTCATTGATCCCTATAGGAAGCGGCGCTGGGAAATCGTCCAAATATATAACTTTCGCATTTATGACCGGATAGGCATAAGTATCGGCAAGTAACCCGATAGCACTTCCCGCTAAGCCTCGACTCGTCTTCTCTTGAAGTATAGAACCGTTAAATACGACTATTTTGCCTTTACCTAATGCCGTTTCCCACAACAACGGTACACCTTGCTCACTTTTAACATGTACCGCAACGTCGTCTTCCAACGTGACCGAAAGTGACACATTCGTCAACGAATCCCCTTTAAATGACGCACCTTTCGCACCGAGCATGAAATCGGTCTCTATCCGAATACCAGACGTTTGGATATGTCCACCCATATCATTGATACCTAGCTTTCGATACACGCTATAAAATTCCCCATCCACTGTCGGAACTACTGCAAACAGCAGCCTGCCACCAGATGTTACATAGTGTTCGATCCAGTCGCTGTCTGGCAGCGTGGACAGATCGGGCTTAGTCAGCACCACACCGTAATAATCATTCACTGTGCTTCCTACTTTAAGTTTGTTGACGTCCACAAGATCATGCGCCCACTTCATATCGGTCAGCACTCGCTCGATATTGCGCGTCAATCGCATACTTTGCTCATCCTGCTGATCGTATGCGATCGCTAAGCGCTGCGTATTGAAAGTGGCCTTCTTATCAGCAGTTAGCGAAAGGCTCTGCCATTTGACATTCGCGATAGCCTGCTCTACCTGCTGAACGCTGCCAATGTGCTCTAAACTTTGCGAGCGGGAAAATTGCAGTACACCGCCTAATATAAGCACGATCGCAAGCATAAAGATTATGCTTGCACGCTGCACATGCCCTCGGCTCTTGTCTAACTTCGTAAGCTGTCGCTCGTTAGGGTTTACGCCCTGCGAGTGCTCGTGCTGGTTCTGACGCTGCTCATTCTGGCGGTTCTGATTCTGTTCATCCTGCTGCTGCTCATCCCGCCGGTTGTTCTGCTGCTCACCTTGCTGGTTCTCCTGCCGTTGCATCGCTCTTCACCTCCCGACTCCAATAACGTACGAGCTGTAGCGTATCCGGTGAAAAACGAATTCCCGTTCGCTTGAACTGCTCCAACTGTGCTGCGAAGGCTCGACCGTTACGCAAAGCATAATGTACTTTTAGCGCACATAAATAAGGGGCTTCCTTGTCCCCATGGGCCGTCTGGAATCGTTCACACCATTGAAGTGCTTTCGCATGGTGCCCAAGCTCCAATTCCACCGATATTTTACGTTCATACGCTTCTGCCCCAGCTTCACCGACAGCAAGCCACTGCTCCAACACCACAGCCAGTTGATTGCGGTAAATGGAATAAGTGCGCCGATCGAGCAACGCGCTCTGCAAACAACGTGTCAACAAGTCTGCATGCTGTCTCAGCGCTTCCACATTGTGCGGTTCACGCGTGGTGCGCACGGCAGCTTCCTGTAGCGCAAGCGTCATTTTGCGCTTCATCTCCATAACAGCGGTAACGGCATAATGCGACGTTTCCGTGTCTTCATTGCTAACCGCCGCCTCTAGCAGCGATGTCCGCTCAATCGCATCGAACTTGATCGCATCCAGTAAGCGGCGACGACGAACCATTACATCACTGAACAGCAGCGCCTCTTCAAGCGGAAGGGTCTCCTGCGCCTGCTCTTGTTTCATGTAAAGGCGGTGCGACAAGGAGTCGCCCGACTCCCCGCGCACGACCAAGTAAGAGAAGCGCGATGTCCACGACTTCCCTTCTCCTGCCTGATCACGTTCCCCGTGACGTGCAGCCCATGTGACCACTAAAGCCAGCATCACCCCGGCTATCGGCACCGCCCACATCACGACAAGCAGTACACGCCGCTTCTGAATAGGCCAATCACGCCAGTGCGTCACCACCAGCCATGTCCATATGGCAACAACACACACGGTGTATACAATCCCTACACCAATCAACAACACCCAATTATCCATATACTTTTTCCCTACTCTGCCAATCAGGCTCCACTATTACGCGTGTCGTTAAACCAAGTTGGTTAATACGCGCTCTTACCGTCTCCACTTCGCTCTCGTCCGTATTAGATAGCAATGCCATTACACTATCGCCCTGCTCAGTTCCGACATAGTCCGTGTCCCGCAAGGCACCAACAATTCGTGCCCCCCAATCCTTCCAATCAAGCCCTAGACCTTCTATTTTTATAAGTACGTATGGGACGTGGTGCTTCCGTTTTGCTTCCTGTTTCTGTGACAACATTTGTTCAAAGGCGAATCTTCTTAACAACTGCGTGCCCGTAATATAACGGTCTGTACGTACAGCATCCGAATATTGCAGCGCGCGTCCTAACGATTTAGAGAACATATCGACAGCAATGCGGAACGCGTTCTCGGCATATGGATTCATTCGCTCAAATGGCATCTCGTAAACGGTAACGATGGCTATCGTCTCTCCTTCAAACACAACAGGGGCAACCATCATAGGACTGTTCGGATTCAGCTCCCTGTTGAACCAAGGCGTCTGCTTATATACGACGCGCTCAATGTCATGATTATCATGTAACTGGAGTGATTTCAGCCACGCGCGCTCCTTCTTGGAGTGGACTCGCAAGCGCAAATAGTCGCCTGTGCTAACGGCATAAATCGCTACCGCATCTGTCTCCAACATCTGCTCCAGCACGCTCACTGCTGAGGTCATCACTTTTTCCGGCTCCAAACTCTCCATTTCGGTCACAATACGATACAATCGCCCAATACTGTCCTTGGAATTGACCATATTGCGCTCTAACGCATCTTTCATCTCGCTTGTATCATCAAACACTTTTTTCAAAAAGGTATAGCGCTCTTCTTGCGTTTCAATGCGTTGTTCTGCCAACCTCAATTGCTGAAGACGCTTATCTGTCGTAAAGCCTAATACAAGCCCTAGCAGTAAATACATCGAAACATCGAACAGCACTTCTGTGTCAAATAACAACGACACCCATTCTCGGCCTTCCTCGTTTAAATGAGCAAAATACAATAAGGTAGATAATCCAACCGCAATCATCGCTTGGCGTGAACCATATATAATTCCGATTAAAGTAATATAAATTAGGGTGAAATCTAGTGATAGGTGTTGAATCCAAGTAGCAGGATATAAGGTAAGCAGGGCAACCAGTAAAAATGCGATCATATTTTCTAGTAGTGGAAGCCACGGTTGGCGCATAGAGGATCGACGTTGAAGTAATGTTGATTTCGTTGGGTGGTTGGAACGATGTTCCGTCTCCTGCGCATTTGTTTGAAACCATGCGAACGTTTTTTGCAGTCCCTCTTGTACACTGTAAAGAGGAACCCACTCCAAATCTCGTTTCAATCGGGAGTTATCAAGTGATGAGCGATAAATGTCACCTTCTCTTGGCTGCTTATGAATAACATGAGGTATGGGGTGATTGTCAGCAAGGTGGTCGATCAGTTGGACAATAGATGTTTCGGTCGTGGTGGAAAGATTGTAGACACCATGCAAGTATGAATCCGAAGCCCGATATATTGCATCAGCGACGTCTTCTACATAAATAAAATCTCGGGTTTGGCCGCCATCGCCATAAACAATCAATTGTTCATTACGGAGCATACGCTGTATAAATATCGATACAACGCCCCCCTCTCCGGAGTTGCCTTGGCGTGGTCCAAATACATTCGAGAAGCGAAAACATAGGGTCGGTAGTTCATACAGCTCTGACCACTTCTGACAGTAGTGCTCACCGAACCATTTATGAATGCCGTAGGGAGAAACCGGATTTTGCTCGGCGTGTTCATTTAACGGGATTTCGCCTTCTGAACCATACACGGCTGCGGATGAGGCGAATATAAATTTTTTTACACCATACGCTTTGGAGAGGCGCAACATGTTCAACAATCCCATAATATTGGCTTGCGCATCTTGCTGTGGGGATCGGACGGATGTTTCAACATCAACTTGAGCAGCTAAATGTACAACGACATCAAACTTACCACTCTTGAATACTTCTTCACATCGAGCATCTTCGACATTCATTTCGTAACATGTTGGGCTAAATGTAAGATTGGATCGCTGACCTGTGCTTAGATTGTCGATAATCCAAACTTGATGTCCTTCTTTGTAAAATCGTTCAGCCACAAATGAACCAATAAAACCACAACCACCTGTTACCAGTATTCTCACTACCTACTCCACCTACCTATTTTTAACTTATAAATCTATTTAATTCCAAGTCTAGCGTATTAAATGGTACATTTCAAACATAAACTGGTCATGTTTTCCTTGAAATTTACAGAAAAAAGCTGTAATTTTATTATTAATTAGCACTATATTTCATAATTCTTCTAATTCCTCGATATTTTAATCGATTTATGTTAAATAATGAGGAATTACCAACTATTCATTAGTCATACAACTATTTCATATATACACTTTAAATATGTAAACTGAATCAGTGTTAGCGGAATTAAATTCACGGTTAAATGGTTTATAAGGATGAGGGAGGAACATTTTTATGAAAAAATGGATGTTGTCACTGGTTTGCATCACTTTAATTTGGTCGATTATTCCTAATATAGCATTGTCACGTGCTAAAGATAAGATCGTTTCTACTAGCCACCTGAAGCCGATTACGAAAAAAGGTGAAAACAAGATGGAGTCCTTACCAAGCCAACCCAAGCAGCGATTGCTCATTTATTACGGAATACCCGAAAATGTAAACGGTACAGAGGACATCAAACAAGCGGCACAACTATTTGCCGGTTACGACGTTATCGTATTTGGCGCTGGCTTAGAGGAGCCCGATTCTCCTCATCATTTGCCAACCAAATCATTGCTAACTGAGCTGCGGAAAATAGCGCCCCGAACGAGCGTGTACGGTTATATTGATCTTGGTGTAACCACAAACAATTTTCCGATGTGGCTCATTGCTGAGAAACTTGATAAGTGGAAGCGCTTAGGGGCAAAGGGTGTATTTTACGACGATGCCGGTTACGATTACGACGTGAGCCGTCAACGTTTAAACAGTGCGGTGCAACTTGCACACAATCTAAAAATGCCGACTTTTATGAACGCTTGGAATCCAGACGACATCCTTGCCTCGGCCGTCGACAATGAGTTCAATCCACGAGGTGAAGCTACAAAACTTGGCCCAAATGATATGTATCTCGCCGAGTCTTTTCTTGAAACGACCGACATCACGCAGCCAGATAACGTTAGTGCGTTTCGTCCCGAATTTCGCACCAAAATCGACAAAATGCTAAAGTATCGCCGTGATATCGGCATTCAATTAATGGCCGTCAGTACGATGACGTACGAGTACCATTCTTCAGCGGCAATACGCCGATTTTTTCGTATGAATGAAGTGGCGGCTGGAGTATTTTCATTAGATGGATATGGCGTAGCAGCAAATGAATACAGTGCTGACGACATCGATCAGAATGCGACGGAGATTTTCCCTTATATGAGCCATTATTATCGTTATTATAATAGGCATGCAGCCTATACGGCGAAGTATAACAATCATGATTTCGCCCGCGCAGGATTCAGACTGCATTCCCTGCCTAACGATCATTACTATACGTATCCAAGATGAATGAAAAATGAACATTCGGAGCGGTGTCCCTACAAACGATGCTGCCCCGTTTTTTATTTTACTGAGGAATAGGACAAAGAAACCAGAAAAATAGAACATTCCAACTATATTTAATCAGTTCCTTTTCACCGATGTTATATGACAAGGTTAGTAACTGCTAGCCTTGCATATCAACGCTTAAACTGCGAGAAGGAGAGTTATCCATGAAAAAGAATGTTTGGGCCGCACTCTGTGTCACTTCCCTATTAGCTAACCTTTCCGGTCCAATTGCATACGCCAATCAGGGATTACAGCCTACGATTACATCTATTCCCTTGCCGGAAATGGTTGAACAATCATCCGTCACAGATTCTGTGTACAGGAAGCCCCCGGTCCTTCAGAACCGCCTTAATAAACCTAACCCATTAACTACTCGAAGCGCTATCCAACATGAATCCCTAGCTAATGACCTTGAGCTGTTGTATCGTAACCTGACTCACATTCCAACTCAGACAGGCTCTTACGTCGGGGGCGTTAGCGCCTTGACCGACCATGCATTTGTCGTAGCTGCATCTACGGAGACAACCCCTTTTATGGCTGGCGCACGCTATGGCCAAGGCCGGGTAATTGCCGCGGGTGATGAAGATTTCATTAACCTGGCTCGCAACGACAGCAGCGAATCCGCAATCGTTACGCGCAACCTATTATTGTGGCTGACTGAACACGGACAAGCACAAGCCACAGCAGGTCAGATTACACGTTATGAAGATGCGCTCCAGAGAAAAGGAAAGCTCCGTATCTACTCTAAAGGAGCCCTGCCCGTTCACTCTTCACTCCCGATACAACATATAAGCGTGGCGTCTTGGACGCAGCAGCCACTGGATGCTGCAACTACTCCCGTAGCAATCGTTAACGCTACCATCACTGATGAGGAAGCACACGTGCTTGAACAATACGTGCGCGAGGGTGGTAGCATTGTCGTTGCTTTAAAGGGTTGGGTCCTTCAAATGTACCCGCAATATTACATCTCTAATGTTCAGGGGACTGCACAACTAAGCACTCACTATCCTGTGCAGAGGCTGTTGAATACGGTTGGCTTAAGTTTGTTGGATAACACGGCTGTATCAGATGGATCAAGTGCACCAAAACTGTCTGCAAACCAATCACGTAGCTACCAAATCAACCGTCTATTAACGCAAGTTCAAGCTGTTGAGGATAACAAATTGCCCGCTGAAGCGCTTGAAATAGGCACTGTAAACTCCAGCGCAGAGGATAAGCTTACGTTGGCGGCCGATTTGCTTCGTCTGTCATTTACTTCGTTGACAGAACGTGCTGAACTGCGCCACGTGCTAGAGCAAGAAACAGGACACTTGCAAAATCAGCTGACTCTGCCGCTCCATAAAGAGTACAAGCCTTACTCAAGTGCGATTTTAGCCTTTACGTTTAATAATACTGCTTTAGATACGAACCGACATAAGTCACCGTTAGCGGATACGTTCCCCGGCAAAGTTGCTAATGAAGCGCCACGCGTGAACGATCAACGTGTTACTGTAAACTTTGATTATTACGCAGCGCAAGAGCTACTTATGTATGCGGCACCGGAGCCGTGGGTAAGCACAGGTCTCTACGCGCCCGCGGGTGAGGACATCATCATAGATGTGCCTGCGGGAACGCCATCGCTGGATGTATTAGTAGGCGCACATACAGACACCTTGCTTGACAAGGAAATCTGGGAGCGACCGCCAATTGTTTCACTGAGACACACTTTGCAACCAGGTCAAAATCGAATTAATAGCCCCTACGGCGGACTTATTTATTTTATTCCAGCGCAATCCAAGCCCACACAAGTAGACTTAACGGTTAGCGGTTCAGTTCGTGCACCCTATTTCGACTTAGCGACGACCAGCGAAACAGAGTGGAAAGAATCGATTCGACATTTAGGGGCACCTTGGGCAGAACTTCGTGGCAAACGAATCTTGTTAACCGTTCCTGCTGATGATATACGCCGCCTAGAGAACCCTGTAGCACTGCTGCAAGCATGGGACAACTTACTTGACCAGTTTGACAAACTAAACGGTACAGGGGCAAACAAACCGAATCCACATCGTGCGTACCACTTGCCCTTCCACCTGGTTGCCGATAAACAAATTAGCGATGGCTACATGCATGCTGGAGTACCGATCATGTATCCTATCGGTGTTGAATCACGAGATGCTGTCAGCATCGATGGGCTGAAAAATAACTGGGGCTTTTGGCATGAAATCGGGCACAATTATCAACAGGACCCTTGGACATGGACTGATAATACGGAAGTAACGGTCAATATATTCTCTATGTTTGCTCAACAATATTTCGGCAAGCCGTCCCGTCTACTTGAGAAAGATGCAGCTGGAAAATCAGCTTATGATTATGCCCTTTCTTTCGTTGCGCTTCCAGAAGGATCAAAACGATATGGCGATTCGAAACAGCTCGATCTGATTCCCCAACTCGTTATGCTAAAGCAGTTGCAAATGGCTTACGGTTGGGATTTCTACACGAAGCTGTTCACTGCATATCGTGAGCTACCGCAAGCACAGCAGCCTAACGACGTGCAGCAAGAAAAAGATATGTTTGTGGTGATGGCATCGAAGCAAAGCGGTACGAACCTGCTGCCATTCTTTGAAAAATGGGGCTTCCCGTTCACGAACGACGCCCGTGCACAGGTTAACGCGTTGCAACTGCCCGCACTGAAGGAGCAAATATGGCTGTACCGTGAAGACGTGCCTGTAAAGCCTACACCTAGACCAGATACCGAAGAGCCTAGCAACGGCTCTACCAATGGTTCAGGCAATGAAGGCACCGGAGGTACTGAAGGTACTGAAGGTACTGAAGATACTGAAGGTACTGAAGATACTGGAGGAGTAACGCCATCGGCCCCTGTTTGGCAGCCGAATAAAGCGTATGTTAAAGGTAATCGTGTCTCTTATCAGGGTAAAGTGTATGAAGCAAAATGGTGGACGCAAGGACACACTCCTGACAGAACAGTACGAAATGAATGGCAGTCGCCGTGGAAAGCTGTTCATTAACATGTAATTCTTTTTGAGACGTATTTATTTTTATTTTCAAACAGCAAAAAAAGGGCCGCATCGCTTAAACGATGCGGCCTAAGTATATGTTCTAGGGGTAAACTGTAAACCATGAGAAAGATGAAACGGATTCCCTTGTGCAACGGTTACTCCGGCTGTCCAAGGCTTATCGTAATCGGTCGCGGCAGGCCTCCTTCGCAAGACTCATCTGTCATTCGGTCCACTATCAGAATACAAGGAACACATTAAAGAAATATGAACGAAAGCTTAAAAATAGATAAAACTATAGCCTTATCAATCTACAAAAAAAACGGTAGGAACCCATTTGCTCATGGTTCCTACCGTTTTGTGTTCATTGCTATTAGCGTCCGCTCTTCAATTCCGTCCATAAGCGATCGTACAATTGGATCGACTTACTCACGTCCGCTAGCCACTCCGTACGCGCCAGTTCCTCATCCGTCAAGTTAATCATCGAATTATCCAAATACTCTTTGGAATGGAACTCTTTCGCCTTCGTTACCGGATTGCTATAGCCTACATACTCATAGTTCTGTGCACTGTTTTGTGGGTCCATCATGAAATTGATGAACTTCTCTGCCAGTTCCTTATTTTTCGAGCCTTTAGGAATCGCATACGTATCAGCGAAGATCGTACTGCCTTCTTTAGGCACAACGTAAGCCAGGTCTTTGTTTTCTTTTGCACTAAAAGCAGCGTCACCAGACCAAACTGTAGCGATCCAGCCCTCTTCAGTAATTAGCTTCTGCTTAATGTTGTCCGTGTCAAATGCAAGCACGTTCGGTACAAGCGTACGTAAATCATCTACAGCCGCTTTAACGTCCGCTTCGTTCGTCGAGCTGTTCGTCTTGCCTGCTTTTTTCAACGCCATACCGATCATTTCGCGGTTGTCGTCAAGAAGCAACACTTTACCTTTATACTTTTCATTCCACAAATCGTTCCAGCTTGTAATCGGTTCTTTTACATACTTTTTGTTGTATGCAATACCTGTTACGCCCCACGTGTACACGATGGAGTGTTTGCTGTCCGGATCATAATCAGGGCTTTTGAAACGATCCGCAATGTATTGGAAGTTCGGAATATTGGTCTTATTCAGCGGCTCGAGCAAGTCCTGCTTGATCATGCTTGCCACCATATAGTCCGACGGCTGGATTACATCGTAACCTGCCCCGCCAGCTTTAATTTTCGCCAGCAGCTCTTCGTTGTTAGCAAATTGCGTGTAGTTAACCTTCACGTTAAATTCGGTCTCGAATTTCTTTAACGTTTCAGGGTCGAAGTTATCCGCCCAGCTGTATAAGTTAAGCGTTTGTTTATCCGACGTGCAACCAGCGAGTGCTGTTAATGCCAACATAACGGCCAATACGACCGCGAGCCATTTCATTTTTTTCAATCTTATTACCCCTCTCTGACTATGAATAATGATTTGTTGAATGATGTTGTGAATAATTTAGTGATTCAAGCTTAGAAAGGTAGCGTAGAGCTGCGTTTCTTGTCGCTGCCACGATTCTGCAACCATTGCGCCAATATGATAAGCAAGACACTCACTACGATTAATATCGTACAGAGTGCGTTAATTTCAGGCGAAATCCCACGCTTCACCGAAGCATATATATAGATCGGCAACGTGGATGAGTTCGGACCAGCCACAAAGAAGCTCGTAATAAAGTCATCAATGGACAGGGTGAATGCAATCAACGCCCCTGCAACAACACCTGGCCAAATGGTTGGCAATGTCACATAACGAAACGCCTGCCAAGGTGTAGCACCTAGATCAGACGCAGCTTCCTCCAACTGCTTACCCATATTTGCAAGTCGCGAAGACACAATAACGTATACGTATGCAACACTAAACGTGATGTGCGCAACGATAACTGTAAACTTGCCCAGCGGGATATGGAACTGACTAAACAATACGAGCAATGACAATCCCATAATGATTTCCGGAACAATAATCGGTAAATACAACAGGCTTACTGCACCCTTCTTCTTCTTTCCATGCATTTTACGCAATCCAAGCGCTGCCATCGTCCCTAGCACCGTAGATACGGTTGTAGAAATAACCGCAATAATTAAGCTATTGGATAACGCCTCCATCACTTGACGGTTATCCAACAATGCGGCATACCAATCTAGCGTAAAGCCACTCCAATTCGTACTAATGCGTGAATCATTAAAGGAGTACACAATAATGAACACGACAGGCAAGTATAGAAAAATAACCATTAACACCGAATGGAATCCGAGAAGCGGATTCTTTTTCACTTGGCCGGAAGGCTTCATGCTTTCGCCTCCTTCGACACATCGTATTTCGAGCGCATAGCGCGATTAAACAATCCAATAATAATGAGCGAGCTAAGGACAAACATAACCGACAACGCTGCTCCAAACGGCCAGTCACGTGCGCCTAGGAACTGTGTCTGAATGATGTTACTTAGCATTTGTGACTTAGCGCCACCTAAAATATCTGTCACGACAAACATACCTGTTGTCGTAACAAACACAAGCACGCTACCTGTCATCATGCCAGACTTCGTCTGTGGCAGCGTAACGTGCCAGAATGACTTCCAGCGCGTAGCACCTAAATCGCTTGCCGCTTCCAACAGACGACGATCCATTTGTTCTAAGGATACGTAAATAGGCAGCACCATAAACGGAATGAATGTATACACCATTCCGAGCAGCACCGCTCCTTTTGTATACAACATTTGCATCGGCTCACTTATAAGACCGAGATCAAGCAATGTCGTGTTCACGATGCCTTGTGTTCGCAAAATTAACACCCATGCATACGTACGAATCAAGAAATTGATCCAGAACGGCACTGTAATCAAAATTAGCAGCAGCCGCTGCTTCCCTGCGCTCGTATTGGCAATGTAATACGCAAGCGGGTAACTAAGTAGTAAGCAAATGGCCGTTGTTAGCAAGGACAGCGTTAACGTGTCCCAATATATACCCAAATAAAGCGGTTCAAAGAACCGTGCATAATTGTCCAACGTAAACGAATACACAATGTTTCCTAGCTCGTCACGCTGCATAAACGAGATGGCGATAACAGCCAACATCGGTATAACAAGAAATATACCTAACCACAATACGACCGGCGCAATGATGCCGTATGAACGTTTCATGGGCCGATCATCACCTCATCCTGTGCATTCCAATGAACACCAACGCGCTGCCCAATTGACCAAGTGCGATTATCCGTAAAGTCTAACGCCACTGTTACATTCGTCTGCTCATTTTCCAAATGTATAATCAGCTTATGAATGTTTCCTAAATAGACGATATCTTGAATAATGCCAGCTTTACGCGTCTCGTCCGTTTCTTCGAAGACACGAATTTTTTCAGGTCGAACAGCGAACATATGCTCATCATGCAAAATATTATTTTCTCCAATGAACGTCGCCGCAAACAACGTCGCCGGGCGTTCGTAAATATCTTTAGGCGTGCCAATCTGCTCAACACGTCCCGTATTCATAATAACGATACGGTCCGACATCATCATAGCCTCTTCTTGGTCATGCGTAACATACACGAACGTAATACCTAAGCTGCGCTGCAATTGCTTCAATTCTGCCTGCAAATTTTTACGAAGCTGCAAATCAAGCGCACCTAGCGGCTCATCTAAGAGCAACACCTTAGGCTTGTTCGCAATCGCACGAGCAATCGCCACACGCTGCTGTTGGCCACCGGACAATTGATGTGGATAGCGCTGTGCAAGCGGCGTAAGCTGTGTCAAGCGAATCGCTTCCGCAATACGCTCTTTTTGCTCGGCCTGCGGAATTTTTTTCATTTTAAGACCAAATGCGATATTATCCTCAACTGTCATGTGTGGAAACAACGCATAGTGTTGAAATACCAAATTTAAATTACGTTTATTGGGCGGCAGTTGTGTCACATTTTCGCCGTCCAATCGAATCTCGCCCGAAGTCGGCTGTTCAAATCCAGCAATCATGCGTAAGATCGTCGTCTTACCGCATCCGCTCGGACCGAGCAGCGTCAAAAACTCACCCTCGTCAATTGTCATCGACAATGGTTGCACTACGGGTTGCCCAGCAAAGTGTTTCTCCACATTCACCAGTTGTATCATTCTGCATCAACCCCTTATATCGTCAGCCTTTAAGCAAAAAAAGCCATATCCATTGGTATGGCTTCATCTAGGTCGCATATGTGTTTATCGTAATTTTTCGCATATACAATATACATCGTTTTGACTGACGATACAACTATTTTTACGTAATTTCGACAGAAACATACATGGAACTTCGAGAATTCGCCGCATTTTCTCCATGTTAAGGACTTCAATCCACTTTTTTGTATCCTTTTAGGCGATTTTTCAGGTTTGACTTTATGCTTACAAGACCCTTCAAAAAAATTGGGCTCCTGTCGTTCACACGACAAGAACCCAATATTACCCCTATTTTATCCAGCTTGTGCTTGTGGTTCTAAATTGCAATATATGGACTACTTCATTTGGTACTGTACGTTTACAGAAGCCTTAAGCTTAATAAGTCCGCCTTGTGGAGCAGACACCGCTTCAGCGCTCTTCGCCTGAATCATATCACTCGCAAGATTGAAGCTCACGGGGCTCCAGTCTGCACCAGATTCCACAATGTTTACGACAGAATCAATGCTGCGTCCAGCTGCTTTAGCTAGCGCGTTTGCTTTTTTCTGCGCGTTGGACACTGCCTTTTCCAATACTTGCGCTTCGTAATCCTCACGCTTCTCCGTATCGTAGTTAACGTTAGAAATACGGTTGGCACCTGCTTTAGAAACAGCATCCAACAACTCACCGAGCTTATCTAGCTGACGGTACGTAACTTTAACAAAGTGGCGTGCCTCGTAGCCCACGATTTGAGGTTCTTTATTCTCTTGATACTTATAAACAGGCTCAACAGAGAAATTAGTCGTCTTAATGTCCTTCGCCTGAACGCCATACTTCGTCGTCAGTTCCTGTTTCACTTTATTGAATGCTTCCGCGTTCTTTTGCTGCGCTTCTGCTGCCGTATTAGCACGTGTTTCAGCGCCTAAATCGATATAAGCAACATCAGGAGTGACCTCAATAGTTCCCGTACCTGACACACTAACTACATTTTTCAATGCCTGTGTACTAACTGCTGCACTTGCTGTCTGCACAGGGCCCGCGCTCCATAGTCCGAGCAGCATTGTACCTGTCAAAGCAAACGCTACCGTTGAACGTTTCCACATCGACATGGATGATTTATTCTGATTCATTAATAATCCCTCCGCACTAAGTTGTTTATCATTAAGTTTAGCGAACTTCTCGTCTTCTAAACGCACCTCGCTTCATAAAGGTTGCACATATGTTAATATGTAAATTTATACACCTGAACTCAAGAGCATATTGCAAATGGTTCCATCGTTCGTTATCGTTAACTGCCGAACATGACGACATAACATAAAAAACCGCCTTAACCTGATTCGGTTGAGTCCGAAGCAAGTTAAAACGGTTTTTTAATAAATGTTAAACGGTACCATTAGTTCTCTAATTCTTCCTTACTTACAAGCGAGACTAAAGCGCTTACAGCCTGTTCTGCGTCCGCACCTTCAGCAGTTATGTTAATGCTTGTACCGGAGCTGATTGCCAAACTCATAATACCCATAATGCTCTTCGCGTTCACTTTCTTATCTTCTTTCTCCACGAAAATGTCCGAAGAATATTTATTCGCTTCTTGCACGAACAGTGCCGCTGGGCGAGCGTGCAAACCTGTCTTCAAACGTACGACAACTGGTTGTTGAGCCATGCGAATCATACCCCCTATATTCCAAAATTAGATTAGTTGTATTCACAATTTGAACATAAATATACGCCGAGCGCAATATTTGTTCACATTATAACATTATAGCCGATAATGCACTAGGAAAAAAGTTAAGTATTTCGGATTCGCTCTGCAAGCTCATCCAACTTACGCAAGCGATGATTAACACCCGACTTGCTCACTTTCCCTTTCAGCAACTCGCCTACTTCTTTCAAATTTATATCAGGATGCGCCAGCCGTATTTCAGCAACTTCCCGCAGCTTGTCAGGCAAAGTATCCAGCCCTATTTCCGTCTGAATAAGCTTAATATTGTCAATTTGCCGTACAGCTGCGCCGATCGTCTTGTTCAAGTTTGCCGTTTCACAGTTCACGATTCGATTTACAGAATTGCGCATATCACGCATAATTCGTACATCTTCAAACTTGAACAGCGCTTGGTGGGCACCAATAATGTTCAAAAATTCAATAATCTTTTCGCCCTCTTTGATGTAGAGGACAAACCCTTTTTTTCGCTCAATAAAACGAGCATTCAAGTCAAACTCATTCGCCAAATCTACAAGCGCTTTGCAATGTAACTCATACATTGAGGATATTTCCAAATGGTACGATGATCCTTCGGGATTGTTTACCGATCCACCAGCGAGAAAAGCACCGCGCAAATAAGCTCGCTTACAGCAATTGTTTGCGATTGAGCGCTTATCTATTCCTGTCGTAAATAAAAATCCTTCAGAAACAATATGAAGCTCACTCAAAATTTCTTGCACTCGCGTTGGAATACGAACAATATAAACATTGTTCTTTTTCAAGCGCATTTTTTTACGTACAAGTAGTTCTGTATGCACATCAAAGTATTTTTTGACAAGGGTATACATCCGTCGTGCGATCGCTGCATTTTCAGTTGATATATCCAAAAAGACTTTACGGTTAGAGGAGAGCTGCACCGAACCATTCATACGCATAAGCGCTGACAATTCTGCCTTTTCACAGCACGTTTCTGCTTCAACTAACGTTAATTCTTTTTTTGTTTGTGCCGCAAAAGACATGGCCGCTCACTCCTTCCGTAACATCCAATTTTCTACCAGTTGATAAATATGGTGACTTAACTTATCTGCATCATGACGCAAATACGTACGGAACAACACTAGCGAATCCGCAATTACTTTATAACCCCGACTTGTAACCTCATCCAAATCAAGATGTACAGCCTTTGAACCTTGCTCTGCATATTTTTCTTGGACTTGCGGTGGAATCTCACCATCGTTGACGATAATATAGTCAAACAGTTGATGCCCAATATGCTGTTGCACCGCTTCTAAATGATCGCTCACCGAATAGTTGTCTGTCTCTCCAGGCTGCGTCATCACATTGCAAACAAACATTTTGACTGCATTGGATTGCACGACAGCTTGAGCCAACTTTGGTACAAGTAGATTAGGAATGATGCTCGTATACAAGCTTCCTGGACCGATCAAAATAGCGTCCGCTTCCTTCAAAGCTTCAACCGCTTCAGGTAGCGCCTCGATATCATCAGGTTCCAAAAATACACGCTTAATCCGCTGTCCGGCCTTTGGAATGTTGGACTCCCCTTCAATGATGGTTCCGTCCTCCATCTCCGCCTTTAACACGACAGCTTGATTAGCTGCCGGCAGCACTCGGCCGCGCACGGCCAATACGCGACTCAACTCGCGCACTCCAGAGACAAAGTCTCCTGTAATATCCGTCATTGCTGCCAAGATCAAATTGCCGAGGCTATGCCCCGCTAATCCTGTGCCGCTTGTAAATCGATACTTCAACATGTCGGACAGCGATGGCTCTACATCAGCCAATGCCGTCAAGACGCTGCGAATGTCGCCTGGCGGCGGCATATGCAATTCACTGCGCAATATGCCAGAACTTCCTCCATCATCCGCTACGGTGACGATAGCCGTTATATCCAACGGCTTCTCCTTCAATCCGCGCAGCATGACAGATAGCCCTGTTCCCCCGCCCATCACGACGATGCGAGGGCGCTGACGCTCTGCTTTTTTTCGGGCCATGGCGACCTCCTACTAGTGTCGGTCCCGTTCGGCATCGCGGTGGCTG
Source organism: Paenibacillus sp. 481 (assembly GCF_021223605.1). NCBI lineage: Bacteria > Bacillati > Bacillota > Bacilli > Caryophanales > Paenibacillaceae > Paenibacillus > Paenibacillus sp. 481. The sequence continues at coordinate 2,175,933 of NZ_CP075175.1, forward strand.
ACACGCACGACTTCCGTGTCGCTAGCGCCGATCGTGCGACCTAAATATTCCGCAATCGCCACTGAGCGATGTTTGCCACCCGTGCATCCTATGCCAATAACGATTTGTCCTTTTCCTTCCTTCTTGTACTGCGGAATAAGGAAATGGAGCATATCTAGCAATTTCGTCAAAAAGGTTTGCGTTTCGGGCCATTTCATAACGTAATCCGATACTTCAATGTCCTGTCCGGTACGTGGTCGTAATTGCTCCACATAGTGCGGATTTGGTAAAAAGCGAACATCAAAAATAAGATCCGCATCAATCGGCACACCATACTTGAAGCCAAATGATGTCACATTGACAGACATCGTGTTATGGCTCGTATGGATAAAGCGCGATGCGATACGTTCCTTGAGTTGAGCTGGCTTCAAGCTACTCGTATCAATAACTTGACTTGCCCAGCCTTTCAAGTCTTCCAACAGCTTGCGCTCCATCTTGATTCCATCAAGCGGCATGCCTTCTGGAGCCAATGGATGGCGTCTACGGCTTTCCTTATAACGTTGCACGAGCACACCGTCAGTAGCATCTAAAAATAAAATCTCATAGTTTATCGTGTAATGTTCACGGATATAATTAAGGGATTCGGACAAAGCTGTGAAAAATTCACGACCACGCAAGTCGATAACGAGCGCTACTTTGCCGATTTTACCTTTGGACTGCTCTATTAATTCAGCAAATTTAGGTATAAGAACTGGTGGCAAATTATCCACACAAAAGAAGCCAAGGTCTTCTAAGCTTTGCACGGCTATGGTCTTACCCGCACCGGACATTCCTGTAATAATGACCAACTTGGCAACTGCCGTTGATTCTGTTGATTCAATCATCGTTCGACATCTCCCTTGAGTGATTGATTACGAACGCAAAAATAAACCAGCCGCTCCGATCATGCCTGCATCGTTACCAAGCTCGGCAGATACAATCGTAACTCCTTGCTTGACAGGTTCCGGAGCCAATTTTGCAAATGTCTCACGAATTTGCTCAAACAAGAATTCGCCTGCTTTCGAAACTCCGCCGCCAATGATGAAACGCTCTGGATTTAGCGTTACAGCAATAGCTGCCATCGATTTACCCAAGTAAAATGCAGCACGGCTAACGATACGCGCTGCTACTTCATCGCCTGCTTTTGCTGCGTCAATAACGTCCTTCGCTGTCAGCTTCTCCACGAGAGACAAAGATGTACGATCTCCACGATCGACAGCATCTTGTGCCATACGGATAATACCTGTTGCAGAAGACACGGTTTCTAAGCATCCCATTTGACCGCAACCACATTGAATCGCTTCCAAATCTGGGATAACAGACATATGACCTAGCTCACCAGCAAGGCCTGCAAACCCTTGCACAATTTTGCCGCCAATAATGATTCCTCCGCCAACACCCGTACCAAGTGTATAACATACACAATGGTCGATTCCTGCCCCTGCTCCGCTCCACGCTTCGCCCAGTGCAGCAACGTTTGCATCGTTATCAATTTTAATCGGTTTTCCGAGGCGCTCCTCCAAAATAGAACGGATTGGCACATCTTTAAAGCCAACATTAGGAGCCAGAATGACAATACCTTCTTTCACGTTCGTGAAACCGGCAACACCTGTTCCAATGCCCGCTACTTGTTCCCAATCATAAGGGGACTCCTCAACGATATGACGAACGTATTTCTCGATGTTATTGATGACCGTTTCAGGACCTAACGGTACTTCGGTCGGACCTTCATAAGTATGCATCAACTTACCTTCTGCATCACAGATGCCAACCTTTATTGCGGTACCTCCCAAATCGACACCTACGTAGATTTGTTCAGACATGCGTCATCCACCTTTTTATTCGTAATCGTATGATACTTCTGTTCCAACTATACGCGAACCCACTAGTCAGGTCAAGAGAACGGGAACCCCTGCCATTACGCCAAATAGAAGCAGGCAGGGACACGGCGTCCCTGCCTCTTCACGCGTCTGCCAGCGGCCGAGACAGCTATGTTCTGTCCCCGCCTAGCTCCGCTTCATATAGTGAAATCGCAATTAATTTCCGCTCCAGTCGTGCGTTGCATTTCCCTCAAGAAACTTCTCAGCATCAAGCGCCGCTTGGCAACCAGAACCTGCAGCCGTAATCGCTTGACGATACTTCGTATCGTGTACATCTCCTGCTGCGAATACGCCTGGAATGCTCGTCTCCGAGGTGCCTGGCTTAACGATGACATAACCTTGCGCGTCCAATTCAACCTTGCCTTGCAAGAAGTCTGTGTTCGGCTTATGGCCGATAGCTACGAACAACCCGTCCGTTTTAATAACTTCCTCTTCACCTGTCTCGTTGTTGCGTACTTTCAAGCCTGTTACGCCCATACCTGATGCTTCAACTTCGAGTGGTGTACGGTTAAGTGCCCAGCTGATCTTGCTGTTTCCACGCGCGCGATCTTGCATGATCTTCGAAGCACGCATTTCTTCGCGACGGTGCACGAGCGTCACTTCGCTTGCAAAGCGTGTCAAGAAGTTAGCCTCTTCCATAGCAGAGTCTCCGCCACCAACGACAACAATTTTTTTGTTGCGGAAGAAGAAGCCGTCGCATGTCGCACATGCGCTTACACCTTTACCGATATTGTCTTGCTCGCCAGGAACGTTCATATACTTCGCAGATGCACCTGTTGCAATAATAAGTGTCTCTGCAACAATATCGTCTGCGCCTTCGATTTTAAGTGTGAATGGGCGCTTTGATACGTCTACGCTCGTTACCCAGCCTGTCTTAAACTCAGTGCCGAAGCGCTCAGCTTGCTTACGCATGTTATCCATCAATTCAGGGCCCATAATACCTTCTGGGAACCCTGGGAAGTTCTCAACATCAGTCGTTGTTGTTAGCTGTCCGCCCGGCTGTGGTCCTTCAATGACCAACGGCTCTAGGTTAGCTCGTGCCAAGTATATCGCAGCTGTATAACCAGCAGGTCCTGTACCAATTACAACTGATTTGTAAATTTTATTCGCCATCGTAGAGGGCCTCCCTTGTGGTAATCAATGAAATTTATTTATTATCACTTTGAAACGAGTAGTCATCTACGCATCACAGCTCCTGCATCACTATTGCGTTTCTCCTCCAAGCGGGAGCTTACACTTTAGTCTTGCTTCGACCTGACACGTTTCTTCTATACGTTTCGCATGTTTACTTATAGTAGACACCGACGCTTCGTACCGATCAGCCACTTCCTGATAGGAAACCGGTTGCTGATGCAGCTTCGCCGATAAATATTCCACCGCAGCGGCCCAGCTTGCTGTCTTAGTCAGCTTAGGAATATCCGCTGGGTACAACCGCGTAATAAATTCAATCCAGAGTGTCTCTGCATCGTGCATTTGAAACAGATCGTATCGTCCGTTCATATGCAGACGCAACGTACTCAGCACCTCTTGCCAAGCTACTTCCCATGTAGGTAGCTGGTTAGCAATATGGTTGCTCGTAACGGTGATATGTTCCCCGTTCCATGAAGCCTCGAGCGGATCGTTTACACCGAGCGAGCGCAGTACATAGACCGCCACTTGCTTCAAGTAGGCGTCTTGTTCTGGATCAAGCAATAAGCCACGTAGGGCTTGCTTTGCCTCTTCATCCCCGAGCAGCAGCATCGCTTGCAAAGCGTGCATCTTTGCAGCTTCGTCTCCGAAGCGCAGCGCCCAGAACAAAGAGGAGCGCACGATCGGGTCAGACTTCAAACGTTCTTCCGTTGCTGACAACATAGCAACGGACGGCTGCCCTGCTTCTGCTGCTAGTGAAGTAGAACCTTCCCGTTCAAGGGCTCCGCCTTCAGCTTCGGCAACGTTCGCATTAGGGGAAGTTGTCTGCTGCATACTTTCAGGCACACTATTTTTCGCTCTGAACATCCTAATCTTAGCTTGTAGCTTCGCCTCTAACGCCTCTTCTGACTCCACCTCAGCACCTGACGCTGTCGCATGGAGCTGACTCAGCTCTTCATTTGGCAGTCGGTACTGATAGCTAGGCATCGGATACGCATCGCCAATTTCCCCACGCTGTAGCTGCTCTAGGAAATAAGTAGCTATGCCTGAATCCGGATCAAGGCGCCTACATTTCGCCCACCACTTCGCCGCTTCATCCAAGCGACCCATGTGACAAGCTGCGACAGCAGCATAGTGATGTAAGCTAGGCTCGCGAAGCGACTCCTTCACGAGTAAGCGGCGCAAATGCCGATACGCTTCAGCGTGCTCATCCAACATCCCCATCGTCGTCGCGAGCTTGAAAATATGCTCGTGATGAAATGCCTCTATCTTGCACAAGACCTTCACGATATCCGCCACTACATCTTCATTATTAGCCTGACGCTGAAACACTGCAAAATTGCACAACGCATGTAGGTTGCCACTATCACGCTCCAACACACCTTCTACCGCTTTACACGCTTCAGGAAAACGACCCATATAGTAATAAGCGAGTGCCAAATTGTTACGCGCTGCTAAGAAGTCGGGGTCTTGCTCAATCGCACGAAGCAGAATTGCTTCCGCCTCAATAAATTGGCCTGCCTCCAGCAGTTTACGTGCCGCTTCATGATTTTGTTCTGAACTCGGAGCTTCATCTGCATGTGACGACGGATCAACAGCCGACGCATCGTCCACTTGTTCATCTTCTTCGCCATCAACAGCCTGATAAGCAGCTCGTCCTTCTTTTAAATTAAATTGTTTAATTCCGCGCTCGCGCTTATTTGGCATTAATGGATGATTCATCTCATAATGAATCATTTCCAACATTTCTTCTGCCTCTTGCGCGAACTGACCGTTTCCATCTAACGTTATATACATATTCAGCATCGCTTCAGCTGTATCAAATTCCCCTAGGTAGGCGAAATTGTTAGCCATATAATAATAGCATTCGACCATCATTGGATCTAACTCATCCAATACGTGCTCTAATATGTCATTAGATTCATCAAACTTTCCTGTTTCGGCCAATGCCCCTGCCAAATTGCATTGATGTATAGGATCATTCGGTTCACACTCAACTGCCTTACGAAAATATTTCAATGCCTTGTCGTAATGCAGCCGGTCCAGCGATTTTACTGCACGCTCTGAATACGCATCAGCGTCAACTGGGAATAGAACTAAATTAAGTGAAGATCTGCTCATATCTTTTCCCGTTCGTTGTGGCGTCTGTTCTGCCATCGCCAAGGCACCTCCTGACACGTTATCGTTATATTCATACATATAAGTATAACATAATGACACGCAAATCCCTCAACTTTCAACAAGCCGTCAGAACGCTATCGTTATGCGGCTAAAAGCGAAGGTGACGATGCAGTTACATACAGTAGCCGCGAACATCGACTCACCCAATCGAGTATTATTTTTATTTAATAATTATTCTCATTTCATTATAACTCGAAAGTCGATGCCTAGCAATTTAACTGCTTAAAGCGACTGCACATCCTGCACATACAAAAAAAAGCCGAACACTATTTCGTACACTTTGTTCCCGCTACAGACAACATTTGAAGACGTGTACGTCATGAGTATCCCGCTTCTTCGAGATGCTAACACTAATTTTTTATTTTTCCGTGTTCATTATAATGTTCTGCTCGCACCGCCTGATGGCGCTGTTTCAATTGCGCCAACACCTCATTCAGTGGTAGCTTGCGCTCACGCAGAAGAACCATTAAGTGAAACAACAAATCACCTGCCTCACTGCACAGCTCGTTGTTGTCATTATTTTTTGCAGCGATAATGACCTCGGAGCACTCTTCCCCTAATTTTTTTAATATTTTGTCCACACCCTGATTAAATAAATACGACGTATAAGATCCTTCAGGTCGTTCAGCCTCGCGATCAGCGATAACTTGTTCCAATTGAAATAATACCGAAGTCGTCTCGGGATCAGACACGGTGTTCTCCGTACTCGTTTCATAGAAACATGTATATTGTCCGGTATGACAAGCAGGGCCGTTCGGCACGACTTGAATCAGTAGCGTATCGGCATCACAATCCAATGTAATGGATATGATGCGCTGTGTATGCCCAGAAGTGGCACCTTTATGCCACAACGATTGTCGCGAGCGGCTCCAAAATACAGTTTCGCCCGTCCGGCCTGTCAATTTCAACGACTGTCGATTCATATAAGCAACCATTAAGACTTGTTTAGTTACAGCGTCCTGCACAACAGCAGGTACTAATCCTTGCTCATTCCATGTGATCCGTTCGATCAAAGAGTCTATGTTGAACAAAGCTCCTTGATCTTGCCCTTGTTCTTGCGCTTGCTCTATAGCTGTCGTGCTGACTGGTTCATTGCCTTGAGTCTCTTTCACCGCACATGCACCCCTTTTTCGCGCAGCTCTGTTTTCACATCATGAATAGACAACTCTTTATAATGAAAAATGGAAGCCGCCAAAGCCGCATCTGCCCCACCTGTTACAAATGCCGAAGTAAAATGCTCTGCCTTGCCCGCTCCCCCAGAGGCGATAACCGGAATACCCACACTTGCTGAAACCGTACGCGTCAACTGAAGATCAAAACCATCCTTCGTGCCATCTGCATCCATACTTGTCAGCAAAATTTCGCCCGCTCCTAACTGCTCAGCCTGGCGAGCCCAAGCGACCGCGCGAATGCCTGTAGACTTACGCCCACCGTGGGAATACACTTCCCACTCCTTCCAATCTGAATTGTATCGAGCATCTATAGCGACTACGATGCATTGTGCTCCGAACTTGCGTGCTCCGTCCGTTATAAGTTGGGGATTATGTACCGCGGCCGTATTAATGCCGATTTTATCTGCACCCGCACGTAAAATACGCATCATATCATCAACGTGAGCAATTCCTCCACCCACGGTAAACGGTATGCTAATCTCACCAGCCGTTTGTCTCACGACTTCAATCATTGTAGCCCGACCTTCTACAGAAGCAGATATATCCAGAAAGACGAGCTCATCAGCACCCTCTCGATCGTAAAATGCAGCTAACTCTACGGGATCACCCGCATCGCGGAGCTGAACAAAGTTGACTCCCTTCACAACACGTCCGTCTTTCACATCCAAGCAAGGAACTATTCGTTTGGTCAGCATGCGTTATCCCTCCCCGTTCTCCATCATGCAGAAAGCTATACTAACTCCGCAAATCTATCCATATCTATGCGGGCCTGCGCAGACCTACGTAGTTCTCTGCACCGCCTCGCGCAGTGAAATGTCACCCGTATATAATGCCTTACCAATAATAGCACCGCTCACGCCGTCTGAAACATGTTCTGCCAACGCCTCTACATCAGCCAACCTACTGACGCCTCCTGAAGCAATGACCTGACGGCCTGATGCTTGCGCAATCGCTACAATTGCTTCCACGTTAGGGCCTTTCATCATCCCATCCCGCGAGATGTCGGTGAATATAAACGTCTGAGCCCCGCATGCCGCTAACTCAGAAGCTAACACTTCCGCCTTAACAGCAGACGTTTCTAACCAACCCCGCGTCGCTACATATCCGTCTCTTGCATCTATACCAATTGCAATACGTTCACCGTATAGAGCCAATACTCGCTCAACAAAGTCGCGATTTTCAATGGCAGCCGTACCTATGATGACGCGGGATACGCCAAGACCGAGCATTCGCTCTACATCAGCTTCTGTGCGTAAGCCGCCGCCTACCTGCACAGGCGCATCTACTTGCTGCGCGATAGAGGCTATTAACTTGTCATTTATGGGCTGACCTGCTTTAGCACCGTCTAAATCCACGAGATGAATCCACGATGCCCCTTCCTCTGCCCATCGTTGTGCAACCTCTAACGGGTATTCGTTATATACCGTCTCCTGACCATAATCACCCTGAACGAGCCGCACACATTTTCCATCGCGTATATCAATAGCTGGATATATCGTAAATGAGGCCATATTCTGATTCCTCCTGAAGTTCTTTCTTCATTAATGTAAGGTAATTGAAAATGATTCATAATAATTCATACTGATTTATACCGATTCAAGGTGTTTCATGTACTCTTGTATGACACAACTCCAAAAAGCTCCGCAGCAGTTGCAAACCTAGCTCTCCGCTTTTTTCCGGATGGAACTGCATGCCGTACACATTGCTGCGCCCGACAATTGCAGCCACTTCTACGCCCCCATATGGACAGGTTGCGATTAAATCAGTAGCTTCTTCTACCTCTACATAATAAGAATGAACAAAGTACACGTGACCCTCTACTAAAGAAGACGTAAGCACGCTGCTGGGTTGCAACCATGTGACCTGATTCCACCCCATATGTGGCACCTTGTACGAATCTCCTGCAAAACGAACGACCCGACCAGGAAGTAAGGATAAGCCTTTATGAATGCCGTATTCCTCACTCTCATGAAAGAGAAGTTGCATGCCTAGACAGATGCCCAATAACGGAATTCCCCGCTCCGCAGCCGTCCGCAGTACATGGTCGAGCCCGCTTGCACGCAGCATTTCCATCGCATCACCAAATGCGCCTACCCCCGGCAAAATAATGCCATCCGCCTGCAATAAACTATCTTTGTTTGCCGTTACGGTCGGCTTATAGCCAAGTCGCTCAACCGCCCTGCTCACACTATGCAAATTGCCCATACCATAATCGACAATCGCAATCATTTAGAGCACCCCTTTCGTGGATGGCACTCCTTGTACACGTGGATCAATGCTTGTAGCCTCATCTATTGCGCGGCCGAGCGCTTTAAATACGGCTTCAATCATATGATGCGTATTTTTACCGTAGTGAACGATGACGTGCAGTGTGATGCGAGACTCTAGGGCCAGCTTCCACAAAAATTCATGCACGAGCTCTGTCGAGAATCGGCCTACCTGGGTGGAAGGATATTCAGCTCGATATTCAAAGTGTGGCCGATTGCTTACATCGATAATGACCTGAGCCAAGGCCTCATCCATCGGCACGAATACAGACGCATAGCGTTTAATTCCTGCTTTGTTGCCAAGCGCCTCACGCAGCGCTTGCCCTAGACAAATACCTATATCTTCAACCGTATGGTGATCATCAATATCAATGTCCCCCACCGCTTTAACTTCTAAGTCAAACAATCCATGCTTTGTGAACAAATCCAACATATGATTCAAAAAAGGAACGCCGCTATCTATGTTGCTGCGACCTTGTCCATCTACTGCAAAGGCTAACGAAATATCCGTTTCATACGTCTTACGGGCAATCGTAGCGGAACGAGTTGTGACAGATTGCGTTGTGTTTGTCATGGCTAATCGACCTTCCTTTCAGCTTGGAGGCGTATCTCAATCGCTTTTGCATGTCCTTCTAGTCCTTCACGCCGAGCCAGCTCCATAATCGTAGAGCCATGCTGCAACAGTGCTTCCTTGCTATAACGAATAAGACTCGATTTTTTTATGAACATATCGACGTCTACCGGCGACGCAAAGCGTGCCGTACCGTTCGTCGGAATAATATGATTCGGTCCTGCAAAATAGTCGCCTACCGGCTCCGCGCTATATGCGCCAACAAATATAGCGCCAGCGTTCTCGATTTGCCCGACCCAGCTCATCGGGTCGGCGGTCATGATTTCCAAATGCTCCGGCGCCAACTTATTGACGATTTGCACGCCCTCGTCAAGTGAATCTACGACAATAATGGCGCCGTAGTGCTCCAACGAGGCCGCGGCAATATGACGCCGTGGCAACTCTGCAAGTTGGCAGGCAACCTCATCCGCCACAGCTGTTGCCAGTGCTGGCGAGTCAGTGACTAGCACCGCTGACGCCATCTCGTCGTGCTCCGCCTGCGAGAGCAAATCTGCGGCCACATAGGCCGGATTGGCTGTGCTATCAGCAAGCACGACAATTTCGGACGGTCCGGCGATACTATCGATATCGACGACGCCGTACACTTCCCGCTTCGCCAACGCCACATAAATGTTGCCTGGCCCGCAAATTTTATCGACGGGACGTATCGTCTCCGTCCCATACGCCAGTGCAGCAATGGCTTGCGCCCCACCTGCACGATATACCTCCCGTACACCGGCCTCAGCCGCCGCAACGAGGATGTACGGATCGATGTCCTCTTGGCCGTTCGTTCCCGGCGGTGTAACCATTACAATTTCCCGCACTCCTGCTACTTGTGCTGGAATGACGTTCATAAGCACGGACGATGGATAGGATGCCTTGCCTCCAGGCACGTAAACGCCGACGCGGGCTAACGGGCGGACAATTTGGCCGAGCATCGTTCCGTCCGGCTGAATATCCATCCACGAGCGGCGCTTCTGCTGCTCGTGAAAAGTGCGTATATTGGCGGCTGCCTGTCGGATTGCCTCAATAAACGAAGGCTCTACCTGCGTGTACGCAGCGGCATAACACGCATCAGGTACAAGCAATTGGTCTGCTGTTAACTCCACCTTGTCAAACAAGGCAGTATAACGCAGAAGGGCAGCATCTTTTTCTTCCCGTACATCGCGTAAAATGTTTTTTACGGTTTCCAACTGCTTAGGTGTACCGTAATCAACCTGTCGATTTAAGCTGAACTCAGAAGCTTTCAATATCCGCATTTCGTGCTCCCCCCAACCCACTATCGCAACTTGCAATCCGTCGTTAAGGACTGCAAGCGGTCGCATAAAGCTTGTATCGATTCACTTTTCATCCGGTAACTAACTCGGTTCGCAATGAGGCGACTCGTAATCCCGAACATTTCTTCCATTTCAATGAGTCCGTTTTCCTGCAATGTCTTGCCCGTTTCCACCATATCAACAATCCGATCAGCAAGACCAATAAGCGGCGCCAACTCGATGGAGCCGTTAAGTTTAATGACCTCCACTTGCTGCCCTCGTTCACGAAAGTATTTCGATGCTATATTCGGATACTTCGTTGCCACTCGTGGATGAATGGCAGGCTGCCAATCTGGAAGACCGATAACCGACATTCTGCATCTCCCGATGCCCAGATCGAGCAGTTCATACACGTCTTTGTTTTCCTCCAACAACACGTCTTTACCGACAATGCCTATATCAGCAACCCCATACTCTACGTACGTAGGTACATCTACTGGTTTTGCCATAATGAATTGCATACCCGCTTCTGGTACATCAATTCTTAACTTGCGCGAATCGTCTTCCTCTTCTGGAACGAAGAATCCCGCTTCTCGGAACAAAGCGGAAGCTTGTTTATAAATGCGGCCCTTCGGCATCGCAACTTTTAGCCAATCTTGCAAGCTCCATCACCTGCTTTCCCCTCATTAGCTACCTCATCATTAGCTGCCCCATTTTTGACCGCTCCATCAATGAGCTTAGTAATAACGACCTTTCCTTCACCACGCAAGCGCGTGGCCTCCGCTAAAGCTGCTTCACGATGCGATGCATCATATTGAATGTGTATTGGCTTGCCGTTAATGAATGCCGTGCATTCGCCCTGAATGGCATCCACAATACGCGACGTTTTAAGTGCAAAGCCTGTTGCGGGAGCTTGCCGTCCAAACTGCTGAAGCAAATTGTCATAGCGCCCACCACTCATAACAGGAAAGCCTATATCCTCCACATAACCTTCAAAGATCGTACCCGTATAGTATGAAAAATCGCCTACCATCGTTAAATCGAGCATTAAATGAGCTTCTACACCGTAAGCTTGCAGCACACTCCACACCTCTTCCAGATGGGCGATTGCCGCTGCCGCAATCGGCTCAGTTACGAGCTGTCTCGCACGCTCACAGACGATTCGTCCACCTCGCAAATGGAGCACTGCTTCCAGCCGTTCCACTGCACTCGCATCTACTTCTAATGATCTGACGTAGTCTCTGTAGCCAACGACATCCCGCTGCACGAGGCAATCTTTTAGACGAGCTTGAGCTTCAACACTGCCCGACAATGTGTCTTCAAACAAAGATTCGATAAAGCCAAGATGCCCTATCGCAACTTTAAAGCGCTCAAATCCTATCTCCTGCAAGCACGCAATCGATAAAGCTATCGCTTCTGCATCCGCCTCTGCCGTCGCATCACCAATTAGCTCTGCACCCGTCTGATAGAACTCCGCTTCTCTGCCCGCTTCCTCCTCCATGGAACGGAACACATTCGCATGATAAGAAAGCCGGATTGGAAATGCTTCTTCCTTCAATAAGGAAGCAACAATACGTGCAATTGGGGCCGTAACATCTGATCGCAGCACCATCGTAGTACCCCGCTGGTTTAACAACTTGAACAATTTATGATCAGATGTTGAACTGGCAGCTCCAACCGTATCGTAAAATTCCATAGTCGGTGTAATAATCTGCCTGTACCCCCACCGTTCCATACATGCAAGCGACTGCTTCTCAATATGACGCAGCTTCACAACCGCCTCTGGCAAATAATCACGTACCCCTGACGGCTTTTCGAACATTTTAGGCTTCGTCACGGCATCCACCTCGCTCCATTTTTACTTTAGTGAGTTAATATATTAACAAGTTACCTTATTAGCAAATTGAAGATTTTTAAAGGTAATATTATCATGTAACTTCACGACCGTCAATCATTACCAATCCCACTTTTTCAAAAAATCAGCTTCTCTCTAGCTCCTCACTTTTTACGATTCACACAAAAAGGCCGCCTGCATCAGCAGACGACCTCTTCAATCATTTTACTTGCCATTATGTATGAAAATTATTGCTTATCCACCTAACGTTCGACCGTCTGCATCTGGCTTCGCCATTGATACAGTTGTCGGTCTCGGTCCTGTTCCAAAAAAGATCCATGCAAACTTCACATAGCGATATAATAAAGCGACTACAGCCCACGTAACAAACAGCGCAACTGCAAATGCCCCCGCAATATACAACGGGTACAAGAGCGGATCGCCGTCATGCCATTGGAATCTCCTGTACACTAGCAGGAACAGCGGATGGAGTAGGTAAATACCGAAGGTCATGTCTCCGAACCTACTAATTTTTTGTACCGTTGAAGACGACCATTTTCGTTCGATATAAGCCGCCGCTTGCAGTAGCACAATACATGAAAGCAACGAATGCACGTTCCACAAACCTTCGTACCACAAGGTGTTCACCCTTGCTTTATGAAGATGCGTTGCATGCCACAGCAGCACATGCGCTAATCCGACTGTCAACCAACTTAGCCATAGTAGCACCGTCTGCAGCCTATAACGTCCTCTATCTATGCCGATTCCACCTTGGAACCAGCCTTTAACCCGATCCCAATATATCCCCAAGTATGCTCCTAACATCACATAGCTCGCATACGATATAAGCAAGCTTCCTTTGCTCGTAACTTGCAAGTCGTACTTATTCCAAATGACGAATCCCCATTGCAGAATGAGACCGATTGGAATTGCCCAAGCGGCTACGCGAGTTGAACGCAACACCAATAACATTAACGGAAATATGATGTAGAACTGAATAATAAGAAATACGTAATACAAATGCGTATACGCCGAACCTGTCAACAACTTGATGGCCAACGAACTGAGCGTATCACCCAATTCGCGGTTCGGATAATGCGTAAAATGGATTAAGGTAAAGAAACAAATGGAACATATAAAATACGGGAGCAATATGTATTTCAATCTTTTTCGATAAAATCCTGTAAGCATAGAGCCATCTAGCTTTCTACCTCCATAATTGTAGAACAAGACGAAGCATGTCAGCATAATAAATGAAGGTACGGCAAACTTGCTGAACGTGTTAATAAAGTTATATCCGAAAAACAAATCTGAACCCTTTGTCTTCGCTATTGCTTCCGATGTTGCATGAATGAATAAGACAGCAAGCATCGCCAATGCACGATAAATAGAGAGCGAAGAAATATTTTCTTTTTTAGCCACTGTAGTACCCTCCCTAACCGAGGTACGAATCGTCGAATGTACTCACTTTCCGTCCCCTTCAGTTGCAGCCTCTCGCTTTATGTCATTATTTCCCGGGAAACAGTGTAATTGTCTCCTTTTTTCGATCAAGTTCATATTTCAGACCAAATTTGTCGTTTAATTGTTTCAATGGTAAGTACCACTCCCCTTTTCGAACGATCGGAGAGCTATTCAAGGTAACTTCTACACCATTCCATAACACTTTATAATTCGACTTTGCACCCTTCAGTGGATACTTCGCTCCACGATTGCGCATCGAAAGGATTAAGTCATCTGACGAAATTTTTTGGTTACCACCATTAATTCGAAATGCGTTCTTATTTAGGCGCTTGTTGATTCCTGGTTTAATTGTAAATGTAAGTTCAATCCCTAGTTCGCGGCAAATTTCGAGCACGTCTTTGCTGTATGCACCAAACGGAAAAGCTAAGGCCGAATAACGGTTGCCTAATTCCTTTTCTAGCAATTGCTCAGCTTTGGACAAGTCTGTGCGAATACGATTCAAAAATTCTTGTCTTGTTTCCATTCGTTTTTCTTTTTTCAAATAAACGGGACGGAACAACATCGGACGCTGTGTCCCCTTCTTATTAACTGACATATACGAATGCGAGTCAAATGTATGGCTAAAGAAGGTAACACCCCCTCTTTGCATCTCACGCATTTGCTCCCACTTCAGCTTAGGTCTACCTACCGTCTTGTTATTGCTAATTGTAGACACAATAACAAAGTTAGTGGCCGGAATATTATACTTGCGCAGCGTTGGATACACATGTGGATAGAACGTTTCATATCCATCATCAAATGTCAGCAATACCGCATTCGGCGGAACTGGCCGCCCTTTCAACATATAATCGCGATACTCATCCATTGTAATAAAATTAAACCCATTCGTCAGTATTGCTTTCATATGCTTCTCAAAATGTTCTGGCGAAATAATAGATACGTGATTAGGGTTCGGCTCGACATTATGATACATCAGAACAACAACTTCATTGCTGTAGTATACGGGACTATGTTTCCACTTTGATTTCTCATTGTCCGTCGAAAGTAGTTGTAGTGTCTTGTTGTGATTGCTGGTTGCTACTTTTACACCGTATGCTTCAGACAAAGCGTCAACAGGGACATACCATTCGTTGCCTACCTTAACTGCTTTACCATTTTTCCAACGCTTATCTTCCCAAGACATATGGTAGGTTAGAGCGTTAGCACCAGAAGTCTCCATATTTAAAGTCGTAAATAGCAGTACTACCATCACGACTATAGCAACCGTGCGTTTCATCAACATGAGCCATCTTCCCTCTTTTTCGCTGAATTTTTTGACGAGCAGCGAGACATCCATCCCCCCTAAAAGAAATTAGCATATTTCTCCTGCTTTGTCATTGTTCATTTCAATACTGTAATTTATCAACGCAGTTTAACATCTATTTGTTACACGATTTGGTAGCCTTAAGAAAAAGGTAAGAATTAAAAAACAGCCTTAACTCGGATAATATCCAAGCTAAGGCTGCTGTAAGTTATTTTGATTATATGCTTACACCGTCGCACTTGCCTCGCTGCTTACCGATCGAATCACTTGCATCGGATTGCCGCCAACCATTTGCCCTGCAAGCACATCTTTGTGCACGACCGTCCCTGCCGCAACGACTGCTCCATCTCCGATCGTAACACCAGGTAAAATCGTGCTGTTCGCCCCGATCAATACATTGCTTCCAATGTACACGTTGCCCAGACGATATTCGTGGATTAAATACTCATGCGTCAATATCGTTGCGTTGTAACCAATAATAGAGTTGTCCCCGATTTCAATCTTTTCTGGAAAAAAGACATCGACCATCGCCATTAAGCCAAACGCTGTATATTGACCCACCTTCATACCTAACAACCGACAATAAATCCAGCGCTTTACACGCAGCGATGGGCAGTAGCGTGCCAATTGAATACATACAAAGTTACGCATACCCTTCCACGGACTTACCGTACGGTATATTTGCCACAAGCTGTTCGGTCCCTCTACCGGATACCGCTCAACGTTTCTCACCTGCGTCCCGCTCCAATCCGACGAGCGCGTATATATCGCGCATGTCATGAATGATATGGCGTGGCTCATATTGACGAAGCACCGCTTCTCCTTTTAGTGACCATGCAACACCGCATGAAATAGCCCCTGCCGCATTCGCGGACTGAATGTCTGCCGGGCTGTCCCCAACCATCAACGTTGTCGCTGGGTCAGCTCCCAACAGCTCAATCGCACGCAGCACCGGTTCAGGATGCGGCTTCGCATGCTCTACATCTTGAATGGTGACAATTGTCGCCATTTGCTCAAACAAGCCAAACATCCGCAAGGCCCGCTCTGTAGATGGTCGTACTTTCGTCGTGACGACGCCAAGCGTAATGCCCGCTTGATGCAATCGCTCTATCACTTCGGACACATTTGGGAACTCGCGCACTAACTCATCGTGACGAGTCAAATTATATGCCCGATAAGCTGCCGTTAAATCGTCCACCTGTTCACGCTTACTGAACAATCGCATCTGATATTCAAGCGGCATTCCCATACTTGGAATTAGATGTTCCCGTGTCAGTGGCTCTGGAGCAACATCTTTTAATACGTGCAAAAATGTTTCTATAATAAGCTCATTTGTATCAATAATGGTTCCGTCCAGATCAAACAAAACGGTTTGAATCATAACGTTCAGTTCTCCTTTTTGTGTGCACTATCATTGCTCTCAGTTGTATGATTTGAACCTGAACTTGAAGACTGATCTTGATTGGGCTTTGCCTTCTCACTTTTCACTACATTATCTTTTGCGTCTTTTGCGTCTTTTGCGCCTTTAACATGTTTAGCATCTTTAACATCAGCATTGCCCAACGTCGAAACGATTGGGGCACTGTAAGACACGTTAGCCTTACCTGTGACGCGTCGAACAATAATTAAAGCAATTCCTGCTAACACAAGGAAAATGGCAACTAGTTGCGAAATACGGACATTTCCGTAATCGGGATTCAAATAACCTTGTTCGAACAACGCTGTCATAGGAGACCAGAGTGCGTTTACGAACGACGCCATCCACTCACTTCCTTGATAAGCTAAGCTATCCGTACGCAATCCCTCAATATAGAAACGACCTACTGAATACCATATCAAATAGCCAATAAACAACTCACCGTTTTTCACCGTACGCAAGCGACGTAAGCCGAACAACAGCAACACACCGACAAAGTTCCATAGCGATTCATATAAAAATGTCGGATGATGGAACACTCCGTTTACGTTCATCTGGTTGACGATAAAGTCAGGTAGATGCAGTACGTTGCGCAAAAAAGATTCTTCGGCCGGGCCACCATATGCCTCTTGATTAACAAAGTTGCCCCAGCGGCCAATCGCTTGTCCGATCAGCAAGGATGGCGCACAAATATCTGCGATGCGCCAAAAGCTGTATCCCTTTTTACGTACATAAATGACTGCACATACGACCGCACCAATAAGTGCGCCATATATCGCAATGCCGCCATTCCAAATCTTGAATATTTCAGTCCAATCATGCTTGTATTGTTCCCACTTGAACGCGACATAATAGGCGCGCGCGCCAATAAGGGCGGAAGGAACACCGAATAGCAGCAAATCCATAAAGAAGTCCTGCGAAATACCGAAGCGTTTTCCTTCGCGAATCGCCAGCAGAAGCCCTACTAGCGCTGCTGTACCTAGTATAAGTCCATACCAGTGTACAGCAAGCGGCCCCAACTCAAGCGCGATTGGATTTAGCAACATCGTCCCCATCTTTTAAATTCCACCCCTCACTCAATCAAAATCATCCATATCTTCTGCAATCGTTTCCGTAAGCTTATTCGTAAATTGAAGCGCCGCGTTATATCCCATACGCTTCAAGCGGTAGTTCATGGCCGCCACCTCAATGATGACCGCCAAGTTACGACCTGGGCGTACCGGAATTGTCACGAGTGGCACATCCGTATCAATAATGCGAGTCACCTCTTCATCCAAGCCGAGACGGTCATACTGCTTATCTTGCTGCCAATTTTCCAGCTTAATAACAACACTAATACGCTTATTGTTGCGAATTGCCCCTGCTCCGAACAAAGTCATTACATTAATAATGCCAATTCCCCGAATCTCTAATAAATGTCGGATAAGCTCAGGCGCTGTACCATGCAGCTGATTGTCAGCTGTCTGGCGAATTTCAACCGCATCATCGGCAATAAGACGATGGCTGCGCTTCACCAACTCTAGCGCGGTCTCACTCTTACCGATCCCGCTTCCGCCCGTAATGAGCATACCAACGCCGTACACATCAACTAGCACGCCGTGAATCGTGGCAGTTGGAGCCAATTTCCGCTCCAAATAGCTCGTGATACGGCTAGATAAAGTGGTCGTAGCCGCATTAGATCGCATCAAAGGCACATCATGCTCGTTGCAAACTTGTATAAATTCTTCTGGCACCTCTAAGCCGCGGGTAACGATAATGCACGGCATATCTTCCGAACAAAAATGACTCATGCGCTCCAGGCGCACCTCATTAGGCAGCGTTTCAAAAAAATCTAGCTCGGTCTTCCCGAGCAATTGCACCCGCTCTTTCGGATGATGCTCGAAATATCCGGCCATTTCTAATCCCGGACGATGCAAATCATCAACCGTAATCGGCCGCTTCAGTCCCGGAGCACCTGCAAGCACATCTAGATGGAACTGTTCCGCCAATTCGGAAACTTTCACTTTTTTGGCCATCGTCGTTCAACTCCTTCGTCATCTGGGTCTTACGGCTAGCGTTTGTCTACCTTCTGTCTCTCTAACAACCTCAATACACCGCTGTAAGACACAGTTTACCTCATTGTAAATATCGTAATGGAAAATGACATTGAAATCAACGTTCCCATGGTACGAACTCAACGAATGGAGATAGTTATCCCTTCTTTTTTCAGCCACTCGTCGATAACTTGCCTTTATGATAGAACCCATCAGATTACGACAGAAAATATTGTCGATTTTTAAGGATTTAGATCGACTTTTAGCAGGGTTTTCAAAATGCAACGCGAATATATGCTTATACCATTTTAAGGAGGTGTTTCGAACAAGCCGCTCACTCATGCAGCTATGGCTGTAATGATCGCTACATTTTCATTTATGAAGGAGGATTAAAATTATGTCATTATTCAAATCAGTACTCGCAAAACGAAGCCTTGCCGTACTCCTGATGTGCGTGCTCGTTCTTTCACTCATCCCTGTAACCGCTTTCGGCACAGCTTCACCAGAAACACCTTCAGCCGCCGCACCAGCTGCTTGGGCACCTAACACGGCCTACAAGATAGGCGATCTGGTCACTTATCAAAATAAATCCTACGAATGTACGCTTGCTCACACTTCACTCGTAGGCTGGGAACCAGCTGCAGTGCCTGCACTCTGGAAAGTGAGCACCAGTCAACCTCCAGTGGACATCACGCCACCTACCGCACCACAAACGCTGCAAGCAACAGCCGTCACTCATAATTCAGTCACACTTAGCTGGCAAGCAGCTACAGATAATGTAGGTGTAACTTCTTATCATGTATGGAACGGCACACTCAAAGTCGGTACATCCGCAAGTACAACGTTTACTGCAAGTGGGCTGACTGCTAACACGAACTACACATTCTCCGTACAAGCGGCTGATGCAGCCGGCAACGTATCTCCAGCAAGCAATATCATCACGATTTCTACACCTGGTGCACCTAATGATGTAGAGGCTCCTAGCATACCAGCAAATGTCCAGCTTACCGACAAGACTTCTACTTCCTTAACAATCACTTGGAATGCCTCCACAGACAACATCGCCGTCACACAATATGAAGTGTTATTAAACGGACAACTTGCTGGAACAACAAGCAGCACAACTTGGACAGCAGCAGGCCTAACTGCAAGTACAGCTTATAGCTTAGTCGTACGTGCCCTAGATGCCGCTGGCAACCGTTCTGGCGACAGCGCTGTAGTTACAGCAACTACAAATCCTACAAATCCAGGCACAAGCACACGCAAACTGATCGGATATTGGCACAACTTTAACAATGGTTCAGCGAATATTCGTTTGAAAGATGTATCTCCACACTACGACATCATTAACGTTGCCTTTGCAGAGCCGATTGCAGCAGATCGGGCAACAATGGGATTCACACCGTACAACGCAACCAAAGAGCAATTCATTGCTGACATTGCCGCACTTAAAGCACAAGGTAAAAAAGTAAACATCTCAATTGGCGGCGCAGACGGTGCAGTTGAATTAGTAGATAATGCAGCCAGACTGAACTTCACTCGTACAATGACCGCCATCATTAATGAATATGGCTTTAGCGGTATAGACATCGACTTGGAAGGTAGCTCACTCGCTTTAAATGGTGGAGATACGGATTTCCGTAACCCAACGACACCTAAGATCGCTAACCTCATCGCTTCTGTTCGTGAAATATTAAGCCAAAAAGGCCCTGACTTCTTACTGACAATGGCTCCAGAAACAGCTTATGTTCAAGGTGGCATGACTGCATACGGCGGCCCATGGGGTGCCTACTTGCCGGTCATTTACGCCTTCAAAGACAGACTGAACATTATCCATGTTCAGCACTATAACACAGGTGGCATCACAGCTCTTGATGGCCGTACTTATAGCCAAGGCACACCTGATTTCCAAGTTGCCATGACTGAAATGTTGTTGCAAGGCTTCCCAATTGCCAACAATCAGGCGAACAAGTTCCCTGCTTTACGTGCGGATCAAGTAGGTTTCGGATTACCATCAATACCGCGTGCTGCTCCTGCAGGAGGGTACACAACCCCAGCTGATATTGATAAAGCACTGAAATATCTTGTTAAGGGTCAAAGCTATGGTGGTGCCTATGTACTGCGTAATCCAGCTGGCTATTCAGCCTTCCCTGGAGTCATGACATGGTCCATCAACTGGGATCAAGTGTCCGGCTTTGGGTTCTCACAACCCGTTCGTAATTCATTGAACAGTCTGTAATTCACTAGAATAGCAAGAGGGCTGTCCGTGCTAGGGAATTAGTTGATACTACTAGCGGACAGTCTCTTGCTCTATAAAAAATTCAATATAAAACTTAAAGCGCTGTCTATTTGGAATAGAGGAGAGTTTATAGATGATAGAATTTGCTCGGAAAAATGTCGTCGTAAAATGGCTTTTAATTGTCGTAAGAGTTATGTTAGGTTGGTATTGGTTTAAAGCCGCATTAAATAAATTGCAAAAAGGGAACTTTGATGCCACTCAATATATTTCTGGTGCAATAGAAAAATCCCAAGGTGCCAAACCATCTATTCCAGATTGGTGGGGACAATTTTTGGAGTCCGTCGTTATGCCTAACATCCAAATCTTTAACTTCATCGTTCCCGTCGGAGAATTGCTTGTAGGAATCGGACTTATCGTCGGCCTGTTCACCAAAACAGCCGCCTTCTTCGGATTCATGATGAATTATGCCTTCTTCCTTAGTGGTTCCGTTAGCCTTAACCCAACGATGATTATCGCTTCGTTGCTCATCCTTATATCGCTCCATCAAGCTGGCTCAATCGGTTTAGACGGACTAATAAGAAGTCGTAATTTTTCATTTTTCAACAAGCAAAAAGGCGTGTCCGCTCAAACTTAATCGCACATAGGTACACCAAAAAGGGTGCTTCCCAAGTCGTTGACTTGCGAGGCACCCTTTTTTTGTAGTTCTTTTAGATTCACGCTTATATGCGATCTAATTTATTTATAATTAGCTCTCGAAAATGTTCAATTCGGAATCTTTATCAAACACGTGAATTTTGTTCATATCGATTGCAAGCTTCACAGTTTGGCCTTCCTTAGCGTTGGAGCGACCGTCTACACGAGCGATAACGCTGCTGTTGCCTACACCGTTCAAGTAGAGCAACATCTCGTGACCCAAGTTCTCAGCAACTTCAATAGTAGCTGTGAACTGGCTGTGTGGCGATGCTTCCAAAAATACAGGCTCTTCGTGAATATCTTCAGAACGAACGCCGAGAATAACTTCTTTGCTAACGTAGCCTTTCTCTTTCAAGGCTTGCGCTCTACCTGCTGGAACGACAACGTTCAAGCCAGGTGCTTTAAAGCGAAGTTCGCCGCCCTCTTCAGTTAAAGTACCGTTGACGAAGTTAATCGTTGGCGAGCCAATAAAGCCTGCAACGAACATATTCACTGGATGGTTGTACAACACATCTGGAGCTGCCGCTTGTTGAATGATACCGTCTTTCATAACAACGATACGGTCACCCATCGTCATTGCTTCGATTTGGTCATGCGTTACGTAAATAACTGTCGTTTGCAAACGCTTCGCCAATTTCGAAATCTCAGCACGCATTTGGCCACGCAATTTTGCATCCAAGTTAGAAAGCGGTTCGTCCATCAAGAATACTTGTGGCTCACGAACGATTGCACGACCAAGCGCAACACGCTGACGCTGACCACCAGACAACGCCTTTGGTTTGCGGTCAAGCAAGTGCTCGATGTCGAGAATTTTCGCAGCTTCACGAACACGTTTGTCGATTTCATCTTTTTTGAACTTACGCAATTTCAAACCAAACGCCATATTTTGATACACGTTCATATGTGGATACAACGCATAAGATTGGAATACCATCGCAATGTCACGGTCTTTTGGCGCAACATCGTTAACAAGGCGGTCACCAATAAACAATTTTCCTTCAGAAATCTCTTCAAGACCTGCAATCATACGCAATGTCGTTGATTTACCGCAACCCGATGGACCTACAAGGACCAAAAACTCCTTGTCTTTAATGTCCAAGTTAACATCTTTAACTGTTGCCTTATCTGCACCCGGGTATTTCTTGAAAATATTTTCTAAGCGTACGCCTGCCATGATCGTTTCCCCCTCAGTATACGTTGAATGTAATCGGTTACTTGTTACTTACATCTTAACGAAATAACGCTTACATGGCTATGCACATCATGCACAAAAATATATCCCCTTAGTTTGTCACTTTGTACAATAGCAAAATCAACTTTACTAATACCGCATCTGAAAAACTCCGCACATCAAGCCCCGTATCTTGCTTTAGCTTATCTAAACGATACAGCAACGTATTGCGGTGAATGTATAAACGCTTCGCCGTTTCACTAACGCTACAATTGTGCTGAAAAAAGGTTACGACCGTGGCCATCGTCTCCTCATCGACAAAACTGCGCCCTTTCGTAACGACACGTTCTAAAAATTGCTTACGTACCTGCTCAGGAATGCTGAACACGAGCCGCTCTAAATGAAGCTCCCACGGTAAATGAATATTATCTGCCACATGAAAAGTTCGCCCTAAATATATCGTCTCACGAAGTTGAGACACCACACCAGGCAGCCCTTTATTTGGAATAGTAGTATAACCAACAGATAATTGACTATCTCCTATCCACTCACTAGCTAACAACTCATATAATCCAAGGCAAAATGAAGTCAATGTATCTTCAATAGACTCCATTTCGTCCGTTTCCTCATCTTGTTCACTCGACCATATTAGCGAGTGTGGGCAAAGTATTAACCATTCTTTTTCTTCAAGCGGTATAAGTACGTACTCTCCTCCAAAATAGGAACGTAGCAGCTTATATAACTCTGCATAGTCAGTGTCCCTTCCATGGTCGGATATAAGCAAAAAAGGAACAAACTCTGCACACAGCCTCTTTTTTAATTGCAGCGTATCAGGTACTTCTGACCCAAGTTGTCGCAGCTCCAATTGCTCATGAATCCATGAGGATAGCTGAGTAGCCTGTACCTTTACCTCATCCGCTGCGCGCAATGAAGTATTTTTTAGTGGTCGCTCTACACGAATCAACCAGTCCATCAGCTGTAATTCTGACGCTGACAGCGTGGCTTCTGAAGCAAGCAAAAACGTTATCATGTCTTCTTCTTCGTTCCATTTATAATAAATAAGATCATTAATACGAACTCCAACAACTAGTTCTCCATCTGTATAAGGCTGGGCTTTTTCCTGCAACTTTCGCCATTGCTTTATCGACAAATGTTGTACCGATATTTCTACTCCGCTAATTTGTTTAAGCTTTTCTGTCACAAAATCTAAATTCATTTTGCTCAGCCTACTTTACATCACATTTTAACATCACAATTGATTGTATTTTAACACATGTTAACCTCGTAATGACAAACACAACCCGTCCATATTGCTTTCTATTAAAATAAACACAAAAAAGACTTGTGATTAGTAGTTCACAAGCCTTTTTCCATTCCAAATATGTAATTAAATAGTGAACTAATCTCAACTATTTTATAAAAAACAAAAAAACTTCAGATATTCACTGAAGTTTGAAAATTAAAAACTGGTGAGCCATGTAGGACTCGAACCTACGACACCCTGATTAAAAGTCAGGTGCTCTACCAACTGAGCTAATGGCTCGTAAATGGTGGAGGATGATGGATTCGAACCACCGAACCCGTAAGGGAGCAGATTTACAGTCTGATGCGTTTGGCCACTTCGCTAATCCTCCATGATTTACATGGTGGCTCGGGACGGAATCGAACCGCCGACACGAGGATTTTCAGTCCTCTGCTCTACCGACTGAGCTACCGAGCCGCAATATATGCGGTTTTCGACAAAAAAATAAAGTGTAGGAGTTAATTCCTCCACTTACTAGAGTAAAAATGGCGGAGCTGACGGGATTCGAACCCGCGGTCTCCTGCGTGACAGGCAGGCATGTTAGGCCTCTACACCACAGCTCCTCAAATTTTTACATGGTGCCGGCGAGAGGACTTGAACCCCCGACCTACTGATTACAAGTCAGCCGCTCTACCAACTGAGCTACACCGGCAAAATAATGGTGGACGCTGACGGGATCGAACCGCCGACCCTCTGCTTGTAAGGCAGATGCTCTCCCAGCTGAGCTAAGCGTCCATATGGGTATATTAAAGATAAGATTTGTGGTAGCGGCGGAGGGAGTCGAACCCACGACCTCACGGGTATGAACCGTACGCTCTAGCCAGCTGAGCTACACCGCCACACTATTCACTTAAAAAATCATGGCGGAGAGAGAGGGATTCGAACCCTCGCGGCTGTGACACCCTAACGCTTTAGCAAAGCGTCCCCTTCGGCCTCTTGGGTATCTCCCCACGTTTAAGGCAGGTTTCACACTTGTCCACCGTATTATAAGTGATTCAAGATAGAAATTCAAGACTTGCGCCCTGAAAACTGATCGTGAAAGGTAAATCGTCACTTCGAATCATCTTGCTTATTTAGGATAAGCCCTCGACCTATTAGTATTCGTCAGCTCCATACATTACTGTACTTCCACCCCGAACCTATCAACCTCGTCGTCTTCAAGGGGTCTTACCAAAAGTGGGAAATCTCATCTTGAGGGGGGCTTCACGCTTAGATGCTTTCAGCGCTTATCCCTTCCATACTTGGCTACCCAGCGATGCTCTTGGCAGAACAACTGGTACACCAGCGGTATGTCCATCCCGGTCCTCTCGTACTAAGGACAGCTCCTCTCAAATTTCCTACGCCCGCGACAGATAGGGACCGAACTGTCTCACGACGTTCTGAACCCAGCTCGCGTACCGCTTTAATGGGCGAACAGCCCAACCCTTGGGACCTACTTCAGCCCCAGGATGCGATGAGCCGACATCGAGGTGCCAAACCTCCCCGTCGATGTGGACTCTTGGGGGAGATAAGCCTGTTATCCCCAGGGTAGCTTTTATCCGTTGAGCGATGGCCCTTCCATGCGGTACCACCGGATCACTAAGCCCGACTTTCGTCCCTGCTCGACTTGTAGGTCTCGCAGTCAAGCTCCCTTATGCCTTTGCACTCTTCGAATGATTTCCAACCATTCTGAGGGAACCTTGGGGCGCCTCCGTTACTCTTTAGGAGGCGACCGCCCCAGTCAAACTACCCACCTGACACTGTCCCCGAACCGGGTAACGGTCCTAGGTTAGAACTCCGATACGAACAGGGTGGTATCCCAACGGTGCCTCCACCTAAGCTGGCGCTCAGGCTTCTAAGGCTCCCACCTATCCTGTACAGTCCGTACCAAAGTCCAATATCAAGCTGTAGTAAAGCTCCATGGGGTCTTTCCGTCTTGTCGCGGGTAACCTGCATCTTCACAGGTATTAAAATTTCACCGGATCTCTCGTTGAGACAGCGCCCAATTCGTTACGCCATTCGTGCGGGTCAGAATTTACCTGACAAGGAATTTCGCTACCTTAGGACCGTTATAGTTACGGCCGCCGTTTACTGGGGCTTCGGTTCATAGCTTCGCCTTGCGGCTAACCACTCCCCTTAACCTTCCAGCACCGGGCAGGCGTCAGCCCGTATACTTCGCCTTGCGGCTTCGCACAGACCTGTGTTTTTGCTAAACAGTCGATTGGGCCTATTCACTGCGGCCCCCTCGGGCTATTAACCCTACCGAGGCACCCCTTCTCCCTAAGTTACGGGGTCATTTTGCCGAGTTCCTTAACGAGAGTTCTTCCGCGCGCCTTAGAATTCTCTTCTCGCCTACCTGTGTCGGTTTGCGGTACGGGCACCTTCTCCCTGGCTAGAGGCTTTTCTCGGCAGCATGAAATCAAGACCTTCGGTACTATAAATTTCCCTCCCCATCACAGCCCAGCCTTAATGATGTGCGGATTTGCCTACACATCGGCCTCACTGCTTGGACGAACTATTCCATCAGTTCGCGTCCCTATCCTTCTGCGTCACCCCATTGCTCATAACGGTTCACGGTGGTACAGGAATTTCAACCTGTTGTCCTTCGACTACGCCTTTCGGC